>CAWFFO010000001.1:0-482518 GCA_963815135.1 uncultured delta proteobacterium
TGGTAAAGTTGGCCCACGTGGAAGCGGGGTTGCGCAGCTTCGATTTTACGATGCCGGAAGAGATCAACAGGATGGTAACCGATTCCATTGCGGATTATTTTTTCGTGACTGAGGAAAGCGGTGTTCTCAACCTTCTCCGGGAGGGCAAACCGCAAAAGGCCATTTTTATGGTCGGCCATGTGATGATTGATAATCTGCTGAACGAGGTTCAAAAACTCACCGGAATGGACTCCTCAGGCTTTTCCACCTTTCCACTTAAATCAGGATTTGAAAAATACGCATTCCTTACCCTCCACAGGCCATCGAACGTCGATTGCAAAGAGACTTTCAACCGGATATCCGGTGCGCTGAACGCGATCGCCGAGGACAGGCCGATTTTCTTTCCCGTTCATCCGAGAACAAAGAAGATGATGGATCAGTTTTCCATACGTCTTTCGGATAAAATCGTGCAGCTTCCGCCACTCGGCTTTTCCGAATCCCTGTTTCTCTGGAAGGATGCCGAGGTTGTTCTCACCGACAGCGGCGGCCTGCAGGAGGAAACCACGGCGCTGGGGGTTCCCTGCGTGACAATCCGTGATAATACGGAACGGCCCTATCACAGTGGAAGTCGGAACCAATGTCCTGGCCGGGACGGAACGTGATCTGATAATAAGTTCATACCTGAAGAGTATTGTCGGGTAAGCAAACTGGCGCAAGTGCCGAATCTCTGGGACGGCAGGGCGTCGGAGAGGATCTGGAAGGTGCTGGTCGGCAGCTAGGCGGTTATCTGGGGGGGGGGGGGGGGGGGGGGGGGGGGGGGGGGGGGGTTGGTTAGGTTGGTTTGGTTGGTACCTTTGGTTGGTTTGCATTGTTGATCATATGCTTTGTTCTGGAGGGTTAGTTGAAAAACGATCTCAAATACATCGCGAATATTCGTCCAGTCGATTGGCTGAAAGTTGTCATATTTGGTCTGCTGCTCTTTTTTATTTACCGCTCGTCCTTGGATTATCTCTACCGGATGTGGCACAAAGAATGATTTTACCTACTGCTACATAATTCCCTTTTATCGTTCTTTACCTGATATGGGAAAAAAGAAAAAAGCGCCTGAAAGAAACCCTCTCGACCCCCACCTGGGTCGGGATGATTCCCCTGACCCTCGGGATATCGGCTTTTCTGGCTGGGAGAGCTGGGGGGCGAATTCACCATACTTCTTTTCCCTGTGGCTGGTGGCGGTGGGCCTCTCCTGGCTCCACCTGGGGTGGGAGAAACTTAAGGTCATCGCCTTTCCCACTCTTCTCCCTGGCCATGTTCGTCCCCCCCAACGCCATTTACGCCCCTATCCCTGAGGCTGAAACTGATCTCCTCCAGATCGGGGTCCGGATGCTCCAGCTCTGGGGGATGTCCGCCTACCGGGAAGGGAACGTCATCGACCTGGGGTTCACCCAGTTGCAGGTGGTGGACGCCTGCAGCGGCCTGCGCTACGTGACCCCCCTCTTCATCCTGGGTTGCTGCTGGCCTACTACTTCAAGGCCCCCATGTGGAAGAGGATCGTCCTGGTCGTCTCCACCCTCCCCCTCTCCATCCTCACCAACAGCCTGCGCATCGCCTCGGTGGGGATCCTCTACCAGTTCTTGGGCAGGCCGCTGCGGAAGGTTTCTTCCACGAATTCTCCGGCTGGTTCATCTTCATGGCGTGCCTCGCCTTTCTCCTCCTGGAGATGTGGGCACTTAATAAAATAATTCTAGAAACAAAAGAAGTCAGGAGTCAGAAAGTAGAGGAGGAAGGGAGACTAGAGAGCTCAGGGAGTCAGAAGTCAAGAGTCTGGAGAGAAAGTACAAAACTGTCCCAACAAAAAATTTTCGGGGCTTCTCTCTATCCCCCATTTCATAGTCGCCGTTATCTTGCTGTTGGCTACCGTTGCGGTGGCGCAGACAGTGAACTTTCGTGAAATGACGCCGCTTGCGAAGTCGTTCAGTGGCTTTCCGCTGCAAGTTGGAGAGTGGGATGGCAAACGGCAGGAGATGGAGCAGAAGTCTCTCAATACGTTGAAGCTGAGTGATTACACGATGATCGACTACGGCAACCCGGCGGGCAGGGAAATAAACTTTTACGTTGCCTACAATCAGAGCCAGAGCAAACGCGAGGCGACACATTCGCCGGGACTTGCCTGCCGAGCAGCGGCCGCGTCTTCAACGAGTCTGGCAAAAAGGCGGTGCCGTGTGGAAACGGCACAATGCAGGTGAGCCAGGCGTTCATGGAGAAGAACGGGGATAAACAACTGGTCCACTACTGGTTCCCGCAGCGGGGCAGGGCGCCGACCAGCATTTACCAGATCAAAGCTGTATAACTTCTGGGACTCACTGACCAGACACCGCACCGATGGCGCACTGGTGCGCCTGATTACACCGTTATACCAGGACGAAGACCCGGCCCAGCGGAAAGAGACGCAGGGATCTGCAGAGGAGATAGTGCCGATACTTGGCACATGAATATCTGCCCAAGTAAGAACAACGTGAAAATTCATGAAAAAAAGAAAACCGTATTAACCATGAATTACACGAATTTCACGATAAAGTCAATAAAATCTAAACCGGAATAAAAGCTAATTTTTTATAAGGATTGAGAAGTCCAGTTTGGTTTAATTTCTCATTCGTGTCCATTTGTGACATTCATGGCGAAAAATTGTTTTCAGATCATGGTTTTTAAAACTGTCTTTATATTTGGAAAAGCAATGATCTTCCTCTCAACACTATTATTCTCCGTGATGATCACCATCATCCTGATATCGGCTCTGTCCAGGGTGGCGGTAAGGGTGCAGCTGGTTGACGTGCCCGACGCGCGGAAGCTCCATGGCAGGCCCGTGCCGGTGGTTGGGGGAATCGCGATGGCGATCGGCGCCATTGTTCCGGTAGTGTATTGGCAGAACTGGGACAATTTCATCAGGGCCTGGATTATAGGCTCACTGATGCTGGTCACGTTCGGCATGATCGATGATTTAAGGGGCATGTCTCCACGGACCAAGTTCGTCGGGCAGATTGCGGCGGCACTGGTCGTCATATTATACGGAGGAATAAAAATAACCTCGCTCGGCATGCTGCTGCCGGACGACCTGCTGGTACCAGGCTGGCTGGCAATACCACTGACGCTGGTGGCCATAGTCGGGGTGACCAATGCCATCAACCTGGCCGACGGCCTCGACGGTCTGGCGGGGGGAATCAGCCTGCTTATTTTCTGCGCCCTGGGCTACCTGGCCTACCTGGAAGGCGACTCTTCAGTTGGCTTCATCTGTCTGGCTCTGGGCGGAGCCATATTCGGTTTCCTCAAGTTCAACACCTTTCCCGCCACGGTTTTCATGGGCGACACGGGAAGCCAGTTCCTCGGTTTTTCGGCCATTACACTTTCCCTGTACCTGACCCAGGGAAATACTGCCCTGAGCCCGCTGGTGCCCCTGCTGCTGCTCGGCATGCCGGTGATCGACACTTTATTCGTTTTCCTGTCCCGCCTATCCAACGGCAAGTCACCATTCGCGGCGGACCGGAACCATTTTCACCACCGGCTGATGAGACTGGGGCTGCACCACTCGGAATCGGTACTGGTCATTTACATCCTTCAGGCTGCGCTTATAATTTCTGCTTTTGTGTTCCGATTTTATTCGGATTTGTTTCTCCTGGCCGGTTATCTGACGTTTTCTGTTGTCGTTCTGTATATCCTGACGCATACCGCCGATATCGGATGGCGTATGGACCGGTACGGATGGTTTGACCATATATTCAAGAAAACCCTGCAAAGGTGGCGCGACGACGGGACAGTCATCAGGCATACCTTCAGGGTGTTCGAATTCGGCATGCCGATACTCCTTCTGCTGACATGCTTTATCCCTGATAAGGTTCCGCGCTATGTTGGCTGGCTGATGCCTGCGTTCGCAGCAGCCATCATCCTGGCCTGGAGACTGAAAAAGCCGCTTCTGGGGTCGGTTATCCGCCTTACACTTTATATGACGGTCCCTTTTGCAGTGTATCTGAGCGTGACGGTGCCTGCACCATGGATGGCAGGTCTGGCGTCGCACGTCAATAACATACTGATCGCCTTGTTGACCATTTTCATCATAGTTATCTCCAAGTTTTCCAGGAGAAGGAAGGGCTTCAAGAGCACGCCGATGGATTTTCTTATATTGTTCCTGGCCGTCGCCAGTCCGTACCTACCGATACAGAATGCCCCGGACTATCGCATAGGAATGATATCGGCCAAGATTATCATTTTCTTTTTCTGCTACGAGGTTTTGCTGGCGGAGTTGAGAGGGAAATACGGAAGGGTCGCACTGATGCTGGTCCTGTCGCTGCTGGTGCTGGCGGTGAAGGGGTTTGTTGGCTGAATTAGTTGAATTGGTTCGAAAATATAACCAATAAAAACCAGTTGAGCCAATAAAACCAGGTAAACCAAATTTTGGAGGAAAATTATGAAATACCGTGTTTTAGGAACCTGCTTCATTTGCTTCGCCATTGTTGCAGTTATCGGCTGCAGCGGGCCGGAGGCGAAGAAGATGAAGTTTTACGGCAAGGGGAAGGCGCTTTACGACAAGGGGGACATGGTCAAGGCGGCCCTGGAGCTTAAAAACGCCATCCAGATCGACCCGAAGTTCGCCGATGCCTATTACATGCTCGGTATGGTGGAGCTGAAGCGCGGAAATCCGAAGGATGCGTACGGCTACCTGACCAAGGCGACCCAACTGGCTCCGGACAACATGAAAGCGCAGATCCAATTGGGGAGACTTCTTCTGGCGGGAGGGGTGCCGGACAAGGCCATGGAAAAGGCCGAACTGGTCCTGAAGAAGGAACCGAAGAACGAAGAGGCGCTGCTGCTCCAAGCATCGGTCCTGCTGTCCCGCAAAGAGATTGCCAAGGCCCGCACCCAGTTGGAGGAGATGATCAAGGGCGGGATGACGAAGCAGGATGAATACATGCTGCTCACTGCAACCTATGTGCTGGACAAGGATACAAAGGGTCTGGAAAAAGCCCTGCAGGAGGGTATAGCTGCCAATCCGAAATCGGTTCCGCTGAACCTGGGCCTGGCCCAGTTTTACACCAGGACGGGCCGCGCGGACAACGCGGTGGCGCTGGTGCAGAAGGTAATCACCATCGAGCCCGATCAAATAAATCACCGCTTTACCCTGGCCGGCCTGTACTGGGGAACCGGAAATGAACAGAAGGCCAGGGAAATCCTGGACGGTCTGATCGCCGCTGCCCCGAAGGACGAAGAGCGGCGCATGAAGGTGGCCGGTTTCTATATTGCCAACAAAAAATTCAAGGACGCGGAACAGCAACTGAAGGCCGGTATCGGGCAGGTGCCGAAAAGCGCAAAACTCCGCTTTGCCCTGGCCGGCCTCTACCGGAACCTCAATATGACCGACCAGGCCGAAGCCTCGCTGAAGGAAGTTCTGACCCTTTCCCGGGACTCGGGCAGCCCTGACATCATCAGGGCAAAGAATGCGCTTGCCGAAATTTGCCTTATGCGCGGGAAAACGGATGAGGCCGATACCTATGTCGAGCAGGTGCTGAAAGATAACCCGAAAGACCTGGAAGGCCATTTTACCAGGGGAAATATTTACCTGGTGAAAGGTGACGGAACCAAAGCGGTCCCCGAATTCCGGACCGTTGTCAGCGCCAAGCCGCAGTTCATACAGGGGTACATCCGACTCGCGGAAGCGCATATGCTGAATAAAGACAGGAACCTGGCGCTGGAAGCATTGCAGAACGCCCTCAAAATCAATCCGAAATCCAGGGACGCGCTCAAGGCCATGAGCCGCTATTATGCCTCGCAGAAAGATTATGTAAAGGCTGCGGAAGTGCTGAGCGGCATTCTTGCGGATAACCCCGGCGATCTGGAGACGAGGGCCGAACTGGGCGATCTCTACGCGGGGACGGGGGATTTCAAAAAAGCCGAAGACGAGTATTCCGATTTAAAACGGAGGTCACCGAAAATCCCGCTCGGCTACGTGAAGCTTAGTCAGCTGTATATCAACCGGGGCAAAGCCGCCGCCGCGGTCCCTCTCATGGAGCAGGCCGTGAAGCTGAACCCGACAAGCCCTGAGCTGTTTTCATCACTCGTTCAGCTCTATTCCGGCCTGCATCAAAACACTAAGGCAATTGCGCTCTGCCAGACGATACTGGACAAGAATCCGAAGGATGCCTTCACCCTTGCCATGCTCGGCCGGGTTTATGCAACCGGGGATAATTTCCCAAAAGCGGAAGAGTCACTACAGAAATCGATTGAATCCGGCCCGGACAATATGTCGGCTTACGTGTTGCTAAGCCAAGTGTACATCAAGCAGAAAAATTATCCCAAAGCAATCCAGACCTATGAAAAGGCACTTGCGAGGCAGCCCAAATTCTGGGTTGCGGCAAACGACCTGGCTGTCCTCCTGTCCGAAAACGCCACTTCCGGCAGGGACCTGGACCGTGCCCTGGATCTTGCAAAAAAGGCGCAGGCCTTGCAGCCCGATAACCCCACTATTCTGGACACCATCGGATGGGTCTATTACAAAAAGGGTGACACGGCTGAGTCCATCGATTACATCAGCCGCGTCCAGGTGAAATATCCGGATAGCCCGATCATCAATTATCACATGGGAATGGCTCTTTACAAATCCGGCAAGCGGGACAAGGCAAGGGATTTCCTGAAGAAAGCCCTTGCATCCAAAGCGGATTTCACCGGCAGAGATGATGCGGCAAGGACGCTGAAGACCCTGTGAAATTTAGCGAGACGTGAGACGTAATTACCTGCTTTACGCCAGTTACATGAAGATTGTCAAGTTGATCTAAATTTTATTGACAATGAGTATTGTTAATTATAATTTCCAGAATTGGATCAAAAAACGAGTGTCAGGTGTTAGATGATATGTTAAATTCCGAAAACCTGAAACTTGAAATCTAATTCCGTTTCCACAAAAGAAAGGAACATATGAGATCAAAAAGATTTATGTCACTCTTCTTATTTGCGGCCTTTTTCATCTCTTCAACTGCCTCGGCTGCCGTGGATAAAGGCACAACCGCCCCCGTGGCGAAGGAGGCGATGAAGCCAGCCGGTATCGGCGGTGATTATGTGATAGGCCCCGGCGACGTGCTGGATATCTCGGTGTGGAAGGATGAAACGCTGACCAGGACCACGGTGGTGCTGCCCGACGGGAAGATTTCCTTTCCGCTCATCGGCGAGGTCGTTGCCGCCGGGAAAACTCTCGCCCAGTTGAAGCAGGAACTGGAAAAGAAGCTTGTCCGCTTCGTGCCGGACATGGTCCTGTCCGTGGAGGTCAAGCAGTGCAACAGCATGCTTGTCTACGTATTAGGCAGGGTCAACTCTCCGGGGCGCTTCGTGCTCAATGCTAATGTGAATGTCCTGCAGGCATTGGCCATGGCCGGTGGACTGAATCCCTTTGCCAAGAAAGATGACATAAAAATTTTCCGCCACAATGGGGAAAAAACGGTCATATTTCCGTTCAGGTACGGTGAAGTCACGGACGGTGAACACCTGGAGCAGAATATCTGGCTCAGACAGGGAGACCTGATACTGGTGCCGTAGGGCGGGAGACAGAAAGACAGTGAGACGTTAGACGTGAGACGAAAAATGCGGTGAGAAGATAAATACAGTGAGATGTTAGACGTTAGACGTAAATCTTAAAACTGGAAGGCAGATGAAGGTTATGGGATTTAAATGGTTTTTACTTCTCACTTCTCACCTCTCAGTCTGACTTTCATTCTCATTCATACTGGAACTATTTGAAAACACTACTCTATATAGTATTGATTATTGTTCTTTTTCCGGTTCGAGTCGGCCTTGGCTAACGAGTTGAAGCTGGTTCCCTCGGCAACCCTGAAGGAGGAATATAACGACAATATCTTCTTTTCGGTCACGACAGGAAAAGCGATTTCATCTCGATGCTGACTCCAGGCATCGAGCTGTCCGACAGGAGCGAGAGACTGGATGCAAATCTCCTGCTGCGGTTGAACGGGATATTGTATGCAAGGACAAGCGATCTCAGCGCGGTTGACCAGGACTACCGGGGCAGATTGGATACCTGCTTTCACCCAGGTCGAGCATTTCGTCGGCGGCAGGATACAGCCTGGATTCCCAGCCGGACCGGGAAATCAGCCACGACCGGCCTGGTACTGGGAGCGGTTAAACGACACAGGCAACAATACTCGCTTGCGGGCGAACTGGCGCTGACCGAGAAAACATCCGCCGATCTGTGCGTATTCGTATCAGCAGGACGATTATAACAGTAACAGGTTCTCGGACCTCAAATACCACGATGCCAGTCTTACTTTCAGCCATGATCTGGAGCGGATTGCTGAGGTCGACCAAGGGAATGGTCAACTTCGATTATGCGCATTACATTTCTTCCGTTAATCTTGTCGACAGCCTCGATTCGGAGTCGACAGTTGACAATTATTCCGCCACCATCGGGATGAGCCGGGCTTTCAGCGAGTTGTGGAGCGTTCAGGCCAATGCCGGAGGCAGGTACACCATATCGAAGTTCCGGAGTTGGGAGCTTGCCGGCTATCAACTGGCGGATAACCAGGGGGTACCGCAACTGGTTCCCGTTTACTCCCTGTAAACCAGAAGAGCCACGAATGGGGATGGGTCGGGCAGCTTGCCTTGTCTTACAAGGGTGAGCTGACCACCGGGAGCCTGTCTTTCAATTCCGATGTGCAGCCATCATCCGGGCAGACTTCCGGTACTACAGTCCGGACCGGCCTTGTCGCCGACATGAGGCGAAGGTTCACCTATGAGCTGTCCGGGGGGATGTCGGTGGGATATTACCTGAACAAGTCGAACCCCGGCGCGATTGCGGGCCAGGCCATCGACGAGGAAACTATCCTGGTGACGCCGAGCATGCGTTACGAATTCAGCAGGGATATGTACCTGGAGGCTTCCTACAGTTTTACTAAGGTATTCTATAATATCTCCCATAACGAAGCAGACAGGAATTCGTTTTTTGTGAGATTTTATATTCAACAGCCGTTTGTGAATTGAGACGGGAGACGGGAAATGCGGTGAGACGTGAGAAGTGAGAAGTGAGAAGTAAAAAAGTTTGAATCACGTCTTACGTCCGACGTCCGACGTCTAACTATTTATCATCAGAGCGAGGAAACCTATGGAAAGGGAAGTCAAGAGTTTCAACGACATCGTGGAGATCGTGAAAAGGAGGAAATGGGCCATTGTCATTCCCGCTGCGGCCGTGTTCGTTATTGCGGCGGCTCGTTGCCCTGCTTCTGCCGCGGATTTACAAATCCACATCGACCATCCTCATTGAGGAGCCGGAGATACCGCGGGAGTACGTTACTACGACCGTGACGAGCTATGCGGAAGAGCGCCTGCAGACCATCAACCAGCGGGTCATGAGCTCGACCAATCTTCTGGAGGTAATCAAACGCTTCAATCTCTATGCGGACCTTAAGGATAAATGGACGACCGAAGAGATTGTCGACAAGATGCGCAAGGAGATCGAATTCGAGACGATCAGCGCCAATGTCATCAACCGGCGCACCGGCAACCCGACCGAGGCTACCATCGCCTTCAGCCTTGCTTACAAGGGCAAGGACCCGGCGGTCGTGCAGCAGGTGGCAAATGTCCTGGCGTTCACTCTACCTGGAGGAAAACCTCAAAGTCATGGATCAGCAGACCACGGGTGCCACAAAATTCCTGGAAGACGAGATGAAATCGGTCCAGGCGTCCCTGGCCGGTCTTGACGCCAAAATGGCCGCATTCAAGCAGGGCAACCTGAATTCCCTGCCGGAACTGGCCCAGACGAACTTGCAGGAGCTTGACCGCACCGAGCAGGATATCGACCAGATGAACGACCGGCTCAGTACCCTGAAGCAACAGGAAGGTTACCTGCAGACTCAACTGGCAAGCATACCCACGGATTCAGCGACCTCGGACAAGGCCCAGCTGCAGGAACTGAGGGTGAAACTGGTGCAGCTGAAGAACCGTTATTCCGATGAGTATCCGGATGTCAAAAAGACCAAGTCGGATATTGCAATGCTTGAGAAACAGCTGCGCGCTTCCGGCCGTGACAACCTTGCCAAGCCGGACAATCCGGCCTATGTGACGCTGTCGTCGCAGCTTACGAGCACCCGGTCGGAAATAGAGTCCGTAAAACGACAGATAGCCATGCTGCGAGCGAAAAAGGATGCGTACCGCGGCCGCATAGAGGCCTCTCCCAAGGTGGAGGAAGGCTACAGGATGATTCTGGCGGAGAGAAATAATACTCAGGCCAAATATGACGATCTGATGAAGAAATACATGGAAGCCAGGGTGGCCCATGGAATGGAAAAGGAGCAGATGGGAGAACGGTTCACACTTATAGATCCGGCTAAAATGCCGGAAAAGCCGGTCAGCCCCAATATTCCCGCGATTCTGCTGATCGGTCTGATTCTCGGAATCGGGGCCGGCGCCGGGGTTGCCTCCTTCCAGGAGTATAACGACCAGTCGGTCCGAAGCTTCGACGAGCTCGCCAGGGTTACGGGTTTCCCAGTGCTTTCCAGTATACCCGAGATAATCAACCATGAAGATATTGCCGCCAGGAGGAAGACTCTTGTGAAGGTATCGGCGGGTGTGGTTACTGCGGTTATAGCCGGGCTGCTGATCTTCAACTTTTTCGTCATGGATCTGGATGTGTTCTGGGCCAGGCTGATGCGGCGAATGGGAATTTAGAGGCAGGGAGACGTGAAAGGCAGTAAGAGGTGAGACGGAAGACGGAAGACAGCTTTACTTCTCACTTCTAACGTCTCACGTCTCACGTCTCACGTGTTTCTATCATTACAAGGAGTGCAAAATATGAAAATTATGACTGATGTCGTTGAACTTGCCAAGGAACTGGAAGAATTGGATGAAACCGGTTCTGATTTGAAAAATACAGATTCTGAATCTGTTTTAACGGATAAAGAGAAAATAGGCTGGCTCTCGCCCAATTACACCATCTCCCGCAATGTGCAGCTTAATCCGGCCACCATTTCCACCAACCGGTGCGTGGGTTTTTTCCAGGATGCTCCGGAAGTTGAATATTACCGGCTGCTGCGGACCCAGATTCTGCAGCGTGCCAAAATTAAAGGCGGCAATACTGTCATGGTTACCAGTTCGGTTCCCGGCGAAGGCAAGACCCTGACCTCCATCAACCTTTCGTTTACCTTTGCCAAGGAATTCAAGCAGACCGTGCTCCTTGTGGATGGAGATCTGCGCAAACAGAAGATACATGAGTACCTCGGCTACCCGAGCGACAAGGGTCTGATCGATTATCTGCTGGAAGACACTCCGGTTTCGGACCTCATAACCTGGCCCGGGATTGAAAAGATGACGATCATTTCCGGCGGAAGGACCACGGTCGGCAGCAGCGAACTGCTGAGTTCTCCGAGGATGAAGGAACTGGTTGACGATATGAAAAACAGATATCCGGACCGGTTTATCTTTTTCGATGTGCCGCCGGTATTGTGCGCGGCGGATGCCCTTGCATTCGCGCCGATGGTGGATCATATTCTTCTGGTAGTACGGGCCGGCAGCACATCGATCCAGGATGTAAAGAAGTCCCTGCAGCTTCTGCCGAAGGAAAAAGTGATCGGTCTGGTCCTGAACAGGCAGAATTTTACGGCCGACCCGTATGGATTGTACTATACGAAAAAATGACGCAATGTATGTAATCCTTTTGAAACTAAGGGAAAAAATGAGGAAAAAGCGAAGGGCCGCGCCTGATTATTCAGGGCGGCCCTTTGCTTTGGATGATCATTGCAGGGGAAATATGCATTTCGTAAAGTTATTAACCTTGATTCGGCAGTTGCAGGCATCCTCCGTTCGCTCCGGAGGCCTGTTTCTGCTGCTCTAAGCTCATTTCGCTACAGCCGATAAACTCACCCTGCGGGTTCAGACAATATCGGCTGTCCACACTCCATTTCGCCAAGAGCTGCAACGAAACAGGCCTGAGTTGCTTACTGCGGTCACCTCCAACTGCCGTTTTCGGGATCAAGTTAATCCATGCTACGAATTCATGAAAAATTTTGCCCTGACCAGCTTTGCCTTACGGTCTTCGAATCCATTCAAACCGCCGTTGATCCGCCTGGTGATGGCGGCGATATCGTCCCTGTCCGCAAGTTCATTGAGCCTGCGGGTCATCCAGAACCAGCACGCCACATCCACTGCGGTCCCGGGCTCACTTGCCAGAAGCTCTGCCCCCTCTTCAGTGGTGTAGTCGATCCCTCGTGCCTTGCTGTATGCGGCGTAGTTGGCCCTGCCGGTCAACTGTATGAGGCCGCGTCCCTTGAAGCGCCGTCCGTCGCCCGGTCGGGTGTTGCCCAGATCTTTCCTCCCTTCGTAGGCGACACCGCTGGCAATCTCCTCGCAGAATTGCAAATCCCCGCTCTCGTGTCCGATCTGTGCCAGAAAATGTGCCATCCTGAGCGGAGTGTCGATGCTGTTGGCGGCCATTCTCCCGGACAGGGCGTCGCAGTAACGTCCAATAAGACCGTCTTCCGTGCGAATAAATATGCCTTTCAGAACCCTGTGGCAAAAGGAAGGTATACCTTCCGCCATCTTCTTCAGGGTTTTACCTCCCGGTTCAACCTTGCAGTCGGGTTTCCTGATTCCGGCCACCGTGAGCTGAAATGCCTCTATGGCCGAGAGACTGTTCTTGCCGCAAGTCCCGTCTTCCTCCAGTTCCTGAAGGGGAGCGAGTTTGCCGATATTCATGTTGAGAAGAATTTGCACCGTCTTGACATCGGATCTGCCGTTTTTGCCGTCCCGGCCGACTGAAGCTGAGATGCACATGAGGTCGTCTCCTTTGTTTTGGATAGTTTAAGATTTATCGGTTTTTCAAGGGCCGATTATTGAAGGCAGGTGAATACATGTAAAAAATAATTGATATCAAGTAAGTTGAAGATAATAAGAGCAGGGTAATTATCCAGATATTGACAACAGTCTGTCAAGTTAAATCATACTCGTCCCATTCATGTCGCATGGACCTGATTTTGATCTCCTTTCAATGAAATGCTTCACGCCGGCAGCTGTTTTGTCTCGGGGCGATGAGACAAGAGAACAGATAGACACTATTGCCCTGGGTCTTCGAAAATCGGGAATGTTGGTTTTTTATCGTCAGGTCGGGTCCGGAAACTTCGGGAAGATTTAATTCGCTGGAGATGTTGTATTAATGGAGTGGAGATTTCAGGGATGGAACAGCAATTGATGTAAAATTTCAGGAGCCCTGATTCAATGATTCGCGAACTCAATCAATGAAGCAGGCTCCTGGTTTCCGTTTTATGCGACGGGAATGGTCAGGCAAACTCCGTCTCATGCATATTTGATGAGATCGACCATATCACGCACTGCCCTGTCGAGACCTGCAAACAAGGCCCTGGAGATTATGGAATGCCCGATGTTGAATTCTTCGATTCCGCCAAGGGCGGCGACCTTCTTTATGTTGGTATAATTCAGCCCGTGGCCGGCATTTACGCCCATACCGAGCTTTGACGCGAGCTTTACCGCGTTCTCGATTTTTATAAGTTCCTGCTCTTCGCTTTTCCAGTCTTTTGCCTCGGCAAAAGCCCCGGTATGAATCTCGATGTAATCGGCCCCGGAT
This sequence comes from uncultured delta proteobacterium, assembly GCA_963815135.1. Taxonomy (GTDB): domain Bacteria; phylum Desulfobacterota; class Desulfuromonadia; order Geobacterales; family Geobacteraceae; genus CAIWTU01. The sequence goes on from CAWFFO010000001.1 coordinate 13,598, forward strand.
TTATTGGCGGCCTTTATCTGGTCCGGGTCCGGATCGATGAACAGGCTGACACCGATGCCTGCTTCCTGCAGCCTTACAATAGCCTTCTCAATGTTTTGCAGATTGATTCTCACATCGAGTCCACCCTCGGTTGTCAGCTCCTGACGTTTTTCCGGCACCAGGGTACACATTTCAGGCTTGATGGACACTGCAATGGCTATCATTTCATCGGTTGCGGCCATTTCCAGGTTCAGCCTGGTCTTTACGGTCTGACGGAGCAGTTTCAGGTCCCTGTCCTGTATATGTCTCCTGTCCTCGCGCAGATGGACGATGATTCCTTCCGCTCCCGCCAGCTCCGCGACAAGCGCGGCCGCAACCGGGTCGGGTTCCATTCCGCCCCTGGCCTGACGGAGCGTGGCAGCGTGATCGACATTAACCGCAAGCTTAGCCACTATTGTTGTCCTCCGATCCTGTTTTTTACTGTTTCCGCGATCTCGTTGGCCCACCCGGTTATCTTTTCCAGGTCTGGGCCTTCCAGCATTATGCGCAGCAGCGGCTCGGTACCAGAGTACCTTATCAGCACACGACCCTCGTCTTTCAGGCTTTTTTCCACTTTCTGGATCAGCTTTGCAGCCTCGGGAATGGTCTTGACGTCCTTTTTTTCACTTACCCTGACATTGACGAGGACCTGGGGCAACGGGGTCATTACCCAGGCAAGTTCCGAGAGCCGTTTTCCGCTCTTGCGCATTATGGCAAGCACTTGAAGCGCGGACTGTATTCCGTCGCCGGTGGTGTTGTAGTCAAGGAAAATCAGGTGACCGGACTGTTCCCCACCCACGTTGTATCCGCCGCGAAACATTTCCTCGACAACGTATCTGTCGCCGACCGCGGTCCGTATCACCTTGCCTCCGGCTTTCCTGACTGCTATATCGAGCCCCATGTTGCTCATTACCGTAGCCACCAGGGTGTTTTTACGCAGCTTCTTTTCCTTGAGCATTTCTGTTGCACAGATGGCCATGATATGGTCGCCATCCACTTCGTTGCCGAATTCATCGACGAATATCACCCGGTCTGCGTCTCCATCGAGCGCTATACCGAGATCGGCGCCATGCTTCTTGACTGCCTCACTGATTATTTCCGGATAAAGAGAGCCGCATCCGTCATTGATGTTGGTGCCGTTTGGTTTCACTCCTATGCTGATGACTTCGGCTCCCAGTTCCTGGAAGACGGCCGGAGCCACCTTGTAGGCCGCACCATTGGCACAGTCCAGAACAATTTTCATTCCTGCAAGATCCAGCTCCTTCGGAAAACAGCTTTTCAGGAAGACAATGTAACGGCCGGCCGCGTCGTCAATCCTGTATGCCTTGCCGACTTCCGTTGCTGTGGGGCGCAACGAATCCAGATTATTGGAAAAAATCAGTTCTTCTATTTTCAGCTCCATGTCGTCGGGAAGTTTTATTCCCTGGCGTGAGAAGATTTTGATGCCGTTATCCTGGAACGGGTTGTGTGAAGCAGATACCACGACCCCGGCATCCGCTCTCATGGAGGAAGTGATGTTGGCAATACCCGGAGTCGGGAGGGGACCGACCAGCAGGACGTCGACCCCCATGGAACAGATGCCGGAGGCAAGTGCGTTCTCGATCATGTATCCGGACAGACGTGTATCCTTGCCGATCACTATTCGGTGTCTTCTATTGTCGTTCTTGAAGATATAGGCTGCCGCCCTCCCTATCTTCAAGGCCATTTCGGTAGTCATGGGGTAGACGTTTGCCACGCCCCGGACGCCATCCGTCCCAAACAATTTTTTCATTGAGATCCTCCAGCCAAATTGGCATAAATTTAAAATTGATTCTTTTTGCGCACCAGTTTAAGTTCCAGGTTTGATGGGTAAACCCTGATAACCTGCATTCCATTTGGAAGATCCAGGTATTTTTGCAGGTCGGGATAGGACACTGTTCCTTCCCCGCTTTCATGCAGGTCCAGGGTAATATTGAGGTCATCCAGATTGTGTGTAAGAAAAAGTATTTCCGGCCCGGTGACGGAGAAATTCAAATGGTGGGGCACTTTTTCGGAAATGATCAATCCGGGCGGCAAGTTCACCACTCTGAGTGGAACGGTAAAGTTCTTCCGGATTTCCTTATCCACGGTTACCGACAGCCAGAATACCGATGCAATGGCCAGTGAAAGGATCTTGGCCGCCAGATTGTCGGTCAGGAATTTCCACCTGTTCAGAGCAGCCATCTGTAATTCCTCGATTCAAGAAGCTTCACCAGTGTCTTGCGAAGGTTGTCCTGATCCACATCATACGTTATTCGTCCATCGGCAGCCACAGATACCTTGCCGGTCTCTTCCGAGATAATGATGATAACGGAGTCTGTTCTTTCGGAAAGTCCTATGGCGGCCCTGTGACGTGTACCGAGCGACTTGCTTATCAGCGGGTTACGCGTAAGGGGCAGAAAACACCCCGCTTTTGTCAGTTTTCCCCTTTTTATGATTACCGCACCGTCATGAATGGGAGAATAGGGAAGAAAAATTGAGGTTATCAACTCGCAAGTTACTTTTGCATCTATTTCGGTCCCGACCTCAATGAAATCATCGACATCCATTTCACCTTCTATGACAATCAGCGCCCCGATTTTCTTCTTCGCCAAAGCATCTGCCGCCAGGGTCAATTCCTCGATAAGCTGCGGTATTTCTTCGGATTGCCATTTACCATGGCGTGGTTTGCCGACGGAAAAGAGGGCGCGGCGGATTTCATGCTGATATATGACAACGATTATCAGTATTATAGATCCGACAAGATTGTTCAACAGTTTGTAAAACGTTACCAGACCCGAAATCCGGGCGATGAATAAAAACAGCAGCAGAACGGCGAGACCGGCGAGAAGCCTGACCATTCTCGTCCCTCTCAAAAGCAGGACCACCTGGTAAATAACAAAGGCGACCAGGGAAATATCCAGAAAATCCAGCCATGTGAAATTTTTCAGAATTTCCAGTATCGCCATTGCCCGAGCTCCGAAATTTCCTTGAAAGTCTCATCACATAATGGGAAAAAAGCAAGCAATCCGTTCAGTCAAGCCCGGCCCGTAGAATGGCCATGGTCATGTCCGCCACGTCTCGCATCTCCTTTACGTCATGTACACGAAGGATCGATGCGCCGTTGGCCAGTGCCATGGCGGTGGTTGCCGCGGTTCCGAATATCCTGTCTTCAAGCGGGCGGTTCAGGATGGAGCCGATAAAGCCTTTACGGGATGCGCCGACCAGGATTGGACGGCCCAGAACGGAAAAATCGCGGAGTTTGCCCAAAATTTCAAGATTACCGCGGGTGTCTTTGCCGAAACCTATCCCAGGGTCTAATACTATCTTCTTCTCGTCGATACCGTGGGACAGTGCCTGAGACATAGCGCTGCGCAGGGATGAAATGATGTCGCAGATAACGGAACGATAACGGGTCAATTCCTGCATTACTGCAGGTTTGCCGCTTGTGTGTGTCAACACGACCCCCGCTTTCATCGATGCGACCACTCTCGCCATTCCGGGATCGAAGCTGAACCCGCTTATATCGTTCACTATTTCCGCACCGCGCAGGAGCGATTCTTTTGCAACCACTGATTTGTAGGTATCGATGGAAATGGGTATTTTGAGTTTTCCCGCCAGCTTTTCCAAAACCGGCAGGACTCTTTTCAATTCATCCTCTTCAGTAACCGGGGTGGCGTAGGGACGGGTACTTTCGCCGCCTATATCTATGAGGTCCGCGCCCTGGGCTTCCATTTCCAGTGCGCGGTCGACAGCCTTTTCCGGATCGCTGAAGATAGCGCCGTCAGAAAAAGAATCGGGGGTTATGTTGAGAATCCCCATGATACAGGGGCGATCTGCCAGGTCAAGGGTCCTTTCACCTAATTCCCAATGCATTTTATCCGACGGGGACCCCGTTGTCCTGACCGGGAGAAGCGGCTGCCTCTTTCTGGTTGATGATCTCGTCAACTTCCGCACCGGACAGGTTTTCTTTCTCGATGAGAGACTGCGACAGCCTGACGAGATTATCCATATTTTCTTTCAGCAGATTGAAGGCGCGGTTGTAACTCTCTTCCACTATGCGGCTGATCTCGTTGTCGATCTCGATCGCGGTTGCCTCGCTGTAATTCTTGGTGGTGGACATTTCCCGGCCGAGGAAAATCTGTTCCTCCTTCTTGCCGAAGGTGACCGGGCCCATTTTCTCGCTCATGCCCCATTCACAGATCATTTTCCGGGCAATCTCGGTCGCGTGTTCGATGTCGTTGCCGGCGCCTGTGGTCATGGTATGGAAGACAAGCTCTTCCGCGGCTCTTCCTCCCATGAGAACGGCGATTTTATTGTACAGGGACTCTTTGGAGTAGCTGTGTTTGTCTTCTATGGGCAGCTGCATGGTGATGCCGAGAGCCCTGCCTCGCGGAATTATCGATACCTTGTGGACCGGATCGGTGTCGGGAATCAGTTTCGCCACCAATGTGTGTCCCGCCTCATGGTAGGCCGTATTTTTCTTTTCTTCCTCCGAGATGACCATGCTGCGTCGTTCCACGCCCATGAGAACCTTGTCTTTTGCATCGTCGAAGTCCTGCATTTCAACGAAACTCTTGTCCTTGCGCGCGGCCAGCAGGGCCGCCTCGTTGACGACGTTGGCCAGGTCGGCTCCCGAGAATCCGGGTGTGCCCCTGGCGATCACCGACATATTGACGTCAGGCGCAAGGGGGGTCTGTTTTGAATGGACTTTAAGTATTGCTTCACGACCTTTTACATCAGGTCTCGGCACGACGACCTGTCTGTCGAAGCGGCCCGGACGCAAAAGGGCCGGGTCGAGAACATCGGGGCGGTTTGTCGCCGAAATGAGAATTACTCCCTCGTTGGACTCGAATCCGTCCATTTCAACGAGGAGCTGATTCAGTGTCTGCTCGCGCTCATCGTGGCCACCGCCAAGTCCTGCACCGCGATGACGTCCCACCGCATCGATCTCGTCGATGAAAATTATGCAGGGGGCGTTCTTTTTGCCCTGGACGAACAGGTCCCTGACGCGGCTTGCGCCAACCCCCACGAACATTTCCACGAAATCGGAACCGGAAATGGAGAAGAACGGAACACCGGCTTCTCCGGCAATGGCCCGCGCCAGAAGTGTTTTTCCTGTGCCGGGTGAACCCACCAACAGCACGCCTTTCGGAAGACGGCCTCCCAGCTTGGTGAATTTTTTGGGATCCTTGAGAAAGGAGATAATTTCCGATAGTTCCTCTTTTGCTTCATCCACTCCGGCAACATCTTCAAATGTAATCTTTCCCTGTGCCTCAGTCAGCAGTTTGGCCCTGCTTTTACCGAATGCCATGGCCTTTCCGCCACCGCCCTGCATCTGCCGCATGAAGAAAATCCATACGCCGACCAGCAGGATAAGCGGAAACCAGGAGATGAAGATGGAGAACCAGGAGACTTTTTCCTCTTCAGGCTTGGCGACAACCTGTATCTTCTTTTCGAGCAGTTTCTGGGTTAATGAAGGATCTTCCGGTTTGTATGTCTTGAAGTCCTTGCCGTCGGTGAACTTGCCGAATAAATCATTTCCCTGAATCGTTACAGATGTGACTTTTCCAGCATCTACCGCTGATACGAAATCACTGTAGTTTATTCTATCCTGGGTTTGATGGGAGTTGTTGAAGAGACTATATACGAGTATGACCATAAGGCTTATGACAAGCCAGAGTGCAAGATTTTTATAAAACTGGTTCAATTTTACCCCCGTGCGGTATAAGTTTATGAAATTGTAAAAGATTTTATTGTGAAACTAAAAAGATGTTTAAAGAAAAAAATAACATATCGCATAGTGCATTACAAGTAGTTTAAGGCATTTATTCAATCAACTCGGCGGCAATCACCTTTACAGCCGAGGCTGTCAACCGGGCCTCCTCCGCAAGCCGCAACCCTGCAATCCACAGAATATTGTTGCCCGCGACGATCAAAGGTATGTTTCGCCTTGTTTGTAATGGAATTTTCATGTCGATAAAAAAGTCCTTCAGTTTTTTCCTCCCCTTCATACCGAAAGGGGTGAACCGGTCTCCGTCGCGGAAAGTTCTGACAACCCAGGGGAAGGGCGCCGATCCTGCATCGATATATGCCTTGCATGCGGGAAGGTCTTTCCAATTGTCGGGATGTCCACATGCGACGGTCACTGACAATTGTCTGTCTCCGGGGAGTTGATAAATCCCCGGTCCTTCGATGATAACCTCGAACGGTTCGATATCGGCGTTAGCGGTGTAAATGGCGATTATCAACTTCTTGTAGCATTTTGTCACCAGTAGATGTCCTGGCAGCTTTAAATGCGAATTCGCTTTTTCCGACAACGCAAGATCGTCGATCTGACGAAGGTGTTTCAATGTTATATGGTCAAGGTTTCCCTTCGCAATTCGGATTGCCCTGCGGTACAGGCGCAATCGTAGGCCTCGAAGCTCTGCCAGGATCGGAGGGATATTCATTTCGACACCTTGTTCCGAGACAAAGGATATTCGGTGGAACGCCTGATCGGTAACTGATTCCAGCAACTCTTCGTCCTCGGAAAGGATTTCGGCTGTGGCCACAAGCCGGTCTCGGACAGACGGGTTGTAGGTTTCAAGGTTCGGCAGCAGTTCGTGTCTGATACGGTTGCGCAGAAACCTCGTGTCGCAGTTAGACGCGTCAGTTCTGAAGAGAAGCTTCCTTTCGTGCAGGTATTCTTCGATTTCGGATCTTGTGCAACAAATCAGCGGCCTGATGTATCTTTTCCCGCCCCCCGGGGAAATCCCGGAAAGCCCCGTGGTCCCTGCGCCACGCAAAAGGCGCATCAGTACAGTCTCCGCCTGGTCATCGGCATGATGCCCCAAAGCTACCGTACGGGCTCCATATCTAGAGGCAACCTCATCGAACCATTCATACCTGGCCACTCTTCCGCCTTCTTCAAGAGACAACCTGTTTTTTGACGAGTAATTGCGAATGTCAATGGATCTGAGTTCGAAAGGCAAGCCGTATTTGAGAGCGGCTTCCCGGACAAAAACAGCATCTGTATCCGATTCTTCGCCCCTCAGCATATGATCCACGTGTACGACAACGAGATTAAGCCGCAGCTCTTCCAGATTAGACAGGATGTCGAGAAGGGCCATGGAATCCGCGCCACCTGAAACAGCTACTATGACGGTATCTCCCCTGTGCAGCAATTTATTATCTGAAATGGTTTTTAAGCATTTATTCAAGAGCGTTGCCATTGCGACTCCGACTGCCTGTAAAAGTGATCCGTCGTGAATAGATAATGAGGAATAACAAAAAAACCCCCTCTTGGACAAGAGGGGGTTTTTTATCTTATTTGGTGGCGGTGCAGGGACTTGAACCCCGGACAACACGGATATGAGCCGTGTGCTCTAACCAGCTGAGCTACACCGCCGGCTGAAAATTATCAAGGAAGAAAAAAACCCCTTGGGAAAACCTAAGAGGCTGGTTGTTTGTTTGGTTGCGGGGGAAGGATTTGAACCTTCGACCTTCGGGTTATGAGCCCGACGAGCTACCAGACTGCTCCACCCCGCGACAGTTAACTTCCAACTTGTATCACGCCCCTGCGTTACCTGTCAATATAAAATTAGCAGAACGGTTAAATATTCACTTTACTCAGGAATCACGATGGCGTTTTTGCCAACTTTGGCAGCAATTTTGTTTGCGGTATCAAGGTCCAGGTGGCTCCCGAGACGTACCCTGTACCAGATGCCTTTGCCGGGAATTTTCGACTCGACTACGAATGAAAGAAGGCCTTTTCTGTCAAGGGCTTCTTTGACTGCTTCAGCTTCTTTTCTTACAGTGCAGGAGGCAGCCTGAACAGTATATCTTTTTGCAGAATCTTCCGCTTTTTTTGAAGTAGATGTCTTGTTTTTATCTGCGGCCGGTGAGTCCTTGGTGAGGGTGTTGCCGGTTACCGGTGCCGCAACAGCGGATAGTTCATGTTTTTCGTTATTCTGGCCGGAAGATATGGATTTGTGTTGTTCGTCTTTCTGACTCGCCGCCCGCTCGCTTCCGGGTTCACTTTTAGAATTGTCGGTTGCAGGCCGCCTGTTTACCGGCGCCGGGTTCAAACCGCTGCCGAGCGCGGTTACTTCTCCCCTGGGCAAAGCATCGTAGAAGGTAAGGTGAGGGTCGCTGATTTTGCCGGAGTCGTCATGCGGATTCTGCTTGTTATCTGTCTGCGGTGCAGTGCTTGCAGTTTTCTGATTTGCAGCAGCGACGACTTTGTCAGGTTCTCCGGCCGGACTGCCTTTCTTTATCTTGTAAAGGAACCAGCCCGTGGCCACGCCGAGGGAGTAAATAGCCAGAAACAGTGTCGCGACAAATAAGAAAATAAAATTGACGGGCCGTTTTTTCGGACGGTTTTTGTTGACCTGTTTACGTTCATGATAATCAAGGACCATTTTGATTTATGACCTCTGCTACATTCTCTCTGGAGCTGAAATACCCAATATTGTAAGAGCATTCTTCAGTGTTTGCCCAATGCATTTAAGCAGGAAGAGCCTGGCTGTGCTCAAGCCCGCATCCTCGCCAATAACCCTGTTCCTGTTATAAAAGCTGTGAAATTGACCGGCAAGTTCCTGGAGATAATAGGTGATCCGGTGGGGCTCGAAGTTCATAGCACTTCCTTCGACGATTTCCGGGAATGAATTTATTTTCCTGATGATGGTCATTTCTTCGGAGGTTGACAGCTTTTCAAGTGGAATGGAATCCATGTCCGAAGGTAGTGTCAGTCCCTTCTCCTGTGCATTTTCAAAAATGCTGCAAATCCTTGCATGTGCGTACTGGACGTAATAGACCGGATTGTCGGTGCTTTGCCGTTTGGCCAGTTCGAGGTCGAAATCCAGCTGGCTGTCGGAACGTCGCATGAGAAAGAAAAAACGGGCCGCGTCGCGTCCGACTTCGTCCACAACCTCTTTCAGGGTTACGAATTCACCGCTTCTGGTGGACATGGCCACCGGAATTCCGTCACGGAGCAGGGAGACAAGCTGCACCAGGACAATCTTCAAATCTTCCGGATCCCGGTCATGCCCTTTCACAACTCCCTTGAGTCTCGGTACATAACCGTGGTGGTCGGCGCCCCACACATCGATAACCCAGTCGAAACCCCTTTCGAATTTTTCGAAATGGTACGCTATATCGGACGCAAAATATGTCGTCGCGCCATTGCTGCGGACAACAACCCTGTCTTTATCGTCACCGAAATCAGTCGTCCTGAACCAGAGTGCTCCTTCATGCTCATAGACCAGGCCTTTTTCCTTCATCAATTCCAATGCCTTGTCGACTTTTCCTTCGTCGAAGAGGCTCTGTTCCGAATACCAGTTGTCAAAGGTAATGCCGAAATCCCTCAGGTCGGCGTCAATTCCATTGAGTATGATGTCCCCGCCGAATTTGGCAAAGAACGGAACAGCTTCCGCTTCATCTATTCCGCTGTATTTGTCTGCGAATTTTGTCATTGCGTCCCTGGCGATATCTTTTATGTAATCGCCCTGGTAGCAGTTGTCGGGAAATTCCACGTGACGTCCAAAAAGTTCCAGGTAACGCAGGTAGATGGATTTGCCCAGGGTGAACATCTGGTTTCCGGCGTCGTTTATGTAATATTCCCGAAAAACGTCAAAACCTGCGGCTGAAAGCACTGAGGCGATTGCGTCACCGGTCGCCGCCCCTCTGCCGTGGCCGATATGGAGGGGGCCGGTCGGGTTGGCGCTGACGAATTCCACCTGGACTTTTTTCCCGGCGCCGATTCTGCTTCTGCCATATGAATCTCCCGCAGAAGCTACGGTCCTGAGGGTGTCCTGCCAGAATCCAGGTTTGATATGGAAATTGATAAAGCCCGGCCCCGCGATTTCTATCCGGTCAAAGATTCCGCCATTGCTTTCCATATGTTTTACAAGTATTTCGGCTATGGCCCGCGGAGCCTTTTTTTCGCTTCGGGCCATGAGCATGGCGACATTGGTGGCAAAGTCCCCGTGTTCTTCATGGGCGGGTTTTTCTATTATGATGTCAGGGAATTCGCCTGATGCAAGAGAGCCATCGGCAAAACAGCTTTCCAGTCCCTTTCTTACAAGATCGAGCAAAATCTCTTTCATTTTATCTCCTGGAGTTGGGGGGAGTTGTCCCGGTCGGAACAGTCATCTTTGATAATTATATCTCTGGTGAAATCGGGGCATCGGGCCCCGCCATCGGTTACGCAGAATCTCTTGTTACAGGTCGCGCGCCAGGCGCATAAGGAACAGCACTGCTTGGTACAATTTGGATTCATTTTTATTTCCTGACAAATTCTTTTGTTGCTTTCAAAGCCCTGCAAATTGAATTATTGGCTATTATTTATTTTTATTGGGGAACTGATAGATTATCTCGTTTTTCCTGACCAGGCCGAAATCTTTCCGTGCTATGCTTTCCAGGTAGCGGCGGTCGGTCTTCAATGCCTCTATTTCCCTTCTCAACTGGTCGTTTTCAGCCTGAAGGGCCGCCACATGTTCTTCAATCTGTTTTTTTTCACGGGTCAGGTGATTTATTCTCAAAAGTCCCCTTTCACCGAAAATGGTGAAGTAAAGGATGAACAAAATAACCGCGCCAGGAATGAAATACATCCGTTTGCTCATACGGCCTCCGGCAAGCACCTAACCTTTTGTCAATATACCTTCGAAATATTCAATAGTCTTTTTCAGACCGGTCTCCAGCGGTATGCCTGGCTGCCAATCCAGCAATTCGCGCGCCATTGAAATATCCGGCTGTCTCTGTTTGGGGTCGTCTGTGGGAAGCTGTTTGAATACGACTTTCGACCCGGAACCGGTAAGATCTATTATGCGTCGGGCGAATTCCAGTATTGTCGTTTCCGCAGGATTTCCGAGATTGACCGGGCCGGTTATGCCTTCCCGGTTCATCATCCTTATCATCCCTTCGAGCAGGTCATCGACAAAGCAGAAAGAGCGCGTCTGACTGCCGTCTCCGAATACGGTTATATCTTCGCCCCTCAGTGCCTGCACGATGAAGTTGGATACCACCCTGCCGTCGTTGAGCGCCATCCGCGGACCATAGGTATTAAAAATGCGGATGATGCGAATGTCGACTCCATTTTGACGGTGGTAATCCATCATCAGGGTTTCCGCAACCCTTTTACCTTCGTCGTAACAGCTTCTCAGACCGATCGGGTTGACATTTCCCCAGTACTTTTCCGACTGCGGATGAACAACCGGGTCGCCGTAGACCTCTGATGTGGAAGCCTGAAGTATGCGCGCCCTGACACGTTTGGCAAGCCCCAGCATATTAATGGCGCCCATTACATTGGTTTTTATGGTCTTTACCGGATTAAACTGGTAATGGACGGGGGAGGCCGGACACGCCAGGTTGTAGATCCTGTCCACTTCCAGCAGTATCGGCAGGGTGATGTCGTGGCGGATGAGTTCGAATCCCGGATTGCCGAGCAATGAAGTTATATTCGCTTTGCTGCCGGTAAAAAAATTGTCCAGGCACAGAACTTCATGTCCCTCGTCGAGCAGTCTGGCACACAGGTGCGATCCGATGAAGCCGGCGCCTCCGGTAACAAGTATTCTCATCAGTAATTCCCTCTATGAACTGAAATTTTTTCCGTTGCGGCCGATGGCAGAGTATTCGAAGCCTATGAATTTCATCCTGCGCGGGTCATAGAGGTTCCGTCCATCGAATATCACCGGGGTTTTCAGTAAAGACCTGATTCTGTCAAAATCGGGGTTGCGATATTCATTCCATTCGGTAACTATAGCCAGGGCGTCTGCTCCGTCAAGTATATCGTACTGGTTAGAGCTATATTCTATCCGGTCCGCGAAAATTTTCCTGGCCTCTTTTATGGCAACTGGATCATGGGCGCGGACCCGTGCCCCCATCTCCAGCAGAGCATTGATTATGGCAATCGATGGAGCCTCGCGCATGTCGTCGGTACGGGGCTTGAATGACAGTCCCCACAGGGCGATGGTCTTGTCTTTCATGGAGTTTGCCGAGGTGCCGGCTGTGAAATGGGAAACTATCTTTTTCGTCAACAGCTGCTTTTGCAACTCGTTTACCTCTTCCACCGCCTTCAGCAGCACAAAATCATAACTGTTTTCTTCCGCTGTTTTCACCAGCGCCTTGATGTCCTTGGGAAAACAGGAGCCGCCGAACCCGACTCCGGGAAATAGGAAATCATAGCCAATTCGGCTGTCGGAGCCTATACCCTCACGGACCGCAGCGACGTCGGCATCCATAAGATCGCAAAGATTAGCTATCTGGTTCATGAAGGTAATTTTCGTGGCCAGCATCGCATTGGCTGCGTATTTGGTCATTTCAGCGCTTTTTATATCCATGGTTATAATCCGGTTGGTGCGGCGCATGAAGGGTGAATAGAGTTCCTTCATTATTTCCGCGGTTCTCACATTGTCCGTGCCAATAACCACGCGATCCGGTTTCATGAAGTCTTCGATGGCGGCTCCCTCTTTGAGAAATTCAGGGTTTGAAACCACGTCGAATTCTATATCCACCATCCTCTTGCCAAGTTCATCCTGTATGGCAGCCCGCACCTTGTCCGCGGTGCCGACCGGAACAGTCGATTTGTCCACCACTATTTTGAAACCTTCCATACTGCGGCCTATTTCCCTTGCCACATTGAGGACATTCTTCAGGTCGGCGGCGCCGTCGCCGTCCGGCGGTGTGCCCACGGCAATGAAATTAATCAGTGATGCCTTTACAGCCGACTCCAGATCAGTAGTAAAAGAGAGACGGCCTTCTTCGACATTGCGCAGGACCAGTTCCTTGAGGCCCGGTTCGTAAATCGGGATGATACCGGCATTGAGATCAGCTATTTTCTGTTCATCCTTGTCTATACATATTACGTCGTTACCGCTTTCGGCAAAACAGGTTCCCGCTACCAAGCCGACATAACCGGTACCGATGACGCAAATTTTCATGATCAGATTCTCCAGGATTTTTAGTAAAAATATATAGCATGGTTGGCGACCCAATACCAGAGATTTCCAGAATAAAATGCAGGCGTGATTGCATCGGGCTTATAAGCTTATACGGACTGTCTCGATTATGCTGATTGGGTAAGTCTGATATGTTTTGGGGACTTGTGTCGGGTTGTGCTTTGAAACAAAAAAGGGTCAGCGAAATACGCTAACCCCGATTACATAAATGGTGGAGCTGATCAGGATCGAACTGACGACCTCTTGAATGCCATTCAAGCGCTCTCCCAACTGAGCTACAGCCCCGTACAAGCCGTCTTTATAACAAACGGTGGCCTGGGTGTCAACAGATATTTATCTTGAATATGAAGGTAATTCACTCTTGACGATCAAATGGGCTTCCTATATAATCCCTCAAATTCGCCGGAGTGGTGAAATTGGTAGACGCACTGGACTCAAAATCCAGCGCCCGCGAGGGCATGCCGGTTCGACCCCGGCCTCCGGCACCAAAAAATAATACAAGGTGAATCAACACCGTCCAGAAACCCGCTAGAAATGGCGGGTTTTTTGTTATTCAGTGTCCATCAAAGTATAATATAGTATCTTGACATCCGGGGGTATCGGGGGTATTTTTTAAGCAATAATACCCCCATTACAAAGCGGATACCCCCATTAAGAGGAGGTTTTGCCATGCCCCTAACAGATGTTAAGGTACGAAACGCAAAGCCGGGAGAAAAGCAGAAAAAACTATCCGACAGTGACGGAATGTATCTGCTTTTAACGCCACAGGGCGGTAAATGCTGGCGTTTAAAATATCGCTTTAACGGCAAGGAAAAAGTGCTGGCCCTTGGTACATATCCTGAAGTATCACTTGCCGAAGCGAGGGAAAAAAGAGACATAGCACGAAAGCAGGTTGCAGCTGGCATTGACCCCGGCGAGGTACGCAAGGCACAGAAAGCAGCGAAGGTTGCCGGTTACGAAAATTCTTTTGAAATGGTTGCCCGTGAATGGCATGGCAAGTTTGCAAAGACTTGGTCAAAAGTTCATGCTGATACGATCATGGACAGACTGACGAAAGAAATTTTTCCTTGGCTGGGAAATCTGCCTGTTGATGAAATAAAAGCACCGGAATTGCTCAAGGTCTTGCGTCGAATGGAATCAAGGGGCGCACTTGATACCGCTCACCGGGTAAGGAACCATTGCAGCAATGTCTTTCGGTATGCCATCGCTACCGGACGGGCAGATCGTGACCCGGCTGCTGACTTGCGGGGAGCATTGCCACCGGTCAAATATGGACACATGGCGGCACCGACTGACCCGAAAGACATTGCACCTTTACTTCGTGCCATAGACGGCTTTCAAGGCTCTTTTGTGGTCAAGTGTGCCATGCAGCTTGCACCCATGCTTTTTGTCCGTCCTGGCGAATTACGGGCGGCAGAATGGTCTGAAATCGACTTAGACGCAGCGGAATGGAATATTCCGGCAGAACGGATGAAAATGAAGGTTGCTCATCTTGTTCCGCTATCCCAGCAAGCTCTTGAAATTCTCAAAGCTCTCCATCCTCTTACCGGAAACAGCAAGTATGTTTTCCCATGTCACCGGTCCCCCCTTCGCTGTATGTCGGAGAATGCTGTCAATGCTGGCCTCCGTCGCCTTGGCTTTGAAAAGTCGGAGATCACCGGCCACGGTTTTCGGGCTATGGCGCGGACTATTCTTGACGAAGTGTTACAGGTAAGACCGGATTTCATCGAACATCAATTAGCTCACGCCGTGAAAGACCCGAACGGACGGGCCTACAACCGAACGGCGCACCTTGTCGAACGGCGGAAGATGATGCAGACATGGTCCGATTACCTAGACGGATTGAAGACCGGGGCGAAAGTTATTCCAATTACCAAGGCACAGAATGCCACTGAGACAATATCAGAGTAAGGGCGGGCAGGAAAGGCCGTAGCATAATTTTCACCTTTTCAGGGGCTAGGCCGACGGGCCGAAAGCCGGAAACTCCTGCCGGTTGCCCCTGGATTATTCAGGAGCCGCGTAAGGAGGGCGGAGCAGATGGATCGGGAACGGGAATTATACACTATTGCAGAATTTGCAGCATTAAAGAAGGTTTCAGAGAATGAAATTGAAGATCGCCTACGGCAAGGCTTATTATTCTGTACGGTGAAGCTGAATCCCAAAATTTATAAAGAATTTGTCCGAATAAAGGATGATATAGGAGAATCTGAAGAATTTTATGAGGAAGGTGTGGGTCACAGTTGGAATGCTGAGCCAATTGAAGCAGGTATTGTTAGTATTACAACATACGCCAATGAAAGAAGAGATGACGAATTCCTTCTACAAAACTATTATGTTGTGGTTGAAGTTGACGAGGATAGCTATATTGACCTAAAAGACGCTAAATTTAAAACATTCAGGAATGATGGTTTTATTTATAAGGTTTTTGTAAGAGGTAGTGTTCCTAATATCAAAAGGAAACACCTGTTTATCTCCAAAGAAGAGGATGAACGCTTTGAGAGCGCATGTAAAACGTACTACACCCTTGAAGAGGTTGCAAGTCTCACTGACAAGTCACCTCAACAAGTTTTTGAAATGACGATAAAGGAAACAGAACCGGAAAAAAGGGAGGCGGACCCTGTCTTGTGGCCCTCTGCTTATTTTCACAAACCAATTAAAGTACAAATAATTAACTCTAACAAGGTTAACAAAGGCAATCCCATCTTTGAAGAAATAGTGCTTTCAGGATATTTAGAAGTTGAGGGTGAACGATGCTTCCTTAAATGGGAAAGCAATGATTGTGCTATGGTTGCAAAGGTAAGCAGGAATGGCAAAACTTATTGTGTTACCGAAAAGGTTAACATTCACAAAAACGATATTCTTATTTCGGAGTTTAATCTTGAGCATTATTGGGAAATGGTTAACCAGAAACCTGAAAAGTCGGTTTCTTCCGATAAAGAGACCAATTTGAAAGGTGGTGCTCCGAAAGGCCCACTTGCCGAAGCGGTTGAATTTGCATACTTGAAATTTCAAAAGGAGGGTAATACAGAGATTCTCCGAAAGGGTAAAATTCAAGAGTTCCTTGAGCGGTTTAAGGAAATGACAGATGAAGACAATCGGAATTTTTCCGATTATGTTGCAGAACGTATCCAGACTGTAAAAATTTCTCATTCCGGTTGTTCCATCACCACTGAAGAACGGTCCATTAAACGCGGTATAAGACTCGAAAGCCGCCGCTATAGCAAATCGGAAGTTTCAAAACAGCTTACCAATCTAAGAAAGAAATACCCCCTACCCACCTAACTTTTTCATTCCGTAACCGGGCTTCCGGAATTCCATAACCAGGGTTCCGGAAAGTTCTTCGTGGTTTCATTCGGACAAAATCCAACTATGGAGGTCCGCTATGGAAACAAGAACGCAAATCCCAGCCCCTGAAACCGTCTACCGCAACATTCCAGCCACTCAAGACCCAAACCGTCTGCTTCGTCTCCCGGAAGTTCTGCAAATTGTCCCTGTTAGCAAATCCTGCTGGTGGAACTGGGTAGCTACGGGCAAGGCACCCGCCCCCGTCCGCCTGGGGACCAGGTGTACATGTTGGCGTTACGTCGATGTGGTCGCCCTTGCTGGCGGGGAGGTGTAACCATGACCAGTCAACGAGTTTTTGAGACGGAAAGTTTAGACTTGGCAGCATACCTGGCCACAGCAGGACATGTAGCGACAATTTACCGTAACCCTACCGGCAAACGTGCAGTATTTGAGTTCCATGAATCAGATGAGCTACACCAAGCTGTTGTTAATTACGAGCGTGGCGCGTCACTTCCAGCAAAGAAACTCCTTAACTGCCGTTCGTGGCTTTTTCGCGAAGCAAGCCGGGTTTGTCGGGAGGTGCGGCCATGAACAAACACATTATCACCATATCCCGCGTTAATGGTGTATTGGACAATCGGCCAAAGCCTGTAAATACAACCTGGGGAAATTTCATCGACGCATGCGGCAAGCCGAAAGTACGCGGCAACCTTCCTTTAAATCAGTATCTCGCAGCAGACAAGCCGGCGCGTGACTCACAGAAGAATGGCCCTGCTATCGTATGCGGATCGTTTTCAAAGCCGGACACTCGCAGTAAGGCAGACCTGGACAACCTCTTCATCATACCTCTTGATTTTGATGATGGGTTTTATGCGTGGGATGGTCTTGTAAAGGCCTTTTCTGGTCAAGAGTGCGTTATTCATACCTCTTATTCAAACTCGCCGGAATGCCAGAAATACCGGGTTTTTGTGCTACTTGATAAACCGATTACAGAGGACATTGAAGGAACGTTGAACCGGATCATTGATTATTTTGAGTCCATCCTGGGAAGGCACATCGACGATAAATCCCGAACTCCTAACCAGATATTTTTTACCCCCTCCTGTCCGCCGGACGCGGAACAGTTCTTCCGTTATCAGCATATCCATGGAAAACCGGTATGTGTTTCAGATTTCCAACTAGCCCTTCCAGGCGAAGAACAGCTTGCGAGTAATAAAAAGAATTTCCCAAGCGGCGGAAGGCCTGGTGATCAGTACAACACACAGGCAACCGCTCAAACCGTTCTTGATTTACTCACTAATGCAGGATGGAGGTATTTTCGTAGCAGGGGAGTTATTGTTTATGTGACGCGACCAGGTAAGTCAAGCGGGGTATCTGGTGCTGTCGGATTCGACGGGACAAATCTTTTCTTCTGCCATTCATCGGCACCGGAATGTCAGCCATTTGAGGGTGGGAAATGTTACGACCCCTTTGCGGTGTATGCCTTGCTGAAACATGGCGGGGATTTTCAAGCAGCCGCTAAAGCTCTAGCAGCACAAGGCATATCCCCTTCCCATGACAAAGAAAACCCGTCAGAAGGCGAATATGGAAGCCAAGAACCGAAAGTATGGCCTGAATTGCACACGGATGCACTGTCTGGGCTTTTGGGCGATTTTGTATCCGCAGCTTGCAGCAATTCTGAAGCCGACCCTGCAGCGGTAGCGGCGACATTTCTGGTCCGTTTCGGGATTGAATGCGGAGCAGCCCCCCATGTCATGGTTGGAGACAGCCGACATACGGCGCGTTTAAATACTGTCATTGTCGGAGAATCGAGCAAGGCGCGCAAAGGAACAAGCGCGGGGCCGGTCAAGGAAATGTTCAAGAGTATGGAAGGTTGTCGAACTTCGCCCGGTCCTCTCTCTTCCGGTGAGGGGATTATTTACGCCGTCCGGGATGAACAGCGCGAATGGAAAACCGATAAAAAAGAGGGGGTTAGGGGAATGGGTTATAAGTGATCCAGGAATCGAGGACAAACGGCTTTTTGTCTTGGACGAAGAATTTGCAAATGCCCTGTCTGCAACAAAGCGGGAAGGGAACACCCTTTCAAGTATCCTTCGGTGTCTCTACGACGATGGAAACGCAGAACCACTCACAAAAAGTTACCGGATTAAAACCACCGGCGCGCATGTCGGTATCGTGACACATATCACGCTTTTCGAGCTTAACAAGCGAATGAGTGAGAATGAACAACTCAATGGATTCGGGAATAGATTTCTTTGGGTATGTTCACGTCGGAATGGTGTAATTCCTTTCCCAGAACAAATGGCCGAGGGAATTAAAGCGGAGTTAAGGAGAAAAATTCAAAATAGGTTGGATGCAGCCCGGACAAGGGGACGTTTTGAATTTTCAGAGGACGCTAAAGCCTTATGGCAAGTGGAATATCCCCGGTTATCAATGTCACATGGAGGATTAGCAGGTTGCATGGTGAATCGCGGAGAAGCGCAGGTTATCCGCCTCAGCCTGGTTTATGCCTTACTCGCTGGCCATGAAAAAATTCAACGTGAGGATCTGATAGCCGCTATTGCATTTTGGCAATACTGCCATGACAGCGCGTTCTTTATTTTTGGATGCGCACCGGCAGACCGGAGGAAACTGAAAATCCTTGAATCCCTTAAAACCAGAGACGGGCAACGGATGACAAAAAACGAAATCCGCAAGGATGTATTCGACAACCATATTGAGGCGGGCAACCTCACAAAACTACTTGATGAAATGGTATCTGACCACCTTGTTGATGTTCAATCGGAACCGACCGGCGGAGCACCGAGGACAGTTGTAATTTTTAAAAACGCTAGCGTGAAAAGCGTGAAAAGCGTGAAAAGCCCCCCCGTTGATACCCTTAACACGCTTAACACGCAGGAAGAAAAAGTTTTTTCAACTGATGAACTTGATGATTTTGTCACCCCGGACACCCTTGAGGATTTCGATATTGACGCGGAGGTGATCTGTGGAAGTTAGAGCTGTAAGCCTCTTCAAAATACGGGGCGAAGTCGTAACCCCTGGGACTGTTTTGCGAATACCACCAGAGGTTTTTGAACAGCTTAAAAGCCGGGTGGTTCCGGTACAGGGACCGGCAAAACTCATTTGCCATTGGTGCCGATCAACTGATTTCTGGGTTTCAATTCACGGCAAATGGACTTGTAGACGATGCCACCCACCGACACCAGGAGCGGAGGTTATCCCATGAAAAAACCATTCACAAAAGCTGAAAAGGAAGGATTTAAACGGATTGCCGATATGGTCCGGCAACGGAGGGAACAGGCGACACGGCCGATAAAATCCCGTGAGGTTATACGGGCACGGAAAAGGAGGAAATACGATGACCACAAATATTGAGCAGACTATCAAGAATGTCAAAAAGTGGGAGTTGCGGCGCGGGAAAAAAGAATATCTCCAACATCTTGAACGCGGAAAGCCGCTTACTTACAAACAGGCCGTAATTGCCAAGTGCTACGAGTGCAACTGCGGTTTTCCTGACGGTACGGTTGACTGTAAAATTATTGCTTGTCCTCTTTACGGATTCATGCCCTTTCGGGAAGGCGGACCACAGAAAATGCCAGGGCGAAAAATACTAAGTAGTAACCTGACTACTCGACATTATTCGGCAGCATAGCAGCATTCTTTGTGTCTAAAGAAGCTGCGAATCAGGGCAGGCGACCTTTGGATAGATCGTAGTGCCGACGATACTTTCTTAACCATGTCATCAAGAGACTTGATGAACATTTTGCCGATGCGGTGATTCTTGATCTGGTTCCAAACTTGCTCATCCGGATTGAGTTCCGGTGAGTACGAAGGCAAGTAGAACAACTTCAGCTTGCCTTCCGATGATTCGACAAAGGTTTTTACCCTTTCCGACCGGTGGACAGGGTGACCATCAACAATAAGGAATATGGGGGTTTTCTGGTTCTTTAGCAATCGTTCCAGAAATTCAATGAACCGGTCGGCTGTCAGTTTCCCCTTGATCGTCATGAAGCGCATGGAACCTTTGGCGCTGATTGCCGATACCAGGTTCAGGCTGTGGCGGGCACCGGTGGTCCTCACCACCGGTGTCTGGCCCTTCGGTGCCCATGTGGTACCACTGTGGTAATCGGAACGGACGCCGGCCTCATCGCCGAAACATATCGTTGCCTTGGCTTTTTTGGCCTCTTTCTGGATGGCGGGGTATTCCTCCTGAAGCCAGTAAGCAACTCGCTCAGGATTCTGTTGATAGGCCCGTCGCAGAGGCTTCTGGGGTGTCAAACCTATCTCATGAAGCAGACGACCAACGGAAACCTCGCTCAGGCTGATACCAAACTGGTCCAGGATGAGATCCTTCACCATTCTCCTGGTCCAAAGCGCAAAGGCGAACTTCAGCTGCAGCGGATTTTTGGAGGTTACGATGTCAAAGATCTTCTGCTTTTGCGCCTTGCTCAGAGTTGGCTGTTTGCCAGGAATTTTTTGATATTTGAGACCCTCGGTGCCGGCAGTCTCATATCGTTTCAGCCATTGGTACACGGCTGATCGATGAAACCCAAGAATCTTGGCAATGATTTCTGGACTTTCGCCAGCCTTGATTCTTTCTACGGCGCGGATCCTGATTGCTTCTCTTGCACTATGATTGAGTTTTCTGCCATCAAAATTTTTCATGGCGGCATTATAACACAATGTCTAGTAATTTGTGAACTACTTAGTAAGTGACGAACAGAAGGCGAAAATGGCGGCGGCGAGAGAGTCTAAAAAAGAAAACCTTTAGCGCACAGCATTACTTTTAAAGAGAAATACGGCGCAGCAAGAAAGTATGTAAGGGATAGTATCATAATAGGTCTTTCGAACAGAAAACGCCTTTTTAAAAATGAAGGGAATGACGGGGGTAGCACAATGGCTAAAGATCACAGAATGACAGATGAGGAAAAGGCTCAAATAAAATCACTCATGGCTTTAGGATTCTCGCCTACAGCAATAGGGAAGAAATTAGATCGGGACCATAAGACGGTTATTGCATATACGAGGAAGCCGGAAACGATTGCCGAGATTGCCGAATTAAAGGAAGATTTGGCAGACGCTTATGAAGGCCTTGCACGTCGGATGGTCGATTCCATAAGTGATGAAGACATTCAAAAGATAAACGCCTATCAGCGCACTGTTGCGAGCGGAATTGCAACGGACAAGGCGCGGCTTTTACGCGGTCAATCCACCGAAAGCATTGACCTCTCTATTTCCGGCCTGATTGCCAAGATAACAAAAAATGCCAGGGGATTGTTGGGCGCTGATCCGGTTGAGGAACCGACAGTAATTGATGCCGAATGCAAGCGAATAAATGATGAACAGCCTTGAATAATCATTCCCTCGCGCGTGGTGGTGTTTAGCAAACTCAGCTTTTTGAAAAATATTCTGGGAAAAAATGAAAATGGGTGAAATGGCATGAATGAAGGCAAAAGGTCCATGGGTAGGAGCCTTTTAAACCTTGCGAAATGTGAGGACGTAACCTATAGACACACTATACCCGGTCGGATCGGCCTCGGGGTGTAGTAGGCGGGGGTTCCTGCCGGTGCTGCTGGGATCGCCAAGCTACATGAACCTGAAAGTGAGCGGTTTATTTAAACAGGCAAGCTAACACAAAGCATAAACGAGGCGTAAGGTATACCCCCTTTCAGCCAAAAGGAACGGCAACTATGAATGATATTAACAAACACCCCGGCGGAAGGCCGACTAGTTACAGACCAGAGTTTTGCGAGCGTGTAATTGAACTGGGAAAAGAAGGATACGGCAAGGCGGAAATAGCGGCGGAACTCGATGTTGAACGCAAAACCTTGGACAATTGGAGCAATGAGTTTCCAGAATTTTTACTCGCCATGTCACGCGCACGTGAACTCTCTTTAGCCTGGTGGGAGAGATCAGGCCGTGAAAATATCTGCAATCGTGATTTCAACGCCAACGCTTACCGGCTCCAGGTATGCAACCGATTCCCTGATGACTGGCGGGATCAGCAGCGGTTAGAACTTTCCGGCAACGTTCGTACCGAGCCCGACATGCAGAGCCTTACCACTGCCCTTGCAATCCATAACATATTGCTGATTGCGGCTGAAAGGGCCAAGGAAGCCGGGGAGATCATAGAAATTCCTCCGTTGATACCTGACAAGAATAATGATGGTATCTGATTTGATAGCTGAGAAAAGCCCCCCTGATTTTACCGAACTGCGCCGTTTAACGGTACAAAAAAATGGTGTTGAATTCGAGACTAACTGTCAGAGCTTTGATGTCTTCCGGTTTTGCGGGTGTCAATACGACTTCGATGGTGGTGTACCGGCCCGGAACAAAACTATCTGTAACATCAAACTCTTTGCTATTTTCACCCCACCAAACGTTTATTTTAGCACCCCTAAAACTAGCACTTGTCAAATTACCAATACCGAGACGAATTTTATACCCATCCAAATATGGAGAGGCATTTCTACAAACAACTGCAAAAGAACCGAATTTGGTTTGTGCAATATCATATCCTTTGTCTTCTGTGCTGATTGATGCTGATCCATCTGTAAAATTAGTAAGCTGGGTTTGGAGTCTAAAAACTTGCTGTTTAAGCAAATTGACTTCTCCCTGTAAGTACTGGTTTTTCGGAGGATCAGTCTGTGCGGGAGGTGAATCATTATTATTACATCCCAGGATGATAAGATAAAACATCATGAAAATTGGATAGCTTAAATATGCCTTCATGACTCCCTCCTTACTGGCTGTATATTTTCCTGGTAGGGGTACGGACCCCATGAAGCACTGTGTATTACCTATTGGGCTACTGTCAGTTTACAAAATTTTTAAAAAATCCATGGTTAAACGGCCATGTGATGGGGGTCTCTTGCCGCGGCCGCTGAGACGTTAAACAGGCTTTCAGCACTCTGAGGTAGCCAGGAGTCAGACAAGTAGGTAGGTTCAGAAATTAGTTTTATGCATCGTGTATATCGCGATTATGCTTGCTAAAAATAGTTACAGTAACAATAAAGACAACACCAAAAAAAACTATGAAACAAAGCCACTGCACAACACTACTGATGTCTTCCAATTTCGCGCAGAGAATAATGAAAGCAATGACAAAAATAATAGCCGCAAAAACCAAGCGATGCTTAAGAAGTTCTTCAGCTCTTTCCAGCTTTTCTTTGCTAATCGAAATTTTTAAATTTGTAATTTCTTGCTCCAGTTCATGGCGTGGCTTTGGATTGTCCATTTACCCCCCCATTCAATTTTCATCGAACCGGAATCATCCGCCCTGTGTTGGTATCTATCATGTACCCGTTTCCAGTGTCCTGATATAGCGTTCCATCTCTGGGGTCGGTGTAGCTTCTGTCGCTTGTCTGTGGAATATATTGCCCCGAATCCGGATCTGTCGCCCCGCCTTGCTGTGTGTCCATTGTTCTAGGATGGTGGTAATCGCCCTGCGAGTCCTGATAGCCAGGATCGTTGTTGTTTGAATCGTTCCAGTGGTCTGATGGTTGTGTGTTGTCGTTCCAATCCTTTGCAATGGCTGGTGTTGACAACATGAATAATGTGATGACAAGGATAAGAGTTTTCATGGTATTCCCTCCTTAAATTGGAATGGAAATAAATTATGAATTAAGTTTCGCATATTTCCACTAATTTTCTACAAATTCCAGAAAAAAACTGGCTTTCCTTGGAATTGGGAGCTGTTTTATTCGATAAGCAAAAGACAGAAGAGTGGTAGAGCGTATTTTTTAGGGGGTATATTTGGGGGTATGTATATATTTAAGCTTAAGTAATATATAACAATTACAGATACATAAACAAATTGTTCGACCCCGGCCTCCGCACCATAGAAAAGACAAGGGTTTTCGGCTGATAGTTAAAATCAACTGAAAGCCCTTTTCGTTTTTTTAGCCATAATCTCCCCATCATTGCTGCGCCAAAATTCCCTGAATGCTGTTATGAGTCACTTGCTTCGAGTACTTCCGTACTCTCGGTATCATGACAAGAGCTTGGAACCGCATCCCTTTTTCGGTCGTCGTCTCTTCAACGATGCTTTCCGACTGAAAAAAAGACTTTGGAGTGATATAATCATACTTGGCTGTTTATTTAGGTGTTTATAGACAAAGAAAACAGGGAAAATACAGAACTTTGAAAGGCTGCTTGAATTTTCATATGGAAGGGGTGATCCTAATGAAAATTTTTGTGGGCTTGAAGAACGGGAAACTGGATTCTGTCCCCGACTATCTGATCGGCAAGATGATAGCGGCAGGCCAGGTTACATCAATCCTAAGATCAACGGGCTGGGTGCAAGTCGGCGTCGACCCGGTCAGGAAAGAGGATTCTGATTACGGTTATTATGGTCCCGAGAGAAGAGGGTTGAATCAGCGGAGGCGATGTCATAATTGCCCTCATTTTATAGAGGGTGAGTGTACTAAGGAGTTATGTCACATCCGTTATATACAGTTTAGCAGGAACACTGAGGAATAATTCAATCAAGACCATTGGATTTAAAAGCCTTGGATGATAAGCTTGTCTTTTTTTGTGTAACAATAATCAATTCCTATCTGATAAGATAAAATTATGACCGGTTCCCAAATGGGAGTTGGTTTTTTTCGTTACTGAAGTTGAACTTATTTATATCTATATAAATTTTCTATTTTCCATCAGCACGGCCGACGTATCGCCCTTTTGAGCCGCTTTTTCCATACAGTCGGTACTCTCCCTTTTTACCTGCGGAAATTTAACAAAAAACATGGGCTGAATTATTGCCGCTTTTTCTTTTCATGGTAAATTTTGAATGTCAACAAATGATTGAAACAACCATTCCGGAATCCAAGTAAATGGCGGAATTCGGGAGTAAAGGAAAAAAATAAAAGGGAGTGGCGAGCTATAATGTTTGAATTATACGGTTTGACCTATGTCCTTTCAAAAGAGATCAACGACCATTCTAAGTGGAATGAAGAAGAGGAACGAGTTGTATCCAATTGGCCGGAGAAATCCGGGCTCAAAGAGCAAGCCAAAAAAAACAATATTGTTTTCCTTTGGTCATTTCCTGAGCATCTGGAATCTCATTTCAATGCTGGTTATGAGATTCTTTACGAAATAGATCAATCCAAATTTACTTGTAAAAGATTCACGCTGAAAGACGGATCAATACTTGTAGGAAAAAGGACAGGGTAACAATTGAGTCGACTAATTGCAGAGTGCTGGTTTTCAGACGCCCTTTATCTTTTCTTCCCGCACATTCAGGGATCGTCTAGTGGTAGGACTTCAGACTCTTAATCTGAACACCGTGGTTCGAATCCACGTCACTGATCCAATAAATCAGCTGGTTTATTTGTGCTCGAGATTTGGGAGTCGTAGGTATGCTTTAAAACTTGGTGGGCTATATCGGGGACAATTTCAACCAAGAAACGTCAGGGCATAGTCGTAATTTTGGGCTCCAAAATACAGCTCGTACTTGTCTCAACGGCTACTATCATATCCGCCTGAGCGAAAGTTCATTTATATTGCAAGTCATCCCGGCGGCAATAAATCATGATGCTTCATCGGTCCTGTTTTTTTTCGGTAAAATTAGAGAAACTGAGAAGAGGGATAAATGAAATGACGGACGTTTTCGAACCGCTCGAACTGGCGCGACTGAGACTCACTCCGCTCAATCAGGCGGCATCACTGAAGCTCAGGGAGGCAGGTGTTGTCGAGCGGGAAGGTGTGCTGCCGGTTTTTCTGCTGATGGAATGGGGACTGTCCAATGGGGTCCCCCTGACTCACCGTCAAGTGGCAAAAGAACTCCTCCGGTTGATCTTTCAGGCTGATCAGAACGCTGCCGTCAAATACCTTTTGACCAACTTCCCGGGTGGCGTAAAAGTCCTGACGCGCAAAGTGCTGCGACTGCCGCCGCGCTCCGCCGCACAGGAACTGCTCGACGTTCTCGATATGCGGCTTAAGGCAGATCCTGGCAACACCTATCCGGCGCCTCCGCATCTCAGATAAAAATGTTTACTTTATATTTGAGACGCGACGAGGTAATTCAAACTGCGCTTTTGAGCTTTTTGCCCTCAGGCGGCAGAAGATTCCGAACCCAATGAGTCGGCATAATTGTCGTCCTGTTTCCAATCTTCCGGGCACCGGGCAATTTCAAGTCCGGACGCCGGCAGTTGTCCTGAATCGGTGCCGACGTCGTCTTTATTCATTACGATCGTGTGGTAGGAATAGTGGGTTTCGTTTCCGGAAATTGTCCGGGTGTATCCCTTTTTGGTAAGAAATTCATCCAGGATGGGATTCATGACTTTGTCGATTCGGACATAGAATTGCGAACATCCGGCAAAATATGAACTGTAGGCAAATCCTTCCAGCAGTTCCATAAAATCCGTGAACAACCCCTTGCGGCGGTTTTTTTCCGCAACAACGACATTAACGATATTAAGGCAATTGAAGTCGGTGGCTGATGTATCCCTTAAACCAGCCATCCCGCTGTTGTCGGTATCCAGCCTTCTTTTCTGGACTTGCGCCTCAATTATGGACAGACCTGAAATTCCGTTTGTTTCCTTAAGCAGAACGCTGTTCGTGGAAGAAGACAAAAACTTATCCAATTGTTTTGTTATATCAATTAATTTAGTGCTCATGACTTGAACTTTTGAGTCCCGGGGACGTTTCTTTATCCTCCCATTCTTTTTTCATTCATTAGTATCAAAATCAAAATTCAGTTGCAATAAATATGTTGTCATATATTTATTCATGGTAAATTAGTGGTGAACTATTTCCCTTGACAATCAGGAAATAAAACCCGGCTCCTCTGAATCTTATTCCCTTTTGTAACCATTTACTTACCTCTTTTCTTTGCGTTATACTTTACCTAGGTAATCCGACATGAAAGGAGATACTGAAATGGCACGAAAGGACAGCAAACATGTTACTGACGCCCTGACAATTTTGGGTGCTGGTGTGGTCGGCGCGGGGCTGGCTCTTTTGTTCGCGCCAGGTTCCGGCAGAAAAACTCGAAGGAGCATCGCCTCTTTTACCGAAAAGACCGGTACGAGGACCGATAAGGCAGTTCGCGAATTAGCCTGCAGCTGTGCTGAATTCGCGGATTCAGTTGGAAAAAAGGCATCCGGGATTTATAACGATGGGCAGAAGCTGGCACATAGGTCAAAAAAAGAACTGTTGGCGGCCTTCGAGAAGGGACAGAAGAAATTGGCAAAACAGGGACATAAATTTGTGCGCCTGGTAAGCTGAATGCCGGCAAGATTCATTTGATTCCGTGATTTCCCGATGACGAAAAATGAAGGACATGATAAAAGTGATTTACCGGTTTTGTTACTACTGCGTTTAGCCTTTGCCAGGGGAATTAATAAATGACTGATATGAATGCCTCCTCGATTGTCATCAGGGAAGATGTGCCATTGGCCGGTTTTACGACCTTCCGCGCCGGCGGCTCGGCGCGTTACTTTACTGAAGTTGCAAGTGTGGATGAAGCCGCCCGGGCCTTAACTTTTGCCCGGAAAAAGGGTCTTTCCCATTTCATCGTGGGTGCCGGAAGCAACGTCCTTTTCAGCGATGAGGGCTTCGACGGCCTGGTGATAATGAATCGCATCAAGGGATTTGTTATTGAGGAGGATGAAAACAATATTCTCGTAACGGCAGGCGGTGGAGAGGAGTGGCAGGATTTTGTCGACCAGTGTGTCGAAAAGGGATGGCAGGGGCTGGAATGCCTGGCTGGAATTCCCGGTACTGTCGGGGCTTCCCCGGTCCAGAACGTAGGAGCCTACGGCCGGGAAGTTTCGCAGGTTATCACGCAGGTCCGGTGTCTTGAAATCGCGACATCCAGGAGCGTGACATTCGAGAATGAAGAATGCGCCTTTCGCTACCGGGAAAGTATTTTCAACACAAAAGAATCGGGGAAGTACCTGGTAACTTCTGTAACCTTCAGGTTGAGGAGAATCGGTGCCGTTATTTTGAACTACCGGGAACTCGAAGAGCGGCTTTCCGGTATTCCCGCTCCGTCAGCGGCGGATGTTCGCGATGCGGTTATGGCGATCAGGGAGGGGAAGGGGCTTGTTGTCAGAGACGGCTACCAATCATACAAATGCGCCGGGTCATTTTTCAAAAACCCGATTGTTGCAGGTGACCGGTTTGATGAAATAGAGAGGCTCGTTGAAATTCATGGCGGCGGCTCTAACTGGGCATGGTCCTTGCCGGGCGGTGAGGTGAAAATCTCGGCCGCCTGTCTTATACAAAGAGCCGGTTTTGATAGGGGATTTCGCCGGGGGAATGTCGGTATTTCCCCGCGCCATACCCTGATCCTTATTAGTTTTGATGGAGCATCGTCAAGAGAGATAGCCGATTTTGCCTCTGAAGTGCAGCTTAGGGTTTT
The DNA here is from genome assembly GCA_963815135.1 of uncultured delta proteobacterium. Lineage (GTDB taxonomy): Bacteria > Desulfobacterota > Desulfuromonadia > Geobacterales > Geobacteraceae > CAIWTU01. Next base: position 42,203 of record CAWFFO010000001.1, read on the forward strand.
GGAACGTTTCGGAGTTCTTCTGCTTCCCGAGGTCCGTTTTGCCGGATTCAGTTCAGCGCCGCTGAGTGGAATTGCATGAACGTTAATATCCGATAGATAAATAGGAAATGCCGCATGAGGCGGAAGTTGTTATCTTCTGCTGCCCGCCGAAATTCCGCATTCCCGAATCGTTTCGGATGGCTGAAGCTCTGGCCTGGAAAATCGCAAGACAATACACGGAAAAAAAGCCTCCCCACTGTTCGCATTGAAGCAGTAATATATTTCTGCTTTATTTTCTGACCTTATTTGTCTTGAATTCTTCAGTCTCACCTCCATAAAGCCGATAAGAACCCTACCAAGCTAAATAACCATAATGGAAAGATACAATTCATGAGCAGGTATTCCTTTAGTGAACTCGTAGATGTAGTAAAATTGCAGGACCTGATGGATCGTTTTTACGAAGCGACCGGTATCCCTGTCGGAATCATCGATCTCGAGGCGAATATTCTTGTGGCAACGGGATGGCAGGAGGTCTGCACCCATTTTCACCGCGTCCATCCGGAAACCCTGAATCGCTGTCGACAGAGCGATGCCTATATTCTGAATAATCTCCACCTGGGCGGTTACATAGAATACAAATGCAAAAACGGGCTCTGGGACCTTGCCGTACCACTTGTGATCGGCGAAGAGCACCTGGCAACACTTTTCCTTGGTCAGTTCTTCTATGAGGACGAAATCCCCGATATTGAATTCTTCCGCAGGCAGGCTATGGAGTTCGGTTTCGATGAGGACGTGTACCTTACGGCACTGGGCAGGGTGCCGGTATTCAGCAGGGACAAGGTGAAAAGCATAATGGAATATTACAGCGTCTTCGTCCGGTTCCTTATCGACACGGGTTTGACAAATCGGAAACGGATCGAAACGGAAAAGGCGCTCAGGAACAGCCAGGAACAGATGCGGATGTTTTTTCAGGCAAGCCCGGACAACATCATGGTGACCAGGCTTGCCAATGACGAAATCTATGATGTGAATGAAAAATTTGCCGCCACCTTTGGCTATACAAGGGAAGGGCTGATCGGCAAAACGTCGAAGTTACTCAATCTGTGGGCTTGTGAAGATGACCGGGAAAAATTCGCAACTTACATTGGGAAAGCCGGATGTTGTGATGATCTGGAGACGGAATTCCGCACGAAGGACGGAATGGGGATTCCCATCCTCATCTCGTCACAACGGATCAAGAGTGAAGAAGAGGATCTGGTCATTTCGATATGTCGCAATATAACTGAAAGAAAGCAGTTTGAGCTTGCCCTGAAGGAAAGCGAGGCCCGCTATCGGGCAATAGTCGAAGAATTCGACGGAATGATTTATATCTGTTCCAGTGATTACCGGATCGAATTCATGAATGAACGCCTGATCCGGCGCACGGGACGTGACGGCACCGGAGAGTGCTGTTACAAGGCCCTGCACGAACTGGACGAAGTCTGCCCCTGGTGTGTTAATGAACAGGTGCTTCGAGGAGAGAAGGTGCGATGGGAGGTCCAGAGCCCCAAGGACGGCAGATGGTATTACGTGGTAAATACTCCGATAGTGCACCAGGACGGATCGGTCTCGAAACAGGCATGCATTATCGATATAACGGACAGGAAGCGGGCAGAGGAAGAGAAGGTTCTCCTGGAACGCAGGATCAGGGAAACGCAGAAACTGGAGAGCCTTGGCGTCCTGGCTGGAGGAATTGCCCATGATTTCAACAATATACTTACAGCAATCATCGGTAACACAAGCCTTGCGCGGCTGAAGCTGTCGTCCACCAGTCCGGCGTATTCTTATCTGGAAAAGATTGAAACCTCATCACAGCGCGCCGCCGACCTGTGCAATCAGATGCTCGCCTATTCCGGCAAGGGGCAATTCAATATAATGCGCCTTGATCTGAGCGACATTGTGGAAGAAACGACGCACCTTCTCCAGCTTTCCATCAGTAAAAAGGCTTCACTCAAATACAATCTCGACCGGAATCTTCCAGCTGTCATGGCGGATGCCACTCAGGTCCGACAGATAATAATGAACCTGGTTATCAACGCCTCGGAAGCGCTGGGTGACAAGAATGGCATGATAACAGTTACGACCGGCGTCATGTATGTGGATCGCGACTACCTGAAGGAAGACTATCTTTCTCCGGACACTGAAGAGGGAAACTACGTCTTCATGGAAGTAAGCGACAACGGGTGCGGCATGGACAAGGAAACCTGCGCCAGGATATTCGATCCTTTTTTCACGACGAAGTTCACCGGTCGCGGACTCGGGCTGGCAGCCGTTCTCGGAATTGTACGCGGACATAAGGGAGCTCTGAAAGTTTATTCCGAGCCGGGACACGGCACGACCTTCAAGCTGTTTCTTCCCTGTGCCGATGGTCCCGCCGAATCTCCGGAAGCAAGACCTGATGCCTTATCCTGGAGGGGCGGCGGCGTTGCCATGGTTGTTGATGACGAAGAAACCGTGCGCACCGTGGTTGCAGGAATGCTGGAAAACTTCGGATTCAAGGTCGTACAGGCCCGGGACGGAATCGAGGCGCTGGCCCAGTTCGCCGATATCAGCGACAGGATCAGACTGGTCATGACAGACCTGACCATGCCGCGCCTTGACGGATCGGAAACATTACGCGAACTGCGCCGCATAAAATCTGATGTCAAAGTAATAATGATGAGCGGATTCAATGAATGTGACACAATGAGCCGTTTTGCCGGAAAAGAAAATATAGGCTTCATTCAGAAGCCTTTCAGCGCGGAAAAACTTCTTGAAAAGCTTCAGGCCTTTTGCCCGGAGGTGACAGACGGATAAGAGTAAAAAAGATTGTAAAATATTAAAGAGTTTGGCTTTCTTGACTCTGTTGCCGTTCCGGTATAAATAAACAAGATGAATTATCATCTGAACCGGGCAATTAATGTCATGAAAAAGGGATCGGCTGCCATCAGCGGACTGCTGATATTTTTCGCCATTTGGACATTCATGCTTTGCACCGGTTACGATGCCCTGGCCGGTTCCGCCGCTGAACAAGGGGTCTCCGGGATTGCGGAACAAGGGGACCTCTACGGAGTTTTGTCGCTCCCCTTCGACCGGGGTGCTATCCAGGCAGATCCGGGATATTCCGTACAACCGTTAAAATGGGATATCCGCTTCATCGGCCCTGCGCAGGATACTACGCCGGGAAACGAAATAAAAGCTCCAGTTACCGCAGTCCAGCGCGGACGCATGAACTGCGGCAATTATTCACTACTCGCAGAACTCGGCTCTCTTCAATTGCCGGGACTACCTTCTCTCTTCAAAGATATTTCCTATCGGGGCGGCAGAGTTTCACTGGACACCGGGTTTTCGGGTAACTCGCTCAGCCTTGCGGCTTTTACTGCGACCAGTGGTTTCTTGACCGGCAGTGCCTCCCATACTTCCCGTTCAGGTCACGAATACAATATAGCCGGCACCACCGGCGATATCGGTTTTCTCGCGGGAAAAGCCCATCTCAAAACCTGCTTCATTACAGCTGATGAAATTCCGGGCGTACCCACCATTGACCGCACAATGACTTTACATAACGGAGGAACCGCCAGGGTTTCCACAAGCATAGATCCGTATGAAGGCCTGGCTGTTCTGGAAACGGATATAGTTTTTTCCCGTTTTGCCGGGAAATCCGACGTTGAATCCCGTGACACCAGGGATATCGATTACAAGCTCAAGCTTGGCGGCGAACGTGCATCTTTCGGGTATGGAGCAATCATTGAACACATGTCCTCCGAATATATCCTGTCAGCATCGGGGGTCACCAGGAAAGTTAAGGACCGTTACTCGTTTGACTCGAAGTTCGAACAGGCCGGTTATTCCATAAGTCTGGATCTTTCGCGGCTCCGGACGAGCATGAAAGGTGCCGGCCTGCAGATGAAAGGACTTGCTTTCGAAGGGAAACTTGCCTGTGCATATAAGGGTATAGAGGCGCTCCCCATTGCCCTGCAATACAGCAAGAACTTCGATACCGAGACAAGGGACCAGGATGGCGAGTCTTCGACCAAGACCGAAACCGATTCGTTTTCGGGAGATATACACTATAAGGGCGGGTTGATAAATATGGACCTGAACGGGAAGTTCAGCGAGCGGAAAGATCTTCTCACGCAAAAGGGGGAACAGGCAGTTACGACGGTCTCCTTTTCGCCCCGGCTGGTTCTTGAAGACCTGAGCATAGCCCACAGCATATCACTGCACCACCTGCAACAGTTTGCCGACAACAGCCGCATCGATACGTATACTTTTAAACTGGGAGCGAAAGGCAGGGCCCCGGAGGGTATTCTCAATTATGAACTCAACGGCGGCTTTCTGCGGACTGAGTCCAGCACGACGGATAGCATCAATGAAAGCCTCACCACCAATTTCAGGATTTCCATGCCACTTCCCCAATTGTTCGACGGCTGGAAGCCGCCTTCGTTCGGAATAAACGGGGAATACAAAAACAATCTCAGGCCTTCCTTCGGACAGGATAATTTTTCACTGTTTCTATCCATCGGCAACGGTTAGAAAAACATTGGGAACATTCCAGGATGCTCTCTGTTAGATGGGAAGTTTCAATTCTACAATGCGATACCGGAGCAGTCCGCAATCTGCAGGATATTCCCCGCATCAATAATCTCCGCCCTAGCTTCATCACCCTCAATTTGCAATACGGCAATACTTTGTCTGCCGACGGCTTCTTTCAGGGTTCCGGGATTGATAAACAGAATCCCTTCTTTTTCCTCTATGTTCGCCAAATGGGTATGCCCGTAAAGAACAATATCCGCTCTGCACGTTTTTGCTTTTCTGAATAATCCGGCAAGTCCGGACTTTACCTGAAACCGGTCTCCGTGCGTAATTAAAATTCTTTTACCGGAAATGTCCAGCCCGGCCAAGTGCGGAAAATTGCCGTCCGTATCGCAGTTGCCCGACACAATGACCAGCTTGCGTTCCAGTGCAAGTCCGATTATTTCCGCGTCTCCGGAATTATCGCCCAGATGGATTATCTGTTCGAAATCACCGAGAAGGTCGAGCATCTTCAGTGCAAGGGCATAATTGCCGTGTGTGTCGGATAAAACAGCTATTTTCATCAATTTGGGTGATTTTTAATTTTACCGGTGTTCCCCGACCCGTTTCTGTGGTAAATGTTTCTCCTGACAGAGCGATTTGTGAATCGGATGGACGCTTGATGATTCGAAATTTGCGGCGACTTATCGGTTCAAGTTTTTTTGTCAGGTCCTGTAACCGATTCCGAGAATTTACATAAGGCTGAAAGGGGAGTCAATATGAAAATGAAGCACGTACTGCTGATGATGGGGATAGCGGTTTTCCTCATGTTGTTGTTTACGTTTTCCGTCTTTGTCGCTTATCTCCTGCACGGAGACAGGCATTCTTTTCTCCTGGGGGAAGGAGTGGGAATCGTGGAAGTAAACGGCATGATCACCGAATCGAAGGATACGATCAAGCAGTTGCATGATTTCGGGGAAAACGAAAAAATCAAGGCGGTTGTTCTTCGCATAGATTCTCCGGGCGGTGTCGTCGGGCCGACCCAGGAGATCTACGAGGAAGTTGGCAAGCTGACCGCGAAAAAGAAGGTAGTCGTTTCCATGGGAAGCGTTGCGGCTTCCGGCGGATATTATATTTCTGCGCCTGCGAACATGATATTCGCCAATCCGGGGACGCTCACCGGCAGTATAGGGGTGCTCATGGAACTGTCGAACATCGAAGGACTGCTTGGCAAGATCGGGTTGAAGTCGTATGTACTGAAAAGCGGCAAGTTCAAGGACACGGGTTCACCGGTGCGCAAGATGACAAAAGAAGACAAGGCAGTGCTGCAGAGTGTGGTTGACAGCATGTACGGACAATTCGTGAAGGCCGTGGCAATGGGGCGCAGGCTTCCGGTGGATGAAGTCAGGCGGCTGGCGGACGGTCGTGTATATTCCGGTGAACAGGCACTGCACCTGAAGCTGGTCGACAGGCTGGGGAACCTGCAGGATGCGGTTGCGGAAGCCGCGAAACTGGCCGGTATCAAGGGCGAACCGGAGATAATCTATCCACCTGAAAAAAAGAAGTCTTTTCTGGGGCTGCTGATGGAGGAATCTGTCGGAAGGTTGACGGGCAAGGTCGGGGAAAAAGGCGGCGCAAGCGCTCGATACGAGTTTGAAGGAATGTAGGTTCAGGGCTGATTTTCGCCGGTGTGGCGTGCCTTCCTGAATTTTCTGTACAGTACCGGCACCAGTGCGAACAGGGAAAGAAGTACCAGTGAAGCGAGTACCCGGGGTGAGGCGATGTCGCCGACGCTGCTGATGGTGGCAAGACTTGCGCCGGCGTTGCAATAGACAAAGGCGCCGGGGATGATTCCGAGTAAAGTCCCGAGAAAGAAAGTCCGTGTCCGCATGCCGGTCAGACCGGCGCCGAGATTTATCAGGAAAAACGGGAACAGGGGCACTAGACGGAGAAACAGAAGGTAGCTGAATCCCTCCCTGTCCAGTTCCCGGTTGATTTTTTCCAGGCGGGAGCCGAATTTTCCGCTGACGGCGGCACGGAAAATATATCTCGTCAATAGAAATGCCAGTGTTGCACCCATGGTGGCGGAAATCACCGCATAAACCGTTCCCAGTATGGGCCCGAACAGGGCGCCCGCGGCCAGTGACAGGATGGTCGCGCCGGGAAGGGACAGCGCAGTCTGGACGACATACAGTATGATGAAAACGGAGACTGCCTGTAAGGTATGGAGCTCGTACCATTTTTCGAGCTGAGCCCTGTTCGATTTGAGCGATTCCAGCGTGAGATGATCCGCCAGTCGAAAATAATAGGCAAGCGCAATCAGGATTATTATTGCAACGAGAACTATCAGCCTCTGCCTGTTCATGTTTCCGCCTCTCCGGAGAAATTTCCCCGGGGGATTGACCTGTGTCAATTGAATCCCCGCATATGTGAAGTAAAGTATAAACCAGGCCCATGACGGGGGAAAGTCAAAAACGGCACAAGGGAGGAAAACATGAACGAACAGAAGAGCCTGGCTGGAGAAGTCCTGACATTATCCGAACTCATAAACTACCAGGACGGCTCGGTGGTGAGCCGGACCCTCGTTGACAGGGGGATAGGGACCATAACCCTCTTCGCTTTCGACAAGGGGCAGGGGCTGAGCGAGCACACCGCACCCTTCGACGCGGTTGTCCAGGTAGTAGACGGAGAATCGGAGATTATTATTTCAGGTGCAAAACACAACCTGCACGCCGGACAAATGATAATAATGCCTGCAAATCAGCCACACTCCGTGAAGGCTGTGGAAAAATTCAAAATGCTGCTGGTCATGATAAGAGCCTGAACGGAGTGCAGCTTTGTCATGTGACCCATTCCCGTTGACACATCTTTGTAATTCATGTCATAATCCGACAGATTTCAGACATCAAAAATTGAAGGGAGCCGACGGAGAGCGCGGCTCCCATCATTGTTTCTAAGGGGAATATGCACCAGGCGAATTTTGCACATCTCCACGTACACAGCCAGTATTCGCTCCTTGACGGGCGATAAAAATCCGTGACCTGGTGGAGAAGGCCGGGGAATACCGGATGCCGGCCGTGGCCGTTACCGACCACGGCAACATGTTCGGCGCCATGGAGTTCTATCTAAGTGCAAGTCCGCCGGCATCAAGCCGGTCATCGGCAGCGAGGTCTACATGGCTCCCGGTTCGCGCATTCGCCAGGGAAGCCAGGAGCATCGGCGATGCGTTCCACTACCACCTGATCCTGCTCTGCGAGAACCTCACCGGGTACCGGAACCTCTGCAAGCTGGTCTCCGCCGGCTACAAGGAAGGGTTTTACCGCCGGCCCCGCATCGACAAGGAGGTGCTGGCCGAGCACTCCGAAGGGCTGATCGTCCTTTCCGCCTGCCTCAAGGGAGAGGTGGCCACGCTCTGCGGCCGGAACAGGATGGAGGAGGCCCGGGCCGCCGCCCGTGGAATTCGCCAGCGATTTTCCCCGGACGCTACTACATCGAGACTCCAGGAAAACACCATTCCGGAGCAGACGTGGCCAACAAGGCGGCTGCTGCGCAGGTCGCCGGCGAGCTGGACCTGCCGCTGGTGGCGACCAACGACTGCCACTACCTGAACCGGGAGGATGCCCGGGCCCACGAGGTGCTGCTCTGCATCCAGACCGGCAAGACCATGAGCGACTCCCCCGGATGCGGTTTTCCGCCGATGAGTTCTACTTCAAATCGCCCGAGGAGATGGCGGCTGCCTTCCATTACGCGCCCGGAGGCGGTTACCAATACCGTTCGGATCGCCGAGCGATGCAACCTCGAGCTTGATTTCAAGACCTACCATTTTCCCCAGTACTCACCGCCGGATGGCAAGTCCCTGGACGAAGTGCCTGGAACGGGAGGCCCGGGAAGGGCTGGCCTCGCGCCTGGCAGCCATCCGGGCCAAGCGCCCCGGCTTTACCGCAGAGCAGGAGAAGCGCCTACCGCGACCGGCTTCGAGATCGAGCTGGACTGCATCAACCAGATGGGGTTTCCCGGCTATTTCCTGATCGTGGCCGACTTCATCAACTGGGCGAAGGACCACGACATACCCGTCGGCCCGGCAGGGGCTCGGCGGCCGGGTCACTGGTCGCCTACGCCATCCGGATCACCGATATCGACCCGATCCCCTACAACCTGCTTTTCGAACGCTTCCTCAACCCCGAGCGGATCTCCATGCCCGATATCGACGTGGACTTCTGCCAGGACCGCCGCGAGGAGGTGATCCAGTACGTTGCCGAGAAGTACGGGCGGGACAAGGTCTGCCAGATCATCACCTTCGGCACCATGGCCGCGCAAGGGGGTCATCCGCGACGTGGGACGGGCGCTCGATCTGCCCTACGGCGACGTGGACAGGATTGCCAAGCTGGTTCCCGACGTGCTCGGACATCACCCTGGAGAAGGCCATCAAGCAGGAGCCGAAGCTGAAGGAAATGGCCGCCGGCCGATACCCAAGGTGAAGGAGCTGCTGGACACCGCCCTGCTGCCTGGAAGGGCTGACCCGCCACGCCTCCACCCACGCCGCCGGTGTCGTGGTCGCTCCCGGGCCCTGGAAGAGTTCTGCCCGGTCTACAAGGACCAGAAGAGCGGCTCCATCACCACCCAGTACTCCATGAAGTACGTGGAGAAGATCGGCCTGGTGAAGTTCGACTTCCTGGGCCTCAAGAACCTGACCGTCATCGACAACGCCGTGAAGCTGATCCGGGCGGGCAAAAATCCCGGACTTCGACATCACCCTGCTCTGCGGGATGACGACGAGGCGACCTACAAGCTTCTCCAGTCGGGCAACACCACCGGCGTCTTCCAGCTGGAGTCCAGCGGCATGAAGGAACTGCTGGTGAAGCTGAAGCCCTCCTGCTTCGAGGACATCATCGCCGTCTGCGCCCTCTACCGTCCCGGTCCGCTCGGCTCGGGCATGGTGGACGATTTCATCGACCGGAAGCACGGCAGGAAAAAGGTCGTCTACGACCTGCCCGCAGCTGGAGCCGATCCTCAAGGACACCTACGGGGTCATCGTCTACCAGGAGCAGGTCATGCAGATCGCCCGGACCCTGGCCGGGTACTCCCTCGGCGGCGCCGACCTGCTGCGCCGGGCCATGGGGAAGAAGGACCCGGCGGCCATGGCCAAGGAGAAGGAGCAGTTCCTGGACGGGGCGAAGGAAAGCAGGGGATCGACCTGAAGAAGGCCGAAGCGATCTTCGACCTCATGGCGAAGTTCGCCGAGTACGGCTTCAACAAGTCCCACTCCGCCGCCTACGCCCTCGTCGCCTACCAGACCGCCTACCTCAAGGCCCACTATCCGGTGGAGTTCATGGCGGCGCTCCTCACCGAGGACATGGGGAACACCGACAAGGTGATCAAGAATATCAGCCGACTGCCGGGAAATGGACATCGAGGTGCTTCCCCCGACATCAATGCTTCCGACCGCTCGTTCCGGGTCCTCGGCAATTCGATCCGGTTCGGCCTCGGCGCGGTGAAGAACGTCGGGAGGGGCGCATCGAGGCGATCATCGAAGCGCGCAGGGAGCGGGCATTTCCGGGACATCTTCGATTTCTGCGAACGGGTGGACCTGCGCAGGGTAAACAAGAGGGTTGTGGAATCGCTGATAAAGTGCGGCGCCTTTGATTCAACGGGCGCTAAAAGGGCACCGCTCATTGCCGCGCTGGAAGACGCAATGGGGCTGGGCCAGAAGATCCAGCAGGAACGGGAGAGCGCCCAGGTTTCCCTGTTCGGAACCGCAGAGATAGTCAAAGGCAACGGCAAGGGTGCCTGCACCATGCCCGACATCCCCGAATGGGGGGAGAAGGAACTGCTTTCCTTCGAGAAGGAGGCAATAGGTTTCTATATAACCGGCCATCCCCTGGCCCGGCATGCGGAGGACGTGAAACGCCTCTGCAGCGCAGATACCTCGACGCTTGCGGAAAGACCAGACAAGAGCGAAGTGCGGGTTTGCGGAATTATTGCCTCCATTTCCGAAAAAATCACCAAGAAGGGCGACAGAATGGCTTTTGCCGTTCTGGAGGACCGCCTCGGTTCGGTCGAGATAATGGTTTTTCCGGATGTGTTTTCCCGAACGTCGGAATACATCAAGAGCGACGAACCCCTGCTGGTGACGGGGACCGTCGAAGCGGGCGAAGACAGCCGCAAGATCAAGGTAACGGATATCGTTCCGCTGCGTACGGCAAAGGAGCAGAATACCAGCAAGGTGTTTTTTACTCTCAAGGCGGATATTCTTCAGCGAGACCAGCTGGAATCCCTGAAGGACATCATCTGCAGATACCGCGGTTCCTGCAAAACCTATGTGCACATGATCATACCTGAAAGCATAAGAACTACCATCAGGCTGCCGGATACATATTCGGTCCAGGCAAACGAAGATTTAACGCTGGAGGTTGAAAGACTCCTCGGTTATAATGCGACCACCTTCGCATAGAAGCGGTCGGATTTTGCACCACCATCCGTCCGGGCAAAAACATGGTTTGGAAAATACTTTCCTGAAGCATGCAAAAGGAGACCGGCTAAATGTCGAATCACTATTATCTGGATTTTGAAAAACCCGTCGTTGAACTTGAGAATAAAGTCAGTGAGCTTCTCGAGGTTTCCTCCGGGGATGCCGATCTGAAAACGGAAGTTTCCAGGCTGGAGAAAAAGATCGAAAAAATGCGGGCGGAAATTTACGCGAATCTGAGCAGCTGGCAGATTACCCAGGTCGCCCGTCATATAAACCGGCCTTTTACGCTTGACTATATAAAGCACATATTCACGGATTTCGAGGAATTGCACGGAGACAGGAACTTCGCGGACGACCATGCCATCGTCGGCGGGCCGGCCAGGCTGAACGGCAGACCGGTTATGGTGATCGGCCACCAGAAGGGAAGGGACACGAAAGAGAAAGTGTTTCGCAACTTCGGCATGCCAAATCCGGAAGGTTACCGCAAGGCCCTTCGCCTTATGCAGATGGCCGAACACTTCAGGCTGCCGGTGTTGACTTTTGTCGACACACCCGGCGCTTTTCCTGGAATAGGCGCTGAAGAAAGGGGGCAGGCCGAGGCCATTGCCCGCAATCTGCGCGATATGTCTCGCCTTACGGTGCCCATAATCGTAACGATCACGGGGGAGGGCGGTTCCGGAGGTGCACTGGCCATAGCTGTCGGCGACAGGATTCTGATGCTGGAATTTTCCGTTTATTCGGTTATTTCTCCGGAAGGATGCGCCGCAATATTGTGGTCCGACGGTACTAAAGGTGAAACCGCGGCAGAAGCACTTAAACTCACGGCAAAGAATCTCAAGGAACTTGCAGTAATTGATGAAATAGTCAAGGAACCCGTGGGAGGAGCCCATCGGAACCATAAAGCGATGGCCGTTACTCTGCGTGAAGCCCTGGTGAGAAATCTGGACGAACTGGAGAAGATCCCGGCAGACAGGCTTGTTGAGGAACGTTACCGTAAATTCAGGGCCATGTCGAGGTTTGTGGAGTAGAGGCTGGTAAAAGGCGAAGGGAAAAACCCAACACCGTCTGACAAATGCCGGCATCAGATTATACTGTTCCCAAACTTTTGCCAGTCACTGGTAACCAGTCACCGCCTTTCAGGAGTCATAATGCAGGAACGATTACAGAAGATTCTTTCCAAGGCCGGAGTGGCTTCGCGACGTGAAGCGGAGACCATGATATCGTCCGGCCGGGTTGCAGTTAACGGTGTAACGGTAACGGAAATGGGTGTCAAGGCGGATCCCGACAGGGATATCATTATGCTGGACGGGAAGCCTGTGGCCCCCGTTCAGACCAAAGTATACATAATGCTCAACAAACCGGCCGGTTATGTGACTACTATGAAAGATCCCGAGGGGCGGCGCATCGTTACGGAACTCCTCAAAGATGTGAAAGAAAGGGTTTATCCGGTAGGACGCCTGGATTATAATACCGAAGGACTTCTTCTACTTACCAATGATGGAGAATGGGCAAACAACCTCGCTCATCCACGGCACGAGGTTGACAAGGAATACCAGGTAAGAATAAGGGGTAGGATATCACAGGAGCAGATCGACAGGCTTGCCGCCGGAGTCGACCTGGATGACGGCAGGACTGCACCGGCGTCGGTAAGGGTCAGCAGGCAAAGCGAAAACAATACCTGGGTGTCAATTATTATCCATGAGGGCAGGTATCGCCAGGTGCGCAGAATGTGCGAGGCGGTAAACATGCAGGTGGTAAGGCTTAAAAGATCCCGATACGGTTTCCTGGACCTCGGTGAGTTGAGACCCGGTGAGTATAGAAGATTGACCGGAAATGAGGTTGCCGGGTTGAGGAAGTCAGGTGGGAAACGGTATCTGTGAAAGAGAATATTATGTTTTAAAAATTTAAGAATGATTGTAAATAAGATTGAAATCAAGGGAGGGCATGCGTGCTCTCCCTTTTTTATTGCCGAAATCCAGGCTCCTGGCGCATTGAATTTACTTTGAACTCACTTTTTTTATCCCCAATATTTTCGGAATAACCATACAGCAACCGGATTTATAAGGTAAATTTTATGTACACTAAAAATAATTCTAAAATATGATTGAAAAAAATTTTAAATTACATTAAATTGCAATGGTCGTAAATGAGTTTATAAACGACATTAGATATAGTAAAATGCTTGATAAATGCAATATGCGTCAAAATTTGGTGTTTACTAATTTTAAAAATAGTAAAATTATATGTTGCGCAATGTTTAATTTTGCGAAAAATAGATTTTATTTAAAACAAAAATTTACGAGTCGATTGTCATCAATAATTGATTACGGACCGGTTTTCTTCAATAGATGCTGAGAAACGCGAAAGGAAGGTTAAATCATATGTCAAAATGTGCCAGGGGGATCTACAAGAGGGGGAAGATTTTCTGGATATGTTATAAAAACGGCGATAACAGGATCGTCAGGGAATCTGCCAGAACCCACGATTTCAAAAAGGCCGAATCTCTCCTGGCATTGAGGCGCAAAGAATCAGTTTCTCCGGTTCCGGAAAAGGTTTGTGGCCCTTTGCCTTTCAGGGTCCTGGCGGAAAAATATCATGCCTTCGCCTTGTCACAGAAGTCATACTACATTAAGAAAATAATTATCAACCAGCTTGCTGAAGAGTTTGGCAGTACCGACCTGAGCGAGTTTCATACCGCACTGGTCGAGTTCTATCTGTGTGAGGGGCTCGATCAGGGGTTAAAGCCGGCTACGGTTAACCGGCGCCTTGCATGCCTGAAGCATATGTTCCGCAAGGCTTGCGAGTGGGGGCTTTGTTCCGGTGAAAAGCTTAAGGAGATCAGGAACGTGAAATTCCTGAGGGAAAACAACCAGAGAGTTAGATACCTTCAAACCGAGGAATGCCAGAAACTTATAAATGTCTGCGATAAATATTCAAGGTTAAGACATCTGAAGCCTATTATTATTACCGCTATGAATACCGGTATGAGGAGAGGGGAAATCCTTTCACTGAAATGGGAGCAGGTTGATTTCAAGAAAGGAGTTATTGTTCTCCATGATAGAGACGACGAAATAAGACATCTCCCGATTAATGAGGCGCTTGCCGAAACTTTGCGAGAAATAGAGAGAAGGGACGACATTCCTTACGTTTTCGTTGATTCCCACGGCAACCCTTTTAAACATATCAGGGAGGCCTTTGCCTCAGCGTGCAGGAGAAGCGGTATAGAGGATTTCCACTTCCAGGATCTTCGCCATACCTTTGCCTGTCATCTGGTGAAGGCTGGCATAGAGCTTGTCACGGTTTCGAAACTGCTCGGGCATAAGAGTATGGCGATGACTCTCAGGTATTTATTTCTAGCCCCCGATCATATGAAAGCCGCAGTCAATACCCTGAATATCCTGACAAGACGCCCCGCGCCTTTTCTTTATGCCGATTCGGAAAGTCATTCGAGGGCGAAAAGAGGCCATCGCAGCGTTGCCTAGGCTGTAGTAAGTATCCTGACGGCAGGATGCCGCAGGTTCGGTTCAAGGTTGAACTTAATGAATTGCGATCCGGAGTTCAGATCATAACATTGTGGGCCGGATAAAAAAATTTACATGAAAGAACAGAGCCCGTATAGGATTTCCTTGCGGGTTTTGTTCTTTCCGATATCCACTGAACAGTTATAAATTCTTGAAATATCACTTTTTGATTAACGGATGGTGATTCGAGGGTCCCGGTTCCGGTGTTTGTAATGCTGCCATACATTTATTTCAAGTTTTTTGAAATGTTGTCGATAAGCAACAACAAAGGAAACGTTTTTTTCATCTGCAGCATATTTTTATAAGGAGGTGGTTGCATGGCAGGCAGGATTAGAAAAATGATAGATTCTATTATCGAACAAAGAACCAAGGATAACCCGATGATGGCTGGTGTTATCAAAACGAAGCTTGCGCTGAAGGGGATTGACCCGACAAAGTTCACAGCCCAGTCCGACGACGATCCGGTTATTATCGGCAAACTTGAAGCGTTTTTGAAAGAAATGAAGTAATAAAACGACAATAGGAGTACGCTTATGAAAATTACTACAGCATGTTCCACCAAAAGCAATATCAGCGATATTGTTAAAGATCTGCAGAGCCAGATTGGGGATTTTCAGAAAAAGATGGTTGTATATTACGCGTCGTCGACATTTGACCCTGATATGATCAGCAAGGAAATACAGGCGGGTTTCCCCGGAGTTACGGTGCTAGGCTGTTCCACCGCCGGTGAAATCACGAGCGGCAAAATGCTGAATGATTCGGTTGTCGCAATGGCTTTTGACGACGAAGCCATGAAAGACGTGGAAATTGCGGTTATTGAAGACCTTAAAGACGAAAAAGGAGTGGAAAAGGCTTTTGCGGCTTTTGAAAAATATTACGGCATTCCGATGCTGGACATGAATCCATCGCGCTACGTGGGGATGATCCTGGTCGACGGGCTGTCCGGCGCTGAAGAAAAACTGATGGAAAGAATAGGGGAGATGACGGACATCCTGTTTGTCGGCGGTTCCGCAGGTGATGACCTGAAGTTCGAAGGCACCCATGTGTACGCGAACGGCAAAAGTTACCAGAACGCCGCAGTTCTGGCGTTGATGAAGCCTGGAACAAAATTCACCTTCATAAAGACGCAGAGTTTCTCCATCCTCCCGGAAAAGCTTGTGGTCAGCAAGGCCGATGAAGCAAACCGTGAAGTTATCGAATTCAACGGCAAACCTGCTGTGGTTGCATACGCCGAGGCGCTCGGTATTCCCGCTGATAAGGCGGATTCCAGATTCATGCATAATCCCGTCGGACTGGTTGTCAATGACGAGCCTTACGTCCGTAGTCCACAACGGGTAACAGACGGCAAAATGAAATTTTATTGTGGCGTCATGGAAGGCATGGAGCTTTCGCTTCTCGAATCACAGGACATAATCGAAGGCACGAAAAAAGCCTTGGAAAACGCCAAAACGGAACTGGGAAATATTTCCGCCATAATCAACTTCAACTGTATTCTGAGGACACTGGAACTTATCCAGAAGCAGTCGACCGGCGAGTATGGTTCCCTGTTCAACGATATACCGACGATCGGCTTCAGCACCTATGGCGAGCAGTTCATAGGTCACATAAACCAGACCGCCACCATGCTGGCCTTCAAGTAGTATAAGACTGTAATCGACAAAATCGCCACAGAGACTCGGTGTCAAAAAAGAAAACTTTTTCGGCTCCGTTTCTCTGCGGCAACTTTTTCTTGAGGGTTGCTGGACCTGCTTTTAATCCTGGATTCGGCAGTTGCAGGCATCCTCCGTTCGCTCCGGAGGCCTGTTTCAGCTGCTCTAACCTCATTTCGCTGCAGCCGATAAACTCACCCTTCGGGTTCAGTCAATATCGGCTGTCCACACTCCATTTCCGAAGTTATTTCCTCAATAAATAGCATAAGCTTTTCGATGAGTATATCTACCGCAGCTTCGACCTCAGTTGTCAGGCTTTCTCTTATTTCGGTAGGGGGGGCAATGGTTACTCCCCAGACTTCCCATGACGGGAATGGTTCTGCGAGCCCAAGCATTTCGAGACAGTTCATTACCGAACCAATATCGGCCTGGTGTAAAGACGGTGCAAATGCTCTTCGATAATTGCCCTCATAAACAAGCTCACCCGGTTGCGTTCCTTCGAATGCGTCTACAAAGATGAATTTCTCCGCAAGGTCAAGAAGTGATGATATTTCGAAATGATCACCATCCAGGGTGTGAAGGAAAACTCCCGCATTGCTCCCCAATTTTTTTTTGAGACGAAGAACCACTTCTATACCAGCACCGTCATCCCCCGCAATGGTATTACCGACCCCTATAACGGCAAGCGGAAATCTTGACTGATGCATGCTCAGTACCTCTTGATATGGTAAATACAATGGGATGCGCCGCGCTCTGCATTGATCAGCCTCAACCTGGTGTTTCCCATTTTACTGACGTAACCGGACAAGTAATAATAGAAGAGGGTACAAAGCTCACCCCCGAGGGATATTTTTTCCTTGCCGCACAAGTCCCTTACAAAGCATCCGTTAACCCGGATGGCAAGTTGATCCTCGCACTCATTAGTCGAATCGATTTCCCAGGCAGGAGCAAAGTCCTTCTTTGCAAGCAGCAATGCCTCTTCCAGGGAGTTGCAAGTCCGGTAACGGGGAAGCCTCGATGCAAGCGAACGTCCGGCCAGTGTTCCGACAGCCGGGAGCCCGGTCCCCAGTGTCTGTCTGAATACGGCAGCCACCGACAGAAGCCTCACGCCCAGATCCGTCAACGCCTTGTCCCATTGTTTTCTGTCTTGAGGTATATTGGGCGCCTGCCAGGAGTCACACGCCATTCCGGTTGCCATCTTCAAGGCATAGGGATCATGGTAATACGCCTCGGAAAAGGTAACCCCCTTGTGGTCTATGGCCGTTGCCGGGCAGATCTCCGCACATCCGAGGCAACCGAAACATTCCTTTGCCTTGACCGTCTCGGCTACACCCTTTTCTTCATTGAAGGAAAATACCCCGGTGCTGCAATAATCAACACAGAGTGAACAACCGACGCACGCTTTTTCATCTATGGCAATGTCGATCATATTGCATGCCTCCTTGAGATTGTGCGAAGCGGTTCCATTTCCCTGCGGATTACCACCTCCATCGGCATACGTCCCGATGAGTGTGTCGCGCAGGCCAGGCAGGGGTCAAAACAGCGAAGCGCGAATTCCATCCCGTTCATGAGCTGGTCGTCGTCGTTAAGAGGCAGGAGGTGCCCGGCTACAGAGGTAATCGCGCTATCGATTGCGTCGTAATTATTCTGTGTGGCGACGATGAGGTTGGCCTCCGTGACCCTGCCGTCTGCATCAGCCGTATAGTCATGGATGAGCACGCCGCGGGGAGATTCGATCATTCCCCTGTACCTGCCTTCACCGGGGACCGCTTCGACACGGATCGGACCGCCTGAAAGTTCGCCGTCGGCGATTTCGGACATTCTTTCACAGCAAAAAAGCATTTCCACTAGCCTCGCTTCAATGTAATCAAGAGCCGACAGCTTGGGACGGCAATTGCTGTGGAACTCCCGGAGTGCTTCGTTCGCCCTGGCAGTGCAGAAAAAATTGTTCACATTGAGTCTGGCCAGTGGCCCGACAAAATAGCCGGCCTGGTCCGCCGATCTCAGGCGGACCGATTTCATGTGAGAAGAAGGTTTGACGTGTTCGATAAGATTGTCTGCGTAACAGGTGGCGGTAAAGGAGCGCTCCATTTTTCCCTGTGCAGAGACGACAACGGCGTCTCCTTCCAGAAAACTGACAACGCCTTCTTTTGAAAGGCCCAGTGAATTCAAGGGCATAAGTGCTGCCTGGCGGAACTCTTCCAAGGCAGTCAGACGTTCTCGCACTTTCAGCGATACATCATCCAGGATCGCCAGTGCTTCCCTGCCCCATCCGCCGATCAGGCCGAGCTTATCCCTGTCCGGCCTGGAGGCCATCCCTCCCGGAACCGCTGACACCGGATGAACGCCGCGTCCTCCAATAATCTCAACTGTCCGCTGACCGATGCTTCGCAATCTCAATATCTTTTTGGCAAGCTCAGCATCGAGGTTGAGGATGCCGAAAATGTTTCTGTTTTCCGGCTTTGCGTTGAAACCCACCAGCAGATCTGGCCCTGTCAGGAGAAAAGTGCTGAGAGCATGCGAGTGAAGAAGGTGTCCCATGTACATTAGTTCGCGTAATAGCTTCGCTTCTTCCGGAGGGCTGATTCCCAAGCCGTTTTCAATGGCAACGACAGACGCCAGGTGCTGCGCCGCCGGACAAACTCCGCATATCCTGGCGATTATCTGGGGCATTTTGAATAGCTCCATCTTCTCGACAAGTTTCTCGAAACCCCTTATTTCCAGAACCTGCAAATGTCCATTGACTATGTTTCCTCCGTCATCCAGGTCAAGCACTATTTTTGCGTGTCCTTCAACACGCGTTGCCGGATCAACTGTTATCGTCCGTCCCATCAATATCCCTCCTGTCCACTGGCCGCGGGCATTTCCGGGCTGTCGCCCGCCCATTCCCTGATCTTCATGGAGGGTTTTTTGTAAACCACGGGTGAGGCCAGGGTATAAGAATAGAATGTCTTTGCTTCCTGCTCCATATAGTCGGTTATTTCTTGCGGCAACGATCCGGTAAGAAGACTCATGCGCCTTGCGATGAGGGTTCTGATGTCGAGATGAGGCTCGGTTATTATATCCATGCTCGGCCCGTTGCATCCCGTACAGGCTATCCCGGAGGCCGGGCAGGGCGCGAGGCAGCGGTTCAGGGTGACAGAGCCGAGACAGATTACTCCCTGGCTGAGAAAACACAAACTATCATCATCAGCTGTGACAGCTCCCTTTATCAGTTGGACACCTTCCCGTTTCAGCATTTTCCGTTCACAATCCGCACAGACGCTCTTCCCCGTAACTGGCGGAGCGGATGCTCCGAGTGCTCTCGAGATCGCGGATGCTATGAAGTAGGGATGGGGTGGGCACCCGGGCAGATAAATATCCACGTCAACCACTTCATCTATGGGGATCACACCCTCCTCAAGTTTTACGGCGCCGGAGTCAGGGCATTGATCCCGGTTGTTGGTTGGACCTTTTCCGTAAACTCTGTCGAGGATCGCATCCTGATCATACAGCCACCCTATCCCGGAGGGCCCACCATAAACAGCGCAACTGCCGAAGGCGATGAGTGTCCGGACGCTTTTTCTGAATTTCAAAAGAGACTGGCGGTCATGCTCGCTGCGTACGGCGCCTTCCACGATCCCCACCTCGGCGGAAGGGTAACCCTTTTCGTCCATCAGTATCGGTAGCCGGACGAATTCACCGATTTCAACCAGGTTGATGAGTTTTTCGTGCAGATCCACAATCGCAATGTGGCAGCCTGAACAACCGGAAAGCCATTCGGTAGAAATTTTCCCCCTCATTTTGCCGCCTCCCAGATCATTTCTTTCAGGCATGAGTTCGGACCGGCCTGGATTGTCTCGAGCCTGATGACGGCGTTGGGAATGACCTTCTCCATTGCGCCGGCGAACACTCCATGGGCCATCTGGCACAGTGATTGTTTCTGTTCATGTGCGAACCTGAAGAGTGCATTGCGTACAAGGCATGTGTGAAAAACCAGGCGCATCCTGTTTGTTTCGCCTTCTTTTTCAACAAGAGTATTTCGTTCACCCTGAAATGGTTTGAAATCCCACATGATGCCGCGTTGTTGCAACGCATTGTTAAGTATCTCCAGCGCCTCCACCGGGTCCTCTGTCTGCTTTGCACTGTCCACGGCCTCAAGGCCGAATTTTTTCCCCGCGAGAAAACATATGGACAGAGCGCCCTGGCCGAGGTTTTTTTCAGCCCCGTAAGCCAAAGCGCCGGCAAAAAATGCAACATTGTGCAGCTTTCCTATTTCGTTTTCCATATTCTCCGTGTCCTCCGGGCAGGTTGAAATTTCTCGGCAATCAGCCAATTACAAAAAACAGATGCTTGAAGAGTCAGGAGTAAAAGGTGTTAAAACTTTTAAAACGCGAAACTATTTCGCATGCCGGTGCCAGTCATGACGAATGGGATTTATCTTGCTTCGGATGGTTTCGAAACAACATTTGCCCATATGAAACCATTTCTCAGTGCTGTCTCCAGTAACGTTACAACGTCTTTTCAATGGCAGGCAGGCGTTTTTTTATCTGAAAGCGGACATATCCCAGATTTGCTTTCGGATTGGCCACAACTGCCAGTATAGCCTCGCTCCCGACCAGGCTCATCATGATCATTCCATCCGAAAACTCCATCATTCCCTGGGTCATGACGCCAACCTTCAGTTCCCTTCCCATAACCTCGGAAGAGCCCGTGCCAGCGGAAATGACCGCACCGACCGTTTCGGTGTCCATTTTTCCCCCATTTGAAAAGCCATCGATTACGAAGCCGTCACGGCCTACAATTACCGCGGTATTGACCCCGTCGATATCCACCAGTTCCTTGAGCAATTCTGTACTCTTTGCCATTTTCGTTTCTCCCTGTGGTCTTATTTTTTCTACGTTAATTAAAAAGCGATACTAAAGGATTCACTTCAGGCAGCAATGTCTGATTAGCCTCATTCAAAACCAGCTGGTGTATGCTTTTTCAGGCCAAATAACGAGAACCGGGCAACGTGATGCAAAAATGGTAAATACGGTTAAATACAGTGATTATATATGTTGAATGCACTTGAGAACCAACCAAGGAAACGGGAACAGGGTAATAAATTATGTAAAGAAATATAGTAAAGCTTGTTTTAATTTAACAAAAAATTACACATGTAAATTTAATTAAACTTATTACTACCGTAGATTATATTGTGTCAAGCGATTTTTTTGTGCAATCCTGTTTACAGAATTGCACCTTTTGCTGGGCCAGCAGTATTTTATTTCGAGTCAGATTATTTTTTGAACAAATGTTGAGGTTAGCCGGGAAGTGTATAGGGTAATGCATTGCAATTAAATAATTAAAAACAAATCGGTTTGTTGATTAGCTTTGAGATTATTTAATTTGGATTATACGGCGAGTATATGATTGTTACAGTTTGTATGATTGATTAGATCCGGTAGTCGTGAAACAAGACATTGAGACTGAGGATTTAATGAGTCTTCAATTTTTGAAACATTCTTTTTGGTGGCGGTCATTCAGCAGATTATGGAATCGATATAGGCAATTTTTATTAAATTAATGATGATCGTCATTACTGATTTCATGATGCAGACAGTTTTAGTGTTATGGGTGACGAAAGCAGCGTTGTTGAAGTAATGAATAGAAATCTTTGTAAAACGCAGGGGCTTTGTCATTGTCCTCCTTTGTAGCAACATTCTGGTAAGGCAATGCAGATATGCATGATCCTGTCTGTTTATAAGAATCAGTTCAATTTCAAAACGCATCAACTCAAAAGCAGCTGATTTTCAGCCCATAAGAACATTCGCATTTCGGCCGTGCAGGGGGCAACTGTGTGCAAAGAAACAATTGAATATTTCTTTTCGGATTGTCTGCAATCCAAAAAAATCAAGAATCTTTTGGTTATTTTCTTTGCGAAAGGTTCCAGATGATGAAGATAAAGCTAGGTTTTGATACGCTGGCATGTGAACAAAGCATTCCAACCATTGGCAAGTTCACATGGTAGTATTTCCAGTTCTGGTCACTGGTTGGGAGCAGGTCAAATTCACTGGCTCCGGAAGGGATGACAATCTAATGTTCGCATCTTGTTGTCCGGAAGCTGTTTATCTTGCCCTGTGCCATGAATTAACTGATTTTCCGCACAATACCGGAGACGGGATAACGTTTTTCTCAGCTGCAATCTTGTAAATTGTCTGAAGTGGAGGTCGATCTTAAAGCAATAATAGAGGAGGAATATCAAACTCAAGAAGCTTCAGGCCGGATTTGTAAGCAACCTCAAGGCTGGCCATGGAGGTCGTGACAATGTTCAATATACGAAACTGACTGAAATTACTGGAAACTCCTATAATACAAAAAGGGTTTATGACAAATTGTCATAAACCCATGAAATTCTTGGTGCCGAAGACTGGAATCGAACCAGCACGAGGGAACCCTCACTAGAACCTGAATCTAGCGCGTCTACCAATTCCGCCACTTCGGCAACGGACCTAATGTATACCATTATCAAAATTTCTTTGCAAGAGAAAATCTGTTCATAAAATCTGATTTGCAAAGCAATCTCTTTGAATTATAATCGCGCCAACTGTAATGTTTGGAATCTCTTCTTTTATTGCCAGTTGAAGACCTCTTCAATCGGCTTTTTCCCGATTGTCTCATGGTGCAGGTGTAATACGGGAAGGTATGAAACGTCAAAATATAAGAAATTTGAATTAACGCGAACGCTCTTTATTAAGAGGTTGGCCTGGTCACACCATTATTGCTCTGGACTATTTGCAATCAAGTGACTATGCTTGAAATCGCGGTTCCGGCATACAGTTGCGAATGTGTCGATCTGGAGATAAAAGTTTGAAAACCGCAAAAGGGAAAGAAAGACTGGACAAGATCCTGGTTGACCGAAAAATGGCGGATTCGCGGGAACGGGCGCGTGCGCTTGTCATGGCTGGCCAGGTGGTTGTTGACGATCATGCCGTTGCGAAGGCCGGTCAGCTTGTTTCCGTTGACGCCGAAATAAGGTTGAAAGGCGAAGTTCTCCCTTATGTCAGCAGGGGAGGGCTAAAGCTGGAGAAAGCCCTGGATATGTTTGCCATAGATGTTGCGAACCTGACTGCCCTGGATGCAGGCGCATCCACCGGCGGGTTTACCGATTGCCTGCTGCAGCGCGGCGCCCGCAAGGTATTTGCAGTGGATGTGGGGTACGGTCAATTGGCATGGAAGCTTCGCGGAGACCAAAGGGTAGTGAATATGGAGAAAACAAATATCCGCTATCTTGAACCTGACCGGCTTGATGAAATCCCTGATATTGCGGTGATTGATGTTTCATTTATTTCACTCGACAAGGTACTGGCTCCGGTGAGCAGACTTGTCAGAGACGGTGGAAGGATCGTTGCACTGATAAAGCCCCAGTTTGAAGTCGGCCGTGGAGAGGTAGGGAAGGGCGGCGTGGTGCGCGACAGGGAAAAACATCAGCGTGTCGTCGACACGGTGCATTCACTTGCCGAAAGCCTCGGGTTGACGGTTCAGGGTGTTGTAGAGTCACCGATACTTGGTCCTAAAGGTAACCGTGAATTTCTCATCAGTCTGATAAAATCGGGTGAGATTGCAAAAATATAAACGGGGGATAAAATGGACAACTGTCTTTTCTGCGGAATTATTAAGGGAAAAATAAGTGCGGAAAAGGTTTATGAAGATGATCATCTGGTCGTAATCAGGGATATAGCTCCTGTAGCACCTTTGCACTTATTGCTGATACCGAAAAAACATATAGTGAACTCGCTGGATCTGCAACCTGAGGACGGTCCACTAGTGGGGCGGATTTTCCTTGTGGCGGCTGCCCTGGCAAGGGATAACGGCTACGATGGTTCGGGATTCAGAATCGTAAATAACAATAATGCAGGAGCCGGTCAATCGGTATTCCATCTGCACTTCCATCTTCTTGCGGGGCGGCAGATGCATTGGCCGCCGGGTTAGCGGGAAATGTCCACCTTTTTGCCGAATTATCCCGGAAAGAAAAATCAACGTGATACTTCTTGGTGAAACATAAAAAATGACATTTTTGAGGAGGAGACGATGGCCAGGTTTATTATTGCATTGTTGAGCGTATTGGTGTTTGCCGGAGCAGCGTCAGCTGAGACATACAAATGGATCGATGACAGGGGAACAGTCAATTTTACCGAGGATTATTCACAGATTCCGAAAAAATACCGCAAGAAAGTACGGGTGACCGGCGATATCCAGGCCGAACCGGTTTCCGGTGAAGGTGGAACTCTGGAGCCGGGCAAGGATGGTGCGGATAAAACCCCCCCGGCCGAGACGGGGGCAGGCAAGAATCAGGAAAAAGAAAAAACCATGTACGGCAGCAAGAGCGAAAATGAATGGAAAGCCGATTTTAAAAAACTTAACGACCAGATTGACAGGGTCCAGGGGCAGATTGATGAGCGCCGGACGAAACTGGATAATCCCGACAGCCTCAGCAGGGCACGTTATCGTGGCATCGAAATTGAAATAAAGGAACTTGAGGAAAAACTGGCGCAGCTTAAAAACAATTTGAGCACCCTGGATCGGGATGCATCGATGGCTGCCGTCCCGTATGACCTGAGAAGGTAGCGGAATTTCTGAATATAACTAAGAAAAGCCCGGGCATTTACGCTCCGGGCTTTTCTTTTTACCGGTGTTACATGAGTATGATTTATTCTGATCCGCAGGAGGAAACTTTCAGGATTCGACTTTTGCGCTCTTTTGCGACCGCCCAAGCCGTCAATGCCTTTCCGTTTATCCATTTTCAGACGGTTTTTACGCGTCTTGCGAATGTCAAAAACGCTTTGAGCGTCATTCTCAGTAACACCAATGTTAAGCTTGCTCCAAAATACCGTAAAGACAAAGGATCCACTGACCTGCTTTTTACGATTATGCCGAGAATACGCTTCAGGTTTACCTCTTCGCTGGAGGTCCTACACACCACGTTCCAAACCCGGATTAAATTTTAAATTTGGTCGTCAGGCTTCGTCTTTGCCTTCTACCTGTATCCCAGAGCAATTCTCAAAGATCAATTTATGGTTGAAGTATATCGTCCATTGAATCGGTGTCAAGGGACAGGTGAAAAAATTACCGGAGTCCCGTCAAATATGATGTGATACCGGGGAAAATCATATCAGCTGTCATGAGCAGGGTCAGGAGAATCATTATAAAAACGGTGATCCAGGATATCGCGTTGAAAACCGGCCCGTTCTTGTGCTCACCCATCAGCCTTCGGTTGTTTATCAAGATGAGCATGAA
Organism: uncultured delta proteobacterium; assembly: GCA_963815135.1. Lineage (GTDB taxonomy): Bacteria > Desulfobacterota > Desulfuromonadia > Geobacterales > Geobacteraceae > CAIWTU01. The sequence continues at coordinate 67,612 of CAWFFO010000001.1, forward strand.
AATCAATACGAAAGGAAGAACAGCGCCGTTTACGACCTGGGAGATAAACATTATCATGATGAGCGGAGCATTCGGAATCAATATTATGGCGGCACTGCTGATGATGATGATGGTAAAGAGCCAGAAGAACTGGGGCGCCTGGCGGAAATCCCTGTCGATACCGGACTCCCAGCCCATGCCTTCGCAGATGTAATAAGACGTTGACAATGGCAGGATGCAGGCGGCGAAAAGAGAGGCATTGAACAGCCCGAAGGCGAATAATGCCGATGCGTAATTACCGACCAGGGGGCGCAAAGCAACAGCCGCATCGGAGGCCGTTTCTATTTTCAGACCCTGCAGATGAATCGTGGATGCACAGGCAACCACGATAAAAAATGCCACCACGATGGCCATGACGCAGCCGACGATGACGTCAAGCCTCGAAAACCCGTACTGGTCGATGGTGATCCCCTTCTCGACAACCGCAGATTGCTGATAAAACTGCATCCATGGTGCTATCGTAGTGCCCACCACTCCGATCATCATTATGAAATAGCTGCTGTCGGGCCTGAATGTCGGGACTACGGTGGCTTTGAGTACGGTATGCCATTCCGGTTTTGCCAGAAAGGCCGCGATCGGGTATGCGATATACACCATGCAGGCAACAAGAAATACCTTCTCCACGACCCTGTACGAACCCTTGACGATAAGGAGCCAGACAAGCACCGCGCAAACCGGCACCGCGATATATTTGCTTATGCCGAAGATTTCCAGGCTTGCCGCAATGCCGGCAAATTCTGATACGGCATTGCCCATGTTTGTCAGAAGGAGGGCAATCATGACATAAAAGGTTATCTTAACGCCGAAAGACTCGCGAATCAGGTCCGACAGACCCTTGCCGGTCACTGCTCCCATCCTGGCGCACATCTCCTGTATGACCACCAGCGCGATGGTAGTGGGGATCATCAGCCAGAGCAGGGAATATCCGAAGTGTGCTCCCGCCAGGGAGTATGTGGTTATGCCACCCGCATCGTTATCTACGTTGGCGGTAATTATGCCCGGGCCGAGGATGGCAAAAAACAGTATGATGTTTTTAAACCTGTCCCTGCCAATCGGTCTGAAGAGTTTCATAAGACTAATGCCGGTAAACATGTTCCAAAATCCTTTACAGCTCAGTGATGATGATGGCGCCTGCGTCGCAGGGCATAGGGGAGGAAAAGTTCGAGAATGTCGTCTACTGTGGCCACACCAGCCATTTTTTCTTCCTCGTCGAGAACGGGAACGGCTATGAGGTTATATTTCGCTATTATTTCCAGTATCTCTTCGGGTGAGGAGTCTACCTTTACGGATTTCAGGTTGGTCGTCATAATCTCCTGAACAGGCGTGTCAGGCGAGTTGATCAGCAGTTCCCTGAGGCTTACTACCCCCATCAGGTTCTCCTCATTGTCCGTTACATAAGCATAGTATACGGTCTCTATATCGGGGGCGAACAGGCGAACTTCCCGCAGGGCGTCTTCCACCGTAAAATCATCCGAGATGGAAAGGAATTCACTGTTCATGAGTCCACCGGCGGTGTTTTCTTCATGTTCCATGAGTTCCTGGATATCTTCCGCTTCTTCTGCGTCCATCAGCCCCAGCAGTTCCTGCGCCTTTTCTTCCGGAAGGTCTCCCAGGACATCGGCTGCTTCATCCGGGTCCATCTCCTCGAGGATATCCGAGGCATGCTCGCTGTCGAGTTGGCTTATTACACGGCTGCGAAGTTCCGGCTCCAGTTCGTGGATCGCTTCCCCCGCTGTTTCGGTATCGAGAGAAGTCAAAACGGTATGGATGTTTTTGCTGGGAATCTGGGAAATGATACTGGCAATGTCGGCGGGGTGCATCTCCGCCATCTGGTCTCGGGCCATGGTCAGGGTTAGCCTTGATACGTTAAATTCCAGCGGCTGTACATATTCCCAGCTGATGTGGTTGTCGGAAAGTCTCTTGTTGAAAAGAGCTGCCAATTTCTCCCAGATTTTTTCATAACCCAGACGCCGCAAGAGCCCCCTGAAACCGATGTCGGCGAAGAAGATACAGAGGTGCTCCTTGTAGCTTCCCAGCTTCAGGTCGTTGACCCGCACAACTTTGGCGCCGTTGATGTCAACTATCTGCTTGTCGAGAATATCCCGGCTGACCAAAATTTCCCCTTCTTTTGAAGTATATTTGCCGACTGTTTTTCTCGTCCGGGCGATCGATATCACAAAAGGATTGAACAGGTAAATATCTTTCCAGGGAACGGCGAGAATGCCTTCCTTTCCCTTCACAAGCAACTGGGACACTTCGGGGAAAACTTCCCCGGGGACCAGCACCATGTCCCAGAGTTTGCCCACGTCTCTGCCCAGTTCGTCGATAACCGGTTTCCCGAGCACCGAGCTGAGAAAAAGTTCTGTAACTGTTACATTCATATCTGCTCCGGCAAATAAAAAAGGCGCTTTCAGGAGAAAGGGCCTTGACGTACTTCGAGGAAGCCTCCTCCTTGTAGAGTTTCAGCAGTGCACAACGTTTGGAAAATTCTCCAGCTACATTAGGCAAAGCCTTAATCCGACAGAACCTGGTCTACCGCATTGGCGTCTTTCGACGTTTCTGGGCAGTAGCGTATATTTGTGCAAACGCCTCTTCCTAACGAGGATATATATAAAGACGTATAGTACCGGATATCGGATTTGTCAATCATTTGTTGGAACTCTTTAGCCGTTGTTGCAATCCGATTGGTGCGAGCGGGAGAACATCCCGCCAATGATTGACTCACGCTTTATTTGCTGTTACTTTAGAAAAAAAATCATTATGGGGATAACAATGCAATATCCGCACATCAACCCGGTTTTATTTCGTTTGGGCCCGCTGGAATTACGCTGGTACGGCCTTATGTATGTTATCAGTTTCTTTATTGCATATTTTATTATCAGGTCCAATGCAAAAAGAAAGAACCTGCCTCTAACCCTGGATGATATTGCCGACCTGATCTTCTTTATTGCCCTCGGTGTCATACTCGGAGGCCGGATAGGTTATATTCTTTTCTATAACCTTTCCTATTATCTGGAAAATCCCTTGAAGGTTTTCGCCATATGGGAAGGTGGGATGTCGTTCCATGGAGGCTTGATAGGAACGGTAATCGCGGCGATTATTTTTGCACGGAAGAAGAAGGTTACTTTTTTCCAGCTGGCGGATCTTTGCGTTCCCGTGGCACCGATCGGGCTTTTTCTGGGCCGGTTGGGCAATTTCATAAACGGGGAGCTTTACGGACGGGTTACCCATGTTCCATGGGGCATGGTATTCCCCGGTGGAGGAAACCTTCCGCGTCACCCTTCAGAGCTCTATGAGGCTTTTCTGGAAGGCCCGGTCCTTTTTACAATTCTCTGGCTTGTGCAACGGAAAAAGAACCTGCCGACCGGCGTTATCTTCTGGTGCTTTGTCATGTTTTACGGGGCTTTTCGTTTTCTTGTGGAATTTACCAGGGAACCGGATCCGCAGTTGGGCTTCGTTCTGGGAAGTTTTTCCATGGGGCAGTTGTTGAGCCTGCCGATGTTCCTTCTAGGATTATGTATGATTATTATCTTGTACAGACGGCGGGGCAAAAAAGAGAGGGCCACCCGGGGCTAGCGAAGTTTTTTCGACATTTCGAGGACATTGTATTTATCGTATTTTTTATATGATACTGAATCCATTATACATTTTATGATGTAAATGCCTCGCCCCTGGTCATCCGGGTTGTCGAAATCAGGAGGCTGGATTTCATTTATGTCAAAGCCTTGTCCATGGTCGAAAACTTTCACCATTAATTCATCGTCGGTTATCGTCATAAAAATGTGAACTGACTGGTCCTGATTGTTCACATGTCCATGTTTGATTGCGTTCACCATTGCCTCGGTCAGGACGAGGTTTAATTCATAGGCAAGAGTTTCCTTGTCGTTTTTCAGCCTGTTCAGTCCTTTGACAATATCCTCTCCTATTTTCCCGATCAGGCTCAGATAGCGGGTCTGGTTGGGTACCCTGATATCTACTTCGATTGAATTTTTCGGCATTGTAACCTCGCGCTGTCAGTATGAATCCATGGCGTCCTCGGTTGTTGGGTAAATGTCAAACACCCGGTGCAGTCGGGTCAGTTCGAACATGGACTTGACCTGAGGCTGTAATGTCGACAGCTTAAGGGTTCCCTGGTGGGTAATGGCATTTTTGTATCCCGATACAAGCGCACCCAGACCGGAACTGTCTATAAAGCGCACATCACGCAACTCAACCAGAATGTTTTTGCTGCCCGACTCGAACAGGTTTTTCAGTTTATCCTTCAATTCTTCGGAATTATGCGCATCCACCCTTTCTTCCCGTACAGAAATTATGGATACGTTATTTCTTTCCATTAAATTCATGTTCATTTTTGTATTTTCCCCCCTTATCCGGCTCTTTTCCGCCACCGGCCAGCTTTAATAATATTGTACATCAAAAATAAGTGAAATATCCGGGACAGTGTCAGCTTCAAAAAACGAAGTTGCAGGAATATCCTGATTTGGAAGGAATTTGGCCCGGTATGCGAAAGCAGATGATGTGAGAGAATACGATCGGAAAAGAAGGATCGATGCGAAAGCTGCCGCCACTCAGCGCAATCCCAGAAAACGCAGTATTTCGTTCATGTTTTCCTGGATTGGCTTTGATGTGTCCGAAGCAATCCGCTTGCCTTCGTTATCGGCTATGGCTTCGAATTCCTCTTTTTGCCGGTGATATAACTCCCATCTCCCGTCCGAGGGTTCTCTGTCATCAAAAATCCTTGAATCGAGACGATCCTTTACCACTATGTCAGGACAGGTAGTGTTTATAATAAAAAAGCCTGCCCCGGTTTTTTCAGCCAGCAGCCGAAAAGGTTCGCGATACTCCCTTTTACTGAACGAGGCATCCAGGACGATGCTTTTTCCCTTCGCAAGGGCTCTTGCAGCTGCTTCCAGCAACCTCTGATATGTTTCCCTGCTGTAATCGGCGGAATAGATTCCCATGTTGTAATCAGCCAGGTAACGCTCCGTTGCCGGGATCCCGGCAATCTGTTTGCGGACAGTATCGGATTTTACCTGATCGAGTCCAAGTTCGAATGATAGTTCCGCTGTCAGGGTGCTTTTACCGGTTCCCATCAGACCGGAAAAAATAACCAGCGAGGTGGGGAGATTCTTGCGAAGGATATAGCCGAGCGCCAGACGAAAGTGTCTTTCCGCTTTGTGTTCGGACGATCTTTTTTCGTCTGAATTCATGCCGGGGTCGTTTAATCTGAAACTTTCCACTTTGCCCCGGACAAAGGCACGGTAAATCTTGTAGAAGTCAATGATTTTCGGCAATCCTGTATCTCCGGTCAATGCCGTGTACTCTTCAATTAAAATATCGGAAAACGATTTTTTGCCGTGATAATCGAAATCCATCAGCAGAAACGCGATGTCGGCAGCCGTATCGATGTAGCGGAAACGCTCGTTGAATTCAATGCAGTCGAAGATGCAAACATTGTCTTCGAGACAGATGTTTTCAGCATGAATGTCACCATCGCAATCCTTTATATGTCCTCCACCGACCCTGTCTGAAAAAAGTTCGGAGTTTTGAGCGATAAACCCGTGAACCCATTCCGAGATAATGTCCAGGTCACGCCGGTCCAGTGTTTTCCCGACAAAATCCTCGACCTGCCTGAAATTTTCATCCCAGTTTTGTGTGATCATGGAGATATCGCCGTATCGGTCTATCTCATTATTTCTTTCGGCGGCATTATGGAACCTGGCGATTGTCCCGGCAATCCTGCGTATATCCGATTCAGCGACGGCGTTATGCCTCAGAAGCGCGGCAAGCATCCGGTCTTCAGGCAGTCTTCGCATTTTTACCGCGTAATCGATAATCTCTCCACCTCCCTGGAATGAAATGCCATTTTCCGTGGCCCTGATCTGCATAACGCCAAGATATAAGTCCGGGCAGAGACGACGGTTGAGCCTGACTTCCTCTTCGCAATAAAACCGCCGGCGGTCAAGGGTGGTGAAATTGAGAAAACCGTAATCAACGGGTTTTTTGATTTTGTACACGTGATTGTCAGTAAGAAATAGATATGAAACATGTGTCTGTATCATTTCGACTTTCTGTGTCGTATCGGGGTATGATGAAGGTTTCAGTAACTGGTTTAAATATTTCTGTTCCATGACGCACCTGTCGGAAGATGTTGAAAACAGCCGATAATCCTTGCAAAAACAATATCATACTCTGTCCCTGGCGCAAGGTGGAGCATGCTAAAGATGCCAGAGATTATAGTTTGACGGCATAACGTATTTGTGGTAGCTTTTCATCATAAGCTTTTATACTTCCAACATATAGGACCAGTCGGAAAAGGAAGTTGTCATATCAGTTTTTACCGAATAAGTATTGACCCTGCAGGTCAATTTTTTTCTTTCAAATTCAGATTTTCCACTATGAATTTCTGAACACCTGTTGTCCACGAACCTTGAACTTGTCTTTTACGGGATGAACTTTTACTAAAGCAATTTAATCATTAAAGCCAGACATCGGGATCGTCCGTTCTGCAGAAAAAGAGCGCGCGTAAACGGCAGTCTGGTTTTTTTGCCGGAAATTTTCATGAACCCCAAATACCTGATAGCCCTGATCATTGTTGCCCTGTCCAATACTGCCTGCGCTTCCGGTCCCGCCCCGGCTTCTGCGGCGCAACCTGTTGTCCCGCGGAAAATGCTTGAGACAAAGGCAACCTCCCGCACGTTGTATCTGTATTCCCGCGCCCGCCTTATGAGTATTGACGGTGACCTCGATGGCGCCATGTCTCTGCTCAGGGAGGCGTTAAATGATGATCCCCGGTCTGCATTCCTTCATAAAAAAGTAGCCGATGTATATGTCAAGATGAACAAGCCGAAAGAGGCTCTTGCCGAGTGCGAGAAGGCACTCGAATACGATCCCGGCTATAGGCCCGCGCATATGCTGGCCGGAATAATTCTCGCTGCTTTGGGAAATGACAAGGAAGCGATCTCCCATTTCAAGAAAGCCAAGGAACTGGATCCCGACAAGGAAGACGCATACATCAACCTTGCCGTTTCCTACGTCAAGACATTTGAATATGAAGGTGCGGTCAATACTCTCAAAGAATTGCTGAAGGTGTCGCCGGAATCTCCGATCGGCTACTATTACCTTGGCAAGACATACGATCTGATGAAGTTGTATAAAGAGGCCGCCAACTACTTCAGAAAAGCACTTGAACTGAGACCCGATTTCGAACAGGCCATGATCGATCTCGGTCTCTCTCTTGAAATGCAGGGACAGTATGATGAAGCGATACAGCTGTACCGGGAGGTACTCAATAACAATCCATCGAATTTTGCCGTATTGCAGCACCTGGTCCAGGTCTATGTCCAGCAGCAGAGGCTGGATGACGCTCTTTCGCTTTTAAAGCAGGTTGCGGAAACCGGGGTTGGAGGTTTGGAGATTCACAGGAAGATGGGACTCATCTACATGGAACTTCAACGTTATGATGAAGCCATCGCCGAATTCAACTCCATTCTGAAGCAGGAGCCCGACGCCTATAATGAACGTTATTATCTGGGCCTTGCATACGAGGAAAAAGAGAATTACGACAAGGCATTGGAAGAATTGGGCAAGATACCCAAATCCGCATCGATCTATTTTGATGCAATCGGACAGATTGCTTTTATAGACAAGGAAAAAGGTGATGCGGAAAAGGGCGTCAAACTTCTCAGGGAGACCATTGCCGAACAGCCGAAACATGTCGAACTGTACCTCTATCTCTCAGGGCTGTATGAGGCCATGGACCGTTTGCCCGAGGCTCTCAAGGTCTTGACCGGCGCGGAGGCCGCCTTTCCTGACGATGCCGCCATGCAGTTCAGAATCGGCATCCTTTATGACAAGATGGGAAGAAAAAGGAAAGCATCGCCCGGCTGAAAAAAGTGATTGCCCTTTCTCCCGACGATGCCCAGGCCCTCAATTATCTCGGATATACCTATGCGGAGATGGGGACCAACCTGGATGAAGCTCTGGGATATCTGAAAAAAGCGGCATCCCTGCGACCGGATGACGGATTTATCATCGACAGTCTTGGTTGGGTTTATTACAAGATGAAACGGTACAATGAAGCCGTAACAACCCTGGAAAAAGCCCTCAAGCTGGTCGATGACGATGCCACGATCATGTTCCATCTCGGCGAAGCCTATTACTCCAGGCATGAATACCGCCGAGCTCTCACTCTGTACAAGCGCGCGCTGAAAATTGATCCGGGCAATAAGGAAATCCTCGAAAAATTGAATAAACTGAAGGCGGAGATGGGTGAGAAATGACAGGCGGCCGGATCTTTCGCCTGCTTGTACCGTTTATCCTGCTTGCGCTGGTTTCCTGTGCCGAGCACGGTCCGGAAAGGCATGCCGAAAGTGGACCCGCCAAACCGGCCTATGGCGATACCATTGTGGTCGGCAGCATCGGCGAGCCGTCGAACCTGATACCCCTTCTTGCCACTGATTCGGCGTCATTTGATATTGCCGGCCTGGTCTATAACGGTCTCGTCAAATATGACAAGAACCTTTCCATCGAAGGTGACCTGGCCCGCTCCTGGGACATTTCACAGGACGGTCTCGCCATAACCTTTCATCTGCGCAAAGGGGTGAAATGGCAGGACGGTTATGAATTCACTTCGAAAGATGTCCTGTACACCTACCATGTGACCATAGACCCGAAGACTCCCACCGCATACGCTGAATCCTTCAAACAGGTAAAGAGCGTCGAGGCTCCCGACCCCTACACGGTTCGCGTTACATATGCCAGGCCATACGCTCCCGCGCTCGATTCATGGGGAATGTCCATTCTGCCCGCCCACCTTCTGGAGGGAAAAGACATTACCAAAAGCGAACTCAGCCGCCACCCCGTGGGCACCGGGCCGTACAGATTCAAGCAATGGGTGCCGGGGCAGAAGGTAGTCCTTGAGGCAAACAGGGACTATTTCGAAGGGCGTCCTTATATTGACCGCTATGTCTACCGGATAATCCCCGACAATTCCACCATGTTCATGGAACTTAAATCCGGCGGGCTGGACATGATGGGGCTCAATCCCGTGCAGTATGCTCGGGAAACGGATTCGTCGCGCTTCAAATCGTATTTCAACAAGTACCGTTATCCGGCCTCAGCCTATACTTACCTGGGCTACAATCTGAAGAATCCCCTGTTCAAGGATAAACGGGTTCGTCAGGCAATCACCTCTGCGATCAACAAGGACGAAATAGTCCACGGGGTTTTGCTGGGTATGGGGCAGGTTGCCCATGGGCCTTACAAACCGGGAACCTGGGCTTATAATCCTCATATAAAGGATTTTGACTACAATCCCGCCCGGGCTGCGCGTCTGCTCGCCGAGGCCGGGTGAGAAAAAGAACTCCGCCGGTATCCTGACCAGGGACGGGCGGCCTTTCAGATTCACCATCATCACCAACCAGGGAAATGACGAGAGGTTGAAGACCGCCGAGATCATTCAGCAAAGGTTGCGTCATGTCGGCATCGACGTGAAAATAAGAGTAATTGAATGGGCTTCGTTTGTGACCCAGTTCATTGACAAGAGAAATTTCGATGCCGTGATACTCGGCTGGAGCATATCGCAGGACCCCGATCTTTTCGATGTCTGGAGTTCCAGCAAAACGGGACCGAACCAGCTGAACTTCATAGATTACAGGAACCCCGAGGTTGACAGGCTCCTCGAAGAAGGGCGGAGGACTTTCAACCTTAAAAAAAGACGGGAATGCTACTTCAGGTTACAGGATATACTGGCCGAAGATCAGCCATATACTTTCCTTTACGTCCCTGACGCATTGCCGGTTGTGAGCTCACGCTTTCACGGCATTAAACCGGAGCCGGCAGGCATATCGTATAATTTCATCCACTGGTATGTGCCGAAAGACGAGCAGGTATACAAGTAAGGCTGATGGTAGAAGGCTGAAGACTGAAAGGGAAATTCAAAAAGCGGCCGAATGAAGATGTTCGGCTATGTCGTTCAACAGGTTAAGGAGGCAGCAGGGGGGGGGGGAGCTTTTGCCTATTTACCTTCAGCCTTTAGCCTGAATTTATCCTATGATCAAATATCTCATAAAACGCATCCTCATCCTGATTCCGCTGCTGTTCGGAATTACCCTTATCACTTTTGCAGTGATTCATCTTGCTCCGGGTGAACCGGTGGAAATGCAGACTGCCATGAATCCGAAAATTTCGGCTGAAACCCGGCAGCGGATGAGGGAATTCTACGGTCTGGACAAGCCGCTTTACGTCCAGTACGGGACCTGGCTGGGCAAACTGGCCCATCTCGATTTCGGCCGTTCCTTCGCTCCCGACAACCGTCCGGTTATCGACAAGGTTGCCGAGCGGATACCCATAACTCTTTCCCTCAATATTATTGCGCTGATTCTGGAGTTCGGGCTTGCCATTCCCATCGGTATTTTCGCCGCGATCCGGCAGAATACCATCCTTGACAGGGGGGTGACGGTTTTCGTATTTATCGGTTTCGCTGTTCCCACATTCTGGCTGGCCCTGCTGCTTATGTACTTTTTCGGGGTAAAGCTGGAATGGTTGCCGATCTCGGGGCTTCATTCGCTGGGCAGCGAAGAATACGGTACGCTCCGGTGGCTGTGGGACCTTGCCAAACACCTGGTGCTGCCCATTTCGGTCGCCTCGTTCGGCAGCCTGGCCGGCCTGTCCCGCTATATGCGATCAACCATGCTGGAGGTAATCCGCCAGGATTACATTACAACCGCAAGGGCCAAGGGGCTTGCCGAGAGAGTAGTAATCTACCGGCACGCCCTGCGCAATGCGCTGCTCCCGGTTATCACCCTGCTGGGGTTTTCCCTTCCCGGGCTGATCGGCGGCAGTGTCATCTTTGAAACTATTTTTTCCATACCCGGCATGGGGCAGCTGTTTTACACGGGTGTGATGTCAAGGGATTATCCGCTGGTTATGGGTATCCTGGTAATCGGTGCTTTTCTTACCCTGCTGGGCAATCTCCTGGCCGATATATGTTATGCGTTTGCCGACCCGCGCATTCGTCACGGTAAGGGATAAACGTGGTGTAAAAGAAAAATTTTGATTTTTGAGTTTTGAATTTTGAATGTTGATGAATTCGCATAAAAGTCCTGAAAGGCTCCCTATCGTCATTCATGTGGAAACGGGAATTCAGGAATTTCAAAAGGCAAAAACTGGCTGGATACCCGTTTTCAATGCTTTGACGACTTGTCGTGAGACCATTAAAATTGAATTGAAAACAAAAGGTTTCTGCTGTCAGCGTTTTATCCTGCTCAACCTGTAAATCCTGTTACGTTTGTTTTTGAGGAAGTTTTCCGACATGAACCTGAAAAACAGCTATTTTTACGAAGTGTTCTGGAAAAGATTACGCAGCAACCGGCTTGCAGTTGCCGGGGGTTTAGTCGTGCTCGCTCTTTTCATAATATCTTTCCTGGCTCCCTATCTTACCCCCTTTAGTCCGTCGGCAATAGATGCATACCATGTGCTGATGCCACCTTCGGCCACGCACCTGATGGGAACGGACGAGCTGGGCAGGGATGTATTTACCAGGGTGCTCTACGGTGCTCGCATTTCACTGCTGGTGGGCTTTGTGGCGGTCGGCATAGCCACGCTGATCGGTACCCTGGTCGGACTTGTATCCGGTTTTTACGGCAGCTGGATCGACAGTATCCTGATGCGTTTCGTCGATATCATGCTCTGTTTCCCAACCTTTTTCCTGATACTGGCGGTAATCGCCATGATCGGGCCGTCCATCTGGCTGATCATGATCGTGATAGGAGCGACGAGCTGGATGGGTGTCGCAAGGCTGGTAAGAGCTGAAGTGCTCTCCGTCCGGGAACGCGATTTTATCCTGGCGGCGAGGGCGATAGGAGCAACCGACCTGCGGATAATCTTTCGCCATATTTTGCCCAACTCCATGGGACCCGTGCTGGTATCGGCCACACTGGGGGTTGCCGGCGCCATTCTGACAGAATCAGCACTCTCGTTTCTCGGCATAGGAGTGCAGCCGCCAACTCCGAGCTGGGGTAATATTCTCACTTCGGGAAAGAATTACATAGAATTTGCCTGGTGGCTGTCCCTTTACCCGGGTCTGGCCATACTGGTTACGGTGCTGGCGTATAATCTGCTTGGAGAAGGGATCAGGGATGCCATAGATCCGAGACTGCACAGGTGAGCAGACGTTATCTGCTGGCAGTAAGAAGTTTACAGTTAGTGCCTATCCGGCAACCCGAAAATTTTATTTCAAGAGCGGGGTCGGGGCTTTACCGGGGCAGACAGTATGGTTTTCATGCAAGCAATCAATGTGGGGAGTAATGCCCGAACTGACAGTTTTTACTTTGTTCGGGTAACAATGGTCCGGAATTACTGTCTGATTCGGGAAAGACGCGAACCTGGTCCGGCAGGTACTTTCCGGATGAAAATTTGTTAGTAGTCCGTGGTGAATCAAAAAGCAGACTTCCGGTTGCCGGTAGCTGTTTTTCAGGAGATTTCAAGAATGAATGATGTATTGCTGGTGGAAAAAAGCGAGTTCGAGATAAATTCGCTGGAAGACGAAATCAGGGCAGATAACTTGTGCCGAGATCTGCTGCAGAGGTTTTACCGTCATCTCCTCGATAAAGGCATTCCGCCCGGTGAAGCGACGGCGCTTGCATCCGGCGCCGATTATTTTTCAAGGGACTTCGTTATATCCGGTAAACAGAAGAATATTTTTGAAGAGCAACCAGGCATGGTGCGGCAATTCGCTGGCAACTGGTACATCACGAATACGCTGGAACCCGATATCCTGGAGCTTACCGCCTACCTGGAAGGAGTGAAGTCCTTTTACGGTTTTCTCCTGGAATGCGGGCTCATTTCCGACCGCTTTCTGCAAACAGTTGAAAGCGAGTGTGAAAACAGTGCCTTTTATGAAGAAAGAATAAAGTCTTTCTGGGAAATCCGCGGTGACGGCTATTTTGCCTGGGAAAAGGAATGCACGCTCAAGGAGCAGTGACAAGAAACCGGTGACAGGTGACAGGTGACAGGTGACAGGTGAGAAGTGAGAAGTGAGAAGTGAGAAGTGAGAAGTGAGAAGTGAGAAGTGAGAAGTGGCTGATAAGGAAAGGAAATCAGTGGAAAACTGGGACGGAATAATTGTTAAAATGGACCGGCTGCTGGACCGGCTTGAAATAGTCGCGGAATCTTTTTTACCGCCTCCGGATGAAGATAATTGCGTATTCGGCGACCATATAGCCTTTCGCTGGGTCAAATGGAAGGATACCGGGAAAATAGTGCCCGTGGAGCACCCCCATCTGTTCGACCTGGATAACCTCGTGGGAGTCGATTTTGCCAGGGATGAGCTGGTCAGGAATACCGCCCAGTTTGTCGAAGGTTATCCGGCAAACAATGTGCTTCTGTGGGGAGAAAGAGGGACTGGAAAATCGTCCTGCGTGAAAGGTCTGCTGAAAATTTTCGCGTCGAGCGGACTGAGAATAATCGAGGTGCAGAAGAACGACCTCCTCGGTCTTTCGCAGATAGTGCGGCTGCTGCGGGACATCCCGTACCGTTTTATCATATTTTGTGACGATCTTTCCTTTGACGAGGGCGAGATTTCCTATCGCGAAATGAAGGCGGTACTCGAAGGAGGGGTTGGAGCAAAAACCGGAAAATGTCCTGCTGTATGCCACCTCCAACCGCCGGCATCTCATGCCCGAGCCGATGGACGACAACCTCGGCCGGGAGATCCATCCGGAAGAGGCCGTTTCGGAAAAGCTTTCCCTTGCCGATCGCTTCGGGCTCAACCTGAGTTTTTATCCATTCAACCAGGATACCTATCTTTCGGTCGTGGAGCATTACGCGGGAAAAATGCGGCTGCCCATGGAAAAAGATGCCCTCCACACCGAGGCGCTCCGCTGGGCGCTGCACAAGGGACAGCGTTCCGGCCGCACGGCAAGGCAGTTTATCGACGATCTCGCGGGAAGGCTAAAGGTCCGGCAGCTGTCGGACGACACGGATAAGAGACATGGAAACAAACCGGGAAAAAACTGAAATTACAGCTTTGCCGGACGCCAGGCTGGACAAGCCTCCCTGTTGAGGCCCCAGGGTCCCCGCGGTCGGCGGGGCAATCGACGAAAGTGTTCCGGGGTTCCTTGGCTGGCTGTCGACTCCTTCGGGCAGGGTGCCGAAGGTTTCTTCCGTTCTTTGTTTCCGGGACCGGGTGGGGGCGTGGAAAAGCCGCTGGGGAATCGGCAGGATGTCATACGTTGTCCCGGCCGGCCTGTATGCGCTGGGCAACCCCTGTCCCGATGATCCGGTGGTGGTCACCGCCAATTACAAGATGAGCTACGACATCGTTCGCCGGGAGCTGAAGGGGCGCAACATCTGGCTCCTGGTGCTGGAAACCAACGGGATAAATGTCTGGTGCGCGGCCGGGAAGGGAACCTTCGGCACCGCGGAACTTGTCAATCGAGTGGCTACGACCGGCCTCTCTTCAGTGGTAAACCACAAACTGCTGCTCCTGCCGATTCTCGGCGCCGCAGGCGTTTCGGCCCACGAAGTCAGGAGAACTCACCGGTTTCCGGGTGCGTTACGCGACCATCAGGGCATCTGACCTGCCGGAGTTCCTGGATAACGGCATGAAAACGAATCCGGACATGCGCGAATTGACCTTTTCCACGCGGGAAAGATTCGTTCTGACTCCTGTCGAGACTGTATCGGGTTTCAGCAAGTCACTTCCCGTTCTTGCGCTTCTGTTTTTCCTTGGAGCATTTTCAAAGCAGGTTTTTTCCCTATCCAATGGGATTTTTCCCGTCTTCGCCTGCAGCGGGGCGATTTTAGCCGGCACATTCGCAGCTCCTGTTCTTCTCCCCTGGCTTCCATCCCGCTATTTTTCCGTGAAAGGAGCCGTGGCCGGGCTTTTCTGGATACTGCTTCTCCAAATCACCGCGAATGGCGGATGGAATGCACTGCGTTTTACGGCTGACTTCTTCCTCGTCGTGGCGATCTCCTCGTTCTTTGCCATGAATTTTACCGGCAGCACACCTTTTACATCGCCCTCCGGGGTCAGGAAAGAAATGCGACTGTTCCTGCCGCTGCAGGCCGCGGCGCTGGTAACGGGTATCGCATTTTCAGTCGCGGATATGCTGGCCGGTTAGAGGCCGTTCAAAGGAATAAATGATGAAAGGCTTTGCCTACCTGAAAAATGTCACGACCCTGAAGCTCGACCGGCAAACCTGTGTCGGCTGCGGCGTGTGTGCTGAAGTATGCCCGCACCTGGTTTTCGCAATCTCCGAAGGTAAATCCAGGATTGTAGACCGGGACAGCTGCATCGAATGCGGCGCCTGCGCCCTCAACTGCCCTGTTGATGCGCTCAGCGTAAATGCGGGAGTCGGCTGCGCCTCGGCAATGATCAGGGAGTTCCTGGACAAGTTCATTCCTTCTTCGAAAACCGGGGGCGGGTGTTGCTGAAAATCTTTGAAAGTCGCATGCTTCACAGGTCCACTATTGACAGGGCATCTCAATATTACAGAATCTAATTTCAGGAGGGTATCGCCATCTTTTACCGACTTTTCATAATATTCTCATTCATATTGCTTAGCACAATAAGTGCTTCAGCCGCTGTGCCGCCATCCTCGATCAACCTCAGCGTAGAGTCTTCCGCAGCCGATCTCGCCGCGATTATCAATCAGTCTCTCCCGAAAGAACTCTACAAGGGGCAGGGAGGACTGGGAACATCCGTAACTGTTCGCCGGACTGGGCCGGTGGTAGTAACTGCGTCTGATAATTTCGTCTATCTTACGCTACCTGTTCAACTGACATTCAGTAATGCCTTTTATGAGAGCTATCCGCTCCGGGCAGGACTGAGATTCAAGGCTAAAGTTAATGTCACGCCGGACTGGCGCCTCAGGACCGAACTTTACTATACCGGAATGTCGGATAATCTGGCCGACACATTCAAACTCGGACCGCTGTCAATGAATCCTAAAAGCCTGGTAGAGAATATCACTCAGCCGGTTCAAAAACTCCTCGAGCCGATCATAGACAGCAAGATCAATGACTCTGTCCAGCTTCGAGCCAGGATTGCTCCACTCTGGCAGAAGGCGTTTTCTCCGACACTTGTCAGCAAGGAATTCAGCGCATGGCTGAAGCTTACTCCGGAAAAAATTGTCATGACTCCGCTGTATGCGGCAAACAACAGGATCCGGATGTCCATTGGTGTCATTACCGGCGCCGAGATAATTGTCGGGCCAAAGCCGGCCGCAGCTCCAGTGAAGGCGTTGCCGCCGGTACAGCAATTCCCGGCCTTCGATAAAAGTTTTCATATCCGGCTTGCCACTGACATCTTCTTTGCCGATCTCGTGAGCTGCGCTGAACCCGGTATTGCTGGACAAGACCTTCGGTGACGACAGGAAAATCACCATAAAAAATTTCAACCTGAAGGGGGAAGACGGCCGACTGGTTGTCGTCCTGACCACTACCGGAGATTTTGACGGTGAGTTAACGCTGTTGGCGAAGCCGGTGTATGACCCGAAGAATAATTCGCTGACTTTTGAAAATGTCGATTTTGACACAAAGAACGCAGGGTGGCTGATAAGTGCCGGCAGCTGGCTGTTCAGCAGTTCCATTCGAAATACGATCAAGAAGAAGCTCGACACCTCTGTCGCAGAGCAATTAGAGAAGGCTCGCACAAAAGTATCCGCGGTGTTGTCCGGCGTGCAGGTAGCCGAACATGTTAAACTGGCCGGTGCCGTCAGGTCTTTGTCTCTTGGCGAGGCAACTGTACTGAACGACCGGTTGTCGGTTCAAGTCATCGCCCAGGGCGAGGCGAATGTCAGACTGAAATAAAGAATGATCGTGACTGCAAAAGGAATTTTTTATCCAGGGAAACAAGCCGGGCCATTCATTATCAGTCTTGCAAACCCGTATGATTACCAAGGGAAAGATGAGGGGGCCTGAAAAGGGAAAATTCAGCCTTGAGTCACACTTTATATTACGAGGTGAATTTATGTTTCTGAAGAAACTGTTTAATTTCAGCAAGGATTACAACCATTACCTGGAAAAGGGTGACCGGTACCTGGCTGAAGAGCGGTACGCCGATGCGAGGATTGCCTATGGTGAGGCGCTCGAAAAAATGGAGGCGGGTGGCGAAGCAGCCATTTCCCTGGTTGACCCGGTGCGGCAAAAAATCGCGTTGGCAGGCAACATGCTGGGCCGTCTGAACCTGGTTGAAGCGGAACATGCCATTGCCGCCGGAGACATAAAAAAGGCTGAAGAACATCTGCGCATCATCCTGGAGCTTGCGGATGACGCAACCCTGAGGGAAAATTCGGAGAGGCTCCTGGCCTCGCTTGGTAGCGATGCCCCCGAGGAGTTGCACTTCGAGACAGTCCATGGTTGCGAAAGTTGTGAGGAGGGTCGTGACGAAACAGAAAACGACGAACAGCCTGTCATTGATGACAACATATCCAGCGAAGACAGATTGGCCCTGTATTATCATACACTTCCCGGAGATCTCCCCGAGCGTTATGCCGGAATGGGGGAAGAATTCGGCCGGGGCTGCCTTCTTAACCTGAACGGGAATGCGGATGGCGCCCTGAGGGTATTCGAGGAATTGTCCGTGGACGCGGAAAATGACATCCTGGATTATGAAAAAGCGATAATATATTGTCGCAATGGCGATCCCGCGAAGTGCGAGCAACTCCTGGTCAAGGCCATCGGCTTGAACCCCGATAATCCACTCTGTCATATCGGACTGGTTCAGCTTTATGCCGATACCGACAGGGTACCCGAGGCGTTGCAGGTGCTGGAGCGGATGATTTCGAGTGACCTGGTTCCGGATCAGGCCAGGATGATGCAGGGGGATCTGTACATCATGCTTCAGGATGAGTCGAATGCCGTCGAAAGTTACTCCAGGCTTCTTACCTCTCCCCAATTTGCCAGGGAGGCGGCTGAAAGAATCGTACCGCTCCTGGTAAGACAGGGACGCACCAAAGAGGCCAAATTCCTGGCAAAAAAATTCGCCAAGGGCTGTTGTTGATTTATCAAAAGCAGAAACCCGAAGAAAGAAGATAATTGAGGCACGTTCAGGGTCATCAAGGAAACCGCTTGATATAAATTGAAGTGCCAAAAAAGCGCAGCTCAGAAGGTACCTTCAATACAGATACGCGTTTGAGTTCGAAGGAAAATCGGTGTAAATCAAGTGCGGACGATTTCCTTATATCTGCCACCGGAACCCCCTTGCCGATGAAGTGGATTTTCCCGGACGACAGCTGCGCACTGACTTGAATCCGGCAGGGTAAAGCAGGGTGAATATTGCCGGAGCGAAATACCCCCGGACGGGGAGACGACAGGGTGAATTTGCTTAAATGACTGATATAATGTTAAGGGTAAAAGGTGTTGAATAGACTACCATTTTCATAAATGCGACTTCCTTGAGATATTTCCAGTTCTGGAGAAATAATCCATGTGCGGACGTTTTACCCTGCATCTCCCACCGGAACTCCTTGCCGAAATATTCGGACTTCTCGAAATTCCGGTTTTTCCGGCCAGGTACAACATCGCGCCCACACAGATGATCGCGGTTGTAAAAGATGCGTCCGGCGGACGCAACCGTCTCGACTTTCTCCATTGGGGACTGATCCCGCACTGGGCGAAGGACCGTAAGATCGGCCAGAAAATGATCAATGCCAGGGCCGAGACTGTTCATGAAAAACCCGCCTTCCGCCATGCCATCCGGCACCGCCGCTGCCTGGTGCCGGCTTCCGGTTTTTTCGAGTGGCGCCATGAGGATAAAGGGAAGATCCCTCTCTACGTCCGTCTGAAAGACGGCTCCCCCATGGTCTTCGCCGCAATATGGGAATCGTGGCAGGCCCCTGAAGGCGAAACCGTCGAATCCTGCGCCATCCTGACCACTTCATCCAATGAACTTATCGAACCGCTGCACGACAGGATGCCGGTCATCCTCCATTCCGGAGAATTCCGGCTCTGGCTGGACCCGGAGATCTCCGACCCCGCAAAGCTCCGGCACCTCTACCGGCCGTATCCTTCGGACCTGATGGAGATGTATCCGGTCTCCTCACTGGTGAATTCTCCCCGCAACGAGAGCCCTGATCTCATCACTCCTGTTACGCAAAAATCATCTTGACACAAAATGGTTACCATGTGGTAACTTTGTCCGTATGAGCGAGCGGATCATCATGCATATTGATATGAACGCCTTTTTTGCCTCGGTGGAGCAGCAATGCAATCCCGCCCTGCGCGGCAAACCCATCGCCGTGATCGGCTCGGCCAAGCGGACGGTGATCACCACGTCTTCCTATGAAGCGAGGGCGTACGGGGTGAAGACGGGCATGAATGTATGGGAAGCCAGGCAGAAATGCCCCCATATCATTTTCGTCATCGGCAATAACCGCAAATACACCTGGACTTCGTCGCAGATCGTCAAAATGATGCAGGAGTACACGCCGCTGCTCGAAGTGTTCAGCATCGACGAAGCGTTTCTCGACGTGTCCGGATCGGTCAGGCTTTTCGGCGGCGCGCAGCGGATCGCCTATCTTCTGAAGGCCCAGATCAGGCACCGCTTCGGCATCACCTGTTCCATAGGCATCGCACCGAACAAGCTGCTGGCCAAGCTGGCCTCGGAGATGGAAAAGCCGGACGGGCTGACCACCATCCGCCCGGAAGATGCGCCGTCGGTCCTGGAAAGAACGCCGGCCAAAGACCTTTGCGGGATCGGCCCGAAGACGGCAAGGCAGCTCGCCCTTTACGGGATAAAGACCTGCGGCGACCTGGGGCGTTTTCCGGTCGATATCCTGCGCAAACGCTTCGGCATCATCGGCGAACGGCTCAGCCTGATGGGCAGGGGCATCGACGACTCTCCGGTCACCCCGGTGGAGGAGGCGGACGAAGTCAAGTCGGTGGGGCACTCCATGACCCTGGAGCGGGACATATCCGACCGGGGGGAGATACTGAAATTCCTGCTGCAGCTCTCGGAGATGGTCGGCCGCAGGGCCAGGCGGTACAACGTCCGGGGAAAGACGGTGACCCTGTCCATAAGGTACGCGGATTTCGACACCTGGACGGGCAGGCAGGAAACCCTGCCGGATCACATCAACGGCAGCGGGGATATCTACACCGCCGCGGCCGCCATCCTCGATACGCTGGTTCTCACGCAACCGGTCAGACTGCTGGGGGTGCGGCTGAGCAACCTTTGCTACACGTCCGGCCAGCTTCCGCTGTTCGAGGAGGAGCGGAAAAGGGTGCTGCTGGCCGAGGCGATGGACAGGGTAAACGACAGGTACGGGGATTTCTCCGTGACCTTCGGCAGCCTGCTGGATGAGGAAAACAAGGGAAGCCACGTCATCTCGCCGGCATGGCGTCCGGACGGCATCAGGCGAGTGGATGTGCAATAGCGGGCTGCGGAAGGAACGGAGAAATCAAAACCATTGCCGCTTATTCATGTTCATTGTTCTTTCCAGGTGGCGGGGTATCGGTAATAATCGCATTTTTATTCGTGGAGGTTGAAGATGGCCAGGTGCAAGAGCTGCGGCAAGGAAACTTCGGTTCTGCAGAAAATTTCGCTGCCGGTGGGGAAAAAATATCTGGGAATGTGCAAGCCTTGCATATTGAAGGAGTTCGACAGCATGCGGGGCATGGCCCTGGATAAGATCAAGGAATTCTTGAACAGGTTGTTCTCCGAGCATTGATACTGATCGGGCAGAAGGCCATTTTCCTGCTTTCCAAGTTGAAAAAGCCGGAAGAAACAATATGGATTTCGCTGTATTTCATTAAGTAAAAAGCTTTCCACGGGAAGTGTGGATAACCCGCTGACTGCTGTGGATAAACCTTGAAATTACCAAGTATCATCAAGTACTTTTGCAATCTGCACAACGGTTAGGCAGGTCTTGTAACTATTTGAAATATCGTGTCAATAGTTTATTTCACGTGGTGAAAAATAAAACGGCATGGTTAATCAGACAATAGTTCACGAATAGCTGCTGTAAAGTGGATAACTATAGATAAATATACGGAAAAACAGGGGGGATTAATATTTGTTGTCAGGAATCCTCTGGTGCAGGAGGCGGACAAAGTAATGAGCACTGCACATGGGATATCCACGCATGTACAGTGCTCTCTGAAACCTGCGTAACCTCATCAAAAAAACTATTCGTCGCCACGTATAACCATGCAAACCACCGGCCGAAGAAAGGTTGGTTCTTATTCTGTACGGGCAACTCCGTCAAAGTTCCGGCAGCAGATAGTTATTGCCTGCAAATTGTATGTTGGCCGGATCCGAACTGCGTGGGGGAGATACGGCATGGACTCCGCCGCACTTCGGACATTTGCCGACAAAAGTTGTGAGAGTGAAGCCGGTTCCGCATCCCCGGCAGGTGGTTTCCAGTCCCCCGTTGGGGATTTGCTTTTTCCTGAGTCCGCCGCCGTGGGCGTTGTAAACGAATTCCACCAGTTCCCTGCCTTCCGCAAAGGGTCCCGCACCGGTTCCGCAGCTTG
Organism: uncultured delta proteobacterium; assembly: GCA_963815135.1. Taxonomy (GTDB): domain Bacteria; phylum Desulfobacterota; class Desulfuromonadia; order Geobacterales; family Geobacteraceae; genus CAIWTU01. Next base: position 89,131 of record CAWFFO010000001.1, read on the forward strand.
CACAGTTTCCCATAAAATAATCTCCTTTTCAAAAACTGATAAATGAATCAACCTGAAAAAAGCATTTTAGCCACGAATATTCACGAATTAGCAAAGCTTTTTCCAATAAGAACAACCACCAAATCGGTGACAACAAAAAGACAAATAAGGGTTTAATAACATTCGTATTTATTCGTGTCATTCGTGTCTAATTCCAGCTTTTAGGATCAACTGTGATGACGATACCGCAGTTTTTTTTTGTGCGACATGACCCAGGTCAAATTTTACTTTTTTTGCACGGCAAATCGCACGGGATGGTAAATGCCTGGCGGGGAAATTTTGTGCCCGGGCCTGAAATTCTGGGACATCAGAAGGAAAATACGCTAAAATTACCGGAGGCTTGTGGTTGCAATTTACCGGTAAACCCGTAATTATGGCCTGACAGCCGGTTGTTATCACCGGATCAAGGCAGTTATGTCAGCAAATTACCTGAATACGTGACGCCTTCACACTTTCGCTTGCGCGGAACGCCCCGGTTTTTGCATTTCGGTGATATGGGGCCGCGCGACGAGGTTCACCCGGCTTGACAGGTATGTTACGATTTCAGCGACGTTGAACTCCGGAATTCTGCTCACTCCGGTGTTCGGGCATCAAGGATTCAGGAATTATGCAAATGCGCTTTCTTGTGTGATAAAGGGGAGATATGGAAGAAATTAAGGTAGGGCTGCTTGGTTTCGGAACAGTCGGCACCGGGGTCGTCAGACTTTTCCAGAGAAATTCACCGGTAATAGAAGAAAAACTCGGCGCCAGGCTGGTCCTGAAAAGCATCGCCGTACGCGATACCGGCAAGGACCGGGGCGTAAATCTCCCTCCCGGTGTTCTGACCACCGATTTCGAACAGGTTCTGACCGATCCTGAAATTTCCATAATCATAGAACTTATCGGCGGTCATAGCCCGGCCAGGGAATTTGTCCTCAAGGCGGTGGAAAACGGCAAGCATGTCGTTACGGCCAACAAGGCGCTGCTGGCCGTCCACGGAGAAGAGATTTATGCCGCCGCACTCCGCAACGGGGTGGAGGTCCGATACGAAGCGGCGGTGGGCGGGGGAATTCCGGTGCTGTCTGCCATCAAGGGCAACATGGCCGCCAACAGATTCGGAACGGTCCTCGGCATACTGAACGGAACCTGCAACTACATCCTGACGAAAATGACCAGGGAAGGTGCCGATTTTGGCGAAGTCCTGAAAAGGGCCCAGGACCTGGGCTATGCCGAGGCCGATCCCACTTTCGATATTGAAGGCATGGACACCGCTCACAAGCTCTGCATCCTGCTTTCCCTCTGTTTCGGGACAAGGGTGGAACCTGAGAATGTGCACACCGAAGGAATCACCTCCGTCTCCGCACTGGACATAGACTTTGCCCGACAATTCGGATACAGGATCAAGCTGCTGGCCATCGGCAAACGGGATGGTGACAGAATAGAGGCAAGGGTCCACCCGACCATGGTCCCGGTCCATCACCCCCTCGCGGATGTAGACGGGGTTTTCAACGCGGTCCGTCTGACCGGGGATTTTGTCGATACGGTCATGTTTTACGGCCGGGGCGCCGGGATGGAACCGACCGCGAGCGCCGTGGCCGGCGATGTGATGGCAATCGCACGGAACATCCTGGCGGGAGCCGAAAGAAGGACCGCCCCCCTGGGTTTCCTGGACGAAAAGGTCGTAACCCTGGGCATAAAACCGGTTGGAGAGACCGTAAGCAAATACTATCTCCGCTTCAGCGTGATTGACAAGCCGGGTGTCCTGGCAAGGATTGCCGGTTCACTGGAGAAAACGGCGTCAGCATCGAATCGGTGGTGCAGACCGGGAGAAAGGCGGGAGAGCCGGTGCCCGTCGTCATCGTTACCCATGAGGCGCGGGAGATGGATGTGAGGAATGCCCTCCACAAGACTGATAATATGGAAATAACGACGGAAAAGACAAACCTGATCAGGATAGAGGAAATGCTGGAATAAAGGTAAACAACCCGACGCTTCAAGGAGTAATCATGGATGAACGGATAACCGACATTGAGATCCAGTTGATGCACCAGGAAAATACCATACAGCAACTGAATGAAGTCATAACCGTCCAGCAGCAGGCAATTGAAAAGATGCAGTCGGATATCAGGCGCATCATGGAGCATCTGCGGTCGATATCCCCTTCAGTGGTAAGAGATGCGAGCGAAGAGGAACCGCCTCCGCATTATTGAGCCGGTTGCCGCATTCCTGACAAAACAATTAAACCTATATAAAGCAGTTAGCCACGAATTACACGAATGAACACTGATAATTCTAAATCGTTACTACTTTTTATTCAATAACCTGTTTGGATAATTGTCTGTGATTCTTAGAATCAGATTTTATCAGCTTTTATCAGATTTTATCCGCGGCCAAATGCTTTTTTCAGGTTAAATCGTTTTCATCCGGAAAGTACCTGCCGGACCGGGTTCGCGTCTTTTCCGAATTAAACGGTAATCCTGAACCATTGTTACCCGAACAAAGAAAAAACAGTCAGTTCGGGCATTACTCCCCGAATTGATTGCTTGCATGAAAACCATTCTGTCCGCTCCGGTAAAGCCCCGCCCCCCCTTCTTGAAGTAAAATTTTCGGGTTTCCGGGTGGACACTAAATAGGGAGAATAAAACATGCCACGGAACATGCCGATATCCACTAAAACCGGCCGTTACTTCCTGACCGACAAAATCCGCGAGGAAGTTGATTTCCGGACCACAGCCCAATCACGCGGAGAAGCTCCGCCGCCGATCCAGAAACCGCCGGCCCCCGGCTCCAGCCTGATTGCGCTGCCCGCCGAGATTAACGTGGAGATCTCTTCCATCGATCTTGCAACGGCCATCGACAGGCGGAAAAGCAGGCGGCGATTCCTTTCCGATCCGCTCACCCTCCGGAATTGACCTTTTTGCTATGGGCCACCCAGGGAGTGCGCGCCCTGCAGCATGAAGCCACGGTGCTGCGTACGGTGCCATCGGCAGGCTGCAGGCACCCCTTTGAAACCTACCTGGTTGTGCAAAGGGTTACCGGCCTCGAAAGCGGCATATACCGGTACCTGCCTCTCGACCATGTCCTTGTGTTCGAGCGACCGGCAGGCTCAGACATCGCCGGGCGCCTGACGGCGGCAACCCACGGACAGCGCTTTGCCGGGGAAGCCGCGGTTACCTTCATCTGGTCGGCCCTGCCTGCCCGCACCGAATGGCGCTATGCAGAGGCTTCCTACAAGGTCATCGCCATCGATGCGGGACATGTGTGCCAGAACCTCTATCTTGCCTGTGAGGCAGTCGGCGCCGGCACATGTGCCATAGCCGCTTACCGGCAGGACCTGATGGATGAGCTGATCGGGGTTGACGGCCATGATGAATTCGTCATCTACGCCGCACCGGTCGGTAAAGTCGGTTAGTTTACGTCGTAAAATCACGCCCCCAACTGGAAGTGATTTGCCAGGTCCTGCAGGTCGCCGGCCATCCTGGCAAGCTGCCCGGCGGCGGATGCGGATTCTTCCGCGCCCCGTGCGGTTTCGCCCATGACTTCGGTAATCTGCTGGATATTGCTGCTTATTTCCGACGTGGTAGCGGTCTGCTGCTCGGCGGCGGTCGCCATCTGGTTAACCTGCAAGGCCACGGTATTGATCTGGTCCAGTATTTCCTTCAGGGCAATACTCGATTTCGCTGCTTCGCTGGTTCCGCTTTCCACTTCCTTTACACCATCCTCCATGGATTCCACGGCTCTTTTGGTCTCGCCCTGTATTGCCTTGATCATGTCGCTTATTTCCTTGGTCGCCTTTGTCGTCCTCTCCGCAAGAGCTCTTACCTCGTCGGCCACGACAGCGAAACCGCGACCCTGTTCACCCGCGCGGGCAGCTTCGATGGCTGCATTGAGAGCCAGCAGGTTTGTCTGGTCGGCTATGTCTTCGATAGTGCCGATAATTTCCCCTATCTGCTGTGACCTGACCCCGAGGCTTTCCACGGTTACCGCCGATTCCTTCACCCGTTCGGCAATTCTGCCCATAACCGAGATGGTCTGGGTTACGACGGCTTCCCCCGCGGTAGCAGTGTCGCTGGCCTGTTGCGAGCTTTGGGCGGCAGCACCGCAATTGCCGGCAATCTCCATGGATGTCGCGGCCATTTCTTCACTTGCGGTGGCAATTGTTTCCACCTGCGCCGCCGCTTCCTCGGTCCCGGTAGCCATCTGGGTTGATGCGGCACTGAGCTGGCTGGCGGAGGCCGACAGGGCTGAAGATGTATCCTTCATCTTGCCGATTACTTCGCACAGGCTGTCTTTCATGTTGTTCAAAGAGTCTGCCAGACTGCCGATTTCGTCCCTGCGGTTCATATCCAGGCGCCGTCCCAGGTTGCCTCCGGCTATTGCCTCCGCAAAGTTCAATCCCTGCTTCAGTGGTGCGGTTATGATGCGGGAAATGAATGTTCCGATCGCGATAGCCAGCACCATTCCAAAAATCGAGAAAAATATGGTAAAACGCGTGGCGCTGCCGGCTGTCGCGGCATTTTCCATTGAGGTCTGTTTTGCCTTGTTGGAATTGAATTCGGCGAGCTTGGCGATTGCCTCCTGCTCGCCCCGGGCCGCGACGGTAGCCTCATTTTGATAAAGGGACTTCGCCTCCGCGTCCTTTCCCGCCATGGACAACTCGATAATACGGGCGATGACAGGCCTGAAAATATTCCGGTTATCGTTTAAATCCTTGAGAAGGGCCTTTTCTTCCGGGGTCTGGCTGATTGCGCTGAATTTTTCCGTGATATCGGTAATTTCGCCACTCAGGGAACTGATCTGTTTTGCGTATTTTTCTTTATCCTGCCGGCTGTCTGCGAGCAGCACTTTAGCCAGGTTTACACGAACCCTCTGGAAGGCAGTTGAGAGTTTTCCCAGTTGGGCAATCGGCACCACCGCATCCTCGTACATTTTAGTGTCTTTGGCCGCAATACCCAGAATGTTCATGGTCCCAACTCCGCCGACTACCCCGGCGAGCAGGGCAACCAGGACAAATCCTGACAATAGCTTGGTGCCTATTTTCAAATCATAGAACCATTTCATTTTCTTCCTCCGTGTGCTTCATGGAATGCTCTAGCCATGAAAAAGTAATGTGAATAAATTTGAATTCATTTTAAGTACTTTTCGGAAGATCAAGTTTTATCTTAAGTAAAAAATTATATAACGATGTTATGGCTATGGAGCCTGTGGAAATATCAGAATCAGATGAGCTCGCAGATGGCAGACATACGCCCGACTGCATGTTGCCTTTGCATTAATATGGTGCAAAAAGGCCATCCGGTTTCTTTGTGAAATCAGGTAATTCACGGATTCCCGCTTTGCGCCACCGCTAATGCTGAGGCGACACGCAGTCGGAGGAATGACGAATGGGGACGTTTTGCAATTGTTTGTGAAGGCATCATTTCTGATCCATTAATTTATCAATTGTAAAAACAGGTGGTTTTGTGTAATTTATTCAGGTGAATGAGTGTGTTGTATTGGAATGAAGGAATACTGAAATGATGACATGCCGCCGGTTATGCATTCCTGAACCGACGGTTTTTTAGTTGATGGCGCCGGAACAGAGGTGACCGTCCATATAAAAAACCGGACTCGCGGAATCTGCAGTCGCGGTACCTGTCTTTAATATTCAGATTGCCGGTATTCGAAAAACCGGCAGCTTGCAAAGCCGGAAACCCCGCCGAACGCGCAAACACGAAACGATCCTTTCCCGCACGCTGAAATAATCTGATCTTACGGAGTTCAACATGATACATCTTTCCAATATAAGCAAACAGCACGGCTCGCAGGTCCTGTTCCGCGACGCCAGCTTCCAGATCCTTCCCGGCACCCGCACCGGCCTGGTCGGCCCCAACGGCGCCGGTAAGACCACGCATTTTCCGCATCATCACCGGCGAAGAGGAAGTGGACGGCGGCGAGATCACCTGCGCCAAAAAGACCACTATCGGCTATTTTTCCCAGGATGTGGGAGAGATGTCGGGCCGTTCGGCCCTGGAGGAGGTGATGGCCGGTTCGGCCGAGACCATGCGCCTGGCGGGCGAGCTGAAGGAGATGGAGGCGGCCATGTGCGAGCCCATGGACGACGATGCGATGGCTGCCCTGCTGGAGCGTTACGGCAACCGCCCAGGAGGAGTTCGAGCACCGCGGCGGCTACGATCTGGATACCCGCGCCCAGGCCGTGCTCACCGGCCTCGGCATCGGCCCGGACCGCTTCCACCAGCCGGTGGAGATCTTTCAGCGGCGGCTGGAAGATGCGCATCGCCCTGGCCCGGATCCTCACCCTGAAGCCCGGACGTGCTGCTGCTGGACGAGCCGACCAACCACCTGGACGTGGAGTCGATCATCTGGCTGGAGGAGTGGCTGGCCAACGAGTTCAACGGCGCGCTCCTCATGACCAGCCATGACCGCGATTTCATGAACCGGATCGTCACCCGCATCATCGAGGTGGCCAACAGGACCGTCACCACCTACGGCGGCAACTACGATTTCTACGAGCGGGAGCGGGAGATCCGCCGCGAGCAGCTGCTGGCCAGCCACCAGCGCCAGCAGGAGATGCTCGCCAAGGAGGAGGAATTCATCGCCCGCTTCGCCGCCCGCGCCTCCCATGCGGCCCAGGTCCAGTCGCGGGTGAAGAAGACTCGAAAAGATCGAGCGGATCGAGATTCCGCCCGAGGAACGGACCGTGCGCTTCGAGTTCGCCGAACCGCCGCGCAGCGGCGACGACGTGGTCGCGATTCGACAACCTCGGCAAGAGTCTGGCCGATGCCCGACGGCGGCGAGCACCCGGTCTTCAGCGGCGTCTCCGGCATGATCCGGCGGCAGAACAAGATCGCCGTGGTCGGGGTCAACGGCGCCGGGAAATCGACCTTTCTCAAGGTCCTGGCCGGCCAGACCGAACCGACGCGCGGGCAGCGTCAGCCATGGGCGCCAACGTGGAGCTGGGCTATTTCAGCCAGCACGCCATGGAGATCCTCGACCCGAAAAAGACCGTTTTCGAGACGGTGCAGGAGGCCATGCCCCTGGCGAACATCGGCGTGATCCGCAACCTGCTGCGGCGCGTTCCTTTTCCAGGGGGACAGCGGTGGACAAGCGGATCGAGAACCTCTCCGGCGGCGAGAAGAGCCGGGTCGTCCTGGCAACCCTCCTGGCCCGGCCGGTGAATTTCCTGGTGCTGGACGAGCCGACCAACCACCTGGACATCCAGTCCCGGGAAATCCTCCTGGACGCCCTCAGGAACTTCACCGGCACCGTCGTGCTGGTCAGCCATGACCGCCACTTCCTGCGCTCGCTGGTGGACCGGGTCTTCGAGATCGACCACGGCGAGATGCGGGTCTACGAGGGGAATTACGACTATTACCTGGAAAAGACCCATGGAGCGGCTCATTGAACAGGAAGGAACCCATACATCTTCTTCTGGTCACCATCCATGTCTACCGGTCACCCCAGGCCATGCCCCTGGCCGCTGCCTGCATCAAGGCATCTCTCGACGGGCGCGCGGCGGCATCTGATCCGGTGACGGTCTCCTGCGCCGATTTTTACTGCGGGGATCCTCTGGAAGACATCTCCGGTGCCATCCTTGCGGCCAGTCCGGATATTGTCGCTTTTTCCATGTATGTCTGGAACCATGTCGAATGCTGCTCTCTGGCGGATATGCTACGCAAGGCAAAGCCGGGCCTGACAATCATCGCGGGCGGTCCCGAGGCAACGGCCGATCCGGTGGGCATCATGGAAGAGGCGCCGTTCGATTTCCTGGTGGTGGGTGAAGGCGAGCTGACTATGGCCGATGCCATCGACCGTCTCGTCGCAGGACTTTCCCTGGACGACGTGCCGGGCATTGCCCGGCGGGTTGACGGCGAGGCCGTTGTCACCAGGCGGCCTCCGGTTGCCGACCCCGGTGTTCTCCCTTCTCCCTATCTGACCGGTGTCCTGGACGGGTATATCCCCGATGGGGTGCTCTGGCAGCTTTCCCGCGGCTGTTCCTTCGGCTGCGATTTCTGCTTCGACGGCATGGGGGACCGCAAGGTGCGCCGTTTTCCCCTGGAGCGGCTCGAGGCGGAACTGGACCATATTGTCCGGCAGGGTGCGAACCAGGTATTTGTCCTCGATTCCACTTTCAACCAGGACGCTAAGCGGGCCAAGGCGCTGCTCCGCCTGATCCGGAAGAAGGCTCCAAATGTCCATTTCCATTTCGAGGTCAGGCCCGAACTGCTTGATGCGGAACAGGCCAGCCTTTACGCAGGTATAACCTGCTCGCTGCAGATCGGCCTGCAGACGTCCGACCCGAATGTTGCGCGCAATTCGGGGCGGTCGCTGGACCGGCGCGATTTCAAATCCAAAATAGGTTTTCTCAACAGGGCCGGAGCCGTATTCGGCTTCGACCTCATCTACGGCCTGCCGGGCGACAGCCTGGCCCGTTTCAGGGAGACGCTCGATTTCTCCCTGGCACTCTACCCGAACAACCTGGACATCTTCCCCCTCGCCGTGCTCCCCGGCACCGTTCTGGCCGCCCGTTCCGGTGACCTCAAGCTTCGGCATCCGGACAGGCCCCCCTATACCCTGATCGAGTCTCCGACCTTTCCGGCTGCAGACATGATCGCGGCCAGGAGGCTGGCCGCCGCCTGTGACATTTTCTACAGTCGCGGCAAGGCGGTTGCCTGGTTCAACGGCATATTGGCCGCGCTGCGGATGGCGCCTTCGGCTTTCCTGGCTGAGTTTGCCGGATGGCTGCGGGAAAAGCGCGGCAAGGAGTTTGCGGAGACGGAATTCGGGGATGAAGAGATCCACTTGCTGCAACGGAATTTCCTGAAAGGGGTGTTTGCCGAACGGAAAGTCAAAAAGCTCCTGCCGGCTGCCCTTGATCTGGTGGACTATCACTTTTACTATGCCGCTGCCGTGATGTCCGTGGCGCCGGTACTTCCGTCCGAACGGAAACTGGCACGGATCGATCTGCTTCGGCGCCCGCTGGCCGTGTCGTCGTCAGCTCGGCTCGCGGTCTTCAGCTATGAAATACTCGACCTGCTGGACGCCGGGGAGCCGGACCTTAGGCAGATATGCGAAGCCCTGCGACCGGTCGGCTCTTTTGCCGTGATTTACCCCCGTAACGGTGAGATCGCCACCGAATCCCTGGCAGAGCCATACTACCGGCTGCTGGAAAGGCTCGACGGGACAGAGCCAGCGGGCCGGATTGCCGCCGATCTTGCCATCCCGCCCGATGAAGCCCTGGAGTTCCTGAAGTTTGCCGCGGCAGAAGGAATCGTCACCATCGGTTAATCATGGCGGGGATTCTGTTTCTTTCCCCCTCTCCCTGGCCCTCTCCCACCAGGGGAGAGGGAATTTTAAGACCCCTCCCTTCGATGGGAGTGCGCGCTGAAGGGCGCTTCTGCCCACAACCGGGAGGGTGCCGGGGGAGGGTGCAAAGGTATGATTTCAATCAGAAAACAGATATTTCAACTTTCTGACCACACACTTGCGCGTCCAAATGCTTTTATACAGAAGAAACTACTATGTACTTGGAGATAATCGCCGATGCCGGAGAGCACGCACCCTTTTGAAATCCTTACTCCCAGCTTCATCATGGACGCCGTCGAAAGCCTGGGCTTCCGCTGTGATTGCCGCACCCTGGCCCTGAACAGTTATGAAAACCGCGTCTACCAGGTGGGCATCGAGGACGGACAGCCGCTCATCGCCAAATTCTACCGTCCGGGCCGCTGGACGGACGGGCAGATTCTGGAGGAGCACGCCTTCTGCCTGGAACTGGCCGAACATGAACTGCCGGTGGTGGCCCCCTGGACCGATTATGCAGGAACAACCCTTTTCCACTACGGTGGTTTCAGCTTCGCTCTTTATCCGCGTCAGGGCGGACATGCCCCGGAGTTCGACAACCCGGGCAACCTGAAAATCCTCGGGCGCATGCTTGGCCGCATTCACAGCATCGGCGCGGTGCGGCCGTTCATTCACCGGCCGGCCCTGGATATCGAGAGCTTCGGACGAGCAAGCGTCGAGCTGATCGCAGGGCATTTTATTCCCGATGATTACCGGGAAAGTTATGTCTCCGTTACCGGACAGTTGCTGGAAATCTCTGAAGAGATTCTTGATGAGATCGGTCCCGTCAACAGTATCCGGGCGCACGGCGACTGCCACAGCGGCAACATCCTCTGGCGGGACGCCGCGCCGCATTTCGTGGATTTCGACGACTCGCGCATGGTTCCGGCGGTGCAGGATCTGTGGATGATGCTTTCCGGCGACCGCTCGCGCCAGACGGTCCAGCTGGCCGCGCTGATCGAAGGCTACTCGGAATTCCGGGAGTTCGACCAGCGTGAACTGCGCCTGATCGAGGTGCTGCGCACCCTTCGCATGCTGCACTACAGCGCCTGGCTCGCCGGCAGATGGGAAGATCCCATATTCCCCCGTACCTTTCCCTGGTTCAACTCCGTGCGATACTGGGGCGAACAGGTACTGGCCCTTCGCGAACAACTGGCGGCGCTCACCGAGCCGCCGCTGCAACTGCCGTAAGAGCGGAACCGTTGATTTTGCTTTTCCGGGCGGACTGTGCTATTTATCAATCATATGAAACAACACATCCCACGCATCATCTCCCGGGCGGAACATATTGTTTCGCGCTCCCTGATCAGTCCCAATGCCCGAATGATTCTCTATCGCCTGAAGGATAGCGGCTACCTGGCCCACCTGGTGGGCGGCTGCGTTCGGGACCTGCTGCTGGGCCGCGAGCCCAAGGACTTCGACGTGGTCACCGACGCCACCCCGGGCGAGATAAAAAAGATCTTCCGCAACTGCAGGCTGGTGGGGCGGCGTTTCCGGCTTGCCCATCTGCATTTCCGTAATGAAATAATCGAGGTGGCAACCTTTCGTGCGCCTACGCCCGATGAGGAGGGTGAGGATGTGCAGCCTCCATCCCCGGAAGAATCCCGGCCTGACCGTCACCCGAGGCACCTGGTGAGCGGGGAGGGGGTCATTCTGCGCGACAACATCTTCGGCACGCCGGAGGAGGATGCCCTGAGGCGGGACTTCACGGTAAACGCTCTGGCATACGACATCCGCGATTTTTCGATAATAGACTACGTCGGGGGTCTGAAAGACCTGGAACTGGGAGTGATCCGCACCATCGGTGACCCGGCGGTCCGCTTTACCGAGGACCCGGTGAGGATGCTCCGGGCAGTCCGTTTCGCGGCTCTTCTCGGTTTCACCGTCGAGGAGGCCACCTGGCGGGCCCTGGTGGCAAATGCCCCGGCCATAACCCTTTCTTCGGCACCCCGCCTGTACGAAGAGGTTCTCAAGCTGTTCCTGTCGGGTGAAGGTGAGCGAACCTACCAGCTCATGCGGCAAAGCGGGCTCTTCGCCGCGCTCTTTCCTGCCCTGAGCGCCTGGCTTGACCGGGAATCGGACGGTTTTCCCCACGCAAGGATCGGCCGCCATCTGGAGTGGGTCGACCGGCAGACGGGCGCGGGGAAGCCGGTATCGCCGCCATTGCTGATCGCCCTCATGTTCGGCGAGTTTCTGGAGGAAACGGCCTCGAACCTGAGCCGGGAAGGAGTTGCTCCACGGGAGGCGGTGAATGCAGCGGTGGCAGGTTTCCTCGGCGACCAGGTTCCCCTGGTGGCTATCCCGCATCGGGTCGGGCTTGCGGCCCGGGAAATTCTGGCCATTCAGGGCCGGTTGCGAAAGATCCCCGGCAAGCGTCCACAGGGGGTGCCTGGGCGTCCCGGATTCAATGATGCCCTGGATTATATGCGCTGCCGGTCTGAAGTTACGGGGGAGGGCTGGAAGGTGTTTGCGTGGTGGGAGCGCTTCTCCCGGGATAATATCCTGCCTGCATTGGCGGAAGAGGGGACGCAGGGCGAGGCAGGAAGACCGCGTCGCAGGAAACGGCGCCGGAAGCGGGGGAAGGGCTCGGAGACGAATGCAGCTCCAAACCAGCATCTGTCCGAAAACACTTAACCAAAAAAGCATTAAACCAGGGCATGAAGTTAAATAATCAATTATTGTTGCATTCATAATAAGTCAATAAGGGCTCCTGATCGTCATTCCCGTGGAAACGGGAATCCAGGAATTTCAAATGGTTAAAAAAACAGGTTGGATACCCGTTTTGTTCCACCGCTAACCCGGCAAGAGAAGGGGCAGTCCGGAAATTGCAGGTTTTACAAGGTTCGAAATTGTTGAAATATTGATGCGGTAATACATAAAGGAAAGGAACTTTTGATGACAGTTGGATCTAAAGAGATAGAGTGGGATGACAGTCTGATTCTCGGAATCAGGCAGATCGATGAGCAGCATCAACATTTGGTCGGCCTTTTCGGCAAATCATACCATGCCATTATACTCGATGGCCCGCAATCGGAATTTGATCATATTGTCAAAGAACTTTCCGACTATGCAACATATCACCTTTCAACTGAAGAACGGCTGATGACGGAGTACAGCTATCCGCAGATGAATTCACATCTGCTCGAGCATGCCGAATTTTCCCGAAACATCAGGGAATTCCGGGATAAGTGCGAGAGGGGAGATTCATCGGTAGCCATAGACGTGCTTGTCTTTCTGAGAGGCTGGCTGGTCAACCACATCTTGAAAACAGACCGTCTCTATGCCGAATTTCTTATCAGCAAAGGTGTTTCCTGATATTGCCTGGAGCGGTAAGTGGAGCAGGTCAGCCTTGTTTCAACCGCCATTTGACAAGGGTCTACTGAAGGACGCAGGGAAAAATGACAGATATGACGGAAAGCCGCCGAATTCAATACGGGAACACGCTGGAAACTCTGACGGCTGTGTTCGGCTATCCCGCCTTCCGCCCGTACCAGGGTGAAATCATCGATGCCCTGATCCGCGGCGAGGACGCCTTCGTGCTGATGCCGACCGGCGGCGGCAAATCCCTCTGCTACCAGATACCGGCGCTGCTCCGGCCGGGGGTGGGCATTGTCGTATCGCCGCTCATCTCGCTGATGAAGGACCAGGTGGATGCGCTGCGCGCCAACGGCGTGGCCGCGGAGTTCTACAACTCGACCCTGGCCGCCGGGGAGGCCCGCAGGGTTCTTGCGCGAACTCCATGGCGGACGTCTGGACCTGCTCTACGTGGCGCCTGAGCGGCTGATGAGCCGAAGGGTTCCTCGAGCGGCTGGCGGAACTGGAGATCGCTCTGTTCGCCATCGACGAGGCTCACTGCATTTCCCAGTGGGGTCACGACTTCCGTCCCGAATATGTGCAGCTCGGACGGCTGCGCGGACTGTTCCCCAAGGTACCGATCATAGCTCTCACCGCCACCGCCGATGCCCAGACCCGGGAAGATATCCTGCAAACGGCTCGGAATTTCCCGGTCCGCCTGCCATGTCGCCGGCTTCGACCGGCCCAATATCCGTTACACTGTCGTGGACAAACAAAAGCCGTTTGCCCAGCTGCTCGATTTTCTCCGGACCCGTGAACCCTACGACGCCGGGATCGTCTATGCCCTGAGCCGGAAAAGGGTAGAGGAGGTGGCGGCCCGTCTTGTCGATGCCGGTTTTGCTGCTGCTCCCTACCATGCGGGCCTTCCCGACCGGGAGCGGGCGCGGGTCCAGGAAGCGTTCCAGCGCGACGACCTGCAGCTCGTGGTGGCGACGGTCGCCTTCGGCATGGGCATAGACAAGCCGAATATCCGCTTCGTCGTCCACTACGATCTGCCGAAGAATATCGAGAGCTATTACCAGGAGACAGGCAGGGCGGGCCGCGACGGTCTGCCGGCCGAGGCGCTGCTGCTGTTCGGCTATGGCGATATCGCCATCTCCCGCGGCCTGATCGAGAACGGCGGCAACCAGGAACAGAACCGCATCGAGCTGCACAAGCTGAACGCCATGGTAGGCTTCGCCGAGGCACGGAACTGCCGCCGCCGGGTGCTGCTCGGCTACTTCGGCGAGTCGCCGGATGCCGACTGCGGCAATTGCGACATCTGCCTCAACCCGCCGGAGCGCTACGACGCCACCGAGGATGCGCGCAAGGCTCTTTCCTGCGTCTACCGGGTCGGGCAGCGGTTCGGCATGGGCCATGTCATCGATGTCCTGCGCGGCTCGCGCAACGAAAGGGTCCGGGAGCTGGGCCATGACCGGCTCTCCACCTACGGCATCGGCGCAATGCTTGGCCAGGACGAGTGGGGGAGCATCATCCGCCAGCTGGTGCACCTCGGCTACCTGGAGCAGGACCTGGCCCGCTATTCCGTGCTCCGGCTGACCGAAGCGGCCCGCCCCCTGCTGCGCGGTGAAATGACTCTGACCCTTGCCAGGCATCGCATCAGGCCCGTCTCCGCGAAAAAGGCGAAGAAGGGGCGTGAAAAGGGGACTTTCGTACCGGGGAAAAACGACGGACTGTTCCAGGCTCTCCGCTCCCTGCGCAAGGAGATCGCCAACCGGGAGAGTGTTCCACCCTTTGTGGTGTTCGGCGATGCCACCCTTACCGAGATGGCCGCCAGACGCCCCGCGAATGCCGAAGAGATGCTGAGCATCAGCGGGGTGGGGCAGCACAAACTTGGCAAATACGGGGCGGAATTTCTCCGGGCCATTGCAGAGTTCGGCAATCCGACCGGGGACGGTTTTTGAAGCATCCACGCCGTTTCCGCTGTACCTTCCCGCCAGATCCCGGTTTAAACTCACACAAACCTGCCGTTTCCTTTCCAGCAAATCTGTAAATTACAAAATGTCCTTTGTCGAGGGTTGATAATCATATAAAGGCACCTCCCCCTCGTTGACTCTTTGGCACTCAAGCGAAAATTCCGGGGATACTATTCATAATTTGCTTCTGTCGTCAGAATAAACAATGCTGTCCGTAAAAGTCTGCACACCGCTAAACCGACAGCCAATCCGGGTTTTTAATTCATATAAAATAATTTTTGGATTATTGACACCGGAATGAGGCAGGGTGTAAAAAGGGGTTAATTTGTTTTTGTTTTGATTATGATCTGAGGATTGGAAATGGAGAGGGAAAATTCTTCATCTGGCGAATAAAGCCGTCCATATCAGCTTTTGCTGATCGGGCGGTTTTTTCATTTTTCATGTTGTTGATGGATGGAAATTGTTGATGGTACATCAATTCCAATGAATAACAGAAAGCAGAATACGGCCTGCGACGTTTTTCGAAATATGTGAAAACGCCCGAATGGAACATTTATTCGTAAACTCTCAACAGCCGGTCTGGAATATTATTCGGAAGATAATTACTCTATTTTACAGATTGTTACGTCAATCGTTAAATGCTTTGGAATATTTTTGTGAAAAATTGGCACTTGAGCAGGGGCTCATCAATCAGTTGTTGGATAATGAGGATTAAATGATTACTATCACAAAACCTGGCGTCAAAATTATTTTGATTTTTGTCTTAGCAGTTTTGATAAGCTTCTGGCTCGGTCGTGTGTCCAGGCCGTCTGTGGCAACGATTGATATAACTCAAAAATGGCCGTCAAAAATGCGCACCGCCATGTTATCGCTGGAACCCTGGCTGCAAAATGCACAAGCCGTTCGCCTTGGCAGGTATATAGTTTATGCCCCAAAGGAAAACAATACGTATAAATTACGAATCATGACCGATCCTCTCAAGAAATACTTGGAAATAGATGAAAACAATGTTTCAATAATGTTCAATTCAGCAGTCAATGATACAATATCTATTTCAGATAAAGACATAAAAAATGGTCGCAGATCTATTAGCTATGATATTTATGACGATAATGACAAGGTTATTGGCACTGTTATAGATATAGGACGTGATGGACAACCTGATTTTAAGTATATGCGTGGCGATGGCAAAGAAATGTATGTAAGAGATGATAATAAATATATATTTGTTGCCGGGCAATGGCGTCACTATACTGTAAAAGAAAAAGAAAAAGGCGTCATTATTGACGGACAATGGAAAAAGGTAAATTTTGTAGGAAGTCACTACGAACTTCAATAGAAAAACGAATGCTAACTAGTGTGAAATATGAAGTGGAGATGGGAAGTTATATAATATACGGCAGGCAAGAGTATATTGCCAACACTTATAAGGCCCCTGTCCGTCAAGGGCAAAAATAGACCCTGACGATTTTGAATCGCTTTTTTTGAATGAATCGGATCAACAATTCCTTTGTTCTGACTTCATTTCTGAAAAACTCTGGGTCAGTGCCTTTTCCACCAGAAGGAAAGGTTCTGCACCAAACACTTATCGAGGTTCACACCGTTGCGGATATTGCAATTACAACGGTTGCAAGGGAACAGGATGGGGTCAGGATTGCAAACTTGCAAAGTTAAAGAAATAAGGCCATGGCTGAAAAGATCAAGATTGCAACATTGCAAGCCTGACCCGACTTTTTGCCCAATTGAGTTTGAAAGACGTTACTTCATGAAGACAGAGAGTGTCTAGATTACTGGTGGCGATTCAGTATCGGTAAACTTCACTTATATATGGCAAATCAAACATAACCAGAACATTATGCCACGAAAGAAGGGTAATAAATGTCTGTATCGTTCATATTTCCGTTGGTAATGATGTCAATATTAGTCATCAGCGTCTTAATCAAACTAATCTACAAAAAGAAAATTGCACTTGCCATCAACAAGTTCCCTATAGAAAAGAAAAATCGGGTTCTGGAGTATCATTATAAAATATTGAAAATATACAAAATGCTTTTGTGGATAGCTCCATTGCAGTTGGTTATCACGCCATATTTTGTATTTAAGTATGCTTCCTCGTACTCAACTAATCTAATATTGATAAATATATCCCTTTATGCTTACGTATTGGCAGATATTTACTATAAAAGGTCAATTCTTAAGCAGTGCCGGCCGGAATAAGGAATTAAAAGTATGCAATGGATGCTTAACCTAAAGCCGTTACGGCAGAAATTAAAAATGGAAAATACTACTTCTGGCAGCATTCGATTCACAGCACAAGAAGTCCAAGAGTTGGACGGAAACCAGATAGTTGTCTCCGTGCCGAGAAAGGAAATTACGTCCATTTGCCTCTGCTATGGCGAAGGTGTTGAAAGGCCAATTTTGCAATTCATAGCTGGAATAATAATGTCTGCTCTAGGATTTATTCTCGGAGTGTACCCAATTCTCGGTATGTTCAGAGGGGAGACAGTTGGAGAGCCTATCGCTGTAAAACCTTTTGCATTTGCTGCACCCCTAATCTTTATTGGCGTTGCTGTCATCATCCCTATTTTCCGAAGGTCATATTACCTCCTTGTGATATCAAAACGACCGTAGAAAGCTAAACATAAGAAATGCACTCCCGGAAGAAGTAATAAATTCTGCTCAAATTGCAGGGTATGAAGTGATTAGAGTAAATGAACTGAAGCCATAACCAGTGTAAAGAACTGCCCAAAACACAGCCCGGTCAGACTTTAGGCGTATATCGGGGATTTTCGCAAGCGTGTTCGTGAAAGCGATATTTTCGACCATGTTGCGTGGGTAACAGAAAAGAGAAGAACGTATGAATCTCAATAGAATGAAATAGGTCATTTTTGTCGTTGATATAATCAAGGCGGTTTTGGCCAAATTTTTGCTGTTCCGGGTGAAGCTTCTCGAATAAATGGAGTCATAACAGACAATGAATACCGGATCGATTCGTTGGGCTACTCTTTTCATTTGTGTCGCCATTTTAGTTCTCGGCTACACAGCTTGGAAGGCAGTTTCCTCCAATAATACATTCAGCAGCTTTCCCGGAATGAGTCATCACAAGTACAGCCATCATGTTTACGACAATGCTGGCGTATTGCCGCCACAGGACTTGCCCAGATTCGAGCAGTACATGGATCGGATCATGGAGGAGTCTGATGTGGATATAAGGTTTGTCTTCGTCAATGGCACTGGCGATAAAACAATCGAGCAACTTGCCGTAGACTTGGTTGATAAGATGAGATTTGGGGGAAAGACTGGTGAACAACGCGGCCTGCTCCTCTTGTACGACACGGTGGGACAACGCTTGAAGGTAGAAGTCGGGTATGGATTGGAAGAGTACTTTCCGGACGGGTTCATCAGCTATCTGGTTAACAGGCATGCTCGCATGTTTTTTGAATCGGGAGACAAGTCAGTTGGATTGCGCTTGTTGTTAAGGTTATTGCAACATCGAATCCGGGAAGCAGTTCTAGGTGATACCTTTGATCCACAGGCAGTTAATACACTACTGAATTCTGGCTATCTTTCAGGTGGAGCCGGTGTTAGCGCTGTAATACATGGGGATGGAAGCGTGGAAATACCCTCAAAACCACAGCTGACAGAGGCTGAGCGGAGCCCTTATGTCGCCCAGGGCTCACCGACCGAAACCTATAGCCTTTATCTCAAATGGCTGTCCCAACCGACATACGATCCGAACGTCGATATTTTCACAGATCAATCTCGCTGCTATATGGCACGCTTACCAATGAGTCAGGCATATCTCGATTTCATTCTTATGGGCGAATACGGAAAAGGCTTCCAGGTGGTGGAGCGGCAGGGATTGGCAATACTCTATTTCACCGGAACACCTTTCGTCTCTCCCCATTTCTTTATCAAAGAAAACGATGTGTGGCGCATGGACATAGTAGCTGAAGTACAAAACACCCACGAGATAGTGGGCGGAATCTACAACTGGACCTATACAGGGAGTACTGACCGCTATTCCCAAGCTTTTTCCGACCTCCTTATAAACATAAATGGTTATAAGCGGTTCAAGGATGGCGACAACAGGGCTCTTGTGATAATGGGCCCCAGGAGCAAAGGCTAGAGGCTTTACATTCTGCGTACGGTATGCTCTAGTCAATTAGAAAATTGACACTTTTGACAGCTTGGTGGTCACTGGGCCAGATAGCAATTTTAGAGGAAAAAATATAATGTGTGAAAGCTGTTAATTGTTTGTCTAGGGGGAGAATTATGAAACAACTACTGTTCATTTTGCTAATCGGTGTATTTTTTTCTTGCTCAGCCTACGCGGTGGATCTGGATGCACCTATTACCAAAAAACCAACGATACGATCAGAAATCCAGCGAGGTGGTGCAGTCACTTCAGATTGTCTCAGCGGTATTCTCACGTATTCAGAAACTTCCGAATGCATTAGCGACATTCTTGAAGCTGAAGAAAAAAATAATGCTGGCACGGATGCTTTCAAACTAGGTGTTTTTTTTGAAGGCTACACTCATTACGCAATTCTTGAAAGCATGAATATTCCCATGAGCGACGAGGACAGTTCGGTAAAAAAGCTGTGCCACAACGCAGCCCAGAAACTTATGGAAAACTTTAAGCTTCAGCGAAAAGATATCTATGTCATCCTCAAAATAAATGGCGCGGTTATGGACCCGTTGCTCAAGGCTGCGGACAGCACACTTTGAGACAAAAAGGGAACAAATGGGGTCAGGATTGCAATCTTGCAAACTTAGGATAAGATTCCCACATGCCACGCAAACCACGAATACATAACCCTGGGGCGGTATATCATGTGATCCTGCGCGGCAATGCCAAGCAGGACATATTCTTTGACGCTGAAGACCGCCGTCGCTTTCTTGTACTCCTGCAACATGGCATAGAGCGCTACGGTTTTCGTCTCCATGGCTATTGCCTTATGACAAATCATCTCCATCTGGTCATCCAGGTAGGAGGGATACCGCTGTCTCGTATCATGCAGAATCTGTCGCTTCGCTACACGAAGTGGATCAATTGGAGCCAGAACCGTATTGGACATCTGTTTCATGGCAGATATAAGGCTGTCATGGTAGAGGCCGACAATTACTTAGCCCAATTGGTGGCGTACCTGCATCTTAATCCAGTCCGTGCCGGCATCTGTGAAAACCCGATTGATTACCCCTGGAGCAGCTTTCGTGGATATCTCGGACTTGAGCAAGCGTCTTGGCTGACAACGGAACCTGTACTGTCGCAGTTTTCTCCTCGGTTGAAACAGGCCAGGGAGTTGTTTCGGGAATTCATAGAAGCGAGCGCTCTTGAAGGTCATAGGCCTGAATTCCACGGCAAGAATGCGGCGGACGGCAGAGTCTTGGGGAATGACACTTTTGTGGACGAAGTGCTTCGAAACAAACATGCGAAGCCTGTAGCAGTAACAATAGACAATGGTCTCGTTGCCGTGTGCGAGGTGTGCGGGTTGACCGTGGATGAGATGCGCTCTCCCTCCAAGGGGCTACGGGTATCGGAAGGGCGTGCACTGGCTGTGTGGCTAGTGCTCAATCTTTGTGACGGGACTCTTACTGAATTGGGGAGAAATATAGGAAGGGATGTGACTAAGCTTAGTTCTGCGGTGAAGCGGTTGGTCTCACGCTCAAAGAAAGATGGTGAGATAGCCGCACGAATGGATTCGGTCAGGGAAGCCGCTATTGAGTTTGCGAGATTGCAATCCTGACCCAACAGATCCCCGTATCCGCCATACCCATACTATAACTGATACTACAATTACTGGTGGTACGGACCACCGTACTGGTATGATCCGCCATGGGGGCCCTACTGGTGAGAAAATAGCCGACCATACCGATTTCACGACATGTTTGCCATGAACCGGAGATGCATGATATGCCTGGAATTAAACTGAACATGAAGACAATATTTCTTTGGATAGCCGCAGTCCTGGCGGCGATTGCGCTGCTTCTCTACCTCGACTATGGTCCCTTCAACTCATATGTCCCTTCGCCGAAGATACCGGCCGGCGCAAAGCCCGATTTCGGCCTGATGGCCGAGGCGTGGAACACGATCCACAAGGTTTACGTCGACCGGCCCGCCTTGAAAAACCGGGCGTTGACTTACGGCGCCATTAGCGGAATGGTGGACGCGCTGGGCGACACGGGCCACAGCGTCTTTCTCACGCCGGACATGATTAAGGAAGAGAAAAAATTCACCCAGGGACACTATAAGGGCGTGGGGATTGAAATAACAATGCTGAACGGGCATGTGGTCATAGTTACCACCCTGGACGGGTCCCCCGCCCGGGAAGCGGGTCTGCGTTCCGGCGAATTGATAACCATTGTCGACGGCAGGGAAATCGCCGGGCTGCCGTTGATGCAGGTGGTGAACCTCATCTCCGGGCCGGAGGGAACGCAGGTCAGACTGACCGTTCTAGATCCGGCGACCGGAAAATCGGGGGTCATTACACTGACCAGGGCCGCCATAAAGGTGAAAAACGTCCGATGGAGCAGGCTCCCCGGCTTCGGCATGGCCCACCTGCGAATAGCGGGATTCAGCGAAGGAGTCACCCGCGACCTGCGCAACTCCTTGCGGGAGATCAAGAGGCAGGGGATCGGCAAAATCGTCCTCGACCTGCGCGACAATCCCGGCGGGGTGCTGGACGAAGCCGTCGGGTGCACCAGCCAGTTTCTGAAGGCGGGCAATGTGCTGCTCGTCAAGGATGCGGCCGGACATGTTGCGCCGATTCCCGTAATATCGGGCGGAGAAGGGACCGGCGTCACGCTGGCTGTTCTTGTGAACGGCGGAACCGCCAGCGGTGCCGAGATAATGGCCGGAGCGATCAAGGACTACCAGAGAGGCGAACTGTTGGGAACCAAAACTTTCGGCACCGGCACAGTCCTCGGGAAATTTGATCTCTCAGACGGATCGGCGATGTTGCTGGCAGTGGAAGAGTGGCTGACTCCAGCGGGCCACACAATCTGGCACAAGGGAATTACGCCGGACGTTACCATAGATCTTGCCCAGGGTGTTTTCCCCCTTTTCCCCGACGAGGAAAAAGGCCTGACGGAGTCGGAACTTCTGGCCAGCAAGGATGCGCAGTTGCTGGCTGCCATAAGGCTGCTTTCAGGTTCAGGGAAATAGCTCTCGTTTCGCCTTCTTTTAATGTTATGGCTTGGTTCCAACCAACGCTTAAACGACAAAGGCACCCTTCAATCCAAGAGTATAGTTATCGTAAAAGAAAGCGAAAATGGAGATAGCCGCTGGAATGCTATTGAATGCTTCGGCTGACGGCAGCGCCGTCCGCCCTTACAAAAAAGCTTGCTATCAGTACCGCAAGGATACCTGTAAGAAAGATTCCATCAAATGTTCCAGCTCCTCCTATTGAGGCAATGGGGGCTCCTAATCCGCGGATCTTTCCAAGGTTCAGGATATCCGCCCCTATAAGGGTTCCCATGCTTCCCGAAATGTATGCAAGTGCAGGTGCATACCTTCTTGAGAGGAGGACGGCTACAAGTGTCGCTATAATGGGAGGGATGAAGATTGGAACAGCAATTCCCACTCCCCTCACCGGATATGCCATGAGGTGAACGAGGAGCATCACAATGGCCACTCCCACTATAGCCGGACCAAATAGCCTGTTCTTCACCGTGAGATATACAGAAAGAAGGCAAGGAATAACAGCTCCTCCCAAGTTTATGGCGACGACTGTCCCCGGCCATTCCTTAACCATTGGAATCATGTACCGAATTCCAAAATAATCGAAATAACTATTGGAGACGATCTGCTCGGGAGGAAGTTTATATAGGGGAATGTTGATGTAACTGCCGAGTAACGATAAAAGCAGAAGCGAAAAAAGATGACGCCGACCAATTCCCATCCGCTGATATGCATAGCTTAGAACCCCAATCTCTATGAAAACAAAAAGAAAAGTAAACAGAAAAATAAAAAACAATATTAAATGCAAGGAAATTGGAAAATAATGCATCTCTTTAATCCCCTTCAAATAAACGGTTACTCATGTCGGTTTCATTGCCACGGAATTTGCGAGTTCTTGTTTCTCATCGCTTATTGGAGTTGATCGATGATATATCCAAACCTTTGTTGGAGCCATTCTTGCTCCGTCCCTTGTTTCCTGCTGAAAAGTGCCGTCGGGACTCAACTCAGGAGAACCGTATACGGTGGTATAGAGGTGGCCCACAGCCTTATTTTGAGGGATAGTTCCGAAATAAATAATCCGGACTTCCAACCGTTCAGGTCCTGTAAATTTATCCGTCCCTGGTGGCGCCTGTACGCCCGCTCGAGTTACAGGTTACTTTCATGTGAAAAACGAAAAGCAGCCTGACGCTTTTTATCCTTTTTATCTAAAATTAGACCTATTTCTCCGTGACCGACCTGTTCCGCATCGCTTCGTATTCCTGTGGAGTCATGTTTTTCATCTTCTCGAGAAATGCAACAACATTCCATATCTCCCGGTCCGATTCAGTCTTTCCAAATCCAGGCATCCCGGTGCTTTTGATGCCGTTCCTGATGACCCAGAATAACCGGTTGGCTCCCAACTCATTCGCCGAGTGCATAAGATTCGGAGGATTCGGGTACAAGCCCTTGCCGATATCGGACTTTTCCACTCCCGGTCCGCCATGGCACATCTTGCATGTCTCATCATAACGCCTGAAACCCGCTACAATCATTGATGAACCCGTCAGCGATGGAACAGCAATGCCTTGCGAATAATGCTCCGCGGAATTGTCACTGGTTGTACTGAATATCCATTTAATGACAGCCGGATCCGGCGACAATGTGGAAACATTGTATAAGCCCGACATGACAAAAATAACCAGGAGGATTACTTCCACCACGAGCACAGCGAATATGACACCGATAATTTTCATAAATTCCCCGGGAACGGTTTCTCGAAACATTACTTATGATTATTCCCCATCTGCATGAATTGTCAACATCAGTTAAGTCATTGAATTCCCGCAACCGCGTTGACTTGCTTCGACGGGGGGGGGGACAAAATGGGGTCAGGATTGCAATCTTGCAAACTTAGGATAAGATTCCCACATGCCACGCAAACCGCGAATACATAACCCTGGGGCGGTATATCATGTGATCCTGCGCGGCTATGCCAAGCAGGACATATTCTTTGACGCTGAAGACCGCCGTCGCTTTCTTGTACTCCTGCAACATGGCATAGAGCGCTACGGTTTTCGCCTCCATGGCTATTGCCTTATGACAAATCATCTCCATCTGGTCATCCAGGTAGGAGAGATACCGCTGTCTCGTATCATGCAGAATCTGTCGCTTCGCTACACGAAGTGGATCAATTGGAGCCAGAACCGTATTGGACATCTGTTTCATGGCAGATATAAGGCTGTCATGGTAGAGGCCGACAATTACTTAGCCAAATGGTGGCGTACCTGCATCTTAATCCAGTCCATGCAGGCATCTGTGAAAACCCGATTGATTACCCCTGGAGCAGCTTTCGTGGATATCTCGGACTTGAGCAAGCGTCTTGGCTGACAACGGAACCTGTACTGTCGCAGTTTTCTCCTCGGTTGAAACAGGCCAGGGAGTTGTTTCGGGAATTCATAGAAGCGAGCGCTCTTGAAGGTCATAGGCCTGAATTCCACGGCAAGAATGCGGCGGACGGCAGAGTCTTGGGGAATGACACTTTTGTGGACGAAGTGCTTCGAAACAAACATGCGAAGCCTGTAGCAGTAACAATAGACAATGGTCTCGTTGCCGTGTGCGAGGTGTGCGGGTTGACCGTGGATGAGATGCGCTCTCCCTCCAAGGGGCTACGGGTATCGGAAGGGCGTGCACTGGCTGTGTGGCTAGTGCTCAATCTTTGTGACGGGACTCTTACTGAATTGGGGAGAAATATAGGAAGGGATGTGACTAAGCTTAGTTCTGCGGTGAAGCGGTTGGTCTCACGCTCAAAGAAAGATGGTGAGATAGCCGCACGAATGGATTCGGTCAGGGAAGCCGCTATTGAGTTTGCAAGATTGCAATCCTGACCCAACAGGTCCAACAGATCAACCACGGCATCTCGGCCCCAGAAAAGGAGGCGTACCCATGAAAACGATCTACCATCCCGGGGAACTCAAGGTTCAGGCGCTGGCCGGCGTGAGGGAAGAAGCGGACCGTCTCGGCCGGACGATCTATCCGGTCATTGCCCACGTTTTCGTTGATTTCATTCAAAGTCAGCCCCTGGCAGTTCTCGGCGGCGCCGACAGCCAGGGCGGGAGCTGGGCCTCGATTCTGGGCGGCGAGCCCGGCTTCATGCAGGTCGCCGACGAGCAGACCCTGCGCATCGCTGCCCGGCCGGCAACCGGGGATCCCCTGAGCGAGGCGCTTCGGGGCGGCAGCGAGCTCGGCCTGCTTCTGATCGACTTTGCGACCCGGCGCCGCCTGCGGCTGAATGGCAGTGTAACTATGGAGCCGGCGGGCTTTTCAGTGCAGGCCCGCCAAGTGTATGCCAATTGCCCCCGCTATATCCAGGCGCGGACCTGCCAATGGCACAGGGAGGCTTTTCCTGCGCGATCGGTCGCTGCGGCAAGCACCCTGAGCGCCGATCAACAGCAGCGCATTCGGCAGGCGGATACCTTTTTTGTGGCGAGCAGGCACCCTGCTTGCGGTGCCGATGCTTCTCATCGCGGCGGTTTTCCCGGATTCGTCCAGGTTCCTGACGGACAGACCATCATCTGGCCCGAGTACAATGGCAACAGCATGTTCAACA
This sequence comes from uncultured delta proteobacterium, assembly GCA_963815135.1. Classification (GTDB taxonomy): domain Bacteria; phylum Desulfobacterota; class Desulfuromonadia; order Geobacterales; family Geobacteraceae; genus CAIWTU01. The sequence continues at coordinate 114,527 of CAWFFO010000001.1, forward strand.
CCTTGGGCAATATCTGCGAAAATCCCTCTATCGGCCTGCTGTTTCCGGACTTCGAGCACGGCGGAACGCTCCAGCTCTCCGGGACCGCAAAGATCATCTGGGACCAGGATCGTGCTGCCGCCTTCCCCGGAGCGGAGCGGTTGATCGAATTACATATCGGCCAGGTTGTCGAGACCGAAAATGCCACGGCGCTGCGCTGCAGCTTTCAGGGGTATTCGCCGGACAATCCCTGGTTTTGCTGAAGGGGAACCTTGGAGCGGATAGGGTCAGGTCTCGACAATCAACAGGGGGGAACAAAGGGACTAAGGGGACGCCCATAAGTTTATAAGTTACTTCCGTCCGGTAAAAATGGGACAGCTTTATTTAACGTTCATTAGCAACAAATAAATCCCGTTTTTCCTGCAAGTCTATCTCCATGTCAACTGTATGCAAACACACATCCGCCCGGATTTCAGGTACTGCGTCCTGCTCCGGAGAGGCGATCTTGTCCCGGTTTTTGACCGTTAGTCTTGAGACTTTGGCGCAGGTGGGTAGAATGTTTACAGGAAAGTCGATCTTCATAGTCAGGTTTCCGGCCCCGCTTCATCTTCAGCCGACAAAAGCGAGGTAATGTCTAGGGCTGTCATGGTGCTGCAAACAGAAGAGATGTGTGAATGAGCGGAACAAACAGAAACGTGCCGGGAGGTTTCATATGCCAAAGTATCTGATTCAAGTATCCTATGGTGGTGAAGGTGCGGCGGGGGTTCTCAAAGAGGGGGGTACCGGACGCGTAAAGGCATCGGTGAAAGCCATCGAAGCCCTGGGAGGCAAAGTTGAAGCGATGTATTTCGCTTTGGGCGAAATCGACGGTTTCATCATCGTGGACTTGCCGGACAATGTCAGCGCGGTAACCTGCTCGTTGCTGGTCAATTCCAGCGGCAAGATCAAAGTCACCTACACGCCGCTGATCACTGCCGAAGAAGTTGACCGCGCTGCAGAAAAGGGCAGACAACTGGCTGCTGCCTATCGCGCCCCCGGGGAGTAGCGGACGCCAGGCAAACCACGAATACATAATCCTGGAGCGGTGTATCATGTGATCCTGCGCGGCAATGCCAAGCAGATGAAAATGAAAATAGGGACATCCATGATAAGTTTAGGGGAAAACGGAGATTTCCATAACCTCCCGAACTCCACCGGTGGCCTCGTTTTCGCCTTCATCCCGTCCAATCTTCTTAATCTTTCTAAGCGGTCCGCATGATCATGCGACCAGACATCCATTTGCCGCACCCGAAGTTTTACTCCTTTAGGGAAGATTGAGTTATGGCCAACCTGCCAGTCTCGAAATACTTCCCAAGGAGTGTAACAAAGGTCTGTTCACGCAGTCCCTATTTTTACTTTTTCCCTGGACCACCCCTAGCCTCTTTCCGGAAATTCTGCCCTCAATCGACCGGGTGCAGAACAATGACGAACCAGCCGGTTGCTTTGATCGCGCGCATACGCTCTGGTCAGGCACTCAAAATAGTTGCCGACAGCCTGCAGTTTCCTGACTTTAACAGGCTTTCGATGGTCTGCCCGTGTGCTCCGTTTACTCCGATTGCAAGAACCGGTTGCGGAGCCATCAAAGCCATCAGAAATATGAAAATAGAAGAAATCTGGATTTGACTACCGGGATAACGTGTCATGGCATACCTCCCGATTAAAAGATTTAGAGGTGATTATCCGGTAAAGTTAGAGAGTTCAGCAGTCAGTGGACTTTCAATCAGAAGAGGGTGGATTTGAATCCCAGTTTTTATTGATAGGGCTTCCGTAAGGCTGATTCACTGACGGAAGAAGTTCGTTTTTTTATCTATAATTTGTCCATTTGATAAATTCTTCTAGTCAATCAACACTTTGTCAACTCACTGGCTGTTATTTTTTTTGTAATATATTTGAAAAGGAGATTAATCCTGAATAAATGGAAAGAGTTAGGTTCCATTCGATGAAGTGTCGGGCAATTTGGGAGAGAGAGCCATGGGGAAGAATTCCACGGCAAGTACAGTCCGGAAAGCCGCTTCATCGGGGACGACAGCTTAGTTGATGCAATTCTCCGGCTGGAAGAATCTAGGCCTTGGTACAAACCGGGCACCGGAAGCAGTATTCTTCTGCGTGAAACGAATGCAATAATTGACGGATGATGGTCTACAGTCCCCGGCCTATTTTGATCTTTGCCATGTTCTGCCTCCTTGTATGTGCCAGCCAAGCTTACTAAAACTGTCCCGCATCACAATCCGCGTCAGATATTATTTGTCCATTTCCGGTTCTCGCCAAAGGCATTTCGCTTGTCAATTCACTTTACTCATACGCCAAGGCGCGCATTGAGCATCCACAAAACCTAAAACCGTTACCGCAAACTTTCGAAGTTATAATGTTGTATTAGAATGTTGCAAGGTGGGGATAAGGTTGTAACCTTTTAGAAACGGAGTGTCCTTCGCAACGGCTGCTTCTTGGGATGGACAATGGAACCGCGGAAGTGTGGGTACGCCTGCGGATCTTCAGCCACCGGTCTTCATTTTAATAGAGCGGCATCCTGCTTGATACCCTGAGCGGCTTTGCTGCCGGCAGCAGAGGCACATGCTGGAGTCAGAGCTACTCGCTTAACGGAATAAATAGCGCTTCGGAAACTAGCTGATTTGCCAAGGGAAAGATGATGTCGACAGCTCGTACACATCTGACAGAAACAGAAAAATGGGGGGTGTGAAATGTGTGGCCCCGGCACCCTCGCTTTTTCCAAAAATGGCATTTTGGTGGACTGGCGCATTTCTGCGCGGAACAAAATCTTGGAGATAAGGAGGTCTTATAAATGGACTGCAAAGAAATGTATAAAGCTCGTAAAGATAGTCATATTTCATGTTACGCTAAGTGGTTGAGGATCATGAATTGGAGGACTGTAAATATTAGTTGGCAAAATATTTTTTCTCGAGTAATGGTTTTCATCCCGCGACGGGCGGCAGTCGTGTCGCTGGCATTTGTTTGCCTGATCGGTTGGGCGTCGAGCGCCGATGCGGATGGTCTCACGAGAACGCTAAAAGGGATCGTCGAAGGCGACGGCGGCGCGCAGGCGGGGTACGACGTATCGCTCTACGCTGCCTTCTCCGGCGGACCCTTCAAAAAGCTCATAGGCAACGATACCACCGACGGCGAGGGTAACTTCGAGATTAAGTACCGGCCTCTCCCGGGCGGTCACATGAATCCGGTCCTCTACGTTCTTGCCGAAAAAGGCGAGGTGATGCTGGCCAGTGCGGTCGGCGACTTGTCAAAGCACGACCATATCGTCGTCAACGAGCTGACCACAGTGGCCACCGGGACGGCGTTCGCGCAATTCATCGATGGTCGCGAGATCAGCGGCAACACCTACGGCATGCTCAACGCGGTCGCGATGGCCGCCAACATGGCCAATCCGAAAACCGGCGCAATCGGCGAGGTTCTCGACAACGGGCCCAACGGCAGCGACACCTCAACGCGGAATACGTTCTACTCGATGGCCAACATCGTCGCGGCTTGCGTCGACAATCCCAACAATTGCTATGATCTGTTCGACTATGCAACGCCGATCGGTGGCCCGGCGCCGACAACTGTGCTGCAAGCCTTGGCGAACATGACCAAGTATCCTTCGAAACGAACAATCTCCAATGCCGAAGGCTTGTTCAATCTCTCTTTAGGAGACCAGGTTTACGGACCTGCGCTGTCGTCAGAGCCATCGTCGTGGCTGCTGTTCATCAAGTTCACCGGCGTTATTGGCAGTCACGCCAGCGACTACAACTCTGATAATCTGATGAGCGGACCCGGCCAGATCGGATTCGACGAGCGCGGTTTTGCCTGGATCAGCGATAACTACGTACCCTCCGACTTTGACCCCGCCGTTCCCGAAGATTTCCTCCCGGACCCGCCTACCCCGGAGTCGAATCGAATCGGGTGTGCCGGCCTGCGGCTGCTCAAATTTTATCCGTCGGGTGAGCCGTTCCCCGGCGTACCTTACTTCGGCGGCGGCCTGAGCGGAGCCGGCTTCGGCATTACCCTCGACCCGCACGGCAGGGTCTGGGTGGGGAATTACGGCTTTGAATCACCGCTTTGTACTGTTCCGCCGTTCCCTCCTGACTCGAACAAGATCCCGGCAACCCATGACAGCGTCTCTTTGTTCCTCCCCAACGGCACGCCGATCTCCGTTCCCGACGGCTTCACCAAGGGACACATCTGGTGGCCGCAGGGCATGGCCGCCGACAAGAAAGGCGATATCTGGGTTGGGAACTGCGGCAATGACACGGTGACGCTGATCCCGCGCGGCAGACCCTCGAAGGCACAAAATTTCGCGATCCCCGGCGGACTGGTGGACGGTGGGGGGCCCTATCAACCGCCGCTGCTCCCGGGAAATGAAAAGTTCGGTACTCCCAGGCCGCTCATCAAGCCGTTCGGTCTTGCGCTCGATCCCAAGGGACGCGCCTGGGTGGTAGGGAATGCCGTCGGGTTTGAAGAAAGCACGACAAACACCATGCATACCGGCGGCCTCTACCGGATCTCAAAAGACGGGACGATTGTCACGATAGCGTTGCCCGGGGACAAGATCTTGTCCTTCCCAATGGGCATCGCCGGCGACAGCAAGGGAAATATGTGGGTAGCGAACTCGGATCACGTGAGCGTTCCCTGCGTTACCCCGTTCTCGACGGATCAAGGCGGCGGAATCGGACCGTCGCTGGCCTATTTCCCGGCGGATAGCAGTGATGCCAGCGGGGCACGGGTGTTCGGCACGGAGCCGGGCAATACTGGCGGGCTCACTATCCCGTGGGGCAATTTTGTCGATGGAAACGACACAGTCTGGGTGTTCAATTTCGGCGTGGATCCGAACGATTCCTCATCGGACATTACCTCGCTTTCGCACTTCTGCGGCGCAGGCAAATGTCCGGCAGGCTTTAAACTGGGCGATGCGATTTCTCCTTCAACGGGGTACTTGTCAGATGCACTGGACCGGGTCACCGGCGGCGGCGTCGATCCGTCCGGCAACATCTGGATTCTCAACAACTGGAAGAAGAAAGCCCCCTTGAAGGTTGATTCCAACTTTCCGGTTTTCGAGCGAAATCCCGGCGGCAACTCGTTCGTCATCGTCCCGGGGGCGGCTGCTCCCATAAAGACACCGCTGATCGGACCGCCGGAATCCTTTGACGATAGGAAAAATTAATCCCCGATCTTTTCCGACCTGGGGAAGTTTCCTCCGCACAAGTGAGGTCGAGAGCGTCTTCACATCGCTGACACAGGCATCGCAAAACTACATCCAAGGGCGCCGATTTCAAGTCGGCGCCCTGCAGCCATTCGCAGGGCAATAATGGGACCGGGCACTGTCCCCTGATTACCTTTCTGATTAGCTTCGTTGGTAACATGCTGAATTTCATGTGTGCAATTTTCCCACTCGAAGCAGAAGACCTGTAAATGACTGAACCACTTTGGACGAGTTCCGTTGGCGCAAGGCTGGACCGGCCCACGATCCACGCCTTGCCCGAGGTGGTCGAGGCTGTTGCCGGGCGGGCGGAAGTTCTGATGGACGGCGGCATCCGTCACGGGACGGACATCCTCAAGGCGCTGGCCCTCGGAGCTCGGGCGGTGCAGGTCGGACGGCCTGTGCTTTGGGGCCTGGCCGTGGACGGAGAGGCCGGTGTGCGCCATGTGCTGGAGTTGCTGCGCACCGAGTTTAACCTGGCGCTGGCCATGTGTGGCTGTCACAATGTCGCCGAGATCGCGCGCGACTTGATTGCGTGACCGTGTGTCATACCTGCCGCAGACAACGGTGCTCTCCCGCGCCCTCTGCGTGGTAAAAAGTGCAACCGATTAAAATATCAACCAAAAGGTGAACGATGGACGATGAATTCATAAATGCCAGCCTGAAAGAGAAAAATCTTACAAGAGTTTCGGAACTTGAAAAGAAGCTGAAAAAAGAGAGCGAAATCTCCAGTTTCAAAGCCCGCCATGTACATGTGATCGGGGCCGGCACCATGGGAAGGGGGATCGCCACCTGGTGTGCCCTTAAAGGCATCAGGGTAACTTTACAAGACATCAGCGAGGACACGATCAAGTCGGCCGTTGAATTTGCCGGGAAATATTTCAGGGAAAGCAGTCATGCTGAATCAGAAAAGAACCTTATTGCCGACCATAACGGGTCATTTATCTCAGGTGCAGACATTGTAATTGAAAGTATCAGCGAAATGCTGGGAGCCAAACAAATGCTTCTGGAACATATCGAGACAATCATAAAGAATGAAACTATCCTGGCAACCAATACCTCAAGCCTTTCACTTAAGGAGCTTGGGTTTCCATTAAAAAACCCGGCTCGCTTGGTCGGGCTACATTTTTTCAACCCCGTGACCGAGATGAAACTCGTTGAAGTTGTAAAAGGTCCAGAAACATCTCGAGAATCATTAAACAATTCGCTCGCGTTCATTGGTCAGATCGACAAACTGCCCCTACAGGTCAAAAGCAGTCCGGGTTATCTGCTGAATCGGACCTTTGTCCATTACATTATAGAAGCAATGCATCTATTGGACGAAGGCGCTGAGTCCGGCTTCATAGACCGGGCAATGGAAAAATTCGGCATGAATATAGGACCGATAATACTGATGGATACCGTTGGCCTGGAAATCTGTTTGCGGGTTTGCGAAAATCTGACAGAAAATCCTAAGAAACATATCCCCGAACTGCTGTACGATTTGGTCAAAAACGGCAAGCTTGGACGGAAAACGGGCGAGGGTTTTTATCGCTTTGAAAACAATAAACTCGTGGGAGAAAGTGATTTTATCAAAAGGAAGGTTGGCAAAGAGGTAACAGAATCCGATGTCCAGGAGCGGTTAATAAAGCCTTTCCTGATTGCCGCGGAAAGTATTTTAAATGAAGGAGTTGTTTCTGGCTCTGACATTTTCGATGCAGGCATTATACTGGGCGCCGGATTTCCTGAATGGACCGGAGGTCCCATAAACTACGAAAGACAGAAAGGTATTTACAAAAATTTGATAAATAAAATCGATTCCCGCAAAACCTGTTGAAGAAGGGAAAAATAAATCCATTTCCTTTAACATGGGGATTCGGCCTTCCGGCAGAACGGCTCACCGGTTCCCGATTTTGTACCCACCTGAAATGCATCGAGATCATGGAATCCGTTTATTAATTCAGGCAAAATAATATATGCACTATTGACACCGGATTATAACTAAGTGTAAAAACAGGTTAATTTGTGTTGTTTTGATTTTAATTCAAATCGAGGATATGGAATGAAGAACAACAAATCTTCATTTTGCGAGGGAAGCCGTTCGTAACAGCTTTTGCTGTTCCGGCGGCTTTTTCTTTTTTGGCGTTGATGACGGAGTGAAATCAAAAAAAGTCTTTGGATTCTCATGAACAGCATAAAGCGTGACTATTCCTGGGCGGGCTATTGAGATCGGTGAAAAATGCTGGAACGGAATGTTTATCCTTAGACGCTCATCACAGGAGAGAAAATGCGCGCGCATTATTTTCAACATGTTCCATTTGAAGGGCTTGGAAGTATTGAGACTTGGCTGGATTCAAATGGGTACGAGCTGACCAACACACGGTTCTTTGAATCAGCCGATTTACCAGACCCTAAAGCAATCGATTTGCTTGTGGTCATGGGCGGTCCGATGAGCGTGAATGATGAAGATAAATTCCCTTGGCTTGCCTTGGAAAAGCAGTTTGTCCGTGAAATCATCGAGTCTGGGAAACCCGTCTTGGGCATATGTCTTGGCGCTCAAATTATTGCAAACGCGATGGGGGCGAAAGTCTTTCCCAACCCCGTAAAGGAAATCGGCTGGTTTCCTATCCATGCGGTTGCCTCTATCGACGGCTCGGTCTTCATTTTTTCGCCTTCGGAAATAGTGTTCCATTGGCACGGAGAGGCATTTGATTTGCCACCGGGTGCGATACGGCTCGCAAAGAGTGAAGGGTGTGAGAACCAGGCCTTTCAACTCGGCAAGCGGGTAATCGGCTTGCAGTTCCACCTCGAAATGACACCGGAGTCGGCGAGAGAAATTGTCTCAAATTGTCGCGAAGAGCTAGTTCCATCAAGATACGTTCAAACGGAGGAAGAAATCCTATCGGCAAGCTCAAGTCGTTATAAATCGATAAATGATTTGATGAGTAGCATACTATCCTTTCTTCAGCGAGGCGATGGCTAACAACCGCATTAACTCGGACTGGCAACTCCGCTACGCTCCGTTGCCAGCCAGTTATGCGGGACGTTATGCACTGGAACTACAGAGAGGAGAGCACAATGAGCAACGAACAGGTGGCACCTGAGACGAAAGGTGTTACGGTGAAGTTACTTGCAACGGTTGACCTTGGCCCTGAGATCGAGGGCATGGCAGGGCGCCAACTTCGAATGCGTATGGTGACCATCGAGCCTGGAGGCGTCTTCGGCCCGATTCACGACCATAAAGACAGACCAGGCACCGTCTACATCCTGCAAGGAACGATCACTGACCATCGAAATGGAGTCGCTACGGACTATGGGCCGGGAGTGGGCTGGCCCGAGGATAGGAACACCACACACTGGCTTGAGAACAGAGGAACGATTCCGGCGGTGGAGATCTCGGTCGATATAGTCAGGCAAGAGTAAGCTCAGGCCCGACATCAGACACGGTCGGGCCTAACACGCGGCTCAACCGGACGCGCTTCAGTCGGCTTCGCCTCCTTTCGCGCGACGGTCTAACTTATAACTGTTCGACACTGACATGAATATTAAATTAATAATAACAATAGTGCTCCTTATAACGTCCTTCGCCCTTTTGGGTGTGGCAGGATGTCCTCTGCTAGAAAGAAAGCTGCTGTTTTATCCGACCCACCATCCGCATAACAACAGCCTGACGCCATGGATCAAAGACGGCAAGACAATAGGCTATGCACGGCAGGTGGAATCACCCAGGAATGTCTGGTTGATGATTCATGGAAACGGCGGCCAGGCCTCCGATCGCATATATGCAGTACCTTGTTTTTCAGAAAGTGATTCCGTTTATATTCTTGAATACCCTGGTTATGGGAATCGTGAAGGTGTCCCTTCAAAGGAGTCTTTCAATAAGGCGGCCAAAGAAGCGTATCTTTACCTGAGAGAAATGTACCCTCATATACCGGTGTGCATAGCCGCGGAATCCATTGGCTCAGGCCCCGCTTTATCCCTTGTCAGCCTTGAGAAAAAACCAGATAAATTCGTGTTGATTGTTCCTTTTGACAAGCTATCTTCGGTTGCCGAGGAGCACTTCCCGACCATTCTTGTCTGGCTTATTCTAAGAGACAACTGGGATAATATCGAGGCTCTTTCAAAGTATAAAGGCCCGGTCGATATTTTCGGCGCCGAAGCAGACTCGGTTATTCCAGTTAAACACGCCAAGGCCCTTGCTGCTTCCTATCCTGAGTCGAAAATGGTGATTATACGTGGCGGTCATAATGATTGGTCTTACGGGGGGAAGGTTCAAATAAGGAACCCATGAGTTTTTAGCAAAAACAGTCGAACAAAGGCATCCATACGGACGCGCTGAACCGCGCCGGTGATGCCTGACGTTTGGGTGGCAGCCTGAGTCTATTCATGACTGCCGGCCTTTTCCGAGCACTCGTTCGATCGCCGGTACAATGTCATCCGGACCGCGCACGAGGATGATCTTCGAGATCGGCGCGTTCGCGTGGATGATGTTGAGTACGCGATTAAACCAGGCAGTGGTCTCTTCCGTGGCAGGGAAATTCACGGCGTCCTGTCCGTTGATGTAGCCGCCTATGGCCACGCCATCGTACTCGGCCTGTTTCAGCTCGGAGACCAGCCGTGCATCTCCGGTTTCATCGTTAGTGAGCACGAAGGTGGTTGCCTGGAATCCGAGCGAACGGAGTTTCTCCTGGACGGCGGCCGCAATCTCCGGATGCTTGCCGAACCCGAGGATGCGCCAACCCGTTGGGCATGAAGAGGAAGTAATTGACATGTCGTAATTATACCAGGCACGTCGATTTTTACTATATGTAAACCCCGGAAACTCTGGCAGAAAAACCACCCGACGCCGCGATGCGGCCCATTTTGATCCATCGGATGAATTCAATTTATTCTTCAAAGGCTGACCTCGCGCTTGATCGGGACAGGGAAAGCCGTTGAGTTTAAGGGAAAAAAGAGGACAGCCATGACAAGTAATGTCAAGGGAATATGGAGATTCCCCGTTTGCCACCCGGAAGGGAACCGTATGGAAAGAATCCGGAGGGTAGCAAACTCCTGTCGGTTGATTGCAACACTACTAATCAAGGTTCTCCTTACTATTACCGACTGGACGAGATGAGGCTTGTACTGGACGGCATGCTTGCTTCCGATATGTTTGGAACACTGATCGATGCAGATCGCATCGCTGTCGGGGGGCACTCTTTCGGAGGCTTCACTGCTCTGGGGCTCTGCGGAACCATCAAGGAGCGTTATGATCCCCGCATCAACGCGGTATTGCTGTTCTCGACCGGCGCCGGAAGTTATCTGTTCAGGGAAGACGAACTTGCCGCCGTGCGGATTCCGTCTATGCTGTTCATGGGGGAACGGGAAGAAAACCAGTTGCGCGGCTCAAAAACGATGTCGGAGCTTTCGGCCAGGATTTACAGAAACTTATCTCCGCCGAAATATTTCCTTGAAGTGAAGGGGGGCAGCCATTTTTCGTTCAACAATGGCTTCTCGGACAATTTCATGTCGAGGCTGCTGAGCGGCACCGAGGCGCAGTTCGAGGTTATCCGGAGATACTCGATTGCTTTTTTGGAGAAATACGTTGCAGGAAGAAAAGACACCGGTCATGTGCTGGAGCGGAGCGACCCGATGCTCACACGTAATATGACGGAATTGAAATAGTTCAATGGAGATGGGCAAAATTGTTTAAACACAATTTAGAATAGAAATTCGTGAAACGAATGTATGGCAATTAGAATGGCCGTTGCCCTCGAGAGGCAGCGGCCTTTTTTTTGCGCCTGTGAAACAGGCACGAAGGCGGTAAATTCAGAGAAAATTAAAAACATGGCCTATTTGTCGATTTAAACAGGCCGAATTCAGTGTTTAAAATATATCGGGAGGCTCCAAGTCCAGTGAAGAATAGATGGATTTTACAAATTTTGAAATAAATTTCCTTGGTTTCCCTGTGGTATTCAAAACCAGAGTTCGATTTATTTTATGTTCGAAACCATCAACTCGATGTATGCGCAGTTTTTCATCCTTAAGATATTTCGTTATCAGGTTCTTGGAGATAAACGAAATCCCCTGCCCATCCAAAATGGCCTGTATGATTAAATGAAGATCATCGTAAATAATGAGTTTGCTGAATTCACTTGTTTCCCTGCCTATATTCTTCAAATTGTAGTCGAGAAATATCTTTGAACAGCAGCCTTCGTCCCTGCTGTAAAGATGATAATTGAACAGTGTGTCGATTTCCTTGATACGAGGGCTGATTCGGAGCTTTGGGGAGCTGATGAAGATCATTTCGTCTTTCGGCAATTGAAATGATGTGAAATCGTCAAGTTCGAGTAAGGGACCATGCTCGATAACCGCAAGGTCGTAAAGGTTTTCTTTTAAGCCCTTAACGACATTGTGCGGCATCTCGAACATGAATTTCAGATCGTTAATATCGAGATTTTGCAGCATGAAATCCTTGAATATCCCGGGCAGATTAGCAATCCCGAAAGCAGGCGTGCAACAGAAGGAAACCATAGGTTTCTTTCCTATCTCTTTTATTCCGTCAATTAATTCATGTTCAATTTCTAAAAGCTTGATTGCCTTTTCGATTACGTGCTTTCCCACTTCAGTCGCTTTGAGAACCGGGCCGGAGCGATCGAGAAGCGGGTAGCCGTACTGGTCTTCGAGGTATTTTATCCTGCGTGATACTGCAGATGGAGTAACACAGAGATTTTCCGCAGCCTTGGAAAAACTGCCGGCATTTACGGATTCAATTAAAGTCATAAGGTAAATTGATTCCAATATATCCCCCGTTTGTGCTGTATACGCAAATCTTTGTGCGTAATTTTCGCTTTATATTTACAGTAACTATTGCGATATTTACAACCCAAATTTTACTAATTAATTATATAAAAAAGGAGGTGCTGTTTTTTAAGTATTTAAAAATTTTAGTTTTTGTCAGAACAGTAAATATTTAATTAAGGAGAGTGTATGTTGAAGAGGATGGAGAAAAGAACTGTTAAAATGCTGTTGGCTCTTTGTGGGCTCGGCACTTTGTGCCTGATTGCCATGTGGGGCTGCGGTACGAGCGGGTATGACAACCCTGCGGCCTCTGCGGTAACGACACAAACCGCTACCGCGCTTATTCAGGCATCCGATCTCAAACAATGGATGGATTCCGGGTTGGTGAACAAGTCGGGCGGATATGACAGGGTCGTGATTCTGGATGTATCCAGCAATGCAAGCGACGGCTCAAACGCATATAATTCTGTAGGTCATATCCCCGGTGCGCAGTTGATTTCAGCCGGGTCGAACGCTTTCATAGACAATACGCGCGCCGAAGGGCCGCTGAGCATCACCGGTGCAATGGTCTGCACAGGCGCCACGATGGACAGCCTTATTCAAAATGCCGGCATAGATGCACATACGACTATAGTGCTGACAACCAACACTACAAGTACCATTAATGTGGCCAGGGCATATGCGACATTCAGATACTGGGGGTTCCCGAAAAACCGTCTTAAAGTCCTGCAAGGCGGTAACGCCGGGTGGATCGCCGCAGGCTACGCCCTGAGCGCAACTGTGCCTGCAGTCCAGAAGTCAACCTATGGTGTTGCCCAGAACGGAACTACCAATGTAAACACTGACATGCGCGTATCGCTCGGAGAGATGATCTCTTATGTTAAAGGTATCGTGGCCGGCAACGCCGACAAGGTAACCATATTGGACACGATTCGGCCGGGCACGATTTCCGGTCCTACTTCGGACCTTCTCGACACAACCGGTTTCACTCCTTTTGACGGGGCCATAAAAGGCTCCTACCGCTTCCCTTACGGCAACCTGGTCTCACCAGCCGGCACTCTCTACTTCAAAGATGCCGCCACCTTAAAGTCGGATATAAGCGCGGCCGTAGCCGGAGACGGAGTGACTGCAATAGGAGATGCCAATCGTGACGCAACGAAAACCTTCATTGTCCTGTGCCGGGCCGGAAATGCCGCTTCTGTAGCCTATTTCGCCCTTGACGGAATCGCCTATTACAATTCAAAAGTCGATATTAAATGGTATGACGGATCCCTGGGCCAATGGAACCTGATGGCCTCGTCGGATCATTTGGCTGTCAACGGAAGCAATGCCGGAGGCAAACTTGCGGTGGGTTCTATCTGGGATACCACCTCTCTGATGGATAATCTGACCTGGAACGTTGACCGGGGCAAAACCATAATAAACTATGGGTCCCGTGTTTATGGAATAGAGCCGAGTTTTGCCGAAGGGAACCAGATTGAAACGGCGGATAAAGCCTATCGCAGCACGGTTGCCGGCAGCTCGACAGGCGGCAGCTCGACGGGCGGTGGCGGTTGCTGATTGTGATTCAATTTAATAGCCCCTTACGCGCTATAAGCGAGGGCAATGATATCAACAAAAGGAGCGAATAATGGCAATAAACAAGAAGATAGGCTTCCTCTGCGCGACCCTGCTTGGCCTGACCATGCTGGCAGGCCCGGCATTTGCAGGTCCGCGCATCACCTTCGGTCCGGATGACAAGGGTGCCTTGCAGATAGATTACAAGGGCCAACTCCAGATGACGGTCCGTGATAACGGATCCGGCGCTAACAATAACGATACAACCACCAACTTCAATTTCCGCCGCAATCGGCTTGCCTTCATGGGCAAGTACGGTGACATGCTGAGTCTGTATGTCCAGACGGAATACACCGAGGACGCCAATCTCACACCCTTGGGTGTCGCTAACACTAATCAGGGCTCGGATTTCCAGCTCCTCGACGCGGTGATGCGCTTCAAGATCAGCAACAGCTTTCATGTAAACGCCGGCAAGTTCAAGTATAACCTCTCACGGGAGAATCTTGAAGCGTGTGAAATGCCGCTGACCCTCGACCGGTCGCTCTTCATCCGTACGGCCTACGTAACCACCCGCGACACAGGTGTTGCGGTATGGGGCAACCTGTTCGATAACATCTTCCAATACCGCGTTGATGCCATGGAAGGGCGAAAGGCGGTATCCGGAGAAACAGCGCCAAGCTCAAACTTCCGCTACTCCTTCCGCGGCCATGTGACGCTGCTCGATCCTGAGAAGGACTACGGTTACAAGGGTACCTACCTGGGGAAAAAGAAAGTCCTGACCGTGGGCGGCGCCTATCAGTACGAACCGAAAATTGCCTATGGCGACACCACGACCAGAAGCGATTCGGTGGATTACAATGCCTGGACGGTTGACGGCTTCTTCGAGTATCCCTTGGAAGGGATTGGTACAGTGACCGCTTCTGCCGCCTATGAAAACGTTGACCTTGGCGATGCTTACAAAGACGCCAATCCCGATCCGGGAACAATCGGCCTCAATGGGCAGAAAAACGGCTGGTACGTTAAAGCCGGCTATATGCTTCCCAACCTTCCTCTGCAGTTCTTCGGCCGTTACGAGAAATGGAGATTCGCCAACCTCAACAACATTTTCGACCAGAAGATCGACTGGTACTGCGGGGGCGCAAACTATTACTTCCGTGGACAAAATCTGAAGCTCACTTTCGAAGCGTCACGCACCTCCTTCGACCAGCAAGGTACGGTAAACGGCGTGACGACACAGGATTTCACGTCCTTTGTCACCCAGTTGCAGGTCATCTTCTAAGGGTAGGATCATTATCATTAAAGGAGACAAGTTATGGTAAAAAAAATCGTATGCATCATTGCAGCGGCACTCTTAACGGCCGGCATGGCGGTATCCGCCTTTGCGTCAGGGTCCGTCGCCGGCAAGGTGACCAAAGTTGAAGGTGATAAAATCACTGTCACCGTCGAAGGGCAGGTGCCTTCCTGGGCCACACCCGGAAGCAACGTCTCGGCGGCGGGTGGCTCACCCAGAGTCATGGCTGTGAGTGGAAACGAAGTAACGCTGAAATTCGGCAAGGCAAAGGCTGCCACTATAAAGGTAGACTCGAGCATGAAGCTGACCGAAGCCAGCGAGGACGACCTGCAGGGGTGCTGATAAAAAGGAGGCGTCCCGGTGAGCCGGGGCGCCACACGGAAATCGTATCGGCTCCTTGATTATTCCAAAAAACTCAATTATGGAGATTAATTAACATGGATATCAAAAAGGTGCTTGATGTTGAAATATCGCGAAGAAGTCTTCTCATCGATGCCGGAAAGGTAGCTGCCGGAGCGGTGGGCGTCCTGGCTTTTTCGGGAATTCAGGCTGGCCTGTCATCTGTGGCGGAAGCAAAAGAAGGACCTACGGAAAAATGGCCGTGGCCTTATGTGAAACTCGACCCTGAAAAAACCGCTGAAATAGCTTATAACGAATGGTATCGGATTTACTGCGGAGGAGCAGTCATAAGCAGTGTTTTCAGCCAGCTGAGAGAAAAAGTCGGCGAACCCTACAAGTCATTCCCGATTGACGCCTTTATTTATCTTGAGGGAGGCACCGCCGGTTGGGGAACTATATGCGGGAGTGTAGCTGGCGCCAATCTGGTGACTAACGTTATTATCGGGCCCAGGATCGCAGGACCGCAGTGCAAAAACGGGGCGTTGATGGGATCCGAGATGATGGAATGGTATTCTTCTGCAAAGCTTCCCCTGTATACGCCAAAGAAACCCCGGGTGGCAACCAAGATAGTTCAAACCCAAAGTGATTCACCTCTCTGCCATGTGTCCCTCGGCAAATGGATGGGAAAATCCGGTTTTGCTCTTACCAGTCCTGAAAGGAAAGACCGGTGCGCGCGGGTTACGGCAAGTGTTGCCTATAGACTTGTTGAGCTCCTGAATCAGTGGAAAGACGGCAAATATGTCTCTGATGCCGGCTGGTTCGCGGCGAAAGAAGTCGGAATACCGTCGCAGGAGAATTGCACCGAATGCCACGGAACAAACGTTCCCACGCCTCCAATGGCAAAAAAAAGCTGATAATGAAAGTGTGATTGCTGTTATATGCGCCTGTTTACTGACCCGGCAAATACCAGGAAAATGACCGGTTTATCCGGATTCTGAAATACTCCTTCATGTGGTCGCCGACGGCTCAATGCCGTCGGCCTTTTTTTATCCGAAGCGATATTGATTCTCTCTTTATGCGAAAACAATTTATTCCGGAAATAGTCGATAACAATACGCCGTCAAAATAACGTGAGGCTTATATTGTCGAGTTATCAATTATGATTTTTATTAAAGATAATAAAGTTGAAATATATGAATATTATCAGTATTAATAACAAACACTTTCAATACTCTCCCGGTGCCGGTTTAATGGGTATACCGACAGGGTTATGTTATGGTTGATGTGGATATGGAAAATTTCAATCAAAGAAACCCATACGGAATGAGCCATTCATGTTCAGCTCAATAAGAATTCTCCCTCGCCGGGTCTCTTTTCTTTCAGCAGTTATAATTGCGCTTCTACTCCCGGGATGCTCATCGAAGCCCAATCATGTTTCATATTGTGAATCCTGTCATCGCGGGATTGAGCACGTATCGGCAAGCCATGGATCATGTGTCTCATGTCATGGCGGAAATGAGGTCGCGAAGAACAAGCGTCAGGCGCATGCGGGAATGTATGGATCCGGCAACCCGTCGAACCCGGCGTACTGGGAGAAAACCTGCGGCGCCTGCCACGCATACCAGCTGGGCAGGCTCAAGTCCGACCTCATGTACACCAATACCGGTATGATAAGAAACATCCAGTTGACCTGGGAAGGCAGTGACGGACATCTCTATGCGACGAAGGGCGGTGAGGTTTTCGATGGGAAAGGCAGTCCCGGACTATTGAGAAATGTTGCCGACCTGGACAACCTCTCAGGGGAACTGTACCGAAAATTCTGTTCACTTTGCCATGTGGGCATTGAAACTAACGACGTTTACAGCGCCAGCCACGCCGCAGGATGCGCAGCCTGTCATTTCCCGTATAACAATACCGCGACTTATGAGGGCAGGGACCCCACCGTGTTCGGAAAATCACCTTATTCCGAAACCCATGCGCTTGAGCCGCTCCCCGGCGATAAGGTATGTTTCCGCTGCCATAACCGGAGCGGCCGGATCGCCCTTTCCTATGACGGGTTGTACGACGGCAACAATTCCATGGTGCCGACCAGGAACGGTCTGCCCGGACCCGTGATGATCAGCGGCCCCCGCAACGCTTCGCATATTGTCCCGGATGTCCATGCCGCTGCAGGGATGGAATGCATCGACTGCCATACATCAAGGGACATCATGGGGGACGGTTATGCCTATGAAAATATGTATCTGCAAACGGAGATACAGTTGCGAAGACTGCCATGGAGGTCCCGATTCGCCGCCCCGTTACAGGGAAATAACCAGGGAGAATGACGAGGCGCTGCGGGAATCGAAAAGCTATGGAATACAGGTGCGGCCGGGCATGAAAATGCTGCTGACCGCCAAGGGGCGCTCCTATTCCAATGTATTTTACCAAGGGAGGGCGTGTTTTGTCATGGGCAAGCGGAGCGGCAAGCTGTTCAAAAGCAAGGTGATTACCGGAACTCCCGAGCATTCCATGGTCGGTCACGGCCGGATGGAATGTTACGCCTGCCATTCACGGACCGTGGCCCAATGCTACGGATGCCATACCAAATACGACAAATCCAAACCGGGATGGATTTCATCAAGGGGGTGGAAACTCCCGGCCGTTTCAGCGAGAACGGAAGATTACCGGATGCTCTATCCGTTTCCCCTGGCCCTGAACCAGCGGGGACGCATATCTCCCGTTACCCCCGGCTGTCAGACCTTTGTCACCGTGGTCGAGGCGGACGGGCTATCTCGAAGAAGCGAATACGTGGCTCAATACAAAGGTAAACGACAGTTCCGGTTTGCCCCTTTTACTCCCACAACACCGGCAAGAAGGCGGTCGGCTGTGGAGAATGCCACGGCAACCCGGCGTTTCTCGGCTTCGGCCAGCATGTCGTGGCAGGGGGCAGTATCTGCGGCACGCTGATCTGCGAGCAATCGGCGGACAAGCCCCTGGACGGTTTTCTCTCGCTCCAGGATGGCAAGGTGCGTGCCTACTCCGCCATCACCCGGGAGAATTCCCGGCCGCTGAACGGAAAAGAGGTGCGGCGGACCCTTGCGGTCAACCTCTGTATCGTTTGCCATGACAAGGCCCGTGACCCGATTTACCGAAAGGAACTGAACTATCGTGCGCTTGATGATGCTCTGCATAGCCGTTTGCTTTCTGGCCATTACGCGGCCTGCTGCTACGGGGCCGGCAGAAAACTGCACGGACTGCCACCGGATTACCCTCAAAGGTGTCCATGCCGGCTTGCCGTGCCTCTCCTGCCATGGAACTAAAGAGAACGATGACCTCGGCAATCCGGCAGCAGGCGTGAACCGTGCTGCCGGATGCGTCGGCTGCCACCGGGGATACGGCGCGCTTTTCGATCACGCCATGGCCACCAGAAAAAAAGAAAAGCTCTTTGTCAATCGGACCATCGGGGAGAGCGATCCGGCGTTTTTCAAGAACAACTGCAACTCCTGTCATTTGCAGCTGCACCGACTGCCATGGGGGCAGCGGCCACGCATTGCCAGAGGCAAGCGGACCGGGTCTGTTTCACCTGCCACAAGGGATATTTTGTCGGCACTGATTACTACGGCATGGCCCCGCGTGAGGATAGCCTGCGCTACCAGCGGGGCGAGGTTGCCTATGGCGAAACGTACCTGAAAATGACCCCGGACGTCCATGCGGAGAAGGGCTATGAAATGCGGTGCCTGCCATTCCATGCGGAGTCTGGTGGCCGGTGACAAGTCATCGAAAAAATGTCGTTGACTGCCACAGGGTGAATAGAAAGGTGGTCGAGCACCGGATATCAGGCCCATCTGGAAAAAATGGAATGTTATGCCTGTCATTCCGCCTGGACACCGCAGGAGTACGGGACATTTTATCTTCGCTTCACGAACAGCCCGTCGCAGGGATCAAATACCGGGTCAGGAACAACGAGGGCAATTATGTAAAAAGCGTCCTATCTGCGAAAGCAGGATGCTCCGCCGCTGGGGATCAATGCGGCCGGCAAGGTCAGCCCGATCCGGCCGGAGTTTATCTTCTATTTTACCGGACATCAGGAACGACCGGCCGGTCGGGACGGAGAACCGGCTGCTGGCTGCTGACTGGAAGGCATTTTTCCCCATACTATTCGACGCGGCACGGTTATGTGCGAGGGGTGCCACGAATAGCCCGCGCCGTTTCATCATGGAGAGGGAAGGAGGAGCGGATCTACCAGTTGCAGGCCGACGGCATGACGCTGCCGTCCTTCTGGGACAGAACCGGTCAAAAAGTAGTCAATGGCGATTTTCTTCCAGTTGAGCGGTATCAGCAGATGACTAGAAAAAGCCCTGCCTACAAGAAAGCGTATATAGAAAAATGGCAAATTTGATCCGATCACGTAGAAAATTCATCGGCTCCGTAATCGGCATTTGCGGCCGGGATTCTTTTTCCTCGGCAAATTTCTCCTTCCCAACGTCCGGAGGAAAAAGACGCTGCTTTCCGTGGCAAAAGCGGATTTGCCGCTTGACGGTGCATTGGTTTTCAAGGAATCGAGGGTCGCGATTATCCGCGATGGCGGTGAAATCTATGCCCTGAGCCTGGTCTGCACCCATCTCGGCTGTACAGTAAATGTCATGCCCGCCGGAGCTGGTCTGCCCCTGCCACGGCAGCATCTTTGACCGGCGGGGCAATGTTCTGAAAGGTCCGGCGGACAGGCCTTTGGCGCGCTACGTGTCGAAGAGCGGGGCGATTTTTTCTGGTGGTCGTCTGATGGACGTTAATGGAGGATTACTTGATTAAAGAATTCCTCAGGCACTTCTTTCCCCGGGTCAGTTCTGAAAAGGAACCTGTCCATTTCCTATACCTTCTGCCTCGGAGGGCTGGCCTTTACCGCCTTTGCTGCTGGTCGTTTCCGGCCTTTTGCTGCTTTTTTATTATCAACCGGCGCCGGCAGCTGCATACCCATCCATTCTATTTCTTGAATCGTCCGTATGGTGCGGACGTTATCTCAGGAGTCTGCACCGGCTTTCATCCCATTTGTTCCTGGTTCTGATTTTTCTTCATACAGTGCGGGTCATCCTGACCGGTGCGTATCAAAAACCGAGGGAGCTGAACTGGGTTATCGGGTCGCGGGCTCCTGCATGCTTGCGATATTCGAGGCATATACGGGTTATCTCCTTCCGATGGACCAGCTTGCATTGTGGGCCAGCCAGACCGGGATGGAACTTGTCAACACCATCCCGTTCGGGGCCCTGGTGCACGGCATACTGGTTCCCGACGGCGTGGGACAGCCGATGTCACTGCTCCGTTTTTACGTCCTGCATATAGCTCTTGTTCCTCTAACGGTGCTGATCCTCACCTTCCTGCATTTCTACCGGATCAGAAAAGGAAAGGGGGTGCTGCCCTACTTATGAAACGTGGATATGTCAGGAGTTCTCCATCCTTTTTTCCGCCGGATCAAGATCAGCATGGCTTTATTTATCGCAGTTCTGCTTGTTCTTACGGCGGTCATTCCCGCCCCGCTGCAGGAGCCTGCAAATATCTCCCGGGTGCCGAATCCGGTCAAATCCGCCTGGTTTCTCCTCTGGATTCAGGAACTGGTGAGCTATTCCAAGTATCTGATTTATGCCGTGCTCGGTTTTGCCGGGTGTTTCTTTCTACTGCCCTGGCTGTCAGGTACGGCTCGCACCGGGCGTGCCGCCTGGTTCCAGAAGGAACAGGTTGCGGTCAGCATAATTACGATTCTTGCTATTATCATCATGATAGCGCTTACAGTCATTGCCATGTTCTTCCGAGGTAAAAATTGGGAATTGTCCGTGCCGTTTTGATTACGGCAGCCTGCTGGCTGCTCTTTCCCGGGTCGGTAGCCCTGGCTGGCAAAATTTCCTGTCTTCACTGCCATCGGCCGCATTACGAATCAAGGGGAAGCTGTGCTGCCTGCCATAAGGGGGACGCTCGGTCCGACCGTCTGCGGATAGCCCATTATGACCTTATCCCCGCAAGATTCGCCTGGTTTTCGATACAAGGGAGTGCACCGGTAGAAAGGGGCAAAAAGCTGATGCAGACTTTTGCCTGCCGGCGCTGCCATACATCGTCCGGCAAGGGGAATAAACTGGCGAGCAATCTCGACCGTCTGCCTGATGATACTACTCCCGGGAAAATCTTAGACTCGATAAAATCACCGGCACTGCTGATGCCGGACTTCCGCTTCAATGATCGGGAACTGACCGATCTGGTAAATGCGATCCTTTCCGGGGAGGCGAATTATGCGGGGCAAATAGAAAAAGAAACCCCGCAGATAGTGCATTTTGATGATAAAACTAAAAACAGGAGCAACGTCTTTGAAAAAAATTGCGGTTCATGTCATAAAGTTCTGACCAAGGCATTCGGGGGGTTAGGCAAGGGCGACATCGGTCCCAATCTTTCCGGTCTCTTTTCCTTGCAATACCCACTGACATTCAATGAAAAACTAAGGTGGAAAGCAGATATGCTGAAAAAATGGCTGGAGAACCCGAGGAAAATTCGCAACAACACTCAGATGCGGCCAATACTGCTGAAAAAGGATGAATTCGGGCAGCTTTTGAAAATCTTTGCCGAGAGTCCGGGAACCGACAGCCAAATCCAAAAAGTCGAAAAAATCAGTCAAAGAGGTGAAAAATGAAAGATTGTACAAAATGCTTAATTATTGCCATGGCTCTCATGTTTCTGTCGGGGGGGGGTGCCGCGTCTGCCGACAGCATTGTAATTACCTACCGTTCGGGCAGGGTTCAGACCGTCAAGCTGGACGAAGGAATAAAAGATATCCAGGAAATAGGCTATCGCAGGGCTGTGGCTGAAAAGCCTGACGCCGGGGAGAGGGATATGCCGTCCAGTCAGACTGATTCCGGCAATCATCCCCTGAAGGAGCAACCGCCAGCCGTGAAAAAGCAGGGAATAAAATTCAAGTGGGCGGCTCCCCTCGAAGATACTGAGTAAAGTGCTGATACCGCTAAAAACCTGCGGGGTCGGAATCGACGGTGTACCGCTTCATGACGGGGAGATTCAGGTGAGGCAGTTGGTCGTGGGCGGACCGGCCTATGTTGCGGTCATACGGAAGGACGACATTATAGCCGCCATAGAAGGCAGGCCGACAAAAGGTAGTAATTTCAGGGAGATGGTTGAGAAAAGATTGCGGGGCCGAACCGGCACGAATGTGCGGTTGACCATCCGCAGAACCGGACATGCCAAATCCCTTCAGTTTACGCTGGTCCGGAGAGAATTGATTCTCCGGACCAGATAAAGCCAAATACGGTATTTTTAAATCCCGCCGGTTCATACCTTGTCCAGTGCCTGTTGCAGGTCTTCTTTCAAATCCCCCACATCTTCAATGCCGACGGAGATCCTTATCAGGGAGTCCGTGATGCCCGTCTTTTCCCTTTGTTCTTTTGGTACCGAAGCGTGGGTCATCAATGCGGGATGCTCGATGAGCGACTCCACCCCTCCAAGGCTCTCGGCGAGGGAGAATATCCGCAGGTTCTCAAGAAACGCCTTCGCCTGATTTAAACCCCCGTCGATCTCGAATGACAACATGCCGCCGAAGCCTTTCATCTGCCTTCCTGCCAGTCCGTGCTGGGGGTGACTCTCAAGGCCGGGATAGTGAACCTTCCTCACCTTCGGATGGGCTTCAAGATATCCCGCTATCTCCCGGGCGTTCCGGCAGTGCCTTTCCATTCTCAGCGCCAGGGTCTTCGTTCCCCTGAGGACCAGGTAGGAATCGAAAGGGGAAAGGATGGCGCCGATGGCGTTCTGGTTGAATTTGATCCGGCCGTACAGCTCTTCATCCGAAAGCATGACGGCCCCTCCGACCGAGTCACTGTGGCCGTTCAGGTACTTCGTGGTGCTGTGGACTGCCACATCGATTCCCGAATCGAGGGGATTTTGAAGAAAAGGGCTCATGAACGTGTTGTCCACAACGGTGGTAATCTTTGCCTTCCTGCCGATCTCAGCTATACCCGCCATATCGCACAGCCTCATCAAAGGGTTTGTCGGTGTCTCCATCCAGATGAGCCTTGTGTTCGGTTTGACTGCGTCTTTTACCTTCTTCAGATTTCTTGCGTCCACATAGCTGAACTCCAGGCCAAAGTCGGCGAGAACACTGTTGAAAAGCCTCCGGGTGCCCCCGTAAAGGTCGTCGAATGCCAAGACGTGGTCTCCCGAATTGAGAAGGGTCATGCAGACGACCGCTTCAGCGGCAAGACCCGAGGAGAAGGCCAGCGCGAACCGGGCGTTCTCCAGGGCGGCGAGCCTCTTTTCCAGTGCGTTTCTGGTGGGGTTGCCTGATCGGGAATATTCATAACCCCCGGTAGGTTTTTCCAGCTCTTTCCTGGCGAAAGTGGAGGATAGGTGGATGGGCACGACCACGTCGCCGGAGCCTCCCTCCCTGAAATCGGGTTCTTCCCCTGCATGGATGGCCTTTGTCTCGAATTTCATATTGCCTCCGGATTTGTCAAATAAATCCCTTCTCCCTCATCCAATCATCGTTGAATATCTTGCTCATGTAATTGTGTCCGGAATCGGGAAGGATAACCACCACGATTTGATCATCAGCAAGCTTCTCGCATGCCTTCAGCGCGGCGCAGACCGCTGATCCGCCGGAGCCTCCGGCCAGGATTCCCTCCTCCCTGACAAGCCTTCTCGCCATCTGGAATGACTCCCTGTCGTTCACCTGGATGATATCGTCCAACAGATCGAAATGCAGGGTCTCGCAGAGCATGTCCTCGCCGATGCCTTCCACCATGTATATCTTCGATTCGATGAGCTTTTTGTATTTGAACCAGTCGTGGTATACGGAGCCTATGGGGTCGACCCCGATGATCTTTACCCCGGGTTTCTTTTCCTTGAGGTATTTACCGGCTCCCGATATGGTTCCTCCCGTGCCGACCCCAGCGACGAGACAGTCTATCCGCCCCTCCGTCTGCTCCCATATCTCGGGGCCCGTGGTCCTGTAATGGGCCTCGACGTTGTTCTGGTTGTGATACTGGTCCACCATGTACGAATTCGGCGTTTCTCTCGCTATCCTCTTGGCCGTTTCGTAGTAACTATCCGGGGAGTCCGGGGGGACGGCCGTGGGGCAGACGATTACCCTGGCGCCGAAAGCCTCGAGCAAGGCTATTTTTTCCCGGCTCATCTTGTCCGGGATGGTGAATATGGCCTTGTACCCCTTTACCGCCGCATAAAGGGCCAGACCGATGCCCGTGTTACCCGAGGTGTTTTCCACGATGGTCCCGCCGGGCCTCAGCTTTCCCTTGCTCACAGCTTCTTCCACCATGTGGACCGCCATCCTGTCCTTAACGCTCCCGCCGGGGTTGAAGAACTCGACCTTTGCCAGGACTGTCGGCCTGACATCCCTCGCGACCTTGTTCAATCTCACCAGCGGCGTATTTCCGATTGTTCCGAGAATGTCTTCGTGATATTTCACCTCCGCACCTCCCTGTTTCCTGTGAAAAGTATATCACCATGACCTGAACTTGCCCGTGACCGGCGTCTCTCATCGTTCCTGTCCGGATAAACACTCTACTCTATCCGGCTTTATATAAAAGAGGGAGAAAATAACTATAGAGAGTGGCAACCTGGAATCGATCATTTATCCTCCCTGAAAGTAAGAATGTTTTACGAAAATGAATTTTTTTGAATATACGGGAATGTTAATTTCCCTCCGCAAAATAGTGAGTTAATTACAAGTATTCAGGTGTTTGAGAAGTTGGATGATTCGCACTTCCTAATGCAGCGTCATTAAAGTAGAACGATTGTAAGTAAATTATCATATTAAAATTATTGACGCATCGCTTGTCGAAAGGTATTAGAATTTGTATTATTATTCATATTAAATAATGCCGTTGGGGTGTTACATGGTGCAACGCTGTATCCCCGGTGAACTAAAAAAGCCGCATTTCTTAGCATATTGCTGATGAAAGCGGTTTTTTTTATTTTAACATGTGAGAATTGAAGGAGATTTTCAAAGGTCGTATTCAGGGACACAAAATCACACCTAAGTGCAAGCACAACTACTTTGATTTTACCTGTGAAGGTTGCCTTTTGACTGTAAAATCCGAGGATATTGGCTATTCGGCAAGAGGGGAGATCCATGAAGATCAAAACGAGGCTGAGACTCAACGCATTCATCTCCGTTGGCGTCGTCATCCTGATTATAATTACGCTGCTCTGGTCATTCCTGGATATGGCGAGGGCAAACAACAATATTGAACTGGTTAATGAATTGCAGAAAGTCTCTTTCGAAAGGATGATAATCAGGGATGATTATCTTCTGAATCGGGAAGAACGCGCTATTGTCCAATGGAATGCAAATTCCCGGAACCTTGGAAAATTATTGGAGTCTGCCTCTGAAGTTTTTACAGGAAGCAGCGAGCAGGCTGTGCTGAAACAGGCACGTTTGAATTTTGATGCCACAATCAGAATATTCCCTCAATTTATGGAGGCTCACAAGATAGATAAGAGCGATTCCCAAAAGGGGTTTGGTTTTACGGAGGCCGAAGCGGGGCTGATCAGTCAGGTGTTTATGAAGTCATATACCTTGCGTGACTGCATCGACAAATTGGACGCTGCAGCCCAATTGGAGAAGACAAGCACCCGGAACAGGGGAGTTTTAATAATAATCCTGTCCATTATTGGCGGTATTTTGGCAATTGTCTTGAACTCAGTGTCCATTAATAGAATTCTAGCGAAACGAATAGCGGCGTTAGGCAAAGGGGTTGAAATTATTGGAGCAGGAAATCTTGATTACCGAATCAGTGTTGAAGGAAGTGACGAGCTTACAGACTTGTCCATGGCGAGCAATGAAATGGCTGCAAGACTGAAGGAATCATATACTTCCATGGAAAGTTTGCAGAAGGAAATTGACAACCGCAAACGGACCGAGGAGACATTGCAGGCAACGCTTGAAGACCTTGAACGCTCCAACAGGGAACTCGAACAGTTCGCATACGTAGCCTCGCACGACCTGCAGGAGCCATTGCGGATGGTATCCAGTTATACGCAGCTTCTCGCCCAGAAATACGAAGGTATGTTTGATGATAAAGCCAAAAAGTTCATTGACTATGCCGTGGACGGCGCGGTGAGAATGCAGAGGCTCATCAATGACCTTCTGGCGTATTCGCGAGTGAATACCCAAGGGGTTCCACCCGAGTCGGTCGACTCGCATTCAGTCCTCGGCGAGGCCCTGCGAAACCTGTCGTCGGCGATTGAAGAGACACGGGCAATCATCGTCAACGATGATCTGCCTGTTGTTAGAGCCGATTCAGGCCAGTTGACTCAGCTGTTCCAGAACCTGATTGGAAATGCAATCAAGTTCCGGAGTGCGGAACTGCCTCTCATTTGCGTGTCATGTTGCGATCTTGGCAGCGAGTGGTGCTTTTCGGTGAAGGACAACGGTATTGGAATTGATAAGCAGTATTCCGAAAAAGTGTTCGTGATTTTCCAGCGCCTGCATACAAGGCATGAATACCCGGGAACCGGCATTGGCCTGGCAATCTGCAAACGCATAGTCGAACGCCACGGCGGCAGAATCTGGTTCGAATCCTGGCCAGGCGAGGGGACTACGTTTTTCTTTACGTTGCCGAAATGAAAGGAGACAATTTAACGATGAACAATCAAATGGTCAAGCCTATCGAAATTCTGCTTGTGGAAGACAATCTTGGTGATGCGGACCTGGCCCGTGAAGCGTTGGAAGACAGCAAGATAATGAATAATCTTCACGTGGTTGATGATGGCGAGAAGGCCATTGCTTTTCTCCGCCGGGAGGGACTTTATGGCGATGTGCCGCGGCCCGACATAATACTGCTCGATCTGAACCTTCCCAGAAAAGACGGTCGGCAGGTTCTTTCCGAAATCAAGGCAGATGAAAGCCTCAAGCGTATTCCGGTGGTAATCCTTACCACCTCAAGGGCAGAGGAAGACGTTATTAAGAGCTACAATCTGCATGCAAACTGCTACATTACCAAACCGATAGACCTGAACCAGTTTCTTCATGTGGTCAAATCCATCGAGCAATTCTGGTTGAGCATTGTCGTTCTGCCACCTAATGGAGTGAAAAAATGAGTGATTTTTTGCGTGTTCTGCTGGTTGAAGACAATCCCGGCGACGCGGACCTGATCATGGAGCTCTTGCCGGCACACGGCCCGGTATTGTTCGAAATTGAATGTGTGGCCCGACTGTCGGAGGCGCTTGAGCGTGTTATCTCCAATCGGTTTGATATTATTCTACTGGATCTCAGCCTGCCCGACAGCGACGGTCTGGAGACTCTCCGGGCAATGCGTCGGCATGGCGCCGAATTGCCCATAGTCGTTCTGACCGGGAATAATGATGAGCGAATGGCTTTGAGCGCTATCCAGGAAGGAGCACAGGATTATCTGGTCAAGGGGCTGCCGGACAAGAGCCAGCTTGCACGGGCAATCAAATATGCGGTTGAGCGCAAGCAGGCGGAAGAAAGAGTTCGTACATCAGAGGCGAAATACCGGCAGCTCCATGAAAGCATGATGGACGCGTTTTGCCGGATCGACTTGTCCGGCCGAATCATTGAGTCCAATGGTGTTTTCATGAATATGCTCGGCTATAAAGCAGATGAGTTATACCGCCTCGCCTTTGATGAGATAACCCCCCCCCAGTGGCATGCCAGTGAATCAGCTATTATCGATCAGCAGGTACTGTTACGCGGCTACTCAGATGTCTACGAGAAGGAGTTCCTGCGGAAAGACGGAACACTGGTCACCGCTGAACTGCGAATGGTTCTGCTCAAGGATAAAAACGGGCACCCTGCCGGGATGTGGGCTATCATTCGCGACATAACCGGGCGGAAGCGGGCGGAGGCTTCACTGAAGAGTTCCGAAGAGTTTATCCGGAGCATTCTGTACAGCGTTGATGAGTCATTTGTGGTCATCGATCGCAATTATCGAATAATTTCAGCAAACAGGGCGTTTTGCGAGCAGTCAGGAATGTCGTTGGAGGAGGTAACCGGAAGATATTGTTACAATATTTCGCATCACATGCCCCAACCGTGTTCCGAAGTTTATCAAGATTGTGCCTGCAAGCGTACCTTCGAGACAGGAGAACCGGCTGTTTTTGTAGAAACGATAACAGGCAAGTCCGGGAAACAGATCCATCTGGAGAAAAAGACTTATGCCATGAAGGACGAATCAGGAAACATAAATTCCGTCATAGAGATCGTTAACGACATAACAGAAAAAATAAATCTTGAGAACCAGGTTCGTCAGTCACAAAAGATGGAGGCAATAGGGACGCTTGCCGGAGGAATCGCCCATGACTTCAATAACATTTTAACGGCCATCCTTGGCTACGGCCATATTATTAAAACGAAAATGGGTCCGGACGATCCACTTCGACTATATATAGAGCATATGCTTGAAGGAGCCGACCGGGCTGCTCATCTTACAAAAGACCTCCTTATTTTCAGCAGGAAGCAGATAAGTGAAAAAAAGCCGGTCGATCTAAACGATATTATCAGTAAAGTCGAAAAGTTCCTGGTGCGGATCATCGGAGAAGATATCAAGTGCAGGGTCATGTTGCAAAAAGATCCGATAGTTGTCCATGCTGACTTGCATCAACTTGAACAGGTGTTGATGAACCTTGCCACAAACGCAAGAGATGCAATGGTGAAAGGGGGCGATCTGATAATCAGTGCGGAGCAGATATCAGTTGATAATGACTTTGTATTAATGCATGGCTTTGGAAATACAGGTTCTTATGCGCTTCTGACCATATCGGACACCGGCGAAGGGATGGATGAAAAAACACGTGAAAAAATCTTTGAGCCCTTTTTTACGACTAAAGCTGTGGGGAAAGGGACGGGCCTGGGGCTGGCGGTTGCGTACGGTATCATTAAAGAGCATGATGGCTTTATCAATGTCTATAGTGAGCCAGGTAAAGGTACAACATTTAAAATATACCTGCCTGTTATTAAATCAGATGTCTGTGAAGAGAATAAAGTACTTGTGGAAGAACCTCTGGTTCACGGCTCGGAAACAATCCTCCTCGCCGAGGATGATGCTCCGACTCGGCAGCTAATCAGTATTGTGCTGAAGAAATGGGGCTATACTGTCATCGAGGCAAATAACGGAAAAGATGCTGTGAAGAAATTCATGGAAAACAAAGACACGATTAACTTGCTTCTTTTCGACCTTATAATGCCTGAAATGAACGGTAATGAGGCCAATGAAGCAATCAAGGCAATTCGGTCCGGCGTGAAGGCGATTTATCTGAGCGGCTACGCACCTGACATCATCCGGTTGAAGGTTTTGCCCGAAAGTGGTGTTGAGCTGATTTACAAACCGATTTTGCCGAATACTCTTCTAAAGAAAGTAAGATCTCTTCTGGATGGTATATGAAACATAATGCCTGAATTACTGTAAATTATTCACCCAACTCTTTTGGCGCGTATCATAAGATGGAATTCAAAAGCATCTGGTATGAAAAGGTTGTAAATGGCATTCGTTTAATTTCGATGGCGTTATCGCTTGATGTGTTGACTGACGGAGTTAATTGATGGCGCAAAACAACATTCGCAAAGTTGCTTCCATTCGTCCCCTGGCCAGGTTTGTCGGGGTTACGCCGCGTGATCTCGTGTTTACAATCGGTCCCCTGGTTCTGATAACCGCGGTTGTGATCGCCGCAACATTCTGGTTCCTGCGTCCCGCGCCGCCGGATACCATAATTATTACCAGCGGGCCGAAAGGAAGCACTTTCCGGCTCACCGCCGAGAAGTACCGCAAGATTCTGGCGCGTAACGGAGTCAAGGTGAAAATCCTTCCGTCCGAAGGTTCCCTGGACAATCTCAAGAAACTGAACAATCCTGCAATCCATGTTGACGTTGGCTTTGTCCAGGGCGGGGTGGCCGCCGACACGTCCACGGACAGGCTGGTTTCTCTCGGGAGCGTATTCCATTTGCCGCTTGCGCTTTTTTACCGTGGCGACGTCACCATGGACCGGATTTCCGAACTGGCCGGGAAGCGCCTCGCAGTGGGATCAGAGGAAAGCGGAACCCATGCCCTCTCATTGATACTCCTCAAGGCAAACGGTATAGAGCCCGGCGGCGCGACGACATTTCTCAGCCTGGACGGTGAGGACGCAGCAAGGGCGCTTGCCGAGGGTAAAGTTGACGCGGCGTTTCTGATGGGAGATTCAGCCTCGCCGCGGATCATGCGCAAACTTTTGTCAACGCCGGGCATACGGCTTCTCGATTTCGCGCAGGCCGATGCCTATTCGCGCCGCTTTCCATATCTCAACAAACTCGACATACCCATGGGGGCGTTCGATCTGGGCAAGAATCTTCCTCCCGGTGATATCCATCTGATCGGGCCCACGGTAGAGCTTGTAGCACGGGAAAATCTGCATCCCGCGCTTTCCGATTTATTGATAGAGGCGGCACGCGAAGTGCACGGCAGCGCCAGACTGCTGCAGCGTGCAGGCGAGTTTCCAACACCGCTGGTGCATGAATTCCGTCTCAGCGATGACGCGGCACGCTATTACAACTCGGGGAAAACCTTTCTTTATCGCAACCTGCCTTTTTGGCTGGCAAGTCTGGCCGATCGCATGCTGGTGGTAATCGTGCCGATTTTCGTGGTTTTGATACCGGGGTTGAAGGTGTTGCCGGCGCTGTACAGCTGGCGCGTCAAGTCGCGCATCTACCGCTGGTACGGCAGGCTCATAGCGGTCGAACGCAGCATGATGGCCCAGCCGTCGCCAGAAGAAAGACAGGATTTAATGGCACATCTCGATGATATCGAGTCAGGGGTGAATAAAATGAAAACGCCGCTGGCCTATGCCAACCAGTTCTATGTGCTGCGTGAGCACATCAGGTTCGTACGCGAAAAGCTTATCCGCAGCGAATATGGGGTTTGATTTGTCCGGGCAGTTACCGATAGCAGGTTGAGTATCCAAAGGCATTATTAAAAATAGCAACGTAGTAATCAATCCGTTCTACTCATTTTTCCCCTTACTGAACAACCTGATCAGGAATTCGGCATCTTTGGGTGAAACATCAAACCTGAATATTGCCTCCTGTACGAGCGGTTGAACCGGTCGGCCGGGATTTTCCCGCATGTTGTCGGTCACCCATTTGACTGCACGTCTCAGATCTTCTCCTTCCGGTAATAAGTCATGCATAAATAATGTCTCCTTGTCTGTCCGGCTTGTTCAGGTTTGCTGCCCGGGTGTTTCCACTTCATTGGTGCGAGGCTGGTCAGCAGCCCTTTATCCTGATTAAATCATACCACGATATCGAAACGAAGATGCCCGTATGAATGGAGGCGGTCTTGCGTACAAGATGATACCGGTCATCAATATTTTCGATTTTAACGGTCAGTCCATCCTCAAACAGCTGAGACAGCTTGACAAAAGGAAGTCAATAAAGATACGCTCAGAGAAAACATTTCATTGAAAAGGAATAAAGCCATGTCAGATAAAGACGATCTGGAAATGATAAACGAAGACGAAAACTTCGCAGAGCTTCTGGAACAGAGCATGAGCGAGCAGAGCGGGCGGTTGGAGCCGGGGCAGAAAGTGACCGCAAAAGTCCTGAAGATCAGCAGCGAATGGCTGTTTATAGATACCGGCCAGAAGGGGGAAGGCATTGTCGATCTGAAAGAGTTTCTCGATCCTGACGGCAATTTTACAGTCAAAGAGGGCGATACCATAGCTGCCTATTTTCTTTCTTCCAGGCATGGTGAAATGCGTTTTACGACCAAAATCGGCGGGAGTACCTCGGGCAGCGCGCAACTGGAGGAGGCCTGGCACGCGGGGGTGCCTGTGGAGGGGATGGTCGAAAAGGAGATCAAGGGCGGCTACGAGGTAAAACTGGCCGGCGCAGCCCGTGCCTTCTGTCCGTTTTCCCAGATCTCTCTGCGTCGCATGGACAACCCCGAGTCGCTTATCGGAACCCGCCTCGCTTTCAAGATCACCGAATATGGGGAAAGGGGCCGCAACATCATCGTCTCCCGCCGGGTTCTGCTTGAGGAAGAGCAGCGCAGACTCAGGGAGGAAGCGCAGGCGGCCATCAGCGAGGGGATGAAGGTTGCCGGGACGGTCACCTCACTGCAGGATTACGGTGCCTTCGTTGATATCGGGGGCATCGAGGGGTTGCTTCCCGTATCCGAGATCGGCTGGAGCAGGGTTAAGGATGTCCGGGAGGTTCTGACCGTCGGCCAGAAGGTTGAGGTCGTGGTCAAGAACATCGACCGGGAAAAGGACAGGATATCCCTGAGTCTCAAGGATACCATGCCCGATCCCTGGGAGCAGGTGGGCCGGATGTACCCGGAAGGTTCGTTCCATACCGGCAGTGTGGCGCGTCTGGCTCCCTTCGGCGCTTTTGTAACCCTGTCCGACGGAGTGGACGGACTGATCCATATATCCAGGCTGGGAGCGGGCAAGCGGATCAACCACCCCCGCGAAGTTCTGAAAGAGGGGGAAACCGTCGAGGTCAAGGTCGAAAGCTTTGACCAGGCCAACCGTCGTCTTTCACTGGCCCTTGCCGGAACGGCCCGAGCCGCGGAAGAGGAAGAGGCTACCCTGGGTGAATTCCGGCGCCAGGCGGAACAGGCACCCAAGGGGATGGGGACTCTGGGTGAGATGCTGCTTTCCAGATCTAAAAAGAAGAAATGAGTGATACCATGCTCCTGATTGGTCAATACAATAAACTGGAAATCGTCAGAATCAATGCCTCGGGCGCATTTCTCGCAACCGGCGATGGCGACATACTGCTGCCCGGCAAATTTATTCCCGACGGTGCCGGACCGGGCAGCACTCTTGACGTTTTCGTTTACCGCGATTCGGAAGACAGGCCGGTGGCGACGGTTCAGAGGCCCCGGGCGGTGGTGGGGGAGTTCGCCCTGCTGAAGGTGAAGGATAATACCGGGGTCGGCGCCTTCCTTGACTGGGGACTGGACAAGGATCTGCTGCTGCCGTTCGGCGAACAGCCGGCAGCGGTGAAAAAGGGGGAGTCGGCACTGGTACGGGTCTACCTGGACAACAGTGGCCGGATTGCCGCTTCCGCCAAGCTGGAAAAATTCCTCAGACCAGCCGACGGTACCATGTCCGAAGGTGACGAGGTCGAACTGCTTCCCTACGCCTTCACCGATTTGGGGGTCAAGGTCATTATAAATGATACCTATGGCGGCCTTCTATTTCGCAATGAGCTCTACATAAAACCTGTAAGGGGAAAGCGCTTCCGGGGGTATGTGAAAAAAATCCGCAACGACGGCAAAATCGACGTTACATTGCGCAAAGGTGGCGCCGGGGATGCCGCCAGGGATCGGGAAACAATCCTTTCGGCCCTTAAGGCAGGCGGAGGCTTTCTGCCCGTTAACGACAAAAGTGCACCGGAGGCCATTGCGGATCTGCTGCGCATGAGCAAGAAGAGTTTCAAGAAAGGGACAGGCGGACTTTACAAAGAAGGCCTGATCGACATTACCGACACGGGGATAAAACTGCGGAGCGGTGAGGAATCATAGACTGTATTCGATTCGGAAAGCGCTTTAAAAAAATCTGATAGTTACTTGAAATTTTGAGAATACGTTATAAGGTTAATATATTGCCGGCCGGGGGATGGGTCTGCTTGTTCGTATCGCCATCACCATCTGCTGCACGGATTTTATAAAAATAAGGGAGGAATAACTAATGGCCAAAGTAGGAGAGCTTTTCGGCGCTGATGATTGGAAAAAAGAAAAACATGTACCGGTAATAGAAATTGCATCCGGGAGTATCAAGTCAGGTGAAATGTTTGCAGTGAAGGTTTCCCTCGGTAAGGAGATTGCCCACCCGAATACCACTGCGCACCATATCAGATGGATACAACTCTTTTTCAAACCCGAAGGAGACAAATTTGCCTACCAGATTGGCAACTTCGAATTCGCCGCCCATGGTGAATCGGTAGAAGGTCCGGATACGGGTCCGGTTTACACCAATCATAAGGTTACGACGGAGATGAAGATTTCCAAGCCGGGAGTTCTTTACGCCACTGCATTGTGCAATATTCACGGTCTTTGGGAGAATTCCCAGGAACTCAAGCTCGGGTAACGGAATGCTGAAGCGGCATCCACCCCGATGTTTTGAGGTGATCATGTCACCGTGAAAAGGGAAATAATTCATTTTGCTAATGTTGCAAAAGCCGTCTTGTCGCAGTGCTGTGACAAGGCGGCTTTTTTTTAGTGTTTACGGATATGGTATTTATTTATTAAATTCAGTTATGTTGTAAATGTTGCCATTTTGTGATTATATTACACAATTTCGACAAAGGGGCGAGGTAACTCGCCTTTACATTTTTCAAGGAAGGTTTTTTTATGGGCTTCAATTGCGGTATCGTCGGTCTCCCCAATGTGGGGAAATCCACCATTTTCAATGCTCTTACCTCGGCGGGCGCCGAGTCGGCCAATTATCCGTTCTGCACCATCGACCCCAATGTAGGTATTGTGCAGGTTCCCGATCCCCGGATGCATAAGCTGGCTGAGTTTGTCAAGCCTGAGAGGATCCTGCCAACGACAATCGAGATCCTGGATATTGCCGGACTGGTCAAGGGCGCCAGCCGGGGTGAAGGGTTGGGCAACCAGTTCCTCGGCCATATCCGGGGAGTTGATGCCATTATTCACGTGGTGCGCTGTTTCGAAGATGAAAATATCGTGCATGTGAACGGCGGCATCGATCCGGTCCTGGATATCGAAATCATCCAGACGGAACTGGCCCTGGCCGATCTGGATACTGTTGAAAAGAGACTGTTGCGGGTTGAAAAGCAGGCGAAGAGCGGCGACAAAAAAGTGAAAGAGGAGGCCGATTTTTATCTCCGTATGAAGCAATCGCTCGAGCAGGGAAAAGGTGCCCGCGGGGTTGCAGAGACAGACGAAGAGCGACTGTTGATGCGCGATATCCATCTCCTGACCGATAAGCCTGTTCTCTATGTCGCAAACGTGGCCGAGAACGATCTGGCGGGCGAACACCCCGCGGTCCGGAAAGTTCGGGAACTTGCCCAAAGGGAAGGGGCTCAGGTCGTCGTGATATGCGGCCGGGTCGAAGCGGAGATTTCCGAGCTCGATGATGAAGAAAAGCAGCTGTTTCTTGCCGAAATGGGTCTCACGGAATCCGGCCTGGACAGGCTGATCCGGAGCGGCTACGAGATGCTGGGTCTCATTACCTATTTCACAGCCGGCAAGAAGGAAGTCCGGGCCTGGACCATCCCGGTCGGGAGCAAGGCTCCACAGGCAGCCGGAGTTATACATTCCGATTTCGAAAAGGGGTTCATCCGCGCCGAGGTGATCGCCTACTCCGATTATATTAACGCTGCGGGTGAGGCCGGGGCCAAGGAAAAAGGACTCATGAGGCTCGAAGGAAAGGAATACGTCGCACAGGACGGCGATGTTATGCATTTTCGATTCAATGTATAGTCAATAACGACTTGAAAGCTTATACCTGCTGAACAAAATATTCCGCAATTACTTGTTTCCAAAAATTTACAGCTTCATGATTGCACGAGATTAAAATCCAAATTCTGGTATTGTGAGGCTGAAAGCTTTCCTTGTTTTGTCCCATTTGCCGGCTTTCGGGGGTGTCGCGACATGGCACACCCCCGTCAGTCAGGATCTATCCGTCATACGACAGGTTGCAATTCCCGGTATTCTTCGTGCGTCAAATTAATGACGACTGCTGCTGCTTTCACTCAGGCTACCTTTGGTATGTCGTATTTTTCAAGGAATTCATCTGCTTCCCAGCATGTTTTCGTTTCATCGCAAACCTTGCAGATGTGATGTGGAAGCAGGTCTTTTAAAAACGAGTCGTGCTGTTTCAGGTGGTAGCTACCTGAATACACATTTCCGTCTTCGAAAAATACCCTGAATTCGCAGTTGTCGTAATAACCGGTATTAGGCGCTGTTTTCGCCCACAGTTTGAGAATAGCGTCGGCTTCGGCCCAGTTGCCCAGCATGACATCGTAGTAGGTTTCGATCGGTCCGCCCTGCCGGTTGATAACGATTGCTTTAACCCTGATTTTTGTATTCATCGCTCCACCTCCAGCGGCCAGGTTTCCTTCAGCCCGGAAATTGTCTTTCGTCCCATCCCGAGCATCAGTTGCCCCTGGCTTTTTCCCCTCCTTAATCAAACAAATCATAAAATAATCTGTTTATGCATGAAAATATCTGGATTATTTTTTAATTAGCAAAAGACGTACCAATGTATAAATACATGTAACAGGCGGTAAATATTGCGAAAATTTTTCGGCAGGCGACCTTGAGCGTCAATTAAGTGTCGTTAGTGTAAGGGAAAATTTAATGAAGTGTAAAGCTGGAAGGAGAATAATAATCGGCACTTTTACCATGAAAACGGCTATGCAGCGATGGGGTCTTCAAGCCGCGTTTCCCTGCCAGAAACCATGATAACTGAACGGCACGTGGTGGGTCAGGTGGGCGCAGGCAACAGGTCCGTTTTCCAGCCGGTCGGATTGCATAATTGCCAGGTAGCTCTTCCTGGTGTGGCTGTCGTATACCTCGGTTAAAAGCCAGCCGGGTTCCCCTTTGTCCGGGGAATATACTGCTCCCGGGAGAGGAGCGAAAACCGGCTCGGAGCAGTACACTCCGGCCCCGAAATCATAAATGTCGGTTCTTCCCGTATGCAGGTCATGGCGCATGATGATTGACCAAAAGAATTCCCCCGGCCGGCACTTGGTCATGTAACCGTATCGGTGGCGGTGGCAGTATCGGATGTCATTGATGCGCGGCCATTCGCAGTTGCCGCCGTAAAGAATTTCCTGCCTGATATCTTTCCTGCCCGGATCGATAATATAGCGGCATATTTCACCGGGATAATCATGATTTCCCTTGCGTCCAGCCATCACGGCCGTTATTACCGGATCGTCACCTATGAAATGGTCGGGATTGCGGTAACCAATGAAGTCGGCGATAATTTCTCCATTCTCTTCGTAGGCATTGATGGAATGCCACATGAAGCGGGCCTCGACTTGCAGGTGCAAAGGTTCCGCATCTCCCTCCCGCCCGACCACGATCATGTGGTTTCCCTTTTCCGGCCGCCAGCGGAGCGAGTCCTGCATGCTGCGAAATCCCAGCAGAAACCACCAGAACTCGATCTCTGCCGGATGGAGATTGAAGATTATGTGGTCTTCCGAGACAAAAAAGTCATGGATGTAGACATAGCGTGGCATGTCGATCACGCGGTGTGATTTGAGGGAGCCGTCTGGTTTGAAAATGGTAATGTGGATGCGGGGAGTCGGTCCGTAGCGGACCCCGAAAGTTATCCATTCGCCGGTCCGTGAGTCGAACTTCGAATGCGCCGAATAAATGGAAATGTCTTCCGCAAGACCCAACGCTGACTGTCCGACGGTATCGAGAGTCTCCGGTGCCAATTCATACGGGAGACTCGATTCGTCGAAAGCGTACAGGCGACCGTTGCGCAGGTAAACCGTAATGTCCGCCTCGCTCAGCACCCTGCCCGCTGCCCAGAAATTGGCAAGGAACCCGCCGGGTGCCTGGGTGCTCCAGCTCGGGTAGATATATCTGCCTGCCGCGGATTCGTCGATGTATTTCCTGGTTTTGACGAACCTGTTTCGATACCGGACGCCCCGATCATGGACGAGGAAGGACTGGACCAAACCGTCCCCGTCCAGCAGCGATCGCTTGCGCAGGCCGCCACGGTCGAAAAGTCCCGGACCGTTGCGATAGAGGGTACCACGCAGTGCTCCGGGAATTTTCCCCTCGACCGTGGTTTCGTAATCGTATTCCCGGTAAAGTGATGTGGCCAGGCCGAGGTAGGGTCGTTCCTTGTCCCCGAAATCCACAAACGAACTCTTCAGCAGGGGAGGACTTGATGCGCACCCCGGCTGGGAGAGCGCCAGAGAGGTCCCGCCGAGAAGCCTGATAAATTCGCGTCGATTTATCATGGAGTTGAATTCCTTTAAATAATGTCACGAATGCAAAAGGCCGAAGCAAACGCTTTACCTGCTTCGCCCCTTACATGCATCTATGCCGATTTTATCCTTTCAGTTAATTCCGGTCCCTGAACATTGCCGTAAACCATGACCATATCAGGGCTACTGGATCAGGCATCCGGGTTTGCCGTAGGTGTGTCTTTAAAGTTCCATTCAACCGAATTGAAAATTTATTTTGCATGTAAACAAGTATACCATGTCGCCGTTATTAACTTTATACTGCTGCAGGTCAGCTGTCGTTGCTGATGATTTATTTAATTCCGCCTGACGAGTCGGGTATCGTATTCGAAAGGTGAGATATCGGAAATGCTAACGGAGGGGAATTCGGGATGCAGCGGGTTGACCAGGTAATTCCATCCTTCACCGCGCACCACGGCGGCTGGAACCCGCAGGAGAAGGGAACGTTTTTCCTTTGCCCAGAGCCTGCCCAGCTCAATCAGGCGGGAGTTGGGATAGGGCAGCAGCCAGTTGGGAGGAAGGTCTTCAATGGTTACCGTTTCGATGCTCGATTCATCGGGGACCAGGTAAATAATCCTCTGGTAACGTTTAGGGGTGGAAAGCCGGACAAATACTTCCAGTACGGCCAGAGCCACCGATTCGGCGAGGTAGATCATCGGGATGCCCTTGGGGTTCCAGCGGCCACCGTAAAGCCTTGCGCCCTCACCCGAAAGGTCGTCGGCAAACTGCTCTTCAGCGATTCTGTAAAGGAGCATCAGACAAACACCCCGTGCTGGAGTCTGCCGAGTTCGTCGAGAACCTCCTGTGCGCCGGCAAACGAAGAGAGGTAGTCCAGCGGGCGGTTGAAGCGGAAGGCGTAATTGGGGGTTTTAAGCCAGATCAGGGCATTCGCCGTGGATTCCATAACCTCGACAACCCGCTCGTAGACCTTTCCGACCATCAATATGTGGTCGGAAAGGTGCGCGTCGAGGCATCCGCCCCGGTACCGGGCAAGGGTCCTGCGCGAAACGGGGATGATACGGCAAAATTCCTCGATGGTAAGTTCCAGCGTTTTGGTCAGGCGTTCAACCGCCTCATAGGGCAGACCATGTTCCACTATTTCCACGTCGGTCTTGTTGTCTTCTTCATATCCGAGAATTTCCGCAAGAGCGGTGTTGGTCATAAAGCCTCCTTGTTTAGGCCATGTGTAAATTGTCCGTTATAAATTGCCATATGTCAAGCGCTTAAATGTTTGGTGGTATACTGGATATCGGGCGCCCGGCTCGGTACGCCAACCACGGCCTTATGCAAAAATTCCTTGAATGTTATTGCGCATATGGCTATTTTTACCTGAGGCGATTTTGTTGCGACTTAAAATGAAAAATACATCCGGAATAAAGGAGCATGGACATGGATAGCGGTAAAGAGCGGGTTAACGATTTTATTTTGCAGATGGTGGAAAACCAGTTGCGCGACGACAGGCCGGAAGAGGCGAGACGGGCTTTGACAAGACTGACCGAATCGGGTTTCTCTGAGGAGGATTCGAAACATCTCATAGGGGTGGCGATCACCATCGAAATGCGTAATGTCCTGAAAACTAGCAAACCGTTCGATGCGATGCATTATGAGGAGCTGCTTAAGAACCTGCCGGAACTGCCAAAGGAGCCGTAAATGAAGAGAATCGTTTTTATCATGGTAATATTTCTTTCGTTTATGGGGGTCTGCAGCGCCCATGCCTCCCTGGAAAGCGGCGTCATGAACGAGCTGAACATAGCCAGGACGCAACCACGTCTCTATGCCGGTTTTCTCAGGGAATACCGCAGGCTTTACCATGGAGACTATATGATTCTTCCCGGCAGCGAAGTCAGGATAGCCACATCGGAAGGGACAGCTGCCGTTGACGAGGCGATCCGCTTTCTCATGAAGCAGAGACCTGTCCCCCCGTTGGAGCCTTCGCGCGGGCTTGCCGAGGCTGCCGACGACCTGGTGAAAGACCAGAGCGGCACGGGGGATACGGGGCATTACGGGAGAACCAGCGGCTCCATGAGCCGACGGATAGAGCGGTACGGAAATTGGCAGGGTGAGATTGGTGAAATTATCGGCTACGGTTTCCGCGAACCGCGAATGGTCGTGATTCAACTCATTGTCGATGACGGGGTGCGGGGCAGGGGACATCGCAGAAACATCTTCAATCCGGCCTTCAGGAGAGCCGGTGTCGCTTGTGGCTCCCATGCGGATTACGGGACCATGTGCGTTGTTGATTTCGCTCAAGGGTTCAGCCGCTAGGTGCCTGTCGGATCCCGGGAAGAAGACGACAGGTTTCCGGACCTTATATTTTCGCCCCCGGCGGATAGGACGGCCCTTCCACTTTTTCCTGGCAGGGTACGCAGCGAATGGCATATGGCTGCACCCGCAGCCGTTCCTCGCCGATTTCCTCGCCGCAGTCTTCGCAGATGCCGTAACTTCCTTCCTTGAGCTTCCTTTCCGCCTCCTCCATCCTGGTAAGTTTTTCGCGGAGGATATCGGTTACAGCGAGACCGGTGTCGGCAAGGAGATCAATCATTCCCTTGTCACCCACATCCATGGGAATATCGTATTGTGCATTCAGTCCGTCCTGCGCCGGAAAAAGCTCTTCACGCAGCTCGTTCCACAGCCTGCGTTTTTCTTCGAGTAATATTTCTTTCATAACCGTCTGCCTTTCGCAGTTTGTCAGGGTCACCTTCGACCTCCTGCAGTTGTCATGACTTATAGTATCTAGTTTAA
Organism: uncultured delta proteobacterium; assembly: GCA_963815135.1. GTDB lineage: Bacteria > Desulfobacterota > Desulfuromonadia > Geobacterales > Geobacteraceae > CAIWTU01. The sequence continues at coordinate 155,375 of CAWFFO010000001.1, forward strand.
CCCAATGACAGATGCTTGCAAGGTTGTAACGCCGCATTGCATGTGGCAAGATTTTGATTTGCTCCATTATCATTTTAATGTATTTTCCATGTAAAGTCGGCAAAGGAATAAATCATGTCCCTCAAAATATTTACCGGCAACCGGATGGAAATCCTGGTGGAGGCCATTGCGGGTGTCGTTGACAAAGCGCCTGCCTCCCCTTTTGCGCCCGAGGTGATCGTGGTGCAGAGCAAGGGCATGCAGCGCTGGCTTGCCATGGAGCTTGCCGGCCGGTTCGGGGTCTGGGCCAACTGTGATTTCCCGTTTCCCAACTCCATGGTGCGGCGGCTGTTGCAGGCTGTTCTGCCCGATGTACCCGACAGGTCGCCGTTTTCCCCGGAGGTGATGGCCTGGAGGATAATGGGGCTGCTTCCCGGTTTTCTGGGAAGAAAAGAATTTTCGCCTTTGAAAAGTTACCTGGCGGATGACAGGGATGGCCTCAAGAAATTCCAGCTCGCGGCAAAGATAGCCGACACCTTTGACCAGTACACCCTGTTCCGTCCGGAAATGCTGCTGGAATGGGAAAACAGGCGGGGCGGCGACTGGCAGGAAGTCCTGTGGAGGGAACTGGCTGCCTGCAGCGGCGGCAGCCACAGGGGGCGCCTGAAGGAGGACTTCCTGCGCCTTATAACAGCTGCAGCACCTGGTAGTTACGATATTCCAGAAAGAATTTCGGTCTTCGGCATCTCTTATCTTCCGAAATACCATCTTGAGATTCTGGCGGCAACGGCACTGGTTACGGAAGTGAACCTGTTTCTCCTCAGCCCTGCCCGCGAATATTGGGCCGACATCGTTCCGGAAAGGGAAATAATCCGGCTGACGCCGGAGGAACGCTCGCTGCGCATCGAGGGCAACCCGCTACTGGCCTCACTCGGCAAGCTTGGCCGTGACTTTTCCGATATGGTGATCGAGATGGGGGACGCAGCGGAGGTTCAGAATGAACTGTACATCGAACCGGCGGAAACCTCGCTTCTCGGGATGATGCAGTCAGACATTCTCAATCTGCAAGGTGCCTTAATTGACGAGGAAAAGAGACAGATCGACCCGGATGACGGGTCGGTGCGCATCAATTCCTGCCACAGTCCCATGAGAGAGGTCGAGGTACTGTACGACAATCTTCTGGATCTGCTGGAAAATATGGAGGGACTGGAGCCGCGCGATATCGTAGTAATGACCCCCGACATAGAAAAATACTCCCCGTATATCTCGGCTGTCTTCGAAGGGAGCCGTGATCCCGCCGCCGCAATACCTTATTCCATCGCGGACCGCAACCTGGCCGGTGAGGGACGGATAGCCTCAGTGGTTATCAAGCTGATGGAGCTTCCCGGAAGCCGCCTGGCAGTTCCGCAGGTAATCGATATACTGGAATCACCCCCGGTCTCCAGGCGCTTCGGTCTTGACGAGTGCGATCTTGCGACAATACGCAACTGGCTGGCAGAAACCCGGGTTCGCTGGGGGCTTGATGAACGGCACAGGGCCCGGCTGGGACTCCCGCAGTACGGTGATAACAGCTGGAAGGCATGTCTCGACAGGCTGATGCTCGGTTATGCCATGCCCGGAGATGGCAACCGGCTGTTCAACGGTATTCTGCCTTACGATGATATCGAAGGCGGCGATGCCCTGACCCTCGGCAAGTTCGCTGAATTCATGGACAGGGTTGCAGATCTTCATGCCAGGCTGGCAAAGCCCATGAGGCTTGACGAATGGCGGCACGAACTCAAGGGAATGCTGGACGGATTTATCGATACGGATGACGACACGGCGCGCGAACTGGCGACCGTTGCCGGTCTGGTGGAGGAAATCGGCGAGCTGGGAGAGGAGTCGGGTTTCGGTGAAATGGTCGAGCCCGTGGTGGTTCGTTCATGGCTCTCGGCCAGGCTTTCGGAAGTGGAGAAGGGCCTCGGTTTCATGACCGGTGGAGTTACTCTGTGCGCCATGCTGCCGATGCGCAGCATCCCGTTTCGAGTTGTCGCCCTGATCGGCATGAATGACGGTGCCTTCCCCCGCCAGGGGCGTCCACCGGGGTTCGACTTGATTTCCACCACACCGCGCCGCGGGGACCGCTCCCTGCGTGACGAGGACCGCTACCTTTTTCTTGAATCCGTTCTTTCCGCCCGTGACTGCCTCTACATCAGCTATATCGGACAGAGCATAAAGGACAACAGTGAAATCCCGCCCTCGGTACTGGTGAACGAATTTCTCGATGCCGTAGATAGGAGTTTCACTGCCGGAAGAGGTGTCCGTGCAGCCGAACGTCTCGTTACCAGGCATCGCCTGCAGGCCTTCAGCATGGATTATTTCAGCCCGGATTCGCCGCTTTTCAGCTATTCGGAGGAGAACCACGCCGCGCTGCTGGAAAAACAAAAAGCTCCCGTTCGCCCGGAAGCGTTTGTTTCCGCTCCCATATCCGCGCCCGGGGATGAGTGGAAGGCTGTCTCCCTGTCAGGGCTTCTTGCCTTTTTTGTCAACCCGGCCAGATTTTTCCTTGAAAACAGGCTCGGGATCCGGCTTGAGGACGGCCCGGCTCCGCTGGAGGAGAGAGAACCTTTCGAAATCGGTCCGCTCGAGGAATATAATCTGAAGCAGGAACTCTTGGAGATAAGTCTCGAAGGAGGGGACTGCGATGATTTTTTCCAGGCCGCACGCAGCCGCGGTATTCTGCCTCCCGCCGGACAGGGCCGGATGCTGTATTCGGAAACATCGAGAAAGGTCAGGGAATTTGCCGCCCGGGTGACCGGCACCTGTTCGGGCGGTGTCCCGCTGGCACCTCTGGATATCGATATTTCTCTGGGCGGATTCAGGCTGACCGGCAGAATCGACCGGATCAGGGCTGACCGGATGCTCCGCTACCGCTGTGCGAAAATGAAGGCAAAAGACCAGCTAAGGGCCTGGATCGAACATCTGTTTCTTAATTTTGCGCAAAGGGAAGGGTATCCGTGCGTGACCACCCTGCTCATGACTGACGGTGCCGCCACGTTTTCACCGGTGGAGAACGCCTGCGACATACTGGAGGATATCCTCCGTTTATATCACGAGGGACTTTCGACGCCGTTGAAATTTTTTCCGGAATCCTCCATGGAGTATGGGAAAAAGCTGGAATGGAACCTGGAGAGGGCAAGGCGGAAATGGGAATCCGGCTTTGTTCCCGGTGAGGGTGAGGACCCGTATTTCCGGCTCTGCTTCGGCCGGGTCGATCCTTTTGACGCTGAATTCGAACGGGTCTCCAGAACCCTTCTTGAACCGCTGGTACGGCACCGAGAATTGGAATGAAAAATAAAAGTTCCGGCAACTTCTTGTTTCAATGACAGTTAATTTGTCTGTTTCCGTCTTAGCTGCAACTCCAGGATAATATATGAACGAACTTGACCATCTGAATGTCGAACTTTCAGGCAGAAACCTGATCGAGGCGAGCGCCGGCACCGGCAAGACATACGCCATCGTCTGCCTTTACCTGCGTCTGCTCCTGGAAAAAGACCTGACGCCTGCGCAGATCCTGGTGGTGACCTTTACCGAGGCCGCCACCGAGGAGCTGTGTGGCCGGATCCGCGGCCGGATCCGCGAGGCGCTCGGGGTCTTCGAAGGCGTGGAAACGGAAGACCTGTTCCTGGCTGGTCTGCGCGACAACTCCAACGGCAGAGGGCCGGATCGGTCAAAGGCAATGGATAACCTCAGGTTTGCCCTCGCTTCCTTTGACACCGCTTCCATATTCACCATACACGGATTCTGCCTGCGTGCCCTGCAGGACAATGCGTTCGAGAGCGGTTCCCTTTATGACACCGGCCTGGTGACTGACCAGTCCGGGCTGATTCGTGAAATGGTGGATGACTTCTGGCGGCTCCGCTTCTTCGACGAACCGGCCCCGCTCCTGGGATATGCCCTGCGTAACGGTTATTCTCCCGAAAGTTTCACGGAATTTCTCAAGGAGATTACCCTCAGTCCGATGGTGGAAGTACGGCCCCGTTATGAACCGGATCAAATCCGGGATCTTGAAAACAGGTGCCAGTCTGCCTATGACAGGGTGCGGGAAGCCTGGAGCAAATCAAGGGCGGAGATTGAAGATATTCTTGCCTGCGACAAGGGCCTTAGCCGTTCCGCGGACAATTACCGCCTCGACCTGATCTCCTTCTTGCTGGAAGAGATGGACAGGTTTGTCGGCGGACGGAACCGGTACGACCTTTTTGACGGGTTCGAAAAGTTCTGCAGCTCAACGATGGAGCGGAACCGACTGAAAAAATTTTCTCCCCCGAAACACCCTTTCTTCGATATCTGCGAAGAATTGAAGAAAAATGTTGAAGAGCGTTTTCTGGCCCTCCGCTGGGAGCTGGTGCAATTTATCGGAGAGCGCCTGTCTGCCAGGAAGCGCGAGCTTAACATCCGCTATTTCGACGATCTGCTCAAGGACCTGTATGCCGCGCTGCAGGGAGAGGGCGGAGAGGCCGCGGCAGCGGCTGTAAGGGGAAAATACCGGGCGGCTCTCATCGATGAATTCCAGGATACCGATCCGGTTCAGTATGAAATTTTTCACCGGATCTATTGCTGCCCCGACTATCCTTTCTTCATGATAGGCGACCCGAAGCAGGCGATCTACAGTTTCCGCGGGGCGGACATCTTCGCCTACATGGAAGCAGCGCGGGATGTGGATATGGAGCGACGGTTCACCCTGACCGGGAACTGGCGTTCGACTCCCCGCCTTCTTGACGCATTCAATATCCTTTTCGACAATGCCGGAAAACCTTTCGTTTTCGATGAGATCTCCTTCCATCCTGTCAGACCCGGGCGGGAAGATGAGGGTAAACAGCTTTTCGTGGAGGGGGAAGATAATGCACCCATGCGGCTGTGGTGCATGCCGCCTGACGAAGACGGCAAACCGCCGGGTGTGACCAGGGCCAATGAAATCGTACCGCGGACGGTGGCGGCGGAAATCGTGCGGCTGCTCACTGCGGGGGCCGAAGGGAAGGCGTGCATCGACGGCCGGCCGGTCGTACCCGGGGACATCGCTGTTCTGGTCCGCGACCACCGGCAGGCGGGACATGTCCGGGAAGCGCTGGAGGAACTTTCAGTCCCCAGCGTCATGAGAAGCGACAGCAGTATTTTTTCCACACACGAGGCCCGGGAGGTCCACCAGCTGCTCTGCGCCCTTGCCGACCCCGGCAGCAGTTACAAGGTACGGGCGGCCCTGGCTACCGATATTCTCGGAATGACGGGAAACGACATTGCGCGGCTCAATGAAGATGAGCAAACCTGGGAACAATGCCTGGAAAAGTTCCGTTTTTATCACAATGCCTGGCTGGACAATGGATTCATGGTCATGTCCGGATTGCTTACGGCCGGAGAAGGTGTGCGGGGCAGGCTGCTCAGGCATGTCGACGGCGAACGGAGAATGACCAACCTTCTCCACTGTTTTGAAATAATACATCACGCGGGGCACGAGAATGTACTTGGCATAGAGGGCGTCCTCAACTGGTTTGGCGAGCGGGTGACAGGTGGAGAGTCGGCGGAGGAATACCAGATACGTCTCGAAACCGACGAAAAAGCGGTCAGGATTATTACCGTCCATGTCAGCAAGGGCCTGGAGTATCCCATAGTCTTCTGTCCCTTCATGTGGGGCGGGTTGAAGGGCAATGATGGGGTGGTCTCCTTCCATGACGGTTTCAGAATGGTAAAGGATTTCGGTTCAGCCGACTACGAGCGGAACCGGGTCACCGCGGGCAGGGAGGCGCTGGCGGAAAACATGCGGCTACTGTATGTGGCGCTCACCCGGGCGAAGCAGCGTTGCTACCTGCTGACTGGTAAAATCGTCGGCAAGTCTGCGAAAAAAGGGCCGGAAACTTCCCCGCTGTCCTATCTCCTGCATGCCTCGTCGGAAACGAGAAACGCGGAAGACATTGTGGGCAGCCTGGCTGAAGAGGTCGGAGCATTTGCCGCCGTGGAGATCGGCGAACAACTGGCGCAAATTGCCGCCCGTGCCGGGGGGGCAATTTCGGTTGTGCCGATGCCGTCAGCCGGGGGGGTGGCGGGCATGTCCGCAAGTAGTGATACAACTGATCTCTGTCGCAGGGTGTTTTCCTGGGTCATAGACCGGGGCTGGCGGGTGGCCAGTTTTACCTCGTTCGCCGCCCATGGCAGAGGGGCTGCGGAATTGCCGGACCGCGACGCCATGGAAGCGGGGTCTGCCGTGCCGACGGTCGCAGCGGAAGGAGATGCGCCGCCGGAAAAAAGCATCTTTACTTTTCCCAGGGGAACAAAAGCGGGCATATTCCTTCACGAACTTTTCGAGGACCTCGACTTTTCACGAGTTAATACTGAAACGGTCGACGCCGTGGTGAAAAAAGGACTGGAAAAATACGGCTATGCCGGGGAATGGCAGCCCCATATCAGCCTCATGATAAATGACGTGGTCACTACTCCGCTGTCTACCCCCGCCGGTGCCTTTACCCTGTCCGGGCTGAAGAAAGGGAACTGGGTCACGGAACTGGAGTTCTTTTTCCCACTCAGGTTCATTACCTCCGATGCTCTTGGAGACCATTTCCGGAAATGGTCAGGCGGATACCCCGGCGCCGACCTTCTCCGCCTGTGCTCCGCACTCAGTTTCAGACCGTTGCGCGGCATGGTGAGAGGCTTTATGGACATGGTCTTCGAGCATGACGGAAAATTCTACCTGCTCGACTGGAAGTCGAACCATCTTGGCCGCAGGGTTGAGGATTATGGGCGGGAAGCCCTTGAAAGGGAAATGACACGGAAGTTGTATTCCTTGCAGTATCTCCTGTACACGGTGGCTCTCAACAGGTATCTTTCCATGCGGGTGGCGGATTACAATTACAGCGCCGGGTTCGGCGGGGTCGTTTACGTGTTTCTCCGGGGAGTAAGTCCGGAAACTTGCGGGGAGACCGGATTTTTCAGGGATATCCCTCCAGCCGGAATGATTGAGGAACTGACAGATCTCCTGGTCGGGACAGGGGGGTAGAAAATGACGGAAAACATTGAACTCAGCCTGATTGACAGGCATTTCGCCGCTTTCATAAGCAGTATGGCAGGAGATGCCCACCCTCTGACAGGTTTGATCGCCGCGCTGGCCAGCCATGCCGTGGGTGAAGGCAATATCTGTCTGAACCTCGCGGAAATCGAGGGCAGGCAGTTCCGTATCGACGGGGTGGAGACTGAGCTCCCGGATATTGAGGGGCTCAGACGCATATTGGGGGGAACGCAGGTGGTCGGCAGGCCTGGCGAATTGCGACCATTTATTCTCGATGGAATGGAACGGCTCTATCTCTATCGCTACTGGAAGTACGAGCAGGACCTGGCTCGGGTCATCCTGGAGAAAGCCGGATATGTGCGCCCGGATATCGATGAAGAACTTCTGCGGCAGGGCCTGAAGCGTCTTTTCCCGTCTGACCCGGGTAATGAGCCTGACCGGCGGGTGATGGCCGCCGTGGCGGCGATACGAAAGAATTTCTGCGTCATTTCCGGCGGGCCTGGAACGGGCAAGACCTCGACAGTGGTGAGAATTATCGCCCTGCTTATCGAGCAGGCAAAGGGAAAGCCCTTGCGCATTGCCCTGGCTGCTCCCACTGGCAAGTCCGCGGCTCGCCTCAAGGAGAGCGTCGGTCTGATAAAGGAGGAATTGAACTGTGCCCCCGAAATAAAGGCGCAGATATCCTCCGATGTCTTAACCATCCACAGGCTTCTGGGACCGATCGGCGGTTCGACGCGTTTCCGGTATTCGTCCGACAATCCTTTGCCATTTGACGTCGTCATCGTAGATGAGGCTTCCATGGTTGCGCTTCCCCTCATGGCAAGGCTTGCCATGTCCCTGAAGCGGGATTCCAGGCTGATAGTGCTGGGGGACAGGGACCAGCTCGCTTCCGTGGAAGCGGGTGCCGTTCTCGGTGATATCTGCGGTGGACGGGGTGATCAATGCTATTCACCGGAATTCAATGCATTCTTTGCCGATATGACGGGCGTTCCTTTAGCTGACGAATCCCATGACGGTCAATCCTTCGGCCTGGCCGACTCTCTGGTGATTTTGAAAAAAAATTACCGTTTCGGCTCCGACAGCGGCATCGGCAGACTGGCAGCGGTGGTAAATGCCGGGGAGGGAAAAGTCGCACTTGAGCTCCTCAAGGATGGCGGTTTTGAGGATATAGCCCTGCGTAGCATGCCGGAGCCGGACGGTATGTTGAGGGCAATGGCGGAGGCGGTAGTTGCCGGATATTCTTCCTGCATTTTGGCCGAAACCCCCGCAAATGCTTTGAAATGCCTCGATCAGTTCAGGATCCTGTGCGTCCTGAGGCGCGGACCTTACGGCATTGCTGGCGTCAATGCGCTTGTCGAGGAGATCCTTGCCTCAAAAGGCCTGATCGACCCGCGCAATGCGTGGTACCACGGCAGGCCGGTGATGATAACGGTCAATGACCGGAACATGAAGCTTTTCAACGGTGATGTGGGGGTTGTTTTCCATGACCGTAGTTCCGCTGGCGGACCAAGGGTATGGTTTCCCGATCCCGAAGGGGGGGTACGCGATATTTCTCCGGTGCGCCTCCCCCACCATGAGACCGTCTATGCCATGACGGTGCACAAGAGTCAAGGGTCGGAATTCGACCGGATTCTGATGCTCCTTCCGAACCGGGATACCGCGATACTGACCCGCGAGCTGCTTTACACGGGAATTACGCGGGCGAAAACAGCAGTCGAAATATGGGGAAACGAGAAAATGTTGACCAATTCCATTTCCAGGACAATCGACAGGAAATCCGGGCTCAGAGATGCGTTGTGGCTTGTAAATAGTGAAAATACGGATACTTCCGCCTTTTAATGGATGGGTAAAAATTACGGGGATATGCAGCGGAAAATTGGCAAAAAATGACGGAACCCTATATTTACGGCTTTTTTCCCTTTGCAACTATCGATAAATCAGGTATATAGTACTTCGGCAGGTTCCTCGGGCTGTGCCATGTCTTTACGAGGTTGTTCGTCGCAACGGATTTCAACGGGGTTACCCGTATACTACTAATCAAAGGAGCAACAAATGACAAAGGCGGAGCTGGTTGAGAAAATTGCAAATGAGGCGGAGATTACCAGGGCTAAAGCGGAAACGGCATTCAATTCCTTCCTTGACGGTATAACCGGTGCTCTGAAGGTCGGCGACAAGGTTACATTTGTCGGATTCGGGTCATTCGACGTATCCGAGAGAAAAGCTCGTATCGGCCGCAATCCGCAGACTGGCGAGGAAATAAAGATCCCCGCAAGGAAAGCGGTAACTTTTTCGGCTGGCAAGGCGCTGAAAGAAGCTGTACAGGCTCCCGCGAAAAAAGCGAAGAAAAAGAAGTAAATTATTTTATCGTTTGAATGACAAACAAAAGGGTATTACCCGTGGCGGTAATACCCTTTTTTCAGGCAGGCCTGAAAAGTTTTTCGGGCTCAGGAGAATAAATTGGACAACAATGAGCTGGACATCCGGATAACCGGGAAAATTGCTTCCTCTATCGAGAACCGTAAACCCGCATTTCTGGCCATGCTTCTCGTTGACATCCTGAAAGAAAACGGCTGGAGTCCCGATGATATTCATTTTCTGGGAAGTGAGATAATTAACGAATCAGGGGTTCTATAACTGAGGCATTTACGAACGAGTTGCAATAAAGTATGAAACAGAAGTGAGAAGTTCTGCAGAATCCTACATCCTTCATCATAAAACTCAAATAAACCTGACTATTCCTGCAAGTCAAACGAATATTTAGTCATCGAAAAAATAAAAAAAACCCCTGTGCCAATTCCATCTCCTATACTACGGTCATTCATCTACTTTCGCCCCGGCTCTATATGCAAAATAGTGTTTTCAGCCGATTGTGCGATTTTCTGTTGATGACCGTTTTCAAATAGGAAAAAGAATCCTGATCAAGTGATCTGAACTGGAAAGCCAGGCCATGATCGTCATGCCTGACGACCACACCGTCAACAGTTATAAAGGGACTTCTGGATGCGCTGGGCACATTGATCTTGATCTCGGCTCTTTCTCCGTCCGGGATCCTTCTCTCGGTGCGTATGAACAGGCCGTTCAGGCTCAGATTTTCAGTCGAAGCCTCGAATTCCTGCTCTCCGGTCATAACCATGGCCTGGGATTCAAACCGAATCCTGTTGAATTTTCTATTGCGCACAGAAAACACCTCCATGTTTCATAATTGTAACTCACTTTGTGAGTCTGTACAACCACGATCAACTATTTTTCAATAAGCAATCAAACATGAATTGTCGGAGCCAACAGGGATTCGGAGACGAATTTGCCAGATAGTTGATTAACGGCTAAAATTAATAAAGACAACCTGTCAGGCACATGTTAAAGGCTTTTTTGATAATAAAGATAAATTGTTGACCGCCCGTGTTAACTGGGGCATATTGAAAAAACCGGCATATGATCATCTTTTAATCCGGAGGTTTTTATGAAATACGCGCTGTTTCTGATCCTGACGGTTTTCCTTTTTTCAACCAATGTACAAGCGGCTCTGTATCAATGGACGGATGACAGGGGGGTAATCAATTTCACCGATAATCCCGACAGTGTCCCGGCGAAATACAGAAAAAGAGTAAAAAAACGCCCATCCATCAACATGGAAGGTGATGAATCAGGGAGCATTCAGCAGGAGGGGGAAAGTCCCCAGACAACCGAACCTGCCCCGGCTTTTGAAAATCAGCCATTATTGTACGGAGGGCACAATGAAGACTGGTGGCGGTCTCAATTCAAGTCACTGAGATCCGAGCTTAAAAACATACAGGATGGACTCCCGGCAAAAAAAGAGGAACTGGAAGCGGCGCGGCGAAAGATGACAATATATGCATATCCCAGGTACAGAAAAGCCTATTACGATCTGCTGGCGGACATAGAAAAGGATAACAACAGGATAAAGGAACTGAATGGCCAGTTAGAATCCCTTGATAACGAAGCTTCCCGGGCAGGGGTGCCGATGGATTGGCGCCAGTAGGCGGTGTCATTGTTTTAAGGGAGGAATAATCGCCATGAAAGTGATTTTTTCTTCGTTGACAGGAAAAAGAAAACGTTGTATAAAGTGTGTTCGTTCGTGACGGCCCGGCAGTAGATGCCGGCATCCGTCATATGTAGCATTGAAAATTTGAGGCGGCGTAGCCAAGTGGTAAGGCAGAGGTCTGCAAAACCTTTATTCAGCGGTTCAAATCCGCTCGCCGCCTCCAGTAAATACAAGGGGTTACAGTAATTCTGTAATCCCTTTTTTATTGCCTTGACGCAGGTGATTACATGATACAGCAGATGGTTAAGTAATCTGTCCTGGTATTATCAAATTGCATGGATTTTGTCATTTCAGTAAGTTCGAATACAGATGGATTTCAGTTAAGTTTGAACAGAATTTCCCTCCGCGGAACTATCCTGATTTCTGAATACCTACCGGGGAATCCCGCCTCGCCCGTGCGTGACAATTGTATTTCCAAATGATGTGAATCTGCAAATAATGTCCGCAATCTGCCGATATCATTTTTGAATTTTGTTTATGCCTGGATTTGATTTGTAACGTCTTTTTTGCGTGACAAAAATTTGACTGTAATAGTTCTTTGGCAATATTTCCTGTGAAATGACTCCAGCCGGGTGGACGACCCGCGCGATTCCGTAAAAAGGAGGTGGTGGATAACCGGATTCATCCGGAAAGCTGCACCCATGCAGAACGGTGAAGTCATCCCGTTTTTATCCACTTTCGAGTAATGCAGGAACTCGGGCGACTGCGGGACGGATAAATTACTGCTCAGGTAATCCTCACAACCGGGATGACGGGACGAGTCTTGAAGAGAATTCAGCGGCAAAGGTAAGAATCATTCAGATTGACATTAGCCAAGGAAGGAAAGACAATTATTCTATCCAAAAGGAGATGTCCGATGAAACGTTTCAGGAAACCCGGTCTTGCTCTGGTTGCGGCAGCCTCGCTGCTCCAGTCGACAGTCATCACGGCATGTGCCGGGATGTCGCCCGCAGTCAATACTTCGCATTATCACAATGAAATGCATGAACACCCGGCAGTTACGGCACAGCCGGACGTGCGACCGGAGCTTGCGCGGTATTTCAATGATCCTGCCAGGGAGCCCGAACTGCCACAGAAGATGCTCGTGAAGCTGCTGCAGCAAAAGATCAAGTACGTATTCGTTATTTTTAACGAGAATCATTCGTTCGATAACGAATTCGGCACATTTCCGGGTGTCAACGGGCTTTATTCGGACGGGATGAAACCCCGCTCAGCCGATGAAACACCCGGCTTCACCCAGACTTACAAGGATGTCAACGGCTTGAATGTGACGGTCCAGCCGTTCAAGATCGGACCGGCGCAGAACGCCAGTGTCGTGGACAGCGTCGACCATTCGCATGTCGGCCTGGCAAAAAAGATAAACGTCGTGGACGGGACGGCCCGGATGGACGGGTTCTCCAATGACGAGTACACACGTTTCGCGTCGAAGGGCGGCGATGCCAATATCGCCGAAGGCACCCAGTTCGCACGCCTGGTGATGTCGCACATCGACTGCGACACCATCCCGTTCTTCTGGCAGTGGGCCAGCCGCTTCACGATGTTCGACAACATTTTCGCCACCGAGGACACGCCGTCCACACCGAACGCCGTGGCCATGTTAGCGGGGCAGTCGGGCGAAACGCAATGGGTCAAGCATGGTCCGGACGGCAAGACCTACAGCGTGAACGGCCACACCGGCACAACCCAGGGACCGCCGCTCGTTAACGACCCTCAGCCTTTCTATGGTTCCCAGTTCGATACAACTACCGATAACAAACAGCCTGCAGGCGCTAAAGAGTATTACGGTGACACCAATATCGCATCGAACCTGACCTTCGCCAGCCTGCCGCTGACCTTCGCGGGCCACAAAATCACCAAAACCATGGCCGGCAACCTGAATCCCGATTTCGATCTGGCCGACATCCAGCATGACATCCCTTACATCCAGCATCTCAGGACCGAACCGGTAAACTGGCGCTGGTACCAGGAAGGATACGACCTGGAGTCCACCGATACAGGCGGCGTGGCATCACATAACTCCTACGTCAGCCATCACAACGGTGCACAGTACTTCGGGTATATAGCCAACACACCGGAAGTGAGCAAGAACCTGCGCGGACTTACCGACTTCTTCACTGATATGGCTGACAACTCTCTGCCCAAAGGCGGCGTGTTTTATATCCGCGGCGGCTACACCAACCAGATGGGGCTGAAGCCGGCAATCACAAATCCGGATACGCCTGCGGATGAAGCTGCGGCGATCAATGCGGCGAAAGCAGGCGACGACGACCATCCGGCCTACACCGACCGGCAGCTCAGCGAGGCGATGGCCGCGCACGTAATAAATGCCATCGCGGCGAACCCGAAGATCTGGAAACAATGCGCAATCATAATAACATATGACGAGTCCGACGGCTTTTACGACCACGTTCCGCCACGTATCCTCTCTTACGGCCCCGATGGCTTGCCTCTTTCTCGGGGAGTCCGTGTTCCTTTGATCCTCATTTCACCCTTTGCGCGGACCCATGCCGTTTCCCACGTCGAGGGCGATCACAACTCCGTTATAGAGACAATTAACACTATTTTCGGACTGCCACCGCTCGCTACTCTTCCGGATGAAGCGCAAGCGCTTGCGGCAGGCAATTCACCGGAGTTCAACAAGTTCGGTCCCGCCGGATTCGAGCAGAAGTACCTGGGGCCGCACGACATAAACTCGCCCATATCCGAAAGCCTGTTGTCGGGCTTCGACCCGAAAAGGTTGATGGGCATTTCACCGCCACTTCCTGCCTCGTTAGCCATGATTCCGGAACGTGTCGTAACCTCTCTGCCCCATTATGGCGGCCAGGGCTGCCGGGCCATAGGCATCAGGCCCGAGGATGTCCGGCAGGGAATCGAAAACATTATTCCCACCGGTTTCAACCCGCTGCCGGGCACCTGGCCGAAGGCCAACTGACGAAACTGAAAAAGGGGAGGGGGCGCCTACGCGGCGCTCCCGCTCCGATGTCCGGTCTGAGCAAGTTCCACTGCCTGTTTCGAATTGCGGCAATGATGAAAAACATAGCTTGAAGACCTTGGGTTTTTTACGTTTTTGCGCGAGTGAAGTCATTAATATCGATTTCTCCTGGAGGGTACATGCGTTTCTTGTTAATTTTGCATGTCATGTTTTTCTGCTGTTCGATTTCCAACGCCACCGCGGGTGTCGTAATCGATCGCGTTAAGGCACGTGGTGTCGTCCGTTGCGGCAGCGTCGAACGACCGGGCCTGGCAGACCGCGACGGCCACGGACGTTGGGCCGGCCTCGAAGTGGATATCTGCCGCGCGGTTGCCTCAGCGGTTCTCGGCTCCCCTGAACGGGTAGAATACCATGCATACGATTTGCCGAAAGACTTCGATGCCGTGCGCAAACAGAAAGACGACCTCTTCTTTCTCACTGGTTCCGAGATAGAAGAACAGAAGCTGGCAGGAGAAGTGCTGCCCGGTCCCACTGTCTTCGTGGAATCCCATGGAGTGATGGTGTCGTCCAGGTCTGATGCGCACCACTTGCGGGATCTTGCCGATGACAGTATCTGCTTCCTGATCGGCAGTCCGGTGGAGCGAAGCCTTGAGGCGTATTTCGAATCTATTCGAAAAAACTGGAATCGCCGTGCCTTCTCCGAGGATGGGGAGATGGTTGATACCTACACTGCCCGGAATTGTCACGCCATCGCAGGCGAGATTACCTCTCTTGCGTCTATCCGCCTTGAAAAGAATGCGAAACATCTGTCGAGTCGTATTCTTCCCGAGACCACGGCGGACTTCCCGGTGATGGCCGCGACCGGAACCGGGGACGGACAATGGTCTTCGGTCGTTGCATGGACAGTGCATACACTTATCAGCGGGGAGAGGCCGGAAACCTCCTGGTATCCGGGAGGCGCAGGGGCGATGCCGGTTACCGCACCGAAATTGGGGCTCGACAAGGGTTGGCAACACCGGGTCCTGACAGCGGTCGGCAATTATGGAGATATCTTTGAGCGCAACCTCGGCAAGGGTTCTCCACTGAAGCTCGACCGGGGTCTCAATGCGAACCATTTGGACGGTGGGCTGCTTCTGAGCCCTTTTCTGGAGTAAAAGCGGAATTGGACTAATACCGTCAAGTAAGATCGGCCTTGGCGGAGTTGTCGGCAAATCTGCTTTGACAGGTTTCGCGGCTTTTCCGTAAACAGGCACATGGAAAATCGGGTTTTCCCGGATATTGTGGCAGTTCTGACCGGATGAGCTCCGATAATTGTCTGCGCAGGTTTCAGATATCCCTAAAGTGGAGAATTGTTATCTGTTACAATTATGTAAATATTTATCAGGAAGTTTCATCCTGGATGGAAAAGGTATTTTTATTCGATATAGTATACGGACAGGATTCAGGAAATGGATAAAAGAGCTGGCGGTTTGTTGCTGGAGGCATGGTAATGATGATCAGGGTGATTTATAAAGACAAGAATATCGGCAGGGTCGATGAGTCCCGCCTTGACGAACTTATAAATTCGGACAGGATAGCAGCATTTTGCCGCCCGAATGACGAGTGGGTGGGTGTCGTTATGAACAGGCAGGGATTGACACGGGTTTCCCTGGCATTTTCCGGAGATTGTCGGGCTGGAAGCTGAGTAAGTTTACGTAATCACCCCCGCAAATCCGCCAACCTTTCCGGAAGGCCGCTCAGGTTTATTTATTTAACCTTGAGCGGCTTTTCTGCTTCCGTATTTTACCTCAGGGAATATACCTTCTCTGCCTGATGAATTGTCGGGAATTTCAGTTCTCCGGACAACTTGCCTGGTCAATGTGTGGTGGTTTCAGTATGACCTTTGCCATGGTGGTACGGTTTGCAGATAAATGGTGAAAATTCATCGGCCGGGACCGGCAAAGAGAAGAAATATCCCTGCATTTTCGAACAGTTGAGGGCGTAAAGGAAACGTAACTGCTCCTCGACTTCAACACCCTCGGCAATGACGTCCAGCCTGAGGCTTTTCGCCATGGTTATTATAGCACCGGCTATTGCCGAATCGTCCGGATTGACGGTGATGTCGCTGATAAACGACTGATCTATCTTCAGGGTATGAATGGGGAGTTTCTTGATGTAAGAGAGGGATGAATATCCGGTGCCGAAATCATCGATGGAGATATGGACCCCCAGGTAACTCAGACGGCGCAGGGTACGAATGACGGTGTCCATGTCCTGAAGCAGCATTTCTTCAGTCACCTCCAGTTCGAGCCAGCGGGGTTCGAGCCCTGTTTCACTCAGGATACTTTCAACCATGTCCGCCAGATTTTCGTTTTGAACCTGACGGGGTGAAAGGTTCACCGCCACGCGCTTGTTGGGATACCTGGCATCCTGCCAGGCCTTGTTCTGGGCACAGGCGGTTCGCAGCACCCACTCGCCTATGGGCAGGATCATCCCTGTTTCCTCTGCCAGCTGAATGAACTGTTTCGGCAGGACAAGGCCCATCTCCGGGTGCTGCCACCGCAGCAGCGCCTCTACACTGAACACCCGTCCGGTTTTCACATTTACCTCAGGCTGATAGTTGAGAAAGAGCTCTCCCTTTTTCTGTGCCATGCGAAGGCTGGTTTCCATTTCATGCCTCCAGGCCGCCTGCTCTTCCAGTGCCGGATCGTAAAGGTGATAGCGGTTCCGGCCCTGTTCCTTTGCGCAATACATGGCCATATCCGCATTCCTGACAAGAGTGTCTCCATCGCGACCGTCGTTTGGAAAGAAGCTTATACCGATGCACGTGCCGATATACAGTTCGTGGCCCGGTATGATGAAGGGCATGGCAAATGTTTCGATAATTTTCCGGGCGACATTCACTGCTTCCCGTACGTTTTCGAGATCTGGCAGAAGGATGATGAACTCGTCCCCCCCCCTGCGGGAAACCATCTCCTCATATCGTCGGCAGCACTGTTTGAGCCTGAGCGCCGCAGCCTGCAGAAGCTGGTCGCCGACCGCGTGTCCGAGAGTGTCGTTAATGACCTTGAACCGGTCCAGATCGAGAAACAATATCGCCAATTGCCCTTTGTGGCGCTGTGCATGGGCCAGAGCCTGGTTGAGAATCTCCTTGAATAACTGCCTGTTGGGGAGACCGGTCAGGGAGTCATAATAAGCCAACTGCAGGATATCCTCGTTCTGCTGGCGGAGTTGCCTTTCCATCTGTATGTCATTAAGGGATTTTTCGATTGCGGCGGTGAGTTTCTCGGTCTTGATCGGCTTCATAACATAATGATTGATGCCGAGGTTGATGCTTTCAACAAGAGATTCCACGTCACTGAAAGCAGTTATGACGATTATTTTCGCCCCCTTGTCGAGCGCTTTGATTTTTCCGGCCATTTGGATGCCGTCCATGACCGGCATACGGATGTCGGTAAGAATTATATCGGGTCGGAGTCTGGTGTAACATTCGAAACCCTCCTGGCCGTTTTTTGCCAGAACAAGTTTCAGTTGCGGGAACCTTCTGCTGATCAGTAGCGCAACCAGTTCCCTGATAGCCGGGCTGTCCTCGACGTAGAGAAGTGATATCGTGTTTTTATCAACATCAACAGTGCCCATTGCAACCCTCTCTCCGGATTCGCCTCCGGACCGCTTGCAGCGGTTTTGCATCATCGGCATTCACACGGGACAATCAGGGCAATTTTCAATGGCAGATCTTGCTACAACTAAAAGGTAGCATGACAATGGCAAATAGGAAACAAATTATTGTGAAAAAAAGCAGGCAGGAGTTTTTGCGGGGATTCGGTTGTGGAGTCTTTATATGTCATTAAAATCATTACGTATTCAGGCTCTAGAATTCCCGGGAGGGGGTGTGATGCGCTGGGCAGGTTTGATCTGACCTTGCGCGGAGCCTCCCGTTCCTTTTTCCACGTATTTTTGGTCCAGTTCAATTCGCAAGGTTCTCAGCAGGTCGCCCGGCGGAACGGGTTTTTCCAGGAGCATCATACCGGTTTCCCGGATCAGTTTCCTGGACAATATATCAGCCGGATACCCGCTCATGAAAATGACACGCACGTCGGGATGAATCCTCCTGATGGCGTCGTAGACCTCCCAGCCGTTCTTTTTCGGCATCCTTACATCAAGCAACAGTAACCGTATTTCATCGGCATGTTCCATGAATTTTCGTATCGCCTCCTCTCCGTTGCCGGCCTCTATGACCGTGTAACCATTTTCCTGGAGCAGGTTCCTTGTCAGGTCCCTCACCGTTACGTTATCTTCGGCGACCAGCAGCATTTCGGAGCCCGTGGGGTAGGGGACGACAACCACCGGCTCCGGCCACGACCCGGCTGCGGAACGAACAGCGGGCTCCAGACCCGGGGGTTGAAGTAAAGGGTCCTCTTCCTGACGGCATGCATCGGCGGCTGCAGTCGGAAGGTAAATGCTGAACCTGGTGCCTTTCGTGAATTCCGTGTCCACATCGATGAATCCGTTATGCTGATTTACGATTCCGTAGACTATGGAGAGCCCCAGTCCCGTTCCTTTTCCGACCTCCTTGGTAGTGAAGAACGGTTCGAAGATCCTCTCCCTGGTTTTCAAATCCATACCGATGCCGGTATCGATGAAGGTAATCAGCCCGTACCTTCCTGGTAACATTGTTCCGTGTGGCTGGGAGAATACCCGCTCCTCGGGTGCAGGCATGGTGTTTATGGACAGCAGTCCGCCTCCCGGCATTGCATCCCTTGCGTTGGAGGCAAGATTCATCAGGACATGGCTTATCAGGCCGTCGTCCGCCATGACGGTGATCGGTTTATCACTGAGTGAAACCGCCAGTTCAATATCCTCCCCGATCATCATGGTCAGCAGCGATTCCGATTTCTTCACGATTTCATTCAGGCTGACCGGCCTGAGATTTACTTTCTGCTTTCTGCTGAATGTCAGGATATCCCTGGTCAGCCTGGCCGCTCTCTCACTGGATGCTATGGTGTTATCGACGAAAAAGCGAAGCGGGTCTCCCTTTGGCATGTGTTTCAGAAGCAGGTGCGAGTATCCGAGGATGGCGGTCAGGATATTATTGAATTCATGGGCAATTCCACCGGCGAGTTGACCCAGCGCCTCGATTTTCTGTGTCTGGAAGAGCTGGGCCTTGAGGCGGAGCTTGTCGTTTTGCGCTTTTTTCAGAGTGGTTATATCCAGGATGACGCCGACCATTCCGGCAGCTTTGCCTTCTATATCGGCATAGTCGGCTCTTGAAAAAAGAACGTTGCGTTCCGTCCCGTCGGCATGCCTGAGCTGCGCTTCTCCTGACCTTACGGGGATGCAACCGTCACCCGGAAATTGGCCTGATTCAGCGCAGATGGCAGTATCCTTGACATACATGTCAATGGCGGGTCTTCCGGTCAATTCATTTGCAGTGCGTCCGAAAAAGTCCTCATAGGCCCTGTTGCACCCGGCAAGAAGGCCATTGACATCCGTGTAGAAGATGGGATTCGGAATGGTGTCCAGCAGGGTGCGGAGGAATTTCATCCGTTCAAGGAATGCGATTTCCGTCTGTCTCCGTTCCAGGACCTCTTTTTCGAGTTCACGGTTTGTCGCGGCGATCTCGTCGTTACGTTCCTGAATGGTCCTCCTGAGCAGGAAAGCAGACCTCATATTCCGTTCCAGCGTGTAACACATGAAGAGGCCGGTAATAGAAAAAGTAGACAGGATAAACAGGTTGCTGTACATGATACGCGAGGGAATACCCGCGTCCCACAGTGCAACGGCCCCGTAGAGAATGAAGATGCTCCAGGTAAGGAAGGAGGCGGTGATAAACCGGAGCCGGAAATAAAAGAGCAGAATGATGAGCAGACCGGGATAAGTTATGTAATTGCCGGGAGGTGCAGCCATGACTATCATCAGGACGGCTCCTCCCCCTGCTATGAATCCGGCAATGAAGATTGAAAGCTCCATTACTTTTCGGAAATAAGCGGAATATGAACATATGAGAATTCCGATCAGTACAGGGCAGACGATCAAATAGCGGATCAGCCAGGCGAACTCCTTGATATCCGGGATTACCCAGTAGTCGTGGATTCCGAACAGGGAATAGAGGATGGTTCCCAGTATCAGGTCGAGACGAAGCTGCGGAAGTCTTTTCTCGAAATAGTCGTGGCGGAATGCGGTCTCCAGTTCATTATCCCTGAACGAGAGGGTTATGGCGTTACGGACGGGCTCCATCCTTAAATTCATCGATTGGCCTCGCGGAGCGGTGGGGAATATGGCGGCGCCGGTCAGGAGGGGCTAAAAGGCCTGCGGTATTGGCCACCATTCCGAAACAAGCTATCTCCGTGTTCCTGGTTCTGTCAAGAATTTAATATGGATTTAATAGAAATATTTCACATTTTTTGGGGGTCATGGGAAAAGTGAACATTTCCCTGTTGCTGACGGCAGCGGACAGTGTCATTTGTTTCCAGTGCCCTGATGGGGATTGTTTTTCATGACCTGGGAGATCTTTGCCTGCATGTCCCGCACATGATACGGCTTCTGAATAAAACCGGCAGGCCTGTCCTCGTTGAAGCGCTCAAAGACACATTGCTCACTGTAGCCGCTGTTGAGGATGACGCGGACCTCCGGCCGGATCCGTTTCAGTTCGTAAAAGGTACGAATCCCGTCCATGTTGGGCATGGTCAGATCAAGAATCACCAGGTCTATGTCATCGGCATGTTCCTTGAAAACATTCACCGCCTCCATACCGTCCACCACTCCGATTGCCCGGAACCCGATCATCTTTACCGCGGTCATGCACATTTCGCGTACCTGCTCCTCGTCATCCGCAACCAGGACCGTACCGGCAAAGTCAGCGAGGGGAGGCGGCGTGTCCGTCGCCGGTGAGTCTTTTCGTGCCGGCTGCCTTGCTTCTTCAATTACTGGGAAAAATACCCGGAAGGTGGAACCACATCCGGGTTCGCTTTCCAGCACAATGGCGCCTTTGTGAGCCTGGACAATGCCCTGGACCGAGGACATCCCGAGACCGCGTCCCATGAACTTGGTGGTGAAGAAAGGATCGAAAATACGCTGCCGAGTCTCTTCTTCCATGCCGCATCCGGTGTCTGACACTTCCAAATATACAAACCTGCCTGCCGGGGGGGTCTCTTCAAGACTGCTGCGGCTTAGAAACTTGTCATCACAATCCTGTATGCCGGTGCTGAGAGATATGGAGCCGGGGTTGTCGCCGACGGCTTCCGAAGCGTTGATCAGCAGATTCATGATCACCTGCTGGATCTGGCCTTCATCGACTTTAATCAAAGGCGCATTCGGAGTCGTGATGATATCAAGCGTTATATTTCTACTGACGGATGATTGAAACAGCTCCGAGCTGTTGCGAATAATATCGTTAAGGTCGATATTATTCAGTGTGAACAACCCCTTTCCCGAATAGGCCAGCATCTGGCGGGTGAGACTGGCCGCACGCTCACAGGCCGTCAGGGCTTTGTTGATGTTGCCCCTCAGAGAAGATCCAGGGGGTAATTCGAACAGGGTCAGGTCCAGATTGCCGATAATAGCCATCAGCAGGTTGTTGAAGTTGTGAGCGATGCCTCCGGCAATGGTACCGATACTCTCCAGCTTCTGGGTTCGCAGCAGTTTCCTTTCCAGTTTCAGTCGATTATCTTCCGCCTCTCTCTGTTCGGATATGTCCTGTACCGTTCCGGTTCCCCGTCCATGGTTTCCATGGCTATCGAATGATGCCTCCGCCTGGACGTGAACCATTTTCACCGGGCCGCCGGAATGCATGATACGGAATTCGATCGAGAACGGCAGATAATCATTCAGAAAATTTTCGATGACTGATTCGACCCTGTCCCGGTCATCGGGATGAACGACATCCAGAAAGGCTTCAAGTGTCCCGGGGAATTTCTCCGGGTTCAAACCGAAAATGCTGTAACACTCGTCCGAGGCCGAAAGAATGCAGCCGGAAGATAGATCAAATGACCAGTTTCCCACCCGGGCAATCCGCTGCGCCTCGATAAGGTTGCGTTCACTCTCCTTGCGTGACCTGATCTCCCTGTTCAGGTTACGGTTGGCCTGCAGCAGTTCCATTTGCGCAGCTGCCAGCCGCAGATGGGTTTGTACCCGGGCCAGAACTTCACGCTCGGCAAACGGCTTGGTAATGTAATCGAGCCCACCGGCCTCGAAGGCCTTCAACTTGTCCCCGGTTTCATCCAGCGCGCTGATGAACAGAACCGGGATGGCGGCTGTGACGGGGGAGTCCTTCAGGCGCCGGCAGACCTCGAATCCGTCCAAGCCCGGCATCATGATGTCGAGCAGGATCAGGTCGGGAAGCCTGGCCGCAACAGCCTTGAGAGCTATCTCTCCACTAACGGCGGGCCGGACCTCGTGGCCGTCCGCGGCGAGAATCCCTTCCAGGACACTCAGGTTGTCCGGGTTGTCATCGACGATAAGTATATTGCCTTTCATGACGGCTTCCCTCCCGTGATGGATTCCATGGACTTTTCTATGGCGCCGAAATCAAAAGTAACGACATGGCTCTTGAGGAAGGCGGTGATCGCAGGATGGTTTGCTTCGATCTTCGCTGCGATGGCGAGAATATCCTGTTTATTCAATTCAACGGCCGCCTGCCGGATTCTGTGTGCAGTCTCCGGCGGCAACGCCGCAAAATCGCTGGAAGCCGGCAGGTCAGGAGGATCGCTGTCCGGCAAAACGACCTGGTTCCAGGCCGGCCGGGCCTCGTACCTGTAGCTTACTCCCAGATCCTTTGCCATAATTTCGAATATTTCCCATTCACGAAAGGGCTTGTGCAGGACCCCGTTACAACCCGCATCTATGATAGTACCCTCGTCTTCCTTGAAAACACTGGCCGTAAGGGCGAATATGGGAATATCCTTTCCGCCGGGAAGGTTGCGGATGCGCCGGGTGGCTTCGTATCCGTCCATCACGGGCATATTCATGTCCATCCAGATGAAATGAGGATTCCATTTAAGCACGGTGTCGACCCCCTCCAAGCCGTTGCCTGAGGTCCGGACCGAGAATCCCGCCCGGGTGAGCAGGTCTTCGAGGAGTTGGACATTATCCGGATTGTCATCGACTATCAAAACTCTTCGTTCAGCCATGTCAGCCTCCAGCCCGATTACGGATAGCGGCTGGATTGCGGTTCGGGGAATCGTTTCTTCCTGGACAGCTTCGACCGGAACCTTGACTTTGAACAAAGCTCCTTTTCCTGCTCCGCTCTCCACCGTGATCTCACCTCCCATCAGGCGTACGAAGGAGCGTGAGATAGTCAACCCCAGACCGGTGCCCTGTCGGCCTGCATTGTCCGGGCCGGCCTGGGTGAAAGATTCGAAGACCGCTTTCAGTTTCTCCTGGGCAATGCCGGGGCCGGTGTCCTGCACTTCCAGCTCAAGCAGGAGCCGGTCGGATTGGTCCCCATGGTGCCTGGTGCGGAACCGGAGAGTCACCCTGCCTTCATCCGTGAATTTGACCGCATTTCCCAGCAGGTTGATCAGCACCTGGCGTAATTTCCCCAGGTCGGCCCGGACATACCTCTCGAGTTGGGGGTCCGGTTCCACGACAAATTCGAGCCCCTTGGCCCGGGTGCGGAACCGGATCATTTCGGCGACATCCTCCATGGTGCGGGACAGGTCGAATGCCTCTTCCTTCAATTCCATTTTACCGGCTTCTATCTTGGAGAGGTCCAGCACGTCGTTGATCATGGCAAGCAGATGCTCGCCGCTGCGGTTGACGATTGCCAGGTTCTTCTGCGCCGATTCGGAAAGTGACGCATCACGGGCCATGAGCCGGGTAAAACCGAGGATAGCATTCAGGGGGGTGCGCAGTTCATGGCTCATCCGCGCCAGGAACTCGCTCTTGGCGATGTTTGCCGCTTCCGCCGCGATCCTTGCCCGGCTGAGTTGCTCTTGTGCGTTTTTCTGTTCGGTAATATCGACAAAGGCTTCAAGAAAAACCTCCTGATCGTTAAGAGTGATCGGAAGAGCGGTCTTGTATATCGGTATTTGATGGCCGTCCCTGTGAATGAGAATTCTTTCGGACCGATCGACACTTTGGCCGAGATCGAGCACCGGGCAAAGATTCTTCCCTGCCGGACACATCGTTTCATGGCAGAGAGAGCCAAGAAGACCCTCCGCCGTGGATCTGCCCATCATATCGAGCGCGGCCTGATTGATATCGAGAATCCGCTTGTCTTTTCCTACGATGAAAAAACCGAACGGCATGGACCTGATCAAGTTATCT
This sequence comes from uncultured delta proteobacterium, assembly GCA_963815135.1. Classification (GTDB taxonomy): domain Bacteria; phylum Desulfobacterota; class Desulfuromonadia; order Geobacterales; family Geobacteraceae; genus CAIWTU01. Next base: position 179,627 of record CAWFFO010000001.1, read on the forward strand.
ATGACTTCCAGTGATTGCCGCAGTTGCTCTTCCGATGCTTTTCTACCGGATATGTCGTCAATGACCCAGAGCACACCCTTGTTCAGATCAGGCGGTTTTTCCCCATCTATGGCCTTGCCCGACAGGGTGCACCATACCGGAGACCCGTCTTTTCTCTTCAACTGGTACTCGACCTGTATCTGTTCGCCTTGTGTCAATGAGTCGTAGTATCTGCTGCCGTATTCTTCAAAGTGTTCCCTGGAAAGGTGGACGTCGAGAACGCTCATGCCCGTCATCTCATCGGGTGAACCGTAACCCAGTATGTCGGCCAGTCTTTGGTTACACTTGGATATCAGCCTGTACTGCTTCAGAAGTGTCATTCCCACCTGGCTGTTCTCGAATATGGCCTTGAACTCTTCCTTGGCGCTGGCGATGCCTTCTTCGTTTTCCCGGATTTTATTTATAATTTCTTTAATCTGTTTTTCGGCTGGTTTGAATATAAACAGGGCTTCCATGAGTAGAGCGAAAAGAGTAATGACCATCAGGCATATTTCTATTTTCCTGATAAACTCGACTTTTGCTTTAGCTTCCCGGTCATATTGGAATACAATCACATCCATTCCTTTAAGGAATTCGCCCTCGTTATCCGATATAATTTGTATTTTGTTTTTCAGGAGTTCAAGGTCGGCGGTCTTGACTGCGCCCAAAGCCAGAATGGAATTTGCCGCTTTAACTATGGCAGCATGTTCTGGTTGAATCCCGGCAAAGAGTTCTTTTACCTTAATACTGTTGCTGCCCGGAAGCCCCATTTCAGCATTCCCATGCTGAAGACCTCTCTGGGATATTTCCCATAATTTAACTGATTTTGCCATTTCAGTCAGATAACCTGCTCTTTTGGCAGGGTCCCTTGTTATGTAAATTCCAAAGGCACACTTGTTTATGCGCTGACTGAGCATCCGCTGTCGGCCCGCAATGTTGATTACCCGGGAATCATCTGCATTTTCGCTGAGAAAAAACTGGATGGCTGCCTGGCTCAAAATGATCAGACAGGCGATGATCGACAGGGCAAGGATGTATTTCTTTCTGAGAATGCGGTCCGTATTTGTTTCGTTATTCATCATTACTTAATGTTTTTCCGTATCTGGAAATAAAGAGATTAACCGGCGGTTTTTCAGACTCATTCCTTAATTTCATTAAATATGCTGAAAGGTTGATGCGGCATGGTTCAACAATACAGATACTTATCGGTCTGCTGAGAAAAAACTTCAACATTATTTAAGATTAAAAAAGAGAATCATAGAGTTACAAGAAACATGATTCATGTAAAGTAAAAAAGGAAATATTTTATTTTGCCCAAAAATCGGCAACGTCTTTCAGGATACTGTCGGAAACGAGCTCACCCACGTCGGATTCGAACCAGTCGGCAGGCATTGACCGGCTGTAGCCCGCTTCCATGAACCTGCTGTCCATCAGGACGATGAGACCGCGGTCGGTCTCGGAGCGGATGACTCTTCCCGCCGCCTGGATCGCCCTGGCCATGGCCGGAATCGTGTAGGCATACTCAAAGCCTGCGCCATACAGGCGCTGGTAATACTGCCTCATCTGTTCCCGCTGCAGATCGAAATTGGGAAGCGGCGGGCCTATAATGAACGCGCCGATAACCATCTCCCCTGCGTAGTCAATCCCCTCCGAAAACGATCCGCCCTGCACCGCAAAGACAATCGTCGGCTCCCGCCTGCCGCGAAGATGTTCGAGGACCTCCTCGACCCGGGCTACCTGCATGCCCCGTTCCTGCTTCAATACAGAGAAACCTTCGGGCGGTCTGAATAAATCCGCCACCCTCTCCAGGAATTCGAAACTCGGCAGAAAGACAAAATAATTGCCGCGACGCAGCGCCGTTATCCTTTGTACGGCATCCGCGATCTTTCCATAGTTGCGCTCACGCAGGCTGTACCTGGTGGAGATTTGCGGAATGATCAGGAGCTTGCGCCGCTCCTTCGGGAAGGGGCTTTGAAATTCAGCGGTCATTAACTTGCCGGGATCAAGACCGGAAAGTTTGGCATAATAATCGAATGGCTTGAGTGTCGCCGAGAATCCTGTCACCTGCCCGAAGTCATCATAGCAATTACTGAGCATTGCCGAGGCATCGCAGCAGGTGATCCTGACCGTTCCGCCGGAAGGATGGGGATCGAAAGTCGTGAAGAACTCCTCCCTGTCCGGATCGACGGCATACTCCAGAGCTGCCGCGAATTCGGTCCAGTAAAAACAGAGGCGCAGGACGATGTCCTGCTGCCATATTTCCGCGTCGGATTCGAGATAGCGGGAAAGAAATGCACGCAGCCTGCGCATCCTGTTCGAGAAATCGCTCCACCGGCGGATCGATTCGAATCGGGCCGGAGCTATTTCCCTTGCCGCAGGAGGCGACTGCCAGGATGCAACCGTCGAGAAGCTCCTTTGCCTCGTGGCGGAAGGGGTGGAATACAGTGCTGATCTCGTCCCTCATCTGGCCAAGAACTTGTGATGAGAGTCCGGGAGAAAGTAGTCCATGGCCCTGAGTCGGAAGATTATGGACTTCATCGATCACCAGGTTGGGTTTCCCCGCCTGATCGATGCCGATCCGCTCAGGCGTCGGGCGGCCGAGCGGGGGGCAAAGACATAGTTGTAATCGCAGATCACGATGTCGCTTTCCACGGCGCTGTCGAACTGCAGTTCAAAGGGGCATACCTGGTAGTTTTCGCCCAGGTCCGAGAAAGGTGCGGGCCTTCAGACGTCTCTTTTTTGCCAGGATATCCTGAAGCTTGTGGCTATGGAATTTTGCGTAATAATCCCGGGAATATTCGCAGTATTCGGGGGTGCATAGCGGCTCGTTCTTGAAACAGATCTTGCTTTTTGCCGTAATGGAAATCGATTTGATGTTCGCGCCCGTCTTCCTGAAAACGTCCGACGGCGTCTTCTGCCACCGAATGCTGACTGTTTTTCGGGGTGACGTAGACCACCTTCTGCCCCCGGCTCAGTGCTTCCCTCATCACCGGATAGAGAACTCCGACGGTTTTGCCCAAGCCGGTGGGAGCCTGAATGAGCATCGGCTTTCCTTCGGCCATCCCCTGTTCGACCGTCTGTATGAGCTCGATCTGGCCGGGACGGGGCGCGGCGAAAGGAAATGCGAAGCCGGCGGCAATCTTCCTTCGCCTGGCAGCACGCTTCTCTGCCGCTCGTGCCTCGATTACGAGTTCGTCAAGGCGTAACTCCAGCCATTCTTCATACAGGGGCAGATCGAGCGAGAGTTCGAGATTTTCGGACTCGCCGTTGCGGGATGAAACCAGGTGAAATGAGAGCAACGGCAGAACATTGTGCTCGCGCCAGTAAAGGTAGCCGTATGTTTGCAGTTGCAGGCAGTAGGGATGGGTTTGCGGGTTGCCGGCAAGCCGTTGCGCCAGGTCCCGGATGGTGAAACCTGACTTTATTTCCTCGATCATTGGCGGATCGCCGCGGAAAATACCGTCCATGCGGCCGTCGATCCTGAAGCGATACCCCTTCCAGTCGAACAGACCGCTTACCGGAACTTCGGCCTGATAAGACGCATCGGCTTTTGCTCTTTTTTTCTGTACACGTTGGTGAATTTCCAGTCCGATAGCCTCGGGGCGCCCATATCCGGAATGGGTTTCAATACTTCCGGTGCGTGGAACCGGTAAGGCAAAATCACGGAGCGGGACGGTAACGAGTTTCAAACTGAGGCACTCTCCTCCCGGCAGTTATGCCGGTACGGCATTCAAAAAAACTTCTGGAAGTGTAGTATATTTTCCCGGGAATATAAAGAGTCTGCCGATGTGATGGCATATTCCTCCATCCGGAATTCTGACATAAATTCCGGATGGAGAAGATGATTTCAAAGTGAAGGTACAGGGGGAAATGGATGTATAGAGTTGCTTTTAAGTCTGGTGCTCAACCGCCGTTCTGAGGCCAGTGGGAAATGCATTTGCTTCCACTACCGTATCAGGCTGTCGGCCAGCCTTACCAGATTCGGAAGGTCCGGCTTGGTGACAATTTCATTGGCACCAAGGTCGCGCCATTTCAACTTGTTGTCTTCGCTTGCCAGGGACGAGAAGATAAGAACCGGCAGATCCTTGAGGAACTGGTCGTTTCTGATTTTGGCGGTAAGGTGCAGGCCATCCATCCTCGGCATTTCAACGTCGGTGATCAGCATGTCCAGCTCGCCATTCAGGGGTGTCCCCGCTGTGCGGCAGCGTTCAAGCTTGGCGTTGATCATGTTCCAGGCTTCCTCTCCGTTCTCCGCTTCCTCTACGTTATATCCTGCGGTCCTCAGGGAACTGCAGAGGTTGTTTCGTATGAAGCGGGAGTCATCGGCCACCAGAATCCTCCTGTTGCCTCGGTCAAGGGGGAGTTGCCCGGCAAACTGCTCTTCTTCGATCTGGTGGAGGATTTCCTGCTGGCAGAGCTCGGCTACGATCTTTTCGAAATCGAGGATCAGGATAATCCGGTCCTGCATTTTTACAACCGCGGTCGTATGTGATTCGTTGATCATGTGTGCCGGCGGCTCGACGTCTTCCCAGGAGATCCTGTAGATCCGGGATACCGAGTGAACCAGTATCCCGACTTTGATCCTGTTGAACTCCAGGACCACCACGCGATCAGGGACCAGTCTGTCACTGGACTTGCCAAGAATCCGCGCCAGATCGATAACGGTGATCACTTCTTCGCGCAGCTTCATCATTCCCTCGATGGCAGGATGACTGTTCGGAACCTTCCAGGTCCCGGGCCGCCGAAGGATTTCCCTCACTTTTGCAACATTTACCCCGTAATAGCCTGGTACCACTTTACCGTTCCGGTCAAGCTCGTCAATCTGGAACTCAACTATTTCCAGCTCGTTGGTGCCGCTTTCCAGCAGTATCTTCTGCCTGTCTTCCATTGCCATCGCAACCTCGCTGTCATTTTTGAAATCGGCATCCCGCGAAAAACCTCCCGCACATTTCCGCAGCCTCATGAATATATATCGGCTGGTTCCAAAATATCTTTAAATAAGTTTGCTGTGCGGCATGGCGACGGTGGTCGACACGCACGAACCCGGAAGTAAGCTGTAATTGTTACCTTTTATCCCTGAAATCAAAGCCAAGGGAAGTAAAGCCTTCCTTCAGGTCCTGTATTGCAGATCCGATGAGTGAATCCAGTGAAGCCTTGTCGGGCCCCACCGCTGTCAGGGTTATGTCCAGTTGCGGCGTCTCGCCGGGCATCGTGGCCAGGGACTTGATGTAAACATCGGGGTGCGCCGGAGCGACCCTGCTGAGTACCGGTTCCAGCACCGATTCGTCATTGCAGTATACGGTAATGGTGTGCATGACCGCACTGCCGCCCTTGAAGGTCTCTTGCAGGAACGTCTGCAGCGAACTGTTGAAGATCCCTTTCAGCTCCTTGGGGACCCCGGGCAGGCTGATTATTACGGATTTTCCCGCATTAAGCAGCGAGCAGGGTGCGGTGCCGACGGGATTTTCAATCGGGATAGCGCCTTCGGGCAGCCATGCCATTTTTTCCCTCGCCGGGGTAAGTCCTCCCTGCGCCAGAATACCTTTCTCGAACAGGGCATCATAGCTGTCCCTGATCATCTGTCGCGCCTTTTCATCCAGCCTCACTTCGGTCCCGTTACATCTGGCAACAGCCTCAAGGGTCAGATCGTCCGCTGTCGGTCCGAGGCCGCCCGAGGTAAAGATGACCCTGGTCCCACGCTCCAGAGCGCCACGCAGTTCCGACGCGACTATATCAAGATCGTCGCGCAGCGCGGTTCCCCGAAGCACCTGACCTCCAAGACCGGTGATCTCCTTGCACAACCAGTGGGTGTTCGTGTCCTGGATTTCTCCGTTGAGGATTTCGTTGCCGATGATAAATATTTCAACAGTTACCGTTTCCGACATGTCAAACTCCTTTGCCTGTAGTCAAGGCCTCGTTTGTCCGATGAATCCGGAACGTGCAAATCTTCGCTTACTTTCAAGCATAGCATGACAATTTTGCAACGCCAGGCTCAGAACCTGTAAGTATCTGTAAGTATCTGTAAGTAAATATTCGATCCACCCTCAATTGCATATTAACAACGTCTATTTTCCCATCTCTATCGCAAAATCCCAGTCAAACCTGCTAAGCCTGAAGTTTTTCCTGGTGAACATATGTCACTTTTTTACATATCGGGAAGGTTCGTAACAAAGGCGATGATTTTGCCGTATTTTAGAAAAAAAACATTTCCACGGATGGTGTGGATAACTCGTCTTCATCTGTGGATAAGCTTTGAAATAACTACGTATCCTCAAGTACTTTTACAATCTGCACAACGGATAGGCAGGTTCTGTAACTACCTGAAATATCATGTCAATAGTTATTTTATGCTTTCAGGAAAAAAGTCCGTAAAGCTAATTAACCGAAGAGTGGCAAATTTTTGAAGAAGAGTGGATAACTACGGATAAAATACAAAATAATCAGGAAGTTTGAATGATTGTTATTAGTAATGGCATATTTTCAGGGAGTGTCATTTGTAAAGATTGAGACACATAAATCATGAGAAATCCCGAGGTAACAATGAAGCGAAAATCAGCCTCGCGATTATAGGGATGAATATGCCGTCATGAAAGTCGACCTTATATTCCTTGTTTGTCCTGGCAGGCTACATGTCATCTTCTTCCGACATTGACAGGTCGGACACAAGGCACTCCAGGTCTATTTCCTCCAGCAACTCCTCAGATGAATCGAATTGCGCCATGAATATTTCGGCATTTTTCAATGCACCCGGCATCTGCCGAAGGCTATTCATGATCAATTCCGCTATCTGCCCCGGCTTCAGTCCCGGAGTTACAGCATTTTTACTGCCGATGTTCAGCTTTCCGACAACTTCCGCTACCGACAGTTTGGTACCGCCATCCTCGTGGAGATCCTGCCAGTCCTCCACCAGAACTTCAAGACCCTCGACAAGAAACATGAAATTCCCCTTTCAGGTAAATTGAATACACCGGGAGTTTACCACCAAGGTGGTGAAGGGCAATAAAAAATGTCGGGACCAGGTCTGTCGGGCCTGAATTTGATGGGGACACCTGGGCTGTTCTTTCTTGACAACGGAACCTGCAAAACCCTGCCCATTGAGGCTTGCAAGTCTGTCTGCGGACCTGCAGTGTCCGGTTACGGTCATACTTACGGATGTTTACAGTCCCCCCGGGTTCTCTGTCGCCACATCAGTTCATGCCGTGGAGGAACGCGAAATGTAGTGCAGATACGGGGCCAGGGATTCGTTTCGTTGCATGGTCGTGCCGTCATAAATGAGGGAAACGATCGGGATACCGATATCTTTTTCAATGGTTTTGAACAGCGCTTCGCTGACCAGGGCGGGACAGCAGAACAGGGGATTGACATGGATAAAGAGGGCTATATGTGAATAATGGCGGAGCAGGCTGAAGATTTTCAGGATGTTCTGGGCGGTTTCACCCCCGTGGCTCAGCGAGACGTGGTATTTTTCCAGCTGGTTAATAATCGTGTCGTCAAACGTAGGGAAGTCCTCCTGCAGAATATCGCGGGCAACCTGGTAAAAACGCCGTTCTGCTGTTTCCAGCACCTCCGCAAGGATTTTGTTGCCCAGTAACGAAAGATACCGTCCGTCTTTCCGGAGATAGCGAATATCCCTGTCCAGGATCAGACGCACGACATAGGTGAAGGGAACGGTAACGACTTCCGCGCCGAATTTTTCAAGATCAGTGATTAACCCCTGGTTGAACGCTTCATTGTCCCTGACATACAGGTCACCGATGATAGCCACTTTGGGCCGGGCTCCAGGTCTGTGCGTCAGCGGAATCCGGGAAAAGCCGGCCACGATTTCCCTGAATACGGCCTCTTTTGGCTCGCCGGCGGTGATGCACCGGTAAAGTCGGAGACGGGCTTCTTCGATGACCCGGTCGGTCTGGCCCAGGCTCCTTTCGTATGGACGCAGCCTGCACCCGATTTTTCTCAACAGCCCACCCAGCAGATAGCTGCAATAGATGTCATGGATTAGTTCGAGCGGCAGGCCCTTCATCTCGAATTCACTGGCAAAAACCTCGACTTTTTCGAAACCGTCGCCCCTCTGCTCCAGAAGTTTCCCGGCCATCAGGGGGTACTGGGGAAGATTGCAGGCGGTCCGGACCATTGCATTCAGATAGAGGGCGGTGTTTTCCGGTTTCAGCCGGTGCTTGAGGATGGTTTCGACTGTCCCCTGGACTATGCAGCTGAGGGGCAGGCATTGGCCGTCATTGATCCGCAGGCTCGAAGCGACCGTCTGTGGTGTTTCTTCGATCAGGCGTGCCCGGTAACCGCCATGTTCAAATGCGGCACAGATAAAGCTGCAGCTCAGCTGATCATAATTCGGCACCAAAATGGTCTGCCCTCTGAAAGGGAGTCTGGATACGCGCAGACGCGGTCTTTGCCGGGGTACCGGACTGTCAAGGCGATAATGGTTGCGGAAGGTCTCCACGACTGATTCAATGCGGGTTTCATAGCCGACCGCGGAGCCATGTTCATCGATCTGCAGAATCAAGTAGGGCTTTCCGCAGGCGTCCATGATTTCCTTGAAATAATCGAGCACAAACGCGTCGGGCGAACATTTGAAGGCAGACAGATATACCGGATACAGGCCCGGGCTTTGGCAGACATATTCGGCAGCCTCCAGGATTTGCGAGCCGTACTTCCAGTGGTTCCAGTCGATGAATTCACTTCCGGGGCTGTCGGTGCCGGTTTCCGTGTCAGGCAGCATGTCCTGGAAAAAGGTCCGGATGCCGAGCTCGTTGATTTTTTGCGGAATGTCCTTGTTCAGCACAGGGTCCGTGATCACGTACGGTCTGCCAAGCAGAACTACGTCAATGTCCGCGGCATGCTTTCGCTGCTGCAGAAAAACTTCCGCGAGCAGTCCTTTCCGGGCCGTAAACCAGCTCCATGCCTGGTTGTAGGCCTCCCGGATTTCGCCAGGGGTCTGTCTGTATCGCAGTTCCGGGGGGAGGTTCTCATAGATCTGCTGCACATTATGGATTGCTGGTCTGGAAAAATCTATGAGAGGTGAGATACATTTCCGCCCCAGCCTGAGTGTGATGTTGTTCCGGAGCAATGCCACCGCGTAACTGGAATAATAACAGTAGTATTTAGCGCTCACGGCGTCCCCTCCCTTGAGCATGACCGGGAGAAACAGGTAATCCGCATGTCGGCTCACATCCAGTACGTGGCCATGCCAGTACGACAGCGGTGCGCAGAATTCAGCTCCGGCAATTTCCTTCCCTTGTCCCAATAATTCCTCGCGGGCAGGCGAGACATAGACACGGTAGCCCAGTTTCGCGAAAAAGAGTTTCCAGAATGGGAGATATTCCAGAAGGTAGAGCGAAGCAGGAAGGCCGATGGTAATAGTGCCACTGCCCATGCCTGCCGGAAGGTCCTCCCGGCAGAAAGTAAAAAGTTTGTGCCGCAAGGTCAGCACATTGAGTTCGAAGTTTTCCTTGAGCTGGCTAAGAGCGAACTCGAACTCCAGCATCTTGCCTCCCTCGATGCGAAGCGGCGGCTGCGCACCGGGTTCCCGTTGCGTTGCCGAGGGGTCGAAAATGCGTCTACGGCTGCTCAACAGGTCGAATCCGGCCGGGTTGGCAGTTTTGCGTTTGGTATCGGCTTCATCCCGGCCGCACAGGTAACCCCAGACGATACTTTCAGCCGCCATGGTGATCCGGTTCAGCTTGCAATGATTGTTGCACAGATCGCATACCTCCTCGGTAACCATCGGCGTTTCTTTGTAGAAATCTATCCCGCGAAACATGGATTTCATGATCTGCGATTCCCTCAGCAGCAGGCAGACCCCGAGCGCACCGGCCAGATGGCAGTATTGCGAGACGAAAATTGGTTTTTCCAGTTTTTGTTCGAAAGCGGCAACCAGCGCCGCATTTTTGGCAGTAGCCCCCTGAAAGCAGATGATCTCTCCGATTTTATCGAGATGTGCCACCTTCGAGAGGTAATTGTCGGTAACCGAGTGGAGTGCCGCCGCCAGTAGTTCCTCTTTCGCATAGCCGAGGCTCAGGAAATGATTCAGGTCCCTCTCCATGAAAACGGTACAGCGATCGCTGGTGAGCGGCGCGGGTGTGCCCATGGCTCGTTCGGCATATTCACTCAGCGTGACATCGAGGCGCCTGGCCTGCTCTTCGATAAAACTGCCGGTACCCGCGGCACAGACGTAATTCATCGCCGCAAAGGTCACCATACCGTTTTTCATAATGGTAAATTTGGCGTCCTGGCCGCCGATTTCAATAACGGTGTCGACGCGGGGATTCAAGGAATACGCGGCCCGGGCGTGGGCGGTTATCTCATCGGCAGCCAGATCGGCAATCAACACTTTCTGCATGAATTTGCGACCCGACCCGGTTGTGCCGACGCCGCAAAAGTGAAAATGAATCGCATATTGTTCTTCAATTTCCCTGAGGACGAGCAACAGGCTTTGCGTGGCTTTGATCGGTTGTCCGAGCGTCCTGGTGTAGAGACCTAACAGTATCCGGTCCTCTCCGCCGGCCGCCATGACCAGAGCCTTGGTGCTGGTCGAGCCGATGTCGATGCCCAGGTAAACGGGGAGGCGTCCCTTCTGCGGCGGCAGATGGTAAAGATCGACTTCGACGTTGTGCGAGACATAATGGGGGTGGGCGGCAAAGTCGGGGACTACGGAAAGCCGGGGAGTGAGCGGGGCAAAGAAGTAATGTTTAGCCTGATTCTGTTGTTTGAGGAGGGTCTCGGTGGAGAATTGCCGCGTCTGGGCCGGGTCCGGAGCCCTGCTCCGCGCAGTAAGGGCACAGCCGATGGCGCCGGTGATGACGGAAAAACGTGGAATCACCACGGGGGAGCCGATCAGATCGGCGAGATACTGCATTACCTTGGGATTGTTGCTCACCCCGCCGACCGCCAGTACCGGTTCGCGTAACGTAACCCCTTTCACCAGGGTGTCGCCGATTGTATGGGCCAAACCTTTGCAGAGGCCGGCGCAGATTGCTTCCAGGGAATATCCCTGCTGCTGGCAGTGGACAAGATCTGTTTTGGCGAAAACTGCACAGCGGGTGGCTATTTTCGGCGGTTCCCCGTTGAAAGAGTCGGCCAGTCGGCTGAGTTCGGCGCTTCCCGACAGTCCCAGCCGCTCTGCCTGCTGATCCAGAAATCCGCCGGTGCCTGCGGCACAGGAGGAATTGGCGATATACCTGCGATAGCGGTTCTGTTCATCAAAAAGGATGAGGCCGAACGTTTCGCCACCGATGACGAACATGCTGCCGATAGCTGCCTGCTGGAAAAGTGCCCCTTCGATCAGTGATACCTGTTCGTTTACGCTCACCCCGGCAGTGAAAAAGTCCCCCGATTTATGATTGTACGCGACCTGTCGCACCAGGGACAAATCCAGCCCCTGAAGTGTTTCTCTCAATAGTCCGTAAATATTGCCGTGATGAAACAGGTAGTCGCTTTGCAGAATCGTTCCGCTCCCGTTGATCAGGGCATAGCTGAACGATACCGAACCGATATCGATTCCCAGAAACTGACCATCTGCCCGAGATGTCCCCATATTCCATCCTTTCCCGCTGAGAGGAGAAGTTATGGCGGGAGAAACATGTTCTCGCAACATGTGAGCATCTCGCCAGGCGGCTATCGCTCTTCCGGCCCAGTTCAACAAGTATATCACTTTTCCAGATGGTCCCTCAGCAGATTTCCTGATACTGATTACATTAATATTTATCCATATATTGAATATGCTCCCATTGCATATAAAAAGACGCCTTCGGGCATGGCGGGAGAAAAACTTCCTGTTATGCTTTAAGAAACTGTGCGTTCAGAGGTGGACTAAATGAATGAAGACAGAATATCCCGCTACACATTCCTGCCGGTGGATGTGGAGGGTTTCGAGCCGCTTGCGAAACTCGCACTGGACATGCGCTGGTCATGGAACGATTCGGCGGACGATGTGTGGCAAGCGCTCGATCCGGTGTTGTGGGAGCTTACCAATAACCCGTGGGTTGTGCTTCAGACCGTTTCAAGTGATCGGCTGAGGCAGGTAACCTCCGATCCCGATTTCAGGCAAAAGGTGGACACTCTCATCCGGACCATGCAAAAAGAGTACGAATCTCCCGCCTGGTTCCAGAGGGTCCATGCCGGTTCGCCCCTGACCTGCATAGCCTATTTCAGCATGGAATTCATGCTGAGCGAGGCGCTGCCAATCTATTCGGGGGGGCTAGGCAACGTGGCCGGAGATCAGCTGAAGGCGGCCAGCGACCTGGGAGTGCCGGTGGTCGGTGTGGGGCTTCTTTACCAGCAGGGATATTTTCGGCAGATGATAGACAAGGACGGGGCTCAGCAGGCGCTGTTTCCGTTCAATGACCCCGATCAGCTGCCGGTCATGCCGGTGCGGGGCCCGGACGGTGAATGGCTGAGGCTTGAAATCAGGCTGCCCGGCTATTCGCTGTGGCTGCGTGCCTGGCAGGTGAAGGTGGGAAGAGTGATGCTCTACCTGCTCGACAGTAACGATGCGGCCAACTTCCCGATCCATCGCGGCATCACCAGCGAGCTTTACGGCGGCGGCATGGAGGTGAGGCTGGCCCAGGAGCTGTTGCTTGGGATAGGCGGCATGCGCCTGCTTGGTGCGCTCGGGATCAGGCCGGAAGTATGCCACCTGAACGAAGGACATGCCGCATTCGCGGTACTGGAGCGGGCATACAACTTCATGAAGGAAACCGGTCAACCCTTCGATGTTGCCCTGACCGTGACTCGGGCGGGCAATCTTTTCACCACCCACACTCCGGTGACTGCCGGTTTCGACCGCTTCAGCCCCGCTCTCGTGGAACAGTACCTGGGATGGTATGCTGAAATGCGTCTGCGCATTCCGATTAATGATCTGTTGGCCCTGGGGCGCCTGGACCGGAACAATGCGGCAGAGCCCTTCAACATGGCCTATCTCGCCATTCGGGGAAGCGGGGCCGTAAACGGAGTGAGCCAGTTGCACGGAAAGGTGAGCCGCCGCATCTTCCAGTATCTTTTCCCCCGACGGCCGGAGGATGAAGTGCCGGTGGGGCATGTAACCAACGGCGTCCACGTGCCGAGCTGGCATTCGGCCGAGGCGAGCAGCCTCTGGTGTGAAACCTGCGGCGCGGGTCCATGGATCGATACCACGGAGATTATCGAGGAGGAAATACGTTCTATTTCGGATGAGCGGCTCTGGCAGTTCCGGGCCTCCGCCCGTGCCTCCCTGGTTGATTTCGTGCGCGAACGGCTGGCCCGGCAATTGGCGGTATCCAGGTCGCCGGTATTGGACATAGAAGGAGCGAAGCTCATATTTGACGCAAATGCCCTTACTCTCGGATTTGCCCGTCGTTTTGCGACCTACAAGCGTCCCAACCTGCTGCTTCGCGACCCGGAGAGGCTCCTGCGCATACTCAATGATCAAAGACATCCGGTCCAGCTTGTGGTTGCCGGCAAGGCCCATCCCGCCGACAAGCAGGGCCAGGATATGATCCGGCAGTGGACCCGGTTTATCAGCCGTCCCGAAGCGCGACGGCGCGTCGTCTTCCTCAGCGATTACGACATGCTGCTGACCGAACGACTGGTGCAGGGTGTGGACGTATGGATCAATACGCCGCGCCGCCCATGGGAGGCGTGCGGGACCAGCGGCATGAAAGTGCTCGCCAACGGCGGCCTCAACCTGTCGGAACTTGACGGTTGGTGGGCGGAGGCATACACCCCTGATGTGGGATGGGCGCTGGGTGACGGCAAGGAACACGACGACGACCCGGCCTGGGACGACACTGAAGCAGAACAGTTGTACTCTCTGCTGGAGCAGGAAGTGATCCCGGAATTTTACCGTAGGGACAAAAAGGGTGTCGCTGTCGGCTGGGTGGCACGAATGCGGGAGAGCATGGCCCGCCTGTCACCGCGTTTTTCAGCCAACCGGGCTGTTCGTGAATACACCGACAATTTCTATATTCCCGCCGCGTCGGCCTTCCGGGATCGCGCAGGTGGAAAAGGCGAAATGGGCGTTCAACTGGTCGAATGGCGAAACTCTCTGGAAAAGAATTGGGTCAATTTGCGTTTCGGTGAGATCAGTATTGAAACGAACGACCAATTCCATGATTTTCACGTTCAGGTCTACCTCAACGGGATCAGGCCGGAGTATGTGCGGGTGGAACTCTACGCAGCCGCAATCGGTGATGGCGACCCGATCAGGCTGGAGATGGTGCGTGGTGTCCAGCTGGTCGGGGCGGAAAACGGCTACGACTACCATGTGGAGGCACCCTCATCCAGAGCGGCCGGAGATTACACGGCACGTGTTGTGCCATACATGAAGGGAGCTTCGGTGCCCCTTGAATCTGCCAGGATACTCTGGCAGCGATGATCAACGATAAGGTTTCTGCTTTGCCGGCGTGGGTAATTGTTGTCCCCAAACAGACCTGCTGATACATACAGTCAAAAAAGGAGGAAACGATAAATGAAACAAGCAGCTGATACCCCGCGTGTGCTGTCAGGAGAAAACGCTCTCAATGAAAAGGAACTTCAAGGGATCGACGCATACTGGCGCGCCTGCAATTATCTTTCCCTCGGCATGCTCTACCTGCGTGATAATCCGCTGCTGCGCGAGCCTCTCAGGGTGGAGCATCTCAAACAGAGACTGCTCGGCCATTGGGGTTCCGACCCCGGCCAGAGTTTCGTCTGGGTTCATCTGAACCGGCTCATAAAAAAGTACGACCTGAACATGATTTACATCTCCGGTCCCGGGCACGGCGCCCCGGCTGTTCTGGCCAACAGCTACCTGGAGGGAAGATATTCGGAAGTCTATCCCGATATCTCGGAGGACGAAGCGGGGATGCGCCGCTTTTTCAAGCAGTTCTCCTTTCCCGGCGGGATTGGAAGTCATTGCACCCCGGAGACCCCCGGCTCGATCCATGAAGGTGGCGAGTTGGGCTACAGCGTGTCGCACGCCTTCGGGGCGGCTTTCGATAACCCGGACCTGATCGCGGCAGTCGTCATCGGTGACGGAGAGGCTGAAACCGGTCCTCTTGCCGGATCACTCCATTCAAACAAATTTCTCAATCCGGTCCGGGACGGAGCGGTACTTCCGATTCTTCACCTGAACGGTTACAAGATAGCCAATCCGACAGTGCTTTCCCGCATCCCGGCAGAAGAACTGAACAGTCTTTTCATCGGTTACGGCTGGGATCCCTATTTCGTGGAAGGCTCCGATCCCTCCGAAATGCACCGCAAAATGGCTGCCACTGTGGAAGAATGCGTCGGCCGCATCAGGTCGATATCGGGATCAGGCCCGCAGCTGCACAGAATCCTGGCGGCCACGTTGGCCGGTCATCATCCTGCGCTCTCCGAAAGGGTGGACCCCCACACGAGATCGACGGGCACAGGCTGGAAGGATTCTGGCGATCTCACCAGGTGCCGATTACT
The DNA here is from genome assembly GCA_963815135.1 of uncultured delta proteobacterium. GTDB lineage: Bacteria > Desulfobacterota > Desulfuromonadia > Geobacterales > Geobacteraceae > CAIWTU01. Next base: position 195,068 of record CAWFFO010000001.1, read on the forward strand.
GACGTGGCCGGAAACCCCGAGCACCTGAAGATACTCGAAGAGTGGATGCACGGCTACCGGCCGGAAGAACTGTTCGACCAGTCCGGCCGTCTCCTGCCTGAACTGAAGGACTCTCGCTCCGGCCGGCAACCGCCGCATGAGCGCCAACCTCCACGCCAATGGTGGTCTGTTGCGAAAACCCCTGCGCATGCCGGATTTCCGAAAATATGCGGTCGGCGCCTGACAGGCCGGGCGGCTCCGAAGTGGAGACTACCTATATCCTTGGACAGTTCCTGCGGGACATCATGCGCAAGAACATGGACAATTTCCGGGTGTTCGGACCGGACGAAACGGCTTCGAACCGACTGGAAGCCGTTTATGAGGCGACCGGCAAGACCTGGATGGCGGAAATGAGACCGGAAGATGCGGATGGCGGGGAGCTGTCTCCGCGACGGCAGGGTAATGGAGATGCTCAGCGAGCACACCCTGGAGGGGTGGGCCGAAGGGTATCTGCTGACCGGCCGCCACGGCTTCTTTTCCACCTACGAAGCTTTCGTCCATGTCATCGACTCCATGGTCAACCAGCACGCCAAATGGCTGGAAAAATGCAAAACCGAAGTGAAATGGCGCGCCTCCGTCCCATCGTTGAACCTGCTCATCACCTCCACCGTCTGGCGGCAGGACCACAACGGCTTTACCCACCAGGACCCCGGGTTTCTCGACGTGGTCACCAATAAGAGCGCTATGGTCACGCGCATCTATCTGCCGCCGGACGCCAATTGTCTGCTGAGCGTTGCGGATCACTGCCTGCGCAGCGTCGATTACGTCAATGTCATCGTTGCCGACAAGCAGTCTGCACCTGCACTACATGGACATGGAAAGCGCCGTCAGGCATTGCACCAAGGGTATCGGCATCTGGCACGTGGGCAAGCAACGACCAGGGAGGCGAGCCGGACGTGGTCATGGCGTGCGCCGGAGACGTCCCGACCATGGAAGCGCTGGCGGCAACGGCGACTGCTGCGCGAGCACTTCCCGGAACTGAAGGTCCGCTTCGTCAACGTGGTCGACCTCTTCAGGCTGAAGCCCGAGAGCGAGCACCCGCACGGGCTGACCGACCGCGATTTCGATTCAGCCTGTTCACCACCGACAAGCCGGTCATCTTCAATTTCCACGGCTATCCCTGGCTGATCCACAAGCTGGCGTACCGCCGCACCAACCACGAGAACTTCCATGTGCGCGGCTACAAGGAAAAGGGCAACATCAACACGCCGCTGGAACTGGCCATTCGCAACCAGGTCGACCGCTTCAACCTGGCCATCGATGTGATCGACCGGACTCCCGACTTGCGCAAAACCGGCGGCCACGTGAAGGAATGGCTGAAGGACCAGATACTAGAACATCGCGCCTACGCCCATGAACACGGGATCGACAAGCCGGAGATTCGCGACTGGAGATGGCCGTATGAGTGAGGTTTTGCAATGAATCGTGAAGAAGTGGTTTTCCTGTTCGATGTTGACAACACCCTGCTCGAGAACGACAGAATTATAAATGAACTCGGAGATCGTCTCGAAACTGAGTTCGGAGTCCGGAGCAGGGACAGGTATTTCGCCATTTTCGAGGAATTGCGCTCTGAACTCGGTTATGCGGACTACCTGGGGGCCCTCCAGAAATATCGCCTGGAAAAGGAGTGCGATCCACGGCTGCTCATGATTTCTTCCTGGCTGGTTGATTACCCTTTTGCCGACAGGCTTTACCCCGCTTCGCTCGATGTCCTCGTCCATGTCCGGGCATGGGGGAAAACCGTCATCCTTTCCGATGGTGACGTGGTGTTCCAGCCGCGCAAGGTACAGCGTTCGGGATTGTGGGATGCCGTGGAGGGAAGGGTTCTCATATATGTTCACAAAGAAAAGATGCTGGAGGAGGTTGAACACTTCTATCCGGCACGGCGCTATGTGATTGTTGACGACAAGCTGCGCATTCTTTCGGCCGTGAAAAAAGCCTGGGGCGGCCGGGTAACGACCGTCTTCCCCCGTCAGGGCCATTACGCGCTCGACCCTGCCGAAACGAATGCCTATCCGGCGGCGGACATCACGGTCGAGCATATCGGCGACTTGCTCGATTACGATCTGGCCATATTCCTTGAAGCAGGGAAAGGGAAGGCCGGTTAACTGCATCAGCACTGTTCGGGCTGGAAATGAAGCTTGATCCCGCGTTTGGCGAGTGCTTCCGTATCGGATGCCATCAAGCCGGGGTTAGGCCGTTATTATAGATATCCCCGGCATGCCGGAGCAAATTCATGAAAAAACTTCTGCTTAACGAATATGAAAGGCCCTCTGCTCTGCATTACGAAATCCTGTTTATGAGTTGGGCCGGCTGGGTTTTTGATTTCTACGACCTCATACTTTTCACCTTTCTCCTCATCCCGATCGGCAGGGAACTCCATCTATCCAATATTGCGCTTTCTTATGTGCTCGGCGCTTCGCTCGCAGCTACCGCGGCCGGCGGTGTCATTTTCGGTATCCTTTCGGATCGATATGGCAGAAAGCGCGTTCTTCAGTGGACAATACTCACGTACAGTATCGGCGCCTTCTTCTGCGGGTTTGCATCCGGGCTTTGGATGCTCCTTCTTTTCCGCATCGTGACGGGTCTTGGCGTCGGCGGCGAGTGGGCTACGGGCCAGACCTACGTGGGCGAAACTTTTCCTCCGAAAGTTCGCGGCAGGACTGCGCGGTGATGCAAACCGGCGCACCCGTGGGGATTATTCTGGCTTCACTTGTGGGGGGATTCGCCGCTCCCGCAATCGGCTGGAGAGCCAGCTTTTTCGTCTCCATTCTGCCGGCGCTGCTGGTGGTCTATATACGCAACAGGCTGCCCGAGTCCGATGTCTGGCTGGAGCGCAAACGACTCATCGGCACGCCTGAAAAACCAACGGAAGCAATCGATTTCGAGCACCGCAGCAAATTCCTGCTGCTTTTTTCAAATGTCTACCGGAAGACTTTTCTAAAATCTCTTGTCCTTGCGCTATTCGACATGTCTGCCTACTGGTTCACCTATTCCTGGATGCCGGGATATCTTCATCTGCAGAGAGGCCTCACCTTGTCGAAATCCGCTGCATGGATTCTGATCACCCAGGGGGAGCATTTCTCGGCTATCTTTCCTTCGGCCTGGTTGCGGACAGGCTTGGAAGAAGGCCGGCCTTTTCCATCTATTCGGTTATCATGGCATCCGGACTGGTAATGATTACAACGCTGTGGCAGGTGGTCGTTGTCTATCCGCCCGTTATCCTGAGCTTCATGTTCCTGGTGGGATTCGGCACGGGAATGTTCAGCGGTTATGGTCCGCTTTTTTGGAGCTTTTCCCGACGGTGATCAGGAACACGGCCATGGGTTCTGCCTTCAATCTGGCACGTGGCATACAGTTCTTCACGCCGGTTATCATTGCGGTGATAGCGGAGAGGTATGGCCTTGGCGGAGGCATCTCGCTTGCGGCACTATTTGCCATGTTGACTGGAGCCTGGGTCTGGATGCTGCCGGAGACAAAAGGAATCAAACTGGCGGTGTTACACGAAAAAGCCGCAGGAAAATAGACATTTAAAGGGAAAATCGAATCAGGGAGAAAACATGGCAGGTACAACTCCAGACTTTGAAAAATTGACGATTGAAGAAACGCTCCATGTGCTTCAGGCGGACAGGGTAAAGGGAATTTCTTCGGAGCAGGCCGGAAAAAGGCTGGCGGAGTCCGGGCATAACGAGATTCCGGAAAAGGAGGAGTCTTTCGCGCACAGGTTGTTCCGGCGCTTCTGGGGGCCGATCCCCTGGATGATAGAGGCCGCGGCGCTGCTTTCAGCACTTGTGGGAAAATGGGATGATTTCACGATCATTACAATCCTGCTTTTCTCCAATGCAGCCATAGACTTCTGGCAGGAGTCGAAAGCATTGAATGCGTTGAGGGCATTGAAGGAAAAGCTTGCCAAAAGGGCAATCGCCCTCCGGGACGGCAGTTTCCAGACTCTGGACGCAAGGGACCTGGTTCCCGGAGACATAATCAAGATCAGGATCGGTGACCTGATACCGGCCGACGTTAAACTGATCGAAGGCGAATATATACAGGTCGACCAGTCGGCGCTGACAGGTGAATCGTTGCCGGTAGGCAAGAAAACCGGCGACATTGCCTATTCCAATTCCATAGTGAAACAGGGTGAGATGCTGGCGGTGGTCACATATACGGCCTTGAATACCTTTTTCGGCAGGACCGTCGCGCTGGTTGCCAAGGCGCAGCGGGAGGAAAAAAGCCATTTCCAGAAGGCGGTAATCCAGATCGGCAATTACCTGATCCTCATCACCGCCTTCCTGGTGGTGATAATTCTGATAACAGCCATGTTCAGGCATGAAAACATGCTGGAGATCCTCAGGTTCGCCCTCGTCCTGACTGTTGCCGCGATTCCCGGTGGCATTGCCGGCGGTCCTTTCCGTGACCATGGCGGTGGGGGCCATAAACCTGGCGAAGAAACAGGCGATCGTGAGCCGTCTCGTTGCAATAGAAGAACTCGCGGGAGTGAATGTCCTCGTGCTCCGACAAAACCGGCACGCTTACCCAGAACAGGATGACGGTCTCGGAGCCGGTATGTAATGAAGGTCATACCGTCAATGAATTGATGATCTTTGCCGCCCTATCATCAAAGGAAGAGAACAGCGATCCGATAGAAATTCCCATCTTCGAATATCTGCGCAAGACTTCCGGGACTGATGAGTTGAAAGGCTATCGGCAGCTCCGGTTCATACCTTTTGACCCGGTGAGCAAAAGAACTGAAGCGACGGTGCAGTCCGGAGACAAGTCCTTTGTTGTAACCAAGGGGGCCTCGCAGGTAATCCTGGATTTGTGCGGAGAGAGTGTTGACCGGCGGGAAATTCTGGAAAAAGTGCGAAAATTCGCCGAAGAGGGTTACCGGACGCTTGGCGTTGCCGTCAAAAATCCGGAGGATAGGAATTTCGAATTCGTCGGCCTGGTCCCCCTGTTCGATCCGCCAAGAGAAGACTCGAGATCGACGATTGAAGAGGCGGAACGGCTCGGCCTGGACGTCAAGATGGTCACGGGGGACAACGTTGCCATTGCAAAGCATATTGCCGGTATTCTGGGAATCGGCGAGAATATCTCCGGCGCCAGGAGTTCTGAGAGGCAAGAGCAGCACCGAATTCCTGCTTCTGGGAGAAATCATTGCCAGGGAATTATACAAAAAGTTGTCGCCGGGGGTGGGTGAGGAAGAGATCAGGCAATTCGCCCAAGGGGTGTCGTCGGACCTGGAAAAGGAACTGCAGAATGTGCCTCTGCCGGACGGTTATGTGAAAAGACATGAATCGGAAATAATCGAGGTGATAGAGAACACCAACGGATTTGCCCAGGTTTTCCCGGAAGACAAGTACATCATCGTGGACAAGCTGCAGAAGGCCGGATATATCGTGGGGATGACAGGTGACGGTGTAAACGATTCGCCTGCCCTCAAAAAGGCGGATGCCGGGATAGCGGTATCGGGGGCAACGGACGCGGCAAGGGCCGCGGCGGATCTGGTCCTGATGGCACCGGGGCTCTCGGTGATCGTGGATGCAATAAAAGAGGCGAGGATTACCTTTGAAAGGATGAACAGTTACAGCATTTACAGAATAGCGGAAACCATCAGGGTGATTCTGTTCATGACTGCTTCCATCGTTATCTTCAATTTTTATCCGGTCACCGCGATCATGATTATCATCCTCGCTTTTCTCAATGACATACCGATACTTGCCATAGCCTTCGACAACACCAAGGCCGATAAGTCGCCCGTCCGGTGGAATATGACTGAAGTGCTGACCATTTCCACGGTGCTCGGAATCCTGGGGGTCATAGCGAGTTTCGGGATCTTTTATATTGCCGAAGTATACATGCGGCTGTCGGTCGCCGTCGTGCAGAGTTTCATCTTTTTGAAACTGGCGGTGGCCGGACATCTCACCATTTTCGTGACAAGGACGGAGGACCGTTTCTGGCGAAAACCCTATCCAGCTCCAGTTCTGTTCTGGGCGGCCCTGCTGACGAAATTTGCCGCAACCCTGTTTGCGGTCTATGGCTGGTTTATCGCTCCGATCGGCTGGAAATACGCTCTGTTGGTCTGGGGTTACGCGCTTGCCTGGTTCGCGCTGAATGATTTTGTCAAGATCAGGGTCTATAAGCATCTGCGCAGGGATAAAATGACTGTTTAAAGCGAATTGACCTTAATAACCCGGGGTTCTTCTAGAATTTAGTTACAGGCGGATTTTTCACTATTGCCTGTTGCGTGTATATTGTCTTGCATCTATAGTATTTGTCGAATATATTGAAGCGATTTTGTAACCGGACCATACTGATTCAAGAAAGATTTCCTTCATTTCACCTGCTGATATCCGTCTTGATAGCCCGATTGTCCAATGCAGCCCGGCATATTCCCGATACCCATGAAAGCGGATTCACATCATGATTGAAAAAGGCAGATTAAAGTCGCTGTTCCTCCTGTTCCTGGTATTCGTTGGTCTTTTCTCTGCTTACGAGAACGGTGCTTCTTTTTCAGGCCCTTCCCAACCTGGATTCAAGCTTGCCGCTGCTGGCGAAGATTTACGGCAATGGGCGCATTTTTCGATTGTGTCACCTTCTCTTATTTTTCCATTCCGTTTGTCCTGTATGCAATCCTCGCCCCTGACAGGATCTTCAACTTCAAACCGGCCGCCTGGGTCGTTGGTTTCATAATAACCTATGCCCTCATGTTCAATATTGTCGCCGAATATTTCTTTTTTTCCGAATTCGGCGCCAGGTTCAATTTTATTGCGGTCAATTATCTTATCTACACGACCGAAGTGATCCGCAATATCCGGGAATCTTATCCGGTTAACTGGATCTTTGCCTCAATTTTCGTTTTGAACATCATGGTTTTCCTGTTTCTCAGGAAATACATCGACCGATCGCACCGAACCGAAACAACCTTCAAGCTGAGGATGAAAACGTGTTCCGTACTCCTGATTTTGCCCATTCTTTCATATATATTTGTAGATCTCTCCGTTTCCGCGATCTCAAAGAACAATTACGTCAACGAGCTGGCTGGAAACGGCCTCTACAATCTCGTTGCTGCATTTGTCAACAACGAGCTGGACTACGACCGATTCTACGCCATCAGGGACAATACGCTGGTTCTTGCACGGCTGAGGGATCTCGTGCGGGAACGGAACAACCGCTTTTTGAGCCGGGACTACCGCGACATTACCCGTGAGATCCGCAATGCAGGGAGCGAGAAGAAGCTCAATGTCATTGTCATTGTCGAGGAGAGCATGAGTGGTGAATACCTCAAGGCATTCAGCGGGAAGGACGGGCTGACGCCGACTCTCGACAGCCTGGCGACGAAGTCGCTGTTCTTCACCAACCTGTATGCCACGGGTACCAGAACGGTTCGCGGCCTTGAGGCGGTTAACCTGTCCATACCGCCGCTGCCGGGCAGATCCTTAATAAAACGACCCCATAACGAGAACTTGTTTTCCTGGGGCGGGCTGATGAAGAGCAGGGGGTACGACAATAAATTTATCTACGCCGGACACGGCTATTTCGACAATATGAACTATTTCTTTGCGCACAACGGTTTCGCTACCATCGATAAAACCGACTTCTCGCAAGGCGAGGTAACCTTTGACAATGCCTGGGGAGCCTGCGACGAAGATCTGTTCAGAAAAGTCATCAAGGAGGCGAACCTCTCCTACTCCCACGGGAAGCCGTTCTTCAGTGTCGTTATGACGACCTCGAATCATCGGCCGTTTACCTACCCGGCCGGAAAGATCGACATACCATCCCATACGGGAAGGAACGGGGCGGTAAAGTATGCCGATTACGCCATAGGAAGACTTTTGGCGGATGCCTCAATGCAACCGTGGTTCAAACGGACCATATTCGTTATAGTTGCGGACCATTGTGCGGGAAGCGCGAGAAAGATTGCCCTGCCGATAAAACATTACCAGATTCCGCTGTTTATTTACTCTCCGGATCAGATCAAGCCCCGAACCATAGATACATTAGCCAGTCAGATCGATATTGCTCCGACTGTTCTCGGGCTATTGAATTTCAGTTACAGAACTAAATTTCTCGGCAAAGACATCCTGAAAACGGACCCCGGACAGGGGCGGGCATTTATTACGACCTACGAAAAACTCGGCTACCTGAAGGGCGACAAAATGGTGATTTTGGATCCCAAGAAAAAAGTCGAATTTTATCAATTCGATCGCCAGGACGGAAAGACAACCGAGTTAAAGCTCCAGGACAAGTACTATATGGATGCGCTGGGGTATTACCAGGGAGAGAACTATCTGTACAAACAAAAACTTGATCTCATGCATTAGCCCAAATATAAGCAGTTCAGCACGAAGCCACACAAAGGGTTCGATGTCTTGTAATCAAATTTGATGCTTTCGCAGAAAGTCCTTGCGAGACAGTAATCAATAAAAGAACCTGATGCCAAGAAGTCCGGAAAGATTTGACGGATCGTAATTTACAATTACTACCCCGTTTCTCATGATATCGGCCTCTGAGGCAATTGCTCCGCGCAGTTCAATATTGAAGGCTATGGCTTGGGTAAGAAAAAAGTCCATGCCGGCCTGCAAATGTCCGCCGATGGAATTATCGTTATGAAGCCTTTCATCCGGCACGGGATCGAAATCGTTGTAGAAAAAATCGATACCGCCGCCCACATAGGGAACAAACCGTTCGCCGGGCAGAAAACGGTACTGTCCACCCAGTGAAAAGTCGGTAAACTCTCCCTGAGCCGTATTGTTGCCATTATTGATGTTAAAATCGAATTTGTTGTAGATAACAGACAGTTCCGCGCAGAAATTATCTGTTATCCCGTAAATGATGTTGCCTCCCAACGCGAATCCCGTGTCTGATTTGAGTGTCGGTTCGTAATTCAGGCCTGCGCCGTTGACCGATTTGCTGTCACCCGGAGCGACAAATCCTCCCTGCACTGTAAAACCGAGTTTCCCTTTGATACTACCGGCAAAGACTGTCAACGGCAGCATTAGGAAAGCTAATGTCATTATGGCATTCAGGCAGATTCTTTTCATGATTTCTCCTGCAAAAAACCAATTGCCAGTATTCCGCTACAATGACACACAATTGTTATCTCTCGAATGTCATGGAAAGTGTATCAGATAATATCAAATGGACAATTAACATCGGGACAGACGAATCGACTCGATATAAATGTAAACGCGGTTGTTTTATTCCTCCGGTGATTAAATAAATTATTGGGGATCATGCACTGGCGGATTTATCACCGCCGTCATGATCCCTGATGTTCAGAAGATGACGCCGAAAAGTGATGGTGGCGATGACGGCAGTCGCTGACAACGCTATCATGCAGATAAAGAGGTCTTTGAAACTTCCAACCTTGACGACGAAGCCGCCGGCGACTGCGGCGATTGCCATGGCAATTGATGCGCTTATCTGCCACATACTGAATAATTTTCGCGCAACAATTTTACCCTTGATGCTGGTGCTGGTCAAAAGCGCGTTAAATGCGGGTGCCCCTGATGCCTCTCCGGCGCCGAGCAGAAGTTGAGCGCAGAACATGGTTCCCATGCTGGGCCTGACAATATAGATGCTCCATCCTGCCATCTTGAACAGCATGCCGGCTATGAGCAGGTCCACGTCGTTTGTTTTACTGAACCATTTACTGCAACTCAGGATGGAAAGAAAAATCACGGTTGCCACGACAAAAGTGCCCCAAAGGAGCCCAGCCATCGTTTCGCTGTTGAAAGGAGATACCTGGGCGACAAATAAAGCGAACAGCGGTGTCAGGAGGTTCGCTGCGGCAACAAAAATTATATTTCCGACAAAAAGAGACAGAACCATCAATTTCATATTTCCCTATTCCTCCGATGCGTCAAAAACCCGGGCGCTTATTACGAATAACCATATGCCTGGAAACCGAAATCAGTGAAAGGGAGCCTGTTAGGAATTCTTCTGTTACTAATTGACCTGTTGAGAAAACAGACAGGGAAAACGCAGAATTTACCATGACCCGTGGCGCACAAGCACCAGGGGTCAATTCCGGTGAGTTACCCCGGATGATAAAAGTCGTGGTTTCCTGGAGGGAATAAAAACGCGACGGGGATATCGTATTGCTGCACGGTGAAGGAGGGTCGTTGCCAAATGGATGGCGGTAGCGCAAGTTATCCGCTTTTTCAATTAATAACGAAACAAAAATTTAAGGGTGAAATTTTACCCGTTCAAGAATTTGGCTGAATTCCCGAGTAGCTCCTTTTGTCTCATTCCAGTTTTTGGCTGGATAACTATGTGCACCTGGACAAATCTATTTTGGATTGTGATTACCGGTGTTGTGCCGGACGTAAATTGAAAAAATAACTCAGTCAAAATACAAAATCAAGCAAAAAATCGAACAACTGTAAATGCTTGATAAAGATTTACAAGAGGTTCAGAATTACAAAACTGGCGGGCTGAATTGGGTATGTTTCTGGAGGTAATCATGACATTACGCGAAAAAATTGCAATCGTTACCGGCGGGGCTCATGGAATAGGAAGGGCTATAGTGAAATCGTTTCTGGAAAAAGGATTTTCCGTGATCATAGCTGATATTGATCGGGAGGCGGGCGAGGAAACTGCCGCCGAATACGCAAAATACGGACCTCTCCTTTTCATACCGGCCGATGTCTCGGTTGAGGATGATGTCATTGCGCTGGTGGACGGGGCCGTTGACAACTTTGGATACCTGGACGTACTCGTCAACAATGCCGGGATTTCGAGAAATATGCCGGTCGAGAAACTCTCCATGGAGGACTGGAACCTGGTTATAGGGGTGAATCTGACAGGTCCTTTTCTGTGCGCGAAATATGCATCGCCCCATTTGATGAAGCGGAGCGGCTGCATTATTAATATCGCTTCCACCAGGGCCTTCATGTCAGAGCGGGATACCGAGGCTTATTCCGCTTCGAAAGGGGGGATTGTCGCACTGACCCATTCCCTAGCCCTCAGTCTGGGTCCGGATGTACGTGTGAACTGCATCAGCCCGGGCTGGATCGAAACGAGTGCCTTGCGCAAGAGGGGAAACAGCGGTCCGGAGCTGACCGAGGCCGATCACCTCCAGCATCCGGCTGGACGTGTGGGCAAACCCGAAGATATCTCCAGCCTTGTATCTTTCCTCGCTTCGGAAGAGGCGTCCTTCATTACCGGAGCCAATTTCATGGTAGATGGCGGGATGACAAAGAAGATGATTTACGTGTAGCAATAATCCGATATTTCGGAGCATCCTGGACAAACTCCATAACGGAAAGCTGGCCGGCGGAATTCCGGAAAGAGCTGAGAATTATCAAAACAGGAACGATATTGTTTTTTACGAAATTATTCAGGTATTCTGTCTGAACAGTATTTCTCTGCCAGGTATTCCGCACGCTCCATCAGCTCTGCGTTCACAGCAACCTCTCCCGGTGCCGAGACGCCGCATGCCCTTATCAGGTCAATTTCCTTGAAGCCCTCATAATTAAGAAATTTTTCGTATCTCGGGAAAACATCCGCATAGCTGTTCCCGTCCGGAAATCCCTGGGTGAGAATAAACACCAGCTTTTTCCCTTCCGTCAACCTGGTCGGTTTGGGGTTTGAAAGAAAATCCGGGACGAGATAGGAAAACGTCCTGTCGATAAAACACTTCAACTGTCCCGTAACGTCGCCGAAATAAACCGGGGATGCCATAACCACGATATCCGCTTCCGTAATGTCATTCAGGGCCTGGGTAAGATCATCCCGGAGGACACATTTGTCAGCTCTGGTTTTGCACTCCCTGCAGGCAACACATCCACGGTAGGTCATGCTGTTGAGATTAAATTTGGTGATTTTCGCACCATATTTCCCGGCTGATTCCAGGAATCTTTCAGCAATGGTAGCGCTGTTCCCCTTCGGCCTGGGACTGCCCAGTATAGCTACTATTTTCACGCAAAACTCCTTTTTTTCATTCCGGGATATTCAGTGTATTCACTTCTTACATAATATAACCATATTTGCTATAAAAGGAAACATGGATTGATTTGTCCGGCCGTATTAGCCGGGGTATTTAACTCGTTTCTATCCGTAAAGTATCTGCAGGCAGCGGGTCCGGGACTTTCTTTCTGCTGCAAATGGTAAAATGCGACATTATGGCGCGAGCCGTGCAGAAACAGATGGTATGTTCGCCTTCCCTCGCAATTCGCTCCTGCATGAAAGGCGCACTATTTACTACGGAAAAGCTCCGACCATGCTTTTATTGGAAATTGCCGGGCTTTCCGGTTGGAAACTGACTCTTAATATTTTCAGAAAGTGACAGAAATGATTCCTGATCGAGTCGATGAAATTACCTCATTCATAGTGATGGACATTCTTGAAGAGGCCCAAAGAATGGAGCGGGCCGGAATCGACGTAATTCACCTAGAGGTCGGTGAACCGGATTTCGACTTGCCCGTTTGCGTGAGCGAGGCGATTGGCAAAGCGGTCAAAGACGGACATACTCATTATACTCACAGTCTCGGCATGATCGAGTTGAGAGAAGCGATCGCGGAACATTATGAAAGCTGCTATGGCGTTTCGGTTCACCCGGAGCAGGTCGTTGTCACCTCCGGAACATCGCCTGCCATGCTCAGCATGTTCTCGGTACTGCTGGAAAAGGGTTCCGAAGTCGTCATTTCCGACCCCCATTATGCGTGCTATCCCAATTTCATCAAATTTCTTGAGGGAACAGCGGTTACGGTTCCCGTTAATGAGGAGGACGGTTTCCAGTACCGGCCTGAGGCAATTGGCAACAAAATCACTGACAGGACACGGGCCATACTGATCAACTCTCCCTGCAATCCGACCGGTACGGTGATGACGGCGGATCGCATGCGGGCAATCGGCAGACTCGGACCATTGGTGATCTCCGATGAAATCTATCACGGATTGAACTACGAAGGTGTTGAGCATACCATCCTGGAATTTACCGACAATGCCTTCGTATTGAACGGCTTTTCAAAGGCGTTTGCAATGACGGGACTGAGGCTTGGGTATATCATCGCTCCCGGAAAATATATCCCCGCAATCCAGAAACTGCAGCAGAATTTTTTCCTCGCTCCGAATTCCGTGTCGCAACTTGCTGGTATAGCCGCGCTGAAAGGCGCCCGTGAAGATGTCCTGAAAATGAGGAATACCTATAATGAAAGAAGGCTTTACATGATCAGGCGCCTCAGGGAAATAGGTCTCGGAATACCGGTGGAGCCGACCGGAGCCTTTTATGTGTTTGCAAATGCAAAACACATTTCCGAAGATTCATACAAGCTGGCTTTCGACATATTGGAAAAAGCGCATGTGGGTGTCACTCCCGGCATCGATTTCGGCCGGGGAGGGGAAGGTTACCTCAGGTTTTCCTATGCGAATTCGATTGAGAAGATAACTGAAGGGTTGAACAGGCTGGAGAAGTATGTAGTGTCACCCGGCAGTCAACCAATTCAATGATCGAAGAGCTGAACAGATTGTTTGTTTGGTTATTGATGGATTTATCGTATCACGCCGCTTTTGCAAACCGGACCGAAGAGGCTCTGACAACGCCAACCGCAGCACACCAACCCAACACCTCGCAGACAGCCATGGTGCCGGTCATCGGAGCAGCCGTCCCGTTATGCAGCATCCCCACAGCCGCTCCTGCAGTTGCGCCGATTGAATATTGGATCGTTCCGAGGAGAGCTGATGCGCTCCCAGCCGTTTTCTCGAACGGGGCCAGAGCGAGAGCGGTCACGTTGGGATAGAGAAGGCCGGTCATGCACAGGCAAACAAAAATCAATGCGGCCTGCAAAGGGAAGCCGCCTAATCCCGAAATTCCGGAGAATGTGAGAAGTAGGGCTGCCGTTGCATTGGCCGTGAAAGCCGCGCTCATGATCCGCTGGGCGCTGAACCGGCGCAGGAGCCGCCGGTTAATCTGGGACGCACAGATCAGACCACAGGCGTTGGTGCCGAAGTAGATGCCAAAGTGCTGCGGGGAAACGCCGTGCAATTCGATGAAGAGGAATGGAGCCCCCGTGATATAGGAAAAATTGATGCCCGCGACGCAACCCAGTGCTACGGAATAACGGAAGAACTGGCGATTGCGCAGGAATTGGCCGTAAATGGCGGCCATGTCGGTAAAGCTGCGTCTGATGCGACGTTCCGCCGGAAGTGTTTCGGGGAGGTAAATCAACGCCGCACAGAGAGAAAGCAGTCCAAAAATGCCCAGAAATCCGAATATTCCCCGCCATCCCGTGAGCAGCAGGATTTGCCCTCCAAGGATGGGCGCCAGGATCGGCGCGGCGCCCATGACCAGCATTAGCAGAGAAAACATATTCGCCGCTTCCGCGGTGTCGTAAAGGTCGCGTACCACGGCGCGCGAAATCACCATTCCGGCTCCACCGCCAATCGCCATCACCACTCGCCAGAATAAAAGCCCTTCACCGGTGTGAACAAATGCGCAGCCAATCGCTGACGAGATATAAACCGCCAGTCCGATGAGCAGCGGCGTACGTCTCCCCCAGCGGTCCGCCAATGGGCCGTAAAACAGCTGACCGGCAGCAGAGCCGAACAGGAAGGCCGAAATGGAGAGCTGCACCGTTCCAAGCGGTATGCCGAGGTCCCGGGCGATACTGGGGAATGCGGGCAGATACATGTCTATGGACATGGCGCTGAATGCTGTCAGTGCGCCGAGGATGAGCACCAGCCGTGAAAGCTGGTGTCCGGTCATTTCGGCAGGCTGGATAACCTGGGAAGAAGTGCTTGTTTCCATCTGAATGTTACTCCGGGTTTAAAAATAGTTGACATATGCAACTATAACTGGAAAAAAAATCATTTCTGGAGGTTGAGACAGGCGCGCCTGAGGACTTCACGGCATATTTCCAGCTCCGTTTCATCAATCCCCTGTTGTGCATCCACAAGAATCAAGCGGACCTGTTCCGTTGCCTTGTCCATCAGTTCTTTTCCTTTGTCCGTGAGAAAGACAAGGCGTTCGCGTGCATCATCCGGGCTCGGCAGGCGGACTATGATCCCGCGTGACTCCAGTCCGGCGGCAAGTCGAGCCATGGTGGTCTTGTCCTTGGCGGTCTTGTCAGCCAGGACACCCTGTGGCAGGCCGTTCCGGTCCCACAACTGGACAAGAAGCGAGTATTGCTCGGCCGTGATCGGCAGGCCATGCTCTGAAAGCGCAGCGTTGATCCGACGCACCATGAACCGGGAGAATCGGGCCGCCAGGTGGCCAAGCGATTTATTTAATGTATAGCCGCTTTGGGAGAGTTTCATTTAGTTGTAAACTACAACTAAAATATGATGCTGTCAAACTTTTTTGGACGGGTGTCGGGCTTATCGGATTATGCGACTGGTATGACATTGAAAAATAGCAGTCGGGAATATTTCATCAGAAAAATATGATAGAATTTTCTGGTTGTTCGATTGGTTCTTAATTTTGAACGAGGAGGCTATGTGAGAAAAATAAATTTTGCCCTGAAAGTAAATATTTCGTTTTTTGCCGTGTTTCTCTGCCTTGCAAATTGGGGATATGCTGCTGAACTGAACTGGATTTACTATGGTTCCGCCTCAGATGGAAGTCTGGCCGGATATTACTCTCCCGATACGATAAATTGCCTTCCCGGCGGGAAAATGGAGATTTGGACAAAAGAAGTTTCAAATAGGAAAAACATCCTGGATCTGGCAAAAGCATTCGGACCTAAATTCAGGAAATTGAACTATACCCTGACCCACAAGCGCATCGATTGCAGGGACAAACGTTTGGCCAACCTCGGCATGCGATATTATGCCAAGAATGGTGTTCTGATAGGCAAAGCCGACATCAAGAAGCCTCACTGGAAGGAAATAGAGCCTGGAAGCATGGGTGATGGATTGATGAATGACGTATGCAGGCTTTGCCGGGAAACTCCACGAAGGTAATTTCACCGACCATTCTGAAAAGGACGGACCATGGTGCATATTTCCCTAAAGGTAGAGACTGCTTCCACTCCTGGAAAAATGGCAAACCCCGTTTCGTTCACCCTTCGGGACAGGATCTTTCAGATCATTGATGTGGTGGACAGCTGGCATGGTTCCGACCATGCCTATTTCAAGGTTTTTGCCGATGACGGGAATCTCTATGTGATAAAGCACGACCTGAATGCTGATCTGTGGGAACTGCTGCAGATGGAAGCCATTACCGGTTCGTGATCCGGGCGAAGCTGCCATGAACTGCCATAGATACCGCACGCATTATATTCGCTGGCAGATCTTTAGTAGAAGATAAATACTATCCATGTCCAAAAGCAAGCTCATATATACATTTTCAGCAGTATCGTTTCTTTTGATAATTTCAGGATGGTCAGCTACTCTTCTTCACGCTGGGCCGCCGGCAACGGAACGAAACCCGCACGTGTCTGCAGGAGTGGAAACCTTGCCGGACGAGGGAAGATGGCACCTGGAACCCGGCGAGTCATGGAATTACAAAAGCTTCCCTCCGACATCCGGGCCGCATGATCCGCGATGGATCAGACCTGGTTTCTATTTGACGGCACAGCGTCCGGAAAAGCTGGTGCATTCCCTGGAACATGGAATCGTCGTGATTTATTACGACCGGCCAGCGCCGAAAGTGCTTTCAGTGCTGAAGGAGTGGGCTGAACGTTATCCCGGCAAATGGGACGGGGTGATAGTTTCACCGCTGCCGGGCCTGGGCGCTGGGGTGGTCCTCACCGCGTGGCGCAAACGCCTCCGTCTTGAAATATTCGATCAGAATCAGGCAAGATCATTTCTGGATGCTTACCGGGGCCATGGTCCGGAGTCAGGCGAAAAAAATATGGACTGGTAACGGAGATTTGCAGGTATATCGGAAATCCACGAAGTTTCTGCCTGAACCAAATAATATGTAGTCCCCATATGTCAAAAGTCAGGAAGGGACGGGCGATGCAAATAAGGTCCTCTTTGATTTAGTGATGTCCAGCGAATGATAAACGCCGCAGGAAGGGCAGAGGAGTACCGTAACATCACATTCGGTGGGTCTCTCCCTGTTTGTTTTGCACAGCATTGCAGTTTCGCATGAAGGGCAGGAAAACATCGGTTCATGTACGGGAAGCGGGTGATACAAGGCAAACATGGTGGTTCCTTTATAAGCCGGATTGGAATCTTCTGGGTTTGAAATCCATTATTTATAAGCGAAACAGGCAATAAAAGTCAATCATGACGGCTTGCAGGCATTAGTGATGCCGATGGCTGCAAAATCCCAGCACACGCAGGATTTCAAATTTGGTTTTTTCTAAGTTTCGTAAGCGGACCAAACGTGAAAAGATCGTTCACGAAAGCATACATCTGCGCAACCTTCTGATCAGGCAGAAACAGTCAGTTCCCGGGCTCACCTGCTGCGGATTCAAAAAAAAGGAGGCTATGAGCCTCCGATTTCATATTCAGTATATTTTCTCCTAAATCCTACAACAGGCTGTAGGGTTGCGCACGCTGGACCCATTCGCTTGCCGGATATTCCGCCTTGAGCTTTTCGTACGCCTCCTTGAGAGGGGCGGCTTTGTGGGATGATTTGTAGCCGCTCACACCACGGAGATAAATTGCTTCCGGCGCAGCGCTGCTTTTGGGATATTCGGCCAGGATAATGTCGAAGTGGCGTATTGCCGCGTCGAACTGTTCAGTGTCGAAGTCAATTTTCCCCATTCCCAGCAGCAGCGACGGGATGAACTCCTCGGGGGGGAAAAAACCGACCGTTCGATTGTGTTCCTTGCCGAAGTAGTCGAGGACGATAATAGTGGGGGTCCACTTGATCTTGAATTCAGCGGCAAGTGGACTGTCGGCAGGCACCTGGAGCGGCACCATTCGATCCATGACAAATTCTGCAACTTTTTCATTGGGGTACGTGACCGCACCCATCTGTTTGCAGCCGATTCAGCCCGGGTTGAAAAAATCGAGCAGGATCGGCTTTTTCTCCGCCAGTCCCCGGGCCAGTGACTCGTTCATATCCGACTCCCATGTGATGACTTTGCCCATGACGAGACCTCCTTTTGAAAATGAATTCCCTATAAATCAAGGTTAGCCAAGCTTACGTTGAAGTCAAGTGGGACAGCGCCGGATCACGGTCAGCGGTATTTTACAATTCTGATATTTACTCGGCAGTTGATCTTCTGTGAGTTTGGGGCTATTTTCCATGAAAAGCAATGATATCAAGGAGTGAAGATGAAGCAAAAGGAACTGCTGGTCAACCTGGAAAACAACGTGGATGCCTTTTCCGTCAAGCCAAGACACCTGGACAGGATACGTGAAGCATTTCCCGGCATCCGTCTCAAGGTGGCGTCGGGCAGGGAAGATTTTCGTGAAAAATTGACCGGCGCAGCCTGGATCATGGCATGGTTCTTCCGGGCGGAGTGGTATGAAAAGGCGCCCCTGCTTGAAGCGGTATTCACTCCGGCCGCCGGCCATGATTGGGTCCCGCCAGATCCTTCGGGAAGAGTGAAGAACTTTTACGGGAGCTTCCATGGCCGGATCATGCGGGAAAGTCTCCTGGCGATGATGCTCTATTTCAATCGCAGACTGGCTCCGGCCCTGGATAACCAGAGAAAGGGAACCTGGGACAGGAGTGTCTTTGACGACAGTTCGGGTCTTTTCAGCCAGAGGGTTTTGATCGTTGGCTACGGAAACATCGGCCGCCAGGTGGCCGAACTTCTGAAAGCTTTCGGTGCGAAGATTACGGGAGTTAAAAGGAAAATCGCCGGTTTTGAGAATGATCCATCTGCGGATAAGGTAGTGAGTTTTGAAAATTTGCCGGAAGAACTGCCCCTTGCCGATCATGTGGTGCTGATTCTCCCCGGCGGTCCGGAAACTGATGGTCTCATTACCGAACGGCATTTCAGCTTGATGAAGCGGGGCGCCTGCCTGTTCAACCTCGGGCGGGGAAACTGCTGCCGGGAGGATGACCTTGTCCGCGCCCTGACCTTGGGACATCTCGCCGGCGCGGGGCTTGATGTATTCACCCAGGAGCCGCTGCCCTCATCTTCGCCGCTCTGGACGTTATCCAATGTGCTCATAACTCCACATGCAAGTGCCATCAGCAGGGAATATCTGGACCTCTATATCGAGGAATGGATCGAAACAGTTAAAAATAAACCCAAAAACGGCAGTTGGAGGTGGCCGCAGTAAGCAACTCAGGCCTGTTACGTTGCTGCTCTTGGCGAAATGTAGTGTGGACAGCCGATATTGTCTGAGTCCGAAGGGTGAGTTTATCGGCTGTAGGGAAATGAGCTTAGAGCAGCAGAAACATGCCTCCGGAGTGAACGGAGGATACCTGCAACTGCCGAATATAAATGATTCGGCTGTTTCCGGCGGGTTTTATTACGAAGGTTTCCGCATCTGCCTTGTATTTCAGACAACATTATTTTTTAGTTCCTTCAGTGAATAGAAGGTTCCTCGCCAGTAAATCCCACCACGCACTACATTCAGGACCGTGGTGCGCAATATGATCCAGAACAGGAGGACGGAAGCCGGAGCAAGGCCTGCGGCATGCAGTGGCCGGGCACCGTGAAAACGGGCGCAATCGGCTACGAGCAATATCTGCAGTATAACCACGATGCAGAAAATTGACCTGGCAGCGCCGTCCGCCACGAAAACTGCGGCATATGGGAACATAATGCCGAGCAGCAGGAAGGCCAGCACCGACAGGACAAGAGAGATCCGGTAGTCACATCCGGCGAATGCATTCTTTTCAAGTCCACGCACAGCCTCTTTCACCGACGCATACCATTCGACACTGAGAAATTCAGGCCCATGGACCACGTCGGATCTGAAGCCATGTTTCTTCAGAATCTTTCCCAGCTTCATATCATCGTCCGGCCGCAGACGGATTGCTTCGTGACCTCCTGCAGCACGGTAGGCCCCGGAACGCACCATGTTGAATGCCCCGATACCGATGTGGCTTCGGCTTTCGGGATCCCTTGCTTTCCACGGTCTTGTAAATAAAGAAAAGAAAAAGATGAAGGATAAGCCGAACATGGCGAGGAAGGTGCCCGGCATGTTCATCCGCGGTGTCACCGCCAGGTGGTCAAGGTGATCTTTCCGCATGTATCGCACGGCCCGGGAGAGAACCGTCGGCTCCATGACGATATCGGCATCGGTAAAGAGAAAAAGATCGCCTTCAGCCATGCTGCTGCCGATCCAAAGGGCATGGTTCTTCCCCAGCCAGCCTGATGGAAGCTCGACTATATGGATGACTTTGAGGACGAGAGATGTGGCGGCAATCCGGTCAAGAATGTCTCCGGTTCCATCCTCCGACCGGTCATCCACCACGATCACCTCCATATTCGGGTAGTCAAGACCGAGGATAGAGTTAATGGCCTCATGAATTCTCCGCTCTTCGTTGCGGGCGGCGACAATGATGGAAACCAGCGGCGCTTCAGGCGGAGGAGTGGAAAAAAAATGGCGAAGAGGGCGTACAGCCCTGTTGCCCGGGACGACATCAATGGCGACTATTACATAAATACAGGCAGTCAGTACCGCCAACCAGAACAAAAATGTCATGGGTTTGGGATGTTGCTGTTCAGGATTAACATGATAATTCCCATTTTTTGTCACAACAAAAAACGCCTAAATAATCTGTTCCTTCAATTCCCTGATAATTTCATTTTGTGTCTTGAATATAAATTGAGATAAGGCTCTCTCGCTTTTGCTGTCTGCCTCCATTTGAACGACAATACTTCCGGAATCCGCCTCGTTATGAATTCTCAGAACTTTTCCCGGCACTTCAAGCCTGGTTCCGCACAGATCAAGATTAACCACACCTTTCAGGTCCTCTTCGATCCCGCAATTCTCCGGAGTATGGATTGACACTCCGCCAATAGATATATCTTTCAGGCATCCCTTAACCGATATTTTTTGTGAATGAAACACAACGTCCAGATTGTGCGTAAGTTTCACCCTGACGTGCTTTCTCCGGTCAGAAAGCACCTGCGCGTACGAGAAATTCGATAAAAACGCATAATTCTTTACAGTACTGACTTTAAGAACTTTGGCGAATACATCATGCCCAAAATGTCTGCTTCTCATAAGGGTCATCTTCTGTTGCTGTATGGCAACAGCCTGGAGTTGATGCACTGCCAATTCAACAAGACCCTTTTCTATGTGGTCAATTTCGGATCCGAAACTGATCGGGACTTCTTTGTAGTAATTCAATAATTTCAAGTCATTGGGCAACTCGTTTTTCTTTATTGCCTCCAGGATTTCGATGATCGATGATTCGTCCTCATGAAAATCACCGACGGAAATTAATCTATAATAATTATGCATGCTGGCTCCTCTGATTCAAAAAGCATTTGATCCGCGCAGTGAGATTGTCAGTCAACTATCGCGACATCCGGTCGTATTAAAATAACTCCAAAATTCAAAGATAAAAAGAAAGGGGAAACATCTCCAGTATTCAAATTCCAATATACTTGCATCTCAAGAGTATTGCAAAACAGGTTCCAGTACGAAAAGCATTCTGACATGAAATCGGGAATTTTACTGTCACCGGGCTTCCCTGAACTCATACTCTGACTCCGGATAGATGAACTGTCGAATACAAACTGGAGATATGCTTAAAAATTATGCAAAAGGCCAGAAATTCAATGGAATTGAATCCCTTATCGTCTGCGCGCGGATTTTTTCAACAGCGATATCCACAAAAATTGTTGAAGCAGAAGCCCATATTCAGGTCTTCCGTGCAAGTTACTGAAATAATTATCCACTATTTATGACAAATCTGTAAATATGACAAATTATTGACGTTGCGGGAGTTAAGCATTGACAGTGAAAGACAAACTTATGATTTCCGTTTGACCGCCGGAATTAAACGTATGGCAGGAGTGCCACATTTCACCGGGTCTTTTACATTACCCATAATTACAGGAAATGAACGAGGAAGGGACAGAAATCAAAATCCGTACGAAGCTGCCATTCCGGCATCAGGGGATGTATTAATTCACCTCAAGCTGTCCGTAAAGCGGTAAGGTACGGATTTAATATTGAAACGATAAGTTTAAAAATCTTCCGCAACCTTCAAATAACCTGGATATACCAGTAAATGTATTGTGGATGCCGCAACGGTCTCGTTTCTTCCGTCATCATGTTCAATGATTGCCATGTTGTTATATTCGTCATAAATCCTTACATTCACAACTTCTCCAAAGGGAAGCCAAATCGCCCGCCTCATAATAACACCTCCCTTAAGTACCCTGCCCGAAATAACAATTATTGATTCCTGCAGTGAATGAGTTAAATAGTCGGCATGTCATGATATATTGAAAAAGCAATTAGTATACCAATGTATCTTTCAATCGTAACACTCTGGATTTATGCAAAAATAGCTATAATTGCGACATGACTTTTATGTAATTCCGGAAACGAAATGTAAATAACTCTTTACATCTTTGTCTTTTACTTTTTGTGTTGATTTCAGAGATTGCCCGTTCGACATGAGCTTCTTACATCTCTCTTCTTGACTTGAGGTGAGTAACTTGTATTTTTGTAATATGGGAATTCAATATAAGGATTATTACGAAATTCTTGGAGTGGACCGCTCAGCCGGCGATAAGGAAATCAAGCGGGCATACCATAAGCTTGCCAGGCAGTTGCACCCGGATATAAACAAGTCTCCCGACGCCGAGGAAAAATTCAAGCAGATCAATGAAGCTTATGAGGTGCTGAGCGATCCCGACAAGCGTAACAAGTATGATTCGCTCGGTTCAGGCCTGAAAAGCGGGGAAGATTTTACGGCTCCTCCTCAATGGGAATTTCATTACAGCGGGGAAAATGCCCAAGATTTCAGTGACTTTTTCAAGTTCTTCACCGGAGCTGCGGGAGGATTCGGCTCGGAGGTGCCTGGTGGCGGTCTGCGGCAGCGGAGGGGCAAGGATCAGGAAGCCGAGATCGAGGTTAGCCTGACCGAGAGCATCCACGGAGCGCATAGAATTGTCGAACTGGAAAAAATAGAACCGGCGGAGGATGGCAGGCCGGCCCGCATCCGCAAGAGTTACGATGTTGCCATTCCAAAAGGGGTTACCACCGGGACGAAGATTCGCCTTGCCGGTCAGGGGGGCGGGGGAATGGGAGGAGGTGCGAGCGGAGATCTCTTTCTGAAGGTTCTTTTGAAGCCTGAACCCGGTTTTCAGGTTCAGAACCACGACCTTCTGAGTACGGTCGATGTCGCGCCTTGGGAAGCGGTTCTCGGAGCAAAGATCAAGGTAGCCACTGTTGCTGGCCGCGTGAGTATGACCCTGCCGCCGGGAACCCAGTGCGGCCAGGTATTGCGATTACGGGGGAAAGGCATACCGAATCAGAAGGGCGGAGCGGGGGACCAGCTGGTTTCCGTGCGCATTGTCGTGCCCGTATCACCGTCCGACACCGAAAGAAAGTTGTTCGAACAGCTTGAACGTGAATCAGGCTTCAAGCCCAGAGATTGAATAATGTGCCCGGCCGTTACAGAATAAAGGATGAAGAATATGCCGACTTCTGAATATGAGCTTGTCGTCCGCATGAGTGGCGATATGGAAAAGACGGTTACCATAACTGTTTCCGAATTGGCGGACCGTTGCGAATGCAGCATGGAATTGGTCAGGAGATTCATGTGGTCGGGCCTTATCGACCCGATTGGAGAACTGTCCGATGATCCTCTTTTCGGTCAGTCAGCTGTTCCACGACTGAGACGCGCTCTGCGCCTCAAACACGACTTCAAGCTGAATGTGGATGCCCTCGCCCTCGTTATGGAGCTGCTCGACAGGATAGAAGAGCTGGAAAAGAGCCAGACAAAGAGATGATAGAGTTGCGGCGTCTCCTGAGCTTCGGCGATATCGGGTCTATCGGCAGCTTTCTTGCGGAAGACCTCATTATTTTGTCGGGTAGGATTGCTGCCATGAATTTGTTAAAGAGAAGGCTATATCATGATTAAATCGGCATGTTTGAAAAAATTATGGAGATCTGTTTTTATTGTTTTTGTCTTGATTGTTGTAAATCCCCATGGCTTGATCGCTCAGGATCAGGCGCCTGAGTACCAGGGATATTACTCAAATAAACTCGATGGGGAAATCGAGTCAATTAATTCACAGCTTGACGAAAACCTGAAAAATTACGAAAAAGACAAGTCTGTTAAACACTTGAATGAATCGAATGATCTGATATTACAGACAATAGGTGAGATTGATGCTTATTTGACGGCTGCAATTCAACGACTGCAGGATACGCCCAACAAAGCGCAGGAAGAAAAATTGAAAGCTCAAATTGATAAGCTGGAAGTCATAAATATCAGGGATGTCGAAATGCCTTATTTGTGCAATCAGCTGCTTGAAGTCGGCCAGCGCTATAGTAAAACAGACAAAATGAAAGCAAAAAAATGTTACAGAAATATTGTTGAAAAGTTTACCTCATACGAATCCGGAAGCTGCAGCAAGAAGGCGGAAAATGCACTGAAGCATCTGAAGCCGGCAAAACGGAAAGTGAATAAGCACCCGCCCCGCTGATTATTTATGATTCCTGCCATATATTTCTAAAAGCAACGATGCTGCCCCGCTTTTCCCGAATGTTTGTCAGACCCACCGGAATGCTGCTCTTGAACCTGGATAAGCGGTTTTTCCCAATAGCAGAAATGGCAGATACCCTGGCTGCGAGTCCATGCCATGAGCAGACGCCGATTTTAATTCCGTTCACAAACCTTCCATTATTGCTTCAGCATGTGCTAAACTCGTTTGCTGAAATTCGACTTGTCAGGGAAATAATATATTTATCCTGATATTAAGCACTTGGGAGGTTAAATCGTGAAAAACCGTGCCATTTTGTTTCTTTTTCTGGTCATCATCGGCCTCGCTGCCGGATATATGTTCCTCTACGACCACGAGAGCCCGCTGATCGGCCTGCAGCCGCACGAAGGACCGGTATCGGCCGCAAAATCGCCAGTCCTGACAGTGGAGGATACGGGAACAGGCCTTAAATCCCTGTCGATCAGTGTCTCCCAGCAGGGCAAGATAACGAGACTGCCCGACACAGATTTCAAGTCCGGCGTTTCCAGATACACTGTTACCATCCCTCTTGGTAAGCTTGCCCTTAAAGACGGTCCCATCATCATCGATGTCAAAGCTGCCGATCGTGCCACGCTGGCAAATAAAAAAGAGCAGTCGTTTTCACTTGAATACGACACACATCCGCCGGTTATTTCGATGTTGACCACCGCCCATAACATCAATCAGGGGGGAGTCGGACTGGCCATCTTCAGTGTGTCGGAAAAAGTCAAGAGAGTCGGAATACAGGTGGCGGATCACTTTTTCCCCGCATTTCGCCAGGAGGGCAATATCTACGCCTGTATGTTCGCGTTTCCCTATAACCTCAAACCCGCCGACTTTTTGCCCAGGGTGGTGGCCGAGGACCTGGCCGGCAATGAAGGCACCGGAGGTTTCTACTACCACACGAGACTCAGGGCGGTCCGGTCCGACCGGATAAACATCAGCCAGGCGTTTTTGGATAAAAAGTCGCCCGAGTTCCAGCATTATTTTCCAGACATCCATGATCCGTTGCAGCTGTTTCTGAATGTCAACAACAAGCTGCGCGCCGAAAACATTGCCAAACTGAAGGAACTGTCCGCCAAAACCGCCGCCACACCCTTATGGCACGGAGACTTCCTGCGTCTGCCCAATGCCGCACCCATGGCCGGTTTTGATGATCAGCGCGATTATATCTTCAACGGCAAAAAGATTGATCACCAGGTGCATCTGGGTCTTGACCTTGCTTCAGTGGCTGCTTCTCCGGTGCCTGCCGCGAACAGCGGAAAAGTAGTCTATGCGAGTGAGCTTGGCATCTACGGCAATTGCGTGATCATCGACCATGGCCTCGGTCTGCAGAGCCTATACTCCCATCTGAGCCATATCGATGTTGCCGTGGGGGAGCAGGTGGAGAAGGGCAAAATCATCGGCCGCACAGGTTCGACCGGAATGGCCGGCGGGGACCATTTGCATTTCGGCATGGTTCTGGACGGAATAGAAGTCGATCCCCGCGAATGGCTGGATCAGCATTGGATTAAAGACAACTTCACCAGCAAGTGGCAAATGGCATTGGGTGGAACCCAGGGAAAGAAATAGGGATTGCAGGAAGTTTTCTGATTTTTAAGATATTGTATATGAATGTGGAACTGAATCCATTTTCATTTCCGGACTGGTTGAGAAGAGGTGAGGGCGAGCCTGGCCAACAGATATGACAGAACCGCAAAGACCAGATTTTCAACTACTGTTGCCCAAGAAAGCGGACGGGCAAAATAGGATCCGAAACATCCACAGTTGATGATCGGTATATCCCGCAAAAGCATTATGCCGGTAAAAGAGGCATAGATCAGATGCAGGGCCAAAGAAAAGAAAGCCGCCATTCTCAGCTTTCTTCCCCATAAAAGCCAGGAGCCGATCAACAGTTCGGAGGCGGCTATGGCTACGGCCGCCGGCCAGTGCAGGACTTCAGGAAAAATGCCGTATGAGTGTAAAACCGTTACGAATCCGGGCATATTAAGCAGTTTGGCAATTGCAGCCGCCATCAGTATCAAACCGAGAATGATCCGCAAAAAAAGTCTCATGGGCTACGCCTTTCGATTGGTTCCGACATTCAAAATGAACCGGAAGGTTTATTTTCAGGAGAAACAATTGTAGCAGAAAATAGAACTTTGTAATCCGACAAAAATGCGAGAACTGATGGTTTTATTATAATCGAGTGATAAAGGTTCGGGATAACTGTTCGATTCGGAAAAGATCCGAACTCGGTCCCGGCAGGTAAATTGCGGATTGTTCCTGGATCGTATGTTTGAAAAGGGGAAAATAGCGATAATTATTGCTGATAGATTCGGAGAAACTTAGAGGCAGGGACACTTACCCGTTCATGTTTCCGATGAATAAGCAAGCGCCCCTGCCGGATTCAAATTAACGCCGGTTATCCGGCTAAATTCGTGGACGCGTCAGTTTTGCTTGAACGGTGTTGCTGACAGGCCGATCAGGCGTAAGAGTGATTTGACCGGGTCATGTTTTTAAGGGTGTCAGCCACTCCCTTGGTGTGGCCTGCAGTGTCGGTTGTTCGTCCGCTTGATTCCTCGATGACACTCAGCAGGGAAGAAAGACGTGCCACGTCACCGGACTGTGACTCGATTTCGTTGGCCACCGTCCCGATCTCGGAAGCCAGGTGTGTGATGTTCTTGCCGATCTCCAGGGCGCTGGTGCGGGATTTTTCCGCAAGGTTGCGAACCTCGTCGGCAACAACCGCAAAACCCCGCCCGCTGTCACCGGCACGCGCTGCTTCGATTGCGGCATTGAGGGCCAGCAGGTTTGTCTGGTCCGCTATCTGCTCGATTATTTCCACCACGCTCTGGATCTGGCGGCTGGCATCAGCCAGTTCACGGGCGTTCGTAGCCGACGTCGTGGCCTGCTGGGTCAGGGAGGAGACGTTATCACCCAACTCCTGAATTGCCTGTACCTGCTGCTCGATATGGGAGGCCAGATCATCAACTGAACCATACAGGTCATTGGCACAGTTTTCAAGCTGGCCGGCCATTGTTTCCCGTTGGGCATCGGCTTCGTACAAAGCCTGTCCGAGATCATTCAATCCGCTGAACAGGCGCGTCATGGATGGTTCCAGACCGGATGCATCCAGACGGCTTGCATACTGCTGCCCCTTGAAATCGTCAATCTGCTTTACCACGACCTGCGACAATCCGTTCAGTTTGGCGATCTGCCTCCTCAGGAAAAATGCCTTGAACTCTCCATAGTGGGCAATAAAGTTGTCCACGTACTCATCCCGGAATTGAGCCCCGCGCGCCACCTGGAAAAAGAAGACCGCGGTCAGGGTCTGGTTGAGATTGAGCCCGAGAATTTCGCCGAAAGTTGAAAAACCGGCCATGGCGGTGCCTGACATAACCCGGCCCATGTTCGACAGTTCACGTTCATTGTTAAGGCGGCGCAGAATGCAGTCGTTGAGAATGCCTGCTACCGGGGTTCCCGGTTTTCCCTGCATGAATCGACCGAAGTCCTTTTCCGTGTTGGCGACCAGTCCCGTTCTGCGCACCAGTTGCAGTTGCTCTCCCGGGGCAATGTCGCAATAAAAGTGGACCCTGCCGTTGTTTATGTCGAGTTGCGAGATCGAGCGCACGAACAGCTCCCTGCCGACTTTAATGGCAAAGGAATACCCGGACAGACTGGATTCAAGATTTGCCGGGGTGCATTTCAGGGTTTCGCAGAGCGCTTCCACAAGGGAGCTGATCCGTCCCTGGCCGTCAACCACCTGGCTTACATAGCGCTGCTCCACCGAGGCGGAAAGCACGTTGAAGGTGCTTCCGGCGGGTTCGAAATTCTGGCTTTTGAATACGCCGAAACGCACTTCGGGCGGCGTCTTGATAAAGGCGATCAGGGCATGGTTTTGAAGTTTCTTCTTGCCGTCGTGCAGCCAGGTATCGCGGAAATCAAAGGTCCCTCCGGCCGAACCGCCCACGAACAGGCAGGGGAAGCGGCCGGAATCATACAGGGCTTCCATGAAAAATGATTCGGAAGCCGACAGGCCGTCGAAAAGCACGTATGCAAGCGTATTGCGGAAGTCGATCTCCATGTTCACTCGCAGCCCCTCAATGGTTTTGCCTATGCGGTCAACGCGGTCAGTCAGTTGGGTATCAATACTTCCGCGACGCAAGTCTTCGCACCCCAACGGGACACTGACGACTTCGGCTTCCGCTATCAGCGATGAGTCGAAACACTGGACCACCACCCTGTCCCAGCTCTTGCCGGTGGGGCAATACAGCTTCCCGTCTTCGGCGTGCAGTTCTCCCGCAGTGGAACAGATCATCATGGGGACCCCGGAAAAGCGGGTAGACAATACCCTGGCAACCTTGTCTATGTCTATATGCGGCGAGACGTAGGCACTGACAAAAGTAGGGGAGAAGCGAACCTTCTCCAGTTCGCCTGTAAGCCCGGCAGCGCTGCTCTGGAGGACAATGACACCTGCTTTGGTGTTTTTATTCTTTCCGACTCCAAAAAATCGCATAACATACTCTCCTTTTAATTATGAACATCCACTGAACGGTGAGGTTCAAGACAAAGATATGAAGCGAATTGTCAATACCCTACGGTGTTCATTGCAAATTGGTTAAAGACAGGTGGAACTTATATCGGGATGCTTGATTTTACGTTGCATTTCCAACAGATTAATCCTGTATTCTTTTGAAGTAATTTATCGGCAGCTTGACTCAAAATCTTTAATAAAATATTTGATTAAATACCTATAATTTGTCACTTGACGCTAAAAGCAAATTTTTCGCGTTCATAATGCTGACCTATTTTGTCGACAAATATATGAAGATAATTGATTTAAGTGTCTGATTCATGGTTTCTTCGACGGTTTAGCAATCTGCCAATTTTAATTTTCAGAGTTACGTTAGAGTGCCGTGAGGATAGCTGCCGGCAACTGAATAGTTTGCAAATGGCTTTCAATTGATGACGACTGACATTTCAAAAAAAAGACCGTCATGAATGTGGCAGCAGGGGTTTCAATTGTGGTAATATGACAAACTTGGTCCTTGGCCGGGAATTTTTCATATTTAGCCGACATCAACTCATGCATTCTTTTCGAAGGAGTAAACGATAACCTTGATTTCCTCTGTACTTATCTCATTTAGAAAAATGGTTTCCCTCGGCATTTTAGGTTTTATCCTGACCATAGGTCTTGCTTCGCCTGCCCGCGCATTGGAAAAAATCGCTAAATATCCCCTTCTGTCACCAGGCTACAGCTCCATAAAGGTCTATGACGACGAGAGACGGTTTGTTGGACGGATACCGGCAGAGGGCAGATACTGGGTTCAGATTGACCATATTCCGGTTTTCCTGCAAAAAGCCCTCGTGGCCATCGAAGACGCCCGATTTTACCAGCATGGCGGGATCGATTTCAGGGGAATTGCCCGGGCCCTGGTGAAAGATGTGCTCAAAGGGAAAATGGTTGAAGGCGGCTCCACAATCACCCAGCAGCTGATCAAGAACAGATTTTTGTCCGGGGAGAAAACCCTTGACAGAAAACTGAAGGAAGCCGAGCTGGCCGTGGAATATGAACGTAAATACACCAAGAAGCAGATCCTTGAGATGTATTTTAACGAGATATATTTCGGCAATGGTGCCTGGGGAATTGCCCAGGCCGCGCGGCTTTATTTTGATAAAAATCCGGAACAGCTGACCGAAGCCGAATGTGTCCTGCTGGCCGGCGTCCCGAAAGCCCCGGAACCGTTATAACCCGTTTGGGAAAATATCCGAAGTCAGGGCCAGGCGAAACCTGGTCCTTAAACGCATGGCAGATCTCAAAATGATCTCCCAGCGAAAAATGAGAAGTCTGGCGGCACAACCGGTATCATATGTGAAATCGGGTGAAGCCCCGTATTACCTGGCCCATATCAGGAACAAACTGATCGAACAATACGGAGCCGCAGATCATCGAACAAGGCGGACTGGATGTAATAGCGGCCATGAATCTGAAACTTCAAAAGCTGGCGGAACAGGTCCTTAGAGATGGGGTCAAGCGTATCTCTCCCCGATCTTCAAGGGCGCATTATTGTGTCTGGATCCCAATAACGGCGATATGTTGGCTGCTGTAGGTGGAGTCGATTACACGTAAAAGTCCCTATAACCGTGCCTTTTTTGCCAAACGTCAGCCCGGTTCGGCCATTAAACCTTTGATTTACGCCGCAGCTTTGGAAAAGGGATATACTCCCAGCAGCAAGCTGGATGATACACCCGTTGCCTATAATCGGGGGAATAATGAGATCTGGAAGCCGAAAAATTATGGGAAAGAGCTCTATGGAGAGATTACTCTCCGACAGGCCCTTGCATATTCTAATAATGTCATCTCGGTAAAGTTGCTGGATGCCATCGGAGTTCCTTATTTCGTCGATTTCGCCGAAACTATGGGGCTTTCGTTACATGCCAGCAATGGTCTATCACTGGCCCTTGGATCTGAAGAAGTCACTCTGCATGACCTGGTTTCTGCTTATGCTCCCTTTGCCAACGGAGGTTTGCGCCCCAAATCAAGGACCATTATCGGTATTTATGATCGGAAGAGTCGCGCATGGACGGAAAATCCCCCCTCACTTACACCGGTTCTTTCCCCTGCAACCGCCTATGTCACGACACAGATGCTGAAGGATGTTATGATTTATGGAACCGCCAAAAATCTGGAAAAATTCGCCAGTGAACGGCCTTCCGCAGGAAAAACCGGCACCACCGATGACTATCGGGATGCCTGGTTTATCGGTTATACGCCGCAGTTGATTACCGGCGTTTGGGTAGGGTATGACAAACCCAGATCAGTGGGTAAAGGTTTTACAGGGGGGATAGTCAGCGCCCCGATCTGGAGCCGGTTCATGCGTTCTGCACTGGCTGGCAAACCGGTCATGGAATTCACGAAACCGGATACAGTTGTTTCCGTTGCGATCGATCCAGCAACAGGCTGCCTGGCGACACCGGACTGCCCTGATAAACGGCAAGAATTCTACATCGAAGGGACCCAGCCGACAGTGGATTGCTCACAACCTGCCGCGGATTCTTCCGGTGATAATACCGGTGAAGCCAATCCGTTAAAAGTTTACCTGATTCAAATGAAATTCAGGAGAATTTACCGGTTCAGCCTTGACTGTTTGGCATAAAGTCCTGAAAGGTTTTCAGCAAATATGCCACTCTTATATTCTGATGGGGTATAATTTCTAAAGGAGTACGATTTAGTAGTACCATCAGATGGAGAAGATTATGAAATTCTGGCTTTTCAAAACCGAACCAGGTTGTTTCTCCTTTGATGATCTGAAGAATAGCCCTGATATGACAGAGCACTGGGACGGGGTACGCAACTACCAGGCGCGGAATTTTCTTCGCGATGAGATAAAGGTAGGTGACCTGGTACTTTTTTATCACAGCAGCATCCCAGAACCGGTGGTGGTGGGAGTGGCGGAAGTGGTCAGGGCCGGGTATCCCGATTTCACGGCCCTGGACCCGAATGGTGAGCATTTCGATCCCAAGGCCACCCCTGAAAATCCCAAATGGTATATGGTTGACATACGCTATCGTGAACCGCTCCCCATCCCTGCAAGCCTGGAACAGATCAGGAACCACCCGATGTTGAGCGCGATGCCGCTGGTAAACCGCAGCCGCCTCTCCATCCAGCCGGTTACGTCCGAAGAATGGCGTGTCATCCTCGCCATGGGAGGGCTGAAGTCATGAAGAAAGGGAACGATGCTTTTTTGTACGGCTTAGTGCCGTTGAGAGATCTTCATAACTGAACTAGAGGAGCCTGAAAATGACTAAAATGGAAAAATACCTGGTTGCTTTAGAGGCAGCAGTAGAGGTTAGAGACAAAAAGGCCATCGAATTGCTTGACGCATTCGCGGCCTATGTATATCAGGAGATTGATGCCAGATCCAATGAAGCTTCCGGAGAAGAGCGTGCGGCCTGGGACGGCATGCTTAAACGAGCAAAAGCCGTTATTTCCGGAATGTCTAAATCATCCCCCGATATCTGGGATTAGACTTGCGGCGAATTGTGTCGCCAAGGTTGTAAGCCTCTCTGGAAGGGCAGTGTCAAAATTGAGTGATCATTCCGGACCGGATGGAATGGTGCGTTCCTGATGGACCTGCAGTGGTTAATGAAGGGCGTTAATCAATGTATGCGAAACATCATTGATTTCCATTCAGCGCACATCTGACACATTGCAGCAGCTCGTTCTGTTTGACGGGCTTGGAAAGAAAATGGATTTTGAACTCTTCAAAATCGTTATCATCGAAAATATCCGCAGTATAGCCGCTGGTGAAAATAAACCGCATTTGCGGATTTAACTTCGCTATTTCCCTGCAGACTTCCTTGCCGTTCATTTTCGGCATAATACAGTCAACGATAACCAGATGTATGTCATTGCCGTGCTCGATGAATTTGTTCAGGGCGTCTTCACCATCCATGGCCTCGATGACGCTGTAGCCCTGCTTTGCAAGCATTTTACCGAAGAGCGCTCGCAGCTGTTGATCATCCTCAGCCAGGAGGATGAGTTCCGTTCCGCCGGGGAGCGGCACCTTGGCTACATGTTGATTTATTTCCACCCTGTCCGAAATGAGCGGCAGATAGATTTTGAATGTAGTCCCGGAACCCGGAGTACTTTGACATTCAATGTAACCTTTATGCTGTGCAACGATACCATGGCACATGGAAAGGCCGAGACCTGTTCCTCTTCCCAAATCTTTGGTTGTGAAAAAAGGTTCGAAAATTCTCTGTCGTGTCTGTTCGTCCATACCGGTGCCGTTGTCGGAGAAGGTGAGCAGTGAGTATTTGCCTGGCTCCCCAAATCCATTTAAATTGCGGAACTCCTGATCAATCAAAATAGTTCCGATGCTGATTGAGATTGTTCCTCCGGAAGGCATAGCGTCCCTTGCATTGATTGCCAGGTTGAACAGGATTTGCTCGATCTGCAGCTGATCCGCCATTATGACCAGCTCTTCTTCGCTGAGGATGAAATGCAGTTCAATATCCTCCCTTAACAGTCGTCTGAGCATTTTTTCCACCCCGCTGACGATCACATTAATATTGGAAGCCTTGGCAGTCATTTCCTGTTTCCTGCCGAAAGCGAGGAGCGACTTCGTGAGGGCGCAGGCACGCTCCGAAGCAGTTAGTACTTCTTCCAGATAGCTGACCGGTCTGTTGTCCTTGATCATTTCATTTTTCAATATGTTGACATAGCCGATGATCACCATCAGGATATTGTTGAAATCGTGGGCAATTCCACCCACCAATGTTCCCAGAGCCTCCATTTTCTGGGAATGAAGCAACTGGTTTTCAAGTTTTCTTCGCTCGGTGATGTCAGAAATAAGTCCGTCATAGGCCATGATTTGGCCTTGTTCCCCATTGCGCATAACCGGTGTATTACGCACCCACCGTACTCCGCCGTCTTTATGAACAATTCTGTGTTCCAGAGGGACAATCTTCCCCGACAGCATTCCTGATACCTGTTCGAGAACTGCAGGTCGGTCTTCCAAGTGAACCATGTGGTACCACAACATCGGCTCAGCGGCAAATTCTTCGGGCGTAAAACCTGTTACCGACAGACAGCCGGGACTGTGGGAAGAGGCCACCGGCAGGTTGTCCTTTACGGTTACCGTGTAAATGTAATCGGTTACGGATTCAAGCAGGCCACGATAACGTTCTTCGCTTGCTTTCAGGGCGTCTTCGGTCTTCTTGCATTGAATCAGGGTCTCTTCAAGTTCGCGAACCTTGTCTTCAAGTTTTGCTGCAACAATAACACTGTATTTACTTAGAAAAACACCGTTATCCTGTGTGAGCCGGGTCTCCTCCCTTGTATCCTCCTTATCCTTGCGACTGTCCAGTATTTCTCTAACCTCGCTCCAGAAAATTTTCGGTTCCAGCGGTTTGACGAGAAATGCTTCGGCGCCGAGGGACAAAGCGAGTTCCTCTTCCTTGTGACCGGTATAGACTGCCGAATAGAAGATGAACGGGATATTGCTGAGTTCTTCGTCCGATTTTATGGAACGAAGAAACTGGAATCCGTCCATTACCGGCATCATGGCGTCGGAGATGATAAGGTCGGGTTTTTCGCTCCTGGCAAGTTCGATTCCCTCCTTGCCGTTGCATGCTTCGACGACGGTTTGTTCTCCACGTTTTTCCAGATTGTGCCGAACGATTTTCCTGTCATTGGCGTTGTCATCAACGAGAAGTATTTTCATGTTTAACTCCGAATTAACGTTACGGCAGTAGTGGTAGTTCAATCATAAGCCCGATTTCCTTCTGAATGCTTTTCACGATAGTAATAGGATCAATGGGCTTTTCAAAGTAAGCGCTGCACCCGGCTTCCAGTATCCTGTCCCTGTCTCCGTACATGGCATGGGAAGTAATGGCGATTATGGGCACTTTGCAGTCAGTATCCGAATTTCTGATGCGTCGGGTCGTCTCGAGACCGTCGATGCCTGGCAGATTAATGTCAACCAGTATAAATAATGGTTTTTCGTTAATGGCCAGTTCGATTCCTTTCTCACCGGTTTCGGCGGATATCACCTCGTAGCCGGCCCGCCCCAGCGCATAGCTGATAAGCCGCATATTGTCGCGGTTGTCTTCGATCACAAGCACTTTATTCATGGCAGCCTCACCGGGATTCTCAGAGAAAAACGGCTCCCCGAGCCGAATTCGCTGGACAGGGTTATATCTCCTTTTAATATTTCCACGACAAGCTTCCTGGTAAGGTAAAGGCCGAGCCCCGTTCCGGGGATTGTTGCCCATTTAGATGTGTTAAGGCGGACAAAGGGCTGGAACAGTTTATTCACATCGTCATTCCTTATTCCTACACCGGTATCCGTGACTGAAATCCCCACCAGATTCTCTTTGATTTTCCTTGCCTCAATGGACACGCTGCCACGTTCGGTGAATTTCACAGCATTGCCCAGCAGGTTGATCAGGCACTGAAGAAGTCTCCTCCTGTCTGTATGCATTTGCAGATTGATCATTTCCAGACGCAATAAGAGTCCCTTGTTCTTGACCTCTTTACTCAGAAGGCTGGTGGCCTCTTCGATGGCATTGGCAAGATCGAAATCCTCGACAATGGTCTCGATTTTCCCGGCCTCGATCTTCGATACGTCGATAACGTCGTTGATCAGGTTAAGCAGATGTCTTCCCGAGTTGAGAATTATGGCAAGATTTTCCTTCTGTTCGGTATTGACCTTGCCGAGCCATTCGTCATGGAGGATGCTGGAAAAGCCGATTATGGAGTTGAGCGGCGTTCGCAATTCATGGCTCATGGACGCGATGAACATAGACTTGAGTCGATCCATCTCCTTGAGTTTCAGGTTTGCCTGTTCCAATTGCGCTTTATTCCGGTTCAGGTCTTCGACAATATTCATAAGGGCTTTCTGGTTATTCTCCAGTTCTCCGCTTTTGTCACGCAGTTCGGCCGTGCGCCGCTTCACCATTTCCTCGAGATTGTCCCGGTGCCTGACCAGTTCTTCCTCCATCCTCCTGTGCTCGGTTATATCGGAACATGTCCCGGTCATATACTCGACCGTTCCCGAATTGCCGTAAACAGGAAATCCGCGCTCGAGGATACAACGGATAGAGCCGTCGATCCGGACGATCCGGTATTCACACTGGTAGCTTTTCCCCTGGCTGTGATATTGTTTTATGATCTCCTTGTGGCTGTCCTGGTCGTCCGGGTGAATGCTGTCCATGAAAGACTGGGGCGCCTGGTAAATGCTCCCAATGCTTTTCATCCAGAGTTTCTCGCAGGCGGGGCTGATATATGTTATCTTGTCGACACCCGGAGTTCTCATCCAGAACACGTCATCGATGTTCTCGGCCAGCAGCTGCAATTTTCTTTCACCTTCCCGCTGCGCTTCTTCGGCCCGCAGCCGCTCGGCAATGTCCAGTTCAAGTTTTTTCTCGGTACGTAGAAGTTTCAGATAAGGGTTTTTAACCGAAGCGACGAAGATGCCCTGGTAAATCAACCAGAAGGCCAAAACCTTATACGCGTGGCCGAGCATGTTGTACGTATCGAAAACGCTTTTATATACGGCAAAAACGAGTTCGCTGTATATGCAGAGAATGAAGGCGGATAGATAATAAAGGATAAGCCCGTCACCGCTCTCCTTTAGTCGTCGCCAATACAAGGCGGAGGTGATGAGAAGCAGGATAATGACCACGTACTCGCAAATTTTCTTGAAAGCGGTGAGACCGGTACCCTCGATAAAAGTCGCTGGTATTTTTCCCGGAAAGAAGATTACGACAATGAAAACTAAGATTGAGGAAACGATAGCACCGGTCATCAGTGCCGGTTTCGAAAGCCATTTTGTTCGGTTATCGGTGGCTATGCAGGCACTTGACATGAAAGCAGTAGCGGTGAAGAGCCGTACCGCAATCCAGAACAGGGTAGATTTATTTGCCGAATTGGAAGTTATGAATGCCGGCATGCCGGCGTACCCAAGGGTATGCATGAAATCCATGAGGCCTATTGCCAGGAAAGCTGTAGCGAGAAAAAGCACGTGCCGGTCCCCTGACTGCCCGTAAGTATACCAGCCGATCCCGAAGATCGACAACGACACCATGATGCTGAAAAACTCCGCTATATTGTGGAATACCAGGTAGGATTCAATGTCCATTACCCGGTACAACTGGGCAGGAAATAACTCTATCAGCAGGAAGGGCAACCCGGACAGTATGAATACCACGGCCAAAAGTACCGGCGGAGATATTCGAAATGTTTCATATATTTTCATGTTTTTGATATTCATAATGATGTTCTATGCAAGACCTCAATCCGATGAAGCCTTCAAGCATTCGTTTGCGCGGAATGCCTCAGTTTTAGCATTTCAGTAATATGAGGCAGCCCGACGGAGTTCACCCGGCTTGACAGGTATGTTACGATGTCAGCGACGTTGAACTCCGGCATTCTGCTCACTCCGGTGTTCAGACATCACGTATTCAGTCAAGAGTAAATGAATCGGGATCATTACCGGTTTAGGATTCCGTTTAGCCTTCATGTTTTTTCATAAATTCGATTTCCTGCTCCAGCCGGGCGACAACTCCCTTGAGTTCGACCATGCGAAGTTCCCTGCCGACAAACAGTCTGTTCAGCCTTTCGAGTTCGGCATTCTTTTCCTCAAGCTCTGCAGTCCGCTCCTTGACCCGTTGCTCCAGCTCGTTATTGAGCCGGTGAAGCGTTGCCTCAGCCTCACGCCGTTTTTGTCGCATTTCCGCTTCCTGCAGTTCACGTTCAATTGCAGGTGCAAGCCGCGCCATATTGCCCTTTTCGATATAGTCATGGGCGCCTGCTTTCATTAAGTCAACAGCGGTCTCTTCTCCGATCTTTCCCGAGAGGATAATGAAGGGCAGGTCGAGACCGCTTTGCTTCATGGTCCGCAGGGCATCAAGTCCGCTGAAGGAGGGCATGACGTAATCGGAAATAATGATGTCCCAATTTCCTGTATTGACGGCTCTTTCCAGTTGAGTGTCGGTCTCGACCCTTTCAATCAGCGGTTCGTAACCATGTTTGTGCAACTCCCTGAGAAGAAGCAGTGAGTCGTCCTCGGAGTCTTCGACCAGCAATATGTGCAGTTCCTTCCTCATTGTTTCCCTCACCGTATTGCGCTGCTCCGTTTCCTGAAACTGTCATGCGACCATCTGCCGCCTGTTTTCGGAGAAACCGGCTGTTTCATTACGGGTTCAAGTGTCTTTATTGCAATGCAGCAGCAACATGGTCAGATCGTCGGATAGCGGGCATTGTCGCTCGGTTATTGCTGACAGCCGGCTCAGCATTTCTTCGGCGTCGGACGCGTGATCAAGGCGGCCTGCAAGTGCCTGGTTGTTCAGGTTGATATCCGGCATCGCCTCCAGCAGGCCGTCGCTGTAAAGAACCAGTGTGTCTCCCTTGTTGAAGGAGATTATTCCTTCCCTGTAAGTCTCTTCGCGCGATACACCAAGGGGAAGCCCCCTCACTCCGAGTTCTTCGACCCTGCCGTCGGAGCGTCGCAGGAAAACAAGGCCATGGCCGCAGTCGACGTATGTAAGCTTGCGCCTGACGGAGTCGAGACGCGCATGGAACAGGGTGACAAAGCTTTCCGAGTTTTCAAGGTCGCTCCTGAGTGCCCTGGCGGCCAGCTGCAATGCCCTGGCGGGCCGGTTCTCATGAGTTTCGGCTCGGATCGTGGCTCTGACCGTAGCCATCAGCATCGCAGCAGCCATTCCGTTGCCCATCACGTCTCCGAGAGTCAGGGTCAGCATTCCGGGAGAGACTTCCTGCCAATCATAGAAATCTCCTCCCACCTGCCGAGCAGGCATGCAGCGGGCGACTATGGCGAAGCCGGGTATGGACGGGAAATAACGGGGCAGGAGCTTTGCCTGGATTTCTGCTGCCAGCGCCAGTTCGGCCTGTAGATGAATACGGTGTTCTTCACTTTCGCGAAGGGCCGCTTCCGCGATTTTTTTTTCGCTGATGTCCTTGATTATGATTATATCTGCGGTCGTGATGCCATTTTCATCGAGGCGCTTCATGATGCATAATTCACCGCTGAAGAGATCGCCGTTCTTTTTTCTGAAGCGAGCCTCTCTTATGGTTTTCCCGTTTGGCTCCGTTGTGAAGATTGAGGCTTTACCAGCCTCGCGGGTATCCTCATAGACGTACAGCATGCCGATGTTCATTCCGATTGCGTCCTCACGTTCATAGCCGAATACCTCCATAAGTGCGGGAGAATTTACATCCTCAATGATGCCGTCGAATCGCGCAACGATAATGACATCGCGGATGCTGCTGAACAGTTCCTGGAAATTTTTTGCTATTTTACGTATCTCGATATTCGCTTTTTCCAGCTCGGCCAGTTTTTCCTCAACCTTGGCGGTCATTACGCCCGAATAATGTTTCATGTAGTCTTCTTCACTATCGATTGGGATGCGTGAAATCGGCGTTTTCGGGGGAATTCCTCTTTCCAGCGCAGCGTTTATCTCGTTCCATAGTTCTGACGGTTCCTTCGGTTTTGTGATGAAAGCGCTCGCTCCAAGTGAAAGGGCGAGTTCTTTGTCCTTGTGGCCGGTGTAGACCGCCGAATAGAAGATAAATGGCATTTTCTGCAAGTCAGGGTCTTTCCTTAGTGTCCTCAGGAAATTGAATCCGTCCATTTCCGGCATCAAGGCATCGGAAATGATAAGGTCCGGTTTGAGTACTCTGGCCATTTCAATTCCTTTATTTCCGTCCGGCGCTTCAACAACCTCACATTTCCTCATTTCCAGTATTATTCGCAGAAGGTTCCTGTCCGTGGGATTGTCATCTACAATCAATATCTTCATTTCCCGGCCCCCATGTTTGAGCGGAAGTTATTTATTCCGCGGCGGTTCTTTGATGTATTCACCGTCTATTTGGGCAATGGTTCGTTCAGAAGAAGCCAGTACAGACCGAGGGTCTGGACTGATTCGTTGAACTGGAGAAAATTCACCGGTTTGCGAATATAGCTGTTGCAGCCGTAACGATAACCATTGATGATGTCGCGGTCTTCGTTAGACGAGGTGAGAATGACAACCGGAATATACTTTGTCCTTTCGTCGGTGCGTAATCGCCGCAATACTTCAAGTCCGTCAACTTTGGGAAGTTTAAGGTCAAGAAGGATCAGCGTCGGCATACCGGCCGTGCTGCGACTGGCGAAAGCTCCCTGACTGAACAGGCATTCCAGCGCTTCCGCGCCGTCCCTCGCCACGACAAGTTCGTTTAAAATATTGTTCATCTTTATTGCCCTCATGGTTAGTTCTATGTCGTCGGGGTTGTCCTCCACTAGCAGAATCCATTTGTTGTCGGACATTTTTTCTCCTTTCCATTGCTATTGCAGCGTAAAATAAAACGTTGCTCCTTTTTGCAACACCCCCTCTGCCCAGATTTCACCACCGTGCCTACGAATAATCCGCTGCACAATGGAGAGTCCGACACCGGTGCCGGCGAATTCCTCGAATTTGTGAAGTCTCTGGAACGGCGCAAACAATTTATCGACATAAGTCATGTCAAATCCGGCGCCGTCATCGCGGACGAAATAAACTGTCTTGCCTTCTATCTGCAGTGCATTAAATTCTATATTTGAGGTTTTATGTAAGGCGGAGAATTTCCAGGCGTTGTCCAGTAGGTTTTCGAGCACCACCCTGAGGAGGAGCGGATCCCCCCCAGGCAAGCGGTACACTGTGTATTGCAAATTCTGCCGTGCGGGATGGCTGCGATTCGCGTAGTTCTTCTGAAACGGAGACAACGATGGCGGCAAGGTCAACCTCTTCGAAATGCATCTCGCTGCGGGTGATGCGAGAAAGCTTGAGCATATCATCGATTAGATGGGCCATGCGCTGACTTGCCGATCGGACTCGTCGCAGATAATCTTTGCCCTGTTCGTCCAGCCTGTCATGGCAGTCTTCGAGAAGTGCCTGGCTGAAACCATCGATGCTCCTCAGGGGCGCGCGCAGATCATGGGAAACCGAATAGGAAAATGCCTCGAGTTCACGGTTGGCTGTTTCCAATTGCGTCGCTCTCTGTTCAAGGTCTTCATTCAATCCACGTATTGCCTCTTCGGACTGTTTTCTTTCGGTGTCATCCCTTACGATACCGGTGAAGAAAACACCTTCCCTTGTTTTCCATGTGGATAAGGACAGGCCCAGTGGAAATTCGCTCCCGTCTTTTTTGAGACCCACGACATTTACAACCTTTCCGATCACACGGGTCTCCCCGGTTTCGACCGCACGTCGTATCCTGCGCTGGTGTTCTTCCCTATACCGTTGAGGCATTATGGAATCCAGAGGGTTGCCGATGACATCTTCCGTCTCGTAACCGAAAATGCGTTCCGCAGCCTTGTTCCAGAAGGATATGTCGCCGTTTTCATTGATAGAGATAATGGCATCCGTGGCAGATTGGGCGACAGACCGAAAGCGCTCCTCGCTGCTTTCCAACAGTTCCAATGACCTGCTGTTATGCAGTGCAACGGCTGCGATCTCACAGAATGCCGAGGCAGTGTGGACATCATGTTCATCGAACCCGCCTGGTTTGTTGGCCAATCCGAAAAGTCCCGCGACCTTGTTCTTGATCAACAGTGGCGCAAAAAGTACGTTATCAAGTTTTATATGTCCTTTCGGTAGTGTTTCCGCCCATTCGCTGGCTGAGAATCCGTTATGGAAGATCGTTTTGCCTGACAGTTGGACCTCACCGTACAGGCCGCGTACAGTTATGGGCAGTTTCGGGTCTACCATGCATTCGATTCCTCCCGATTCCATGATTACAACCACATTGTTAGACGAATCGTCGCTCAGCAACGAAATATAGGCGGTTGCTCCTATCAGGTTAGCGCAGGAGTCGAAAATGACGCGGGCTGCTGCGGGAAACTCCCGGTTTTCAAGGACGGCGCGGGAAGCAGTCAATAGCGCGGCAATTTCCGCCCGCTGGTGTTGTGATTCATCAAGTGCTTCGGTCAACTGCTCCGTTCGCTCGGAAACACGCTGTTCGAGTTCGGCGTTGAGCCGAATAATCTCGTTTTCCGCATGTTTCCTTTCGGTTATGTCCCGGGCGGCGGCAAACACGCCAATAACATTACCTTCTTTATCCTTATATACCGAGGCATTGTAAAGGACAGGCGTTGTGCGGCCGTCCAAGTGGCGGATGTCTAGCGGGTAATCACGAACCAGCCCTTCCTTGAAGACATATCTGTAGCCTGCGCGGGCTGCCTCCGAATCGGTAAAAAAGTCGGAGAAATCCTGCCCCAGTAGTTGATTGCGGTCATAGCCCGTAATCTGTTCGGTTGCTGCGTTTACATCAGTGATCCTGCCATCCTTGCCGATGGTCACAAGGGGGTCAAGACTTGCCTCAATGAGGCTGCGATTATAAGAATAGGCAGATTCAAGTGCATATTCCGAATTTTTCCGATCGGTTATGTCCATGGCTATGGCCAGGACATTATTAGTGCCGTCCGATTGACTGATAGGGGTTTTTATCACATGCCACCATGCCTTTTCGTCATCGTGTCTGGTACAAAGAGCCTCCATGGCAATGGTGCGGCCGGTCCGGATTACTTCATGGTCCATCTCCATGTAAGATGAATCTGCATTGAGATGTGGGTGGATATCTGTATTGGGCCTGCCGGTAATATTATCTTTCGTGGTTCCCACGAAATCAGCAAATGCCTGGTTGACAAGGAGGAAACTTCCTTCTCCGTCTATTACCCAGATCATGCTGGTGGAAGTGTCCAGTATCCGGTCTATCAGTTGGCGATTCTCCTGAAGGGCTGCTTCCGAATCCTTGCGGGTGGTTATGTCCACAACCTGGGCGACGGCGCGGAACGGTAAAGATGCTCCGTGCACAACCGAGATATGGATAAGGACCCAAATTATTCTCCCGTCGGCTCTAACGTAACGCTTTTCAAGTTCATAGCCGTCTGTCTCACCAAAAATCAGGTTTTGAAAAAGAAGCATGCTGCCGGGGAGGTCCCCAGGATAAGTTAATTCTGTGAAGCACATGTCGAGCAGTTTTTCTTCGGAATAACCTGTGATCTGACAAAACCTTTTATTGACCGTGAGGAAACGCCCGCTTGAATCGAGGACACACATGCCAACAGGTGCATTGGAAAATGCATGACGGTATAAACCGTCGTCCACGCCGGGTTCTTCACCTGCCGGTTCCCGTAAAGTAAAATCATCATCTGGATCGGGAAGATGCTCATCCCGAAAAGAAATTGAACTGTTGGATGAATTGAATCCTTTCTTTGAGCGGCTAACCGGCTCGCATCGCAAGAATATGTAAGGTGAAGAACTGTCAAAAAAGAAATCAATCCGCTCGCCCATAGTTACAAGTTTCAATGTGCGACCGCCGGCACAACGCCAAACAAATGATACGGGAATCAAAGATTGGCTTGCTGAACAGATTCGAATATAATCCGCTACCTTTTCCAGGGGTTCATCTAGGAAATCTGAGATATTGCGGCCCTGCATGCCTGAAATTTCCGTTTCCAGTAGCTGCACTGCGGTTGTGTTTGCAGCAATAACCTCTCCATTGCCGGCAACGAGAATAAATGCCTCATTCATGCAGTTTGTAAGAGCATGGAAACTTTCGGTCAACATCATCAGTGCTCCTCATGCAAGAATAATTGCCTTGATGACTTTTCATGGAATACATCCAGGTTTAGTAAAAAAATTAAAAAGTTATACATAAAATAATATCATAATATTATGGAAAATCTTCTGATCGTAGTTGCGAAATAATTTAATAATTTTTAAAAAATGTGTTTTGCAATCATAATTGCTTGAAAGAAAATTATTATTAGACTATTTTGTGTTTTGATAATAAATTAATAATATTTGCTTAAGTTGTCGGTTTTTTGCTTACCTGATATCGAAATCGGAAAAACAGTTGGTGTGAAGAGTTATCGCAGGGGAAATGACGGCGGTGGAATTTATTAAACAGGGGGGAAATCGCAATCCGTTCTGCTATGTATGAAATAAGATTTGCCGTGGATAAAGAACTCAAGGTTATCAACTGGGATAAAGGTTCTGAGAAAATAATGGGAAATATGTCCGTCGAATCCCTTGGCAGACATTATTTTCTTATTCTTCCCAGGCTGCTGAGTGAAAACGTGGATGCTATAGAAACTGTCATTCAGAACGGCAGATTCCTCCGACTTGAAAATTACCGGGTGAATTGTTTTTGCGGCGTTGCCGACGCAGATGTTTCCATAGACCCGGTGATAAATAATAACTCTGAAATAAACGGTGCCAGTGTTCACCTTAAGATACATCCGGTCTGTATTCTCTCGAAAAAACTGGATGAATCAAAAATGTTGATTGATATGGGAACTGCGTCCGCTGGGCTCGCCCATGGGCTGAGAAGTCCATTGAACGCAATAAAGGGGGCTATTGTCTACCTTGAGGGGAAATACCATAGGGACGATGATTTTCTGGAGTTTTCAAAAATAATCGAAGACGAGATCGGCAAGTTGGACAGGTTTATAACGAAATTCCTCAGTCGCTCGTTGAAGCAGCCGGAACCGAAAATTATAAATATTGAGCTGTTACTTGACAAGATAATGACCATGGTGAATATGCAGGCGCACCAAAAAAAAATCACCTTTGTAAGAAACAAAGGTGATATCCCCCAGGTCAAGGTGAATTATCTGCAGACGGAACACGCCATCCTCAATATTATTTCCAATTCCATTGAAGCGATGGAACACGCTGGAATTATTGCTATTAGTACATACAAGTCTGATCATGATGAAAAAGAGTACGTCACGATAGAAATTTCCGACTCCGGATACGGTTTTAATGAACCTGAAAAATCTCATGCCCTGAGAGAGGAATCAGTACGGAAAGGCAGGGGGTTCGGCTTGTTCCTTACCCGCGAGATTATATATAATATGGGGGGATTCCTTGAAATT
This sequence comes from uncultured delta proteobacterium, assembly GCA_963815135.1. Lineage (GTDB taxonomy): Bacteria > Desulfobacterota > Desulfuromonadia > Geobacterales > Geobacteraceae > CAIWTU01. Next base: position 240,030 of record CAWFFO010000001.1, read on the forward strand.
GCCAGCACGAGAATGGTCGGTACGACGGTGAAAATAAATATTCCCACGGTTTATCAGTAAGGATGGAAAAATGAGAGGACACAGCAAAGGCCGTGTTTTACTGGTCGATGACGAACCGAATGCAATAAGAGTTCTGTCGGCAATACTCAGGGCGGAAAATTACGAACTGTTCGAAGCTCAGGACGTGGATCAGGCAATCCGGCTCATAGGCACCATGGATATTGATGTGGTGATCACGGATGTGAGAATGCCGGGTAAAGATGGCCTGCAGTTCTTCGATTACCTCATAAAATTCGATGAGGACATCCCGGTCATATTCCTGACCGCCTATGGAACAGTGGAGTCTGCGGTTCATACTTTATGGAACGGAGCTTTTTATTATTTTATCAAGCCTCCCGATTACGAGAAGTTGAAGTTCATACTCGATAAAGCAATGGAACAGCGGCGTCTGAAAAAAGACAAAGCCTGTCGGATACAGGCACACCCGTCAGAAGACAAGTCCAGGCGGATAATTACCAGGAACGCAGGTATGAAGAAATTGCTGGCTACCATAAATGCCGTTAAAGATTCTGCGGGAAGCGTCCTCATTAGCGGAGAAACCGGCACGGGCAAGGAATTGATTGCAAGAGCGCTTCACTATGGCAGTCATCGCGCTAATAAGCCATTTGTGGCCGTTAATTGTGCAGCCATTCCAAAGGATCTCATGGAGGCGGAGCTCTTCGGTTATGAAAAGGGTGCCTTTACCGGGGCCGTTTCGAGGAGGGCGGGAAAATTCGAGCAGGTTTCCGGCGGGACGGTGTTCCTCGATGAAATCGGCGAGTTGCAACCGTCGCTGCAGTCAAAACTTCTAAGGGTCCTCCAGGAAAAAGAGGTGGAGCGATTGGGGGGCAATAGAAAAATACCGACAAATTTCCGGCTTGTTTCTTCAACCAACAGAAACCTTCCCCAGGAGATACTGAACGACAATTTCAGAGAAGATCTCTTCTATCGTATCAACGTAGTATGTATAAGCGTACCGCCCCTCAGGGAAAGAATGGATGATATCTCCCTGCTTGTTAAGGAATTTACCGGTGAATTCTGCGCCGGGGAGAAAAAAAAGGGTGACAATATCAAGGGAGGTCATGGATCGGCTGGCGAATTATCACTGGCCCGGAAATGTAAGACAACTCAGAAATGTCATCGAAAGGGCCGTCATATTGGCGAAAGGCCAGCAGATTACGCTGGATGAACTGCCTGATGAACTGCAGTCCGTTCAAGCACCTCACTCTGATAAACACAGATTGAAAACCCTGCGGGAGCTGGAACTTGAGACGGTGCACCTGGTTCTGGATCAGTGCAAGGGCAATAAATCCAAGGCTGCGGATATTCTGGGCATATCAAGGAAAGCCTTGTACAATAAACTGAAAATTAACGATGCAACGATATAGGATGACGGAAAGGCTCAATCGGCAAGAAGGCAATCGGCCCCAAGTTTCCTCTTCCCCGAGAAGTTTTGACATGTAAAATAAGGTAACACAATTTTCCAGGTATAAATGATTTAAAAACTGTTTGGCAGATAAGGTGTGTCCAATATACACACTAATAAGTCTGTTGAGTATCTCTCCTTATGAAAGTGTTTCCATTGGAAACACTTTTCTTTATTCAGTATTAAACCAATTTTCAAGCATTATATAATTTTTTACATTAATAATAACGTGATTAAGCTCTCTTTGCGCTATCTGCGAATTGTTACTTCATAGCGCATTCTTACTGCATTCCCCTCTTGCAGAATAAATATATATTGCAAATTAGTATGAAAAAATTAAAAAATAATTACTTGGGCATTGTATTTGCTCATGGAATTTCATCATGCATGCAAGTACCGGGAAAATACTGCTCATCGATGAAGATGGCTTTGCGAGGATTTGCTCATCAATTCTCGAGACAGAAGGGTTCGAGGTTGAAGCGATCAATTCTGTGCAGGACAATTGGCCTTCCAAGCTGAAAAGCAGATATAGTGCCATGGTCATTCTAAGTTATCCGTATGGAAAATTTGCTCTCGGAGAATTAAGAAAACTGGTGCTTCCCGTATTAATCCTTACAGATCATGTCAGTGAAGAAATAATTTCGCTTCTGGAAGGTTTTGATAAATCTTTTTGCATGGTCAAGCCACTTGATTACATAAAGTTCAAACTTCTAGTGCGGCAATTGATGAATGGAGACAAAATTTTTTATGCAGACAAAAACATTGTGTAAATGGCTAATTGTTACGTTTGCTCTTATTTACTGCGTAACCGGCTGTGAAGGAAAATCAAGGGACCAACTCTACGTCGAAGGCATGAATGAGGTTAAAAACGGAAAACCTGAGGCAGCGGTCATATTTTTCAGGAATGCATTGGAAAAAGATCAGAATTTTTTTGATGCCCGTTATCAATTGGCCCTTGTCTATACGAAAATCGGCAAATATGAACAGGGAAAAAGGGAATTCCTGAAGCTTGCAAGACAAAATCCATCCCATTTCGGTATTAAGCTGGGTCTGGCACGTCTTTACAATCTCACCGGAAAACCTGACATGGCAATAAGTGAAGCTAAGGATTGCCTGGCAATAAATCCCGGGGATGCATCTGTTCTGGAAATTCTGGGTACCAGCTACGCCATCAAGAAAATTCCTTCTGAAGCAGAGAAATATTTGCTTGGAGCCCTGCGGTCGGATCCCGGCAGGACAACGGCGAAACTTGAATTGATAAAGGTTTATGCAATTTCGGGAAAGGAGGAAGATGCTCGTAACCTGGCTAAACTGGTGATCAGTAATGAACCGCAAAATACAAAGGCTTATTATCTTCTGGCTATGCTGGAGTCGGGTTCAGGTCATAGAGACAGGGCGCTAAATGCATATCAAAGGATTTCTCAAATAGATCCGCATGATATTGTCTCAATTTACAGGATTGGACTGATATATCTTCAGAATGGGGATACAGGCAAAGCGGAAACCATAGCCGGAAGTCTAAAGAAAAAATATCCCAAACGTCCTGAAGGGTACAGGCTGAACGGGATAGTTTGTTATTACAAAAAGAATTTCAAGGAAGCTATTGCAGAGTTGCTGAATTCCACAAAGATTCAACCGACACTGGACACATACTATTTCCTTGGATTGAGCCAGTATAACAGTGGAGAACTGGAAACCGCCCTGAGTCAGTTTAGAAAGATTCTTGATTACAGGCCCGATTTCACCAGGGCAAGAATTCTTACCGGAATGATACTTTTAAAACAAAAACGTATAGATGACTCTATTTCCGAATTAAAGAAGGTAACTCAGCAAGATGGCAATAACGCCATGGCCCATAATCTGCTCGGCAGTGCCTATATGGCAAAGGGAATGTACGAAGAAGGCATGAAAGAGTTTGACAGGGCCACGGAAATTAACCCGAAAATAATAGATGCTTACATAAAAAAAGGAATTTTCCATCTTAGCAAAGGTGCTGCGAATGAGGCTGAAATCGATTTCAAAACTGCTGTCAGAGTTGCTCCGGATTCCCTGGACTCAAGACTTGCCCTGGTTTCATACTACATGCGTATGGGGAATAGCGCGAAGGCATTGTCGGTTTTGAAGGGGGGACTCGCCGGGAATAAGAGCGATGCCGTCCTGTACAATAATATGGCTGGAATAATGTTTGCCGGGAAACAACAGGTCGAAGCGTTGAAATTTCTGCAAAAAGCTAAGGATTCCGACCCAACTTTACTGGCTTCCTATTTCAACATGGCGGCTTACTATGCAGCTCTGGGTGATAATGACAAGGCTCTCCAGCAGTATCGCGCGATACTGGAGAATAACCCGGAAAATGTTATTGCAATGATCAGAAAGGCCTCGCTGCTTGAAACAATGGGCAATGACAGAGAGGCATACATAACTTATAAAAATGCACTTGCTACCCGGAAACCGGCTGCTTTTCTGGCGTTGGCCGGATACCACCTGAAGAAAAAGGAACCGGATAAAGCTTTGTCGGTTCTCGGTGACGCGATTAAGATTGAACCGGGAAATGCAGCGGTTCTGGAGATGAAGGGACGTGTTTATCTCGGGGAGAAAAAATACAGAGAAGCAATTAAAGTATTCTGTGACCTTGAGTCGATTTATCCGGGACACGGTCTGCCGTTTATGGTCAATACATACATGCAGTGTAATGAATTGGACAAAGCTTTAGAACAAGCGCAACGTATCATCAGTCTCAAGCCTGATTCCGCTTATGGCCATATGGTTCTCGCGTCGGTTTATGAGAGGCGTAATGATTTGGGTCGTGCGATAGATGCGGTAAAAGAAGGGATCAAAACCGACGGAAATAATATTCAGGCTTATATGATGTTGGGAAATCTGTATGAAAAAAATAAAGAACCTGATGGTGCCTTGCATGCATTTGACCAGGCACTTGCTAAAAACAGTAATTTTATCCAGGCATATTTTGCCCAGGGTACGCTTCTGGAAAAAATGGGAAAAAAGAAAGAAGCAGTAAGAAAATACCGGCAGTTGCTCGGAAAATCGGAGAATTTCCTTCCTGCTCTGAATAATCTTTCATTTCTCTGCTCAGACGGTTATTGCAGTGCAGCTGAAGCCATGCGGCTCGCTCAAGCTGCATACAAACAGAATCCTGATAATCCCGCCATCATGGATACTCTTGGCTATGCGCAACTGAAGAACGGTCGAAAGTCTGAAGCCAGGAAAGTCCTGGAGAAGGCAGCAGCCCTTCTCCCCGATAATCCTACGGTTATGTACCACCTTGCCTTGGCGTACAACTTAACTGGTGACAGCAGGCTCGCCGCTCAAAAATTAAGAATGGCGCTGCAGAAGGGCGACTTCCCGGAAAAGAGCCTGGCGGCAAATCTGTCGGCAAAGTTGAAAAATTCGAAAACGGTTATGGAAGTCAAATGAATGCGCTTGTTTTGGCATATGTCATGGGGGATATCATTTGCGCCCTCGGCGGAATTTCAGCAGCATTCCTGATATGGTTTGGCCAGATGCCGTTAATAACCGATCTTTACGGCGCAGATAAATATCGGCTTGCCGTATTCGTTCTGGTTCTCTTTTTTACTTCGTCAGCAGTTGAACTTTATGAGATCAAAAAAACATTTTCGGTTACTGATGTTATTGCCAGAATCATACTTTCAATATTTTTCTCTTTTGCAATCTTGCTGTCGTTTTATTACCTTGCGCCCTCGTTTACCTATGAAATAGGCATCCTGACGTTGTCCCTGACCGCTTTCGGTATTTTCCAGTACTCCTGGCACGCCAACTACAGGGCTATTATCAGATTCCCCGGTTTTGCCCGTCGTGTTCTGATTCTGGGAACAGGTCCGCTGGCGAGACAGATTGGTGCCATTATCAATACTTCGAATGGCAATTATGTGCTGGCCGGCTATCTGAATTGCTCAAGTGAGCCTGTTACAGTCCCCGGCGGTGCAATTGTCGGAAACAACAACAACCTATTAGAGACGGCAATTAGGCAAAAAGCGCATGAGATAGTGGTTTCCCTTTCTGAACGCAGGGGGGTTTTCCCGCTTGAAAGTATGTTGATCTGCAAGATGAGAGGTATAGAAGTTGTAGAGGCGCCGGCCTTTTACGAAAAAATGACCGGTAAATTGCTTCTTGAATATATCAATCCGAGCTGGTTGATTTTTTCAACCGGTTTCCGGGTAACAAGTATTCTCCGGATGATTAAAAGATTTAAAGATCTTGTGATTGCCCTGGTTGGACTGCTTTTTTCTCTTCCACTGCTTTTGTTGATAGCCATTTTGATAAAGATGGACTCACCAGGACCGGTTTTTTTCAGGCAGGAACGGGTAGGGGAACGCGATGTGAATTTCACTCTGTTCAAATTCAGAAGCATGCGACAGGATGCTGAAAAGATGACCGGTGCGGTCTGGGCAAGTGAAAACGATCCGCGTGTGACACGTATCGGTGGGCTTTTGCGCAAGAGCAGGCTGGATGAAATACCACAGTTATTAAACGTCCTGAAGGGCGACATGAGCCTAGTTGGTCCCAGACCCGAGCGTCCGGAATTCACCAGAGATCTGAAAAAAATTATTCCCTACTATTCCGAAAGGCATTACGTGAAACCGGGAATCACGGGCTGGGCCCAGGTAAGTTATCCTTATGGCGCTTCCGACGAAGATTCATTCGAAAAATTGCGTTACGACATGTACTACATCAAAAACTGGTCTCTTTCATTCGACCTCATGATTCTGCTGGAAACCATGAAAGTGATGATTCTCGGCAGGGGAGGAAGATGAAAACGGCGTCTGATCGATAATTGTCGACACAAGAGGGAAATTAAATGAAAAATGCAGTGCTCCTATTTATTTGTGCCGTTATTTTATGTCTTTACTCTTCGCGATCCTTTGCCGGTGATTATGTGATCGGTGAAGGAGACGGCCTCGACATCTCTGTGTGGGGGGTAAAAGATCTGAACATCTATGCCAAGGTCCGCCCTGACGGAAAGATAACTATCCCCGGACTCGGCGACGTGTCAGCAAGCGGTATGACTCCAAGTGCTTTAAAGGCCGATCTCGGGGTGCGTCTCAAGGATCTGGTCAAGAATCCCATAGTGACGGTATCGGTTCGTGAAATCACCAACAGTAAAGTCTACATATTTGGCGGTGGAGTCCCGTCAGGTGTCTTTGACTTGAATCGACGTACTACGCTCCTGCAGCTTTTATGTGCGATTGGAAACGCCGCAGCTGGTGATGGAAAGGGCGCGGGATCTGCCGTAGGAAATGTAAGCAAAATGGCAGATTACCACAAGGCCTACGTCCTTCGTAATGGCAAAAAAATCAAAAAAGATTTTTACAATCTCTTTATTAGAGGTGATACAGGTGATGACATGGTCATAGAGTCTAATGACTCAATCTTCATTCCACAAGCATTAGACAAGAATGTTTACATCCTAGGAGCGGTGTCCACTCCAAGATATATCGAGTACCGTGAAGGTATGACAGTCATGGAGGCGATACTCGAAGCAGGCGGGTTTACAAAATTCGCCAAACAGAACAATACACAAATTCTTCGTAAAGAAGGGGACAAGGAAACGTCCATAGATGTAAAAGCCAAGGACCTTGTTGAAGACGGTGACCTGAAACAGAATGTCAAGTTGAAACCGGGGGATTACATAATTGTCAAGGAAGGTATGTTTTAAAACATGCATTATCTTTACTGATTGTAAATGGAGTTATTGAATGTCAGACCAGTTCGACCACAGGAAGTACCTGAATCTTATCATTGCCCGCAAACGTCTTTTCATAATTGTTGCGCTTCTCGTCATAACAGTGGTTGTGATCACAAGCTACATTCTTCCGAAAAAGTACGAGGCGAGCAGCACGATCTTCATCGAGAAGAACGTTATCAATGACCTTGTCAAAGGAATTGCGGTCACCCCTTCCATGGATGAGGCAATCAAGGTACTCAGGTATTCAATCACAAGTCGCACGATCATCAGCAAGGTTATCAGTGATCTCGATCTCGACACAGGGGCGAAGAGTGCAATCGATAAAGAGCAGTTGATCCGCAATATGCAGAAAAATATCGATGTGAAGGTGAAGGACAACAACCTTTTCATAATTTCATTTACGAACAGAAATGCGCGTACCGCCAGAGACTTTGTCAACACCATTGTGCAGCGATACATCGAAGAGAGCATATCTTCCAAGCGTGAAGAATCATACGGCGCAATCAAGTTTTTGTCGGAACAGATGGATACAGTTAGAGGAAAACTCGAAGTGGCCGAAACGGAACTTAACAAGTTCAGGGCCGAGAAAGGCGGCGTCATCAATATTGACGAAGCCAAGCTTTTCGAGGATATCAATGCGGCAAAACAGAAACTTTACGATATTCAACTGCGACGTCGCTATCTCGAAGGGATGAAGCCAGTGACGAGGAAGGCGGGCGATCCTCTCCAGTCAAAGCTTTCCGCACTTGAAAAGCGGCTTGACGAACTCCGTGTTGAATATACGGATAAATATCCCGATGTCGTTAAAACAAAATCCGACATAGAGACACTGAAGGCACAGATGAAAAACAGGAAAGCTGAAGGAGAGACCGTAGCCGAGCCCCAGGAACTCGGAAAGGTTGAGGCGGAACTCAATGCACTTAAAATCAGTGAACAGGGATTAAGCCGTTATATCTCGACGAATGAGTCGCTTCTAAACAGCATTCCAACGGCCAAGGCCGGCCTGGAGAAGTTGGAGTTGGAGAAGAACAACCGCAAAGAACTTTACGATAAGTTAATGGCACGTCACGGGCAGTCCGAGGTGTCGAAGCAGATGGAGGTGCAGGACAAGACCACAACATTCAGAATAGTTGATCCGGCAGTTATGCCGATAATGCCGGTCAGCCCCAATCGGGTGAAGATCATACTCATGGGAATTTTCGCCGGGCTGGCCTGTGGTCTGGGACTTCTTGTCGTGCTCGATCATCTCGACACTTCGATAAAGACTGTCGACGCCTTGAAACCACTTGGCGTTCAATTGATTGCAGTAGTGCCCAAAATCAGCAACCCGGCGGCAGCGGCCGTCGAAAGAGTAAAAGATTTTCGTCTTTACACTGTCGCCGGGGGGTATTTTGCCCTGATCTTGGCTTTACTTGTAACAGAGGCGCTCAGATTGTCGTTGGTCGACAAGGCGATAGTCATGATTCGGGGATTATTGTAGTTTTCATGACAAGGTGCTTTGACGGGATATTAATTTCTAAATCAAATCTACGGTGAACAGAAGCGGATGTTTTAACCGAAAGGATAAGTATGAGCAGAATTGAGCGGGCACTGGAAAAAGCGGCACAGCTGCAAAATTCTTTTCATAATGGCGGAAACCTTGATTTGAGGACATCCGTTGAAAAGAGCGCCCAGATGGCAACACGTCCGCCGTTACCGTCAACTGATGCGTTTGCGGATATATGTATCACGAATCCGCTCCTCGCTACTTGCAGTGACCCTCATTCACCGGTAAGCGAGGAGTACCGGAAACTGAAATCGGTGGTCCTGACCCTTACCAGGACGGATGAGTTCAAAAACACCATAATGGTAACGAGTTCCTTTGGCGGTGAGGGTAAAAGCATTACCTCGCTGAACCTTGCCGTTACCCTTGCACAGGACTATGACCACACGGTACTTCTGGTTGATACTGATCTGCGAAAACCGTCAATTCACGAATATCTGGGTCTCAAACCGGAAAAAGGACTTGCCGATTGCCTGACGGGCGGAACAAATATCGGTGACGTCATACTCAGAACAGGTATCGGTAGACTCAGCCTCCTGCCAGCGGGTAATCCGATACGTAATCCGGTAGAGGTTTTATCCTCGCAGAACATGAAGGAAGTATTCCATGAGATAAAGCATCGCTACGGTGACCGCTACGTTATCATAGACACTACACCGGTGCTGCCGTTCGCTGAAACGCGTTTCATAGGGGAACTCTCGGATGGGATCGTGTTCGTAGTAAGGGAAGGTCATGCGACCCTGGCAAATGTTAGTGAGGCAATTTCATCTCTGGACCGGAAAAAGTTGCTGGGGATCGTGTACAACGATGCTGGCGTGGAGAGCATGGACGAACGGTATAACTATAATAAATATGGTTACGGGTACATGTCAGAAAGTGCGAATAAGGGGTCGCTCACCACGGAAAACAGGCCATGTACCGGAAGCCTGGGGGCACGAACGGGCGGTTTTATCAAAAGACTTTTGAAAGGTTGAACGTTTATGGACTGAAGCGATTTGTTCTCATCATTCTGTGAACACATTCACATGCCAAATATACGGAGCACACATCCATATGTACGAAAAGTATTTCAATCTCAAAAACAAGCCGTTCAGTCTTCAGCCCAACCCGGAATTTCTTTTTCACAGCAAATCACACAAGCGCGCCCTTGCTTACCTTGATTACGGGATCAGGGAACGGGCGGGCTTTATACTGCTCACAGGAGAAATCGGTTCAGGTAAAACAACCCTTATCAGGGACCTCCTGATAAAACATCATGATGGGGTGGTGGTTTCGAAAGTTTTCAATACAAGTGGAGAATTCGAACTGCTTCTGGGCATGATAAATGATGACTTCAATCTGCCGGTGGCCGGAAAAGATAAAATCGGTTTATTGAGGGATTTGAATGATTTCATGATTGATCAGTATGCTAAAGGGATCAAGCCGATACTTATCATAGACGAAGCTCAGAATCTTACCCCGGAAACCCTGGAAGAAGTACGGATGTTGTCAAACCTGGAAACGGATAATATGAAACTGCTGCAAATTGTTCTGGTCGGGCAGCCGGAATTGCGAAAAACCCTGGCACTGCCCGGACTGCGGCAGCTGCGGCAGCGGATAAGCATTAACTGCTACATCCACCCGTTGTTTCGCATGGAACTGGAAGAATATATTCTTCATCGGCTTAACGTTGCGGGCAACCGGAATGCCGTCGACTTCTCCATGCAGGCGCTTGACCTGATATACAAATGCAGCAGGGGGATTCCACGGCTGATCAATATTATCTGCGATTTCATAATGCTTTCCGCCTTTGCCGAGGAAACAGATCATATAGATGAAGAGATGGTGCGGGACATTATTGGGGACCTGGATTTTGATAAGAGTTACTGGGGGGACGAGAACGGAGTTGAGACGGCTAGGGAGAGCGGTGGTGATCCGCCAGAGAAGGCCGAAGCGGACGCCTGTCCGCATCCGATAACGGAAATAGTCGTGCTGACACAGGCTGTCAGGGAAATGAGCAGCCGCCTTGAAACACTGGAGAAAGAGCTTTCATGTTACAGCCGGAAAGATGCAAAGGAGATGGAGGAAAGAATTGCGTCGCTCGAAAGTGTCATACAACACAAGAAACAGGAAGAATGCTTTTTACCGCATTTCCGCGGGCCAGGAAATAATGCTGGATTTGCTGTTACAAAAGCAACCACTGAAGCCGCAGGAGAAAGTAACGTGCACAAGGGACTGCTCACAAGGATTTTCCGCGGTTAAAAGATAAAGAACAACACTAAATACATTAACAGAAAAGGTAGACTATCCTGGTGCAATCTTGTGAAGGCTCATCCAAACCCTCAACACTGAAAGCGGATTATATTGTTCATATTATCAATAATTTCGCCAGTATTGTTAGATTTTCGGCTGTTTCTAAGAAGATCATGACTTTCAGCCTGTTTTCCTTAATCCTGTTAACAGGTTTCAGTCGTGAAACTGCTCGTGCTGCTGAATTCTCAATACATCCATCCATAGCGGTCAGCGAGGAATATAATGACAATGTTTTTGATTCAAGGATCGATAAAAAAACCGATTATATAACGCGCGTTCTTCCAGGCATTGCATTGAAATACAATGCCCCTTTCTGGGATTGGGATATAGCCTACAATTATGATTACCGTTATTACGCCCGCAACAGCCATGATGACGACAACACTCATAACTTGCTGGGTAAAGGACTAGTCAGAATTATTGACGATTTTCTGTTGCTGGATGTCAGCGATACGTATCGAAGGGTTTCTCTGGACGTTTCCAGGGACTACACCCAGGAGAGTCTGGTTGCCAATCAGTCAGACAGCAACATAGTTACGGCCTCTCCGTATTTTGTTTTCCGGTCAGGTCAAAAGATGACTGTTAAAACCGGTTACAGGTATTCGAATGTATGGTACAGGGACCCTGCTGCAATAGACAAAAGAGAGCACAGCGGTTTCATAGATGCAACTTATGACTATTCATCGAAGTTATCATTTAATGCAAATTATACATTTACTCATCAGAACTCAATCAATGAATATGACAAGCACGCACCCTTTGCCGGGGCGCGATACGAATATGCGGACAGATCGTTCATTTTTGCCCAAGGAGGTTACACCTGGATATTTTACAAAAACGGCTTTAATACAAAAAATCCTTACTGGAATGCAGGTGTCAACCATACATTCGGAACCTTTACGGCCTATTTCAATACAGGAGTTCAATATCCCGAGGATCCGCTAAGTGGTCTAACCCGGGAAACGGATTACACGCTGGGATTAAACAAAAACATGGAACGCGGAAATGTCGGTCTTTCAGTCTATTATTCGAAGTATGACGAAGAGAATTCCGGCAGGATTATTGTTGATGGAACGAATTCCGGCAGAACAAAGAAATATGGAGCAGGAATTACTTCGAAATATGACCTGACAGAAAAACTGGGCGGAACTCTTGCCGCCAATGTCGAAAAATATGATCAAAAGAATACCGGCAGCTACACCAGGAGAATTTTAGTCAATCCAGGCCTCAGCTACATGTTACCGAAAGAAATCAGCATTTCCCTGAACTATACATTTATCGATTATTATTCTCCGGGGATCTTTTCTGACAATTATCAGGTAAACAGGGTGATTCTGGAAGTAAATAAAACCTTTTAATGCATAAGGATCACTATGCTCAACGCATTGACTATCGACGTAGAGGACTATTTTCAGGTAACCGCTTTTGAAAAGCAGGTGAAGCAGGAACATTGGGAAGCTTATCCATTGCGGGTAATGGATAACACATTAAAAATTCTCTGCTTACTTGATGAATTCGGTATCAAGGCCACCTTTTTTGTCCTCGGCTGGATTGCCGAAAGAGTGCCGGAACTGGTCCGCGAGATTCACTCCAGGGGACACGAGATTGCCTGCCATGGATACGGGCATCAACTAGTTTACTTGATCGGTCCCGAAAAGTTCCGGGCTGACATTCGCAAGGCAAAAACCATTCTCGAAGACATATGCGGAGTGAAGATTGCCGGTTACAGGGCTCCGAGCTATTCCATCACAAAAAAGTCGTTTTGGGCTTTCGATATCCTTGTAGAAGAAGGATTCATTTATGATTCCAGCATCTTTCCGGTTTACCATGATAATTACGGTATCCCGGATGCGTACCGTTTTCCACACGACATCAGCACACCAGCAGGTATCATCAGGGAATTCCCCCTGACTACGTTACCGATCAGTGTTATGGGCTGGGAATATCGTCTGCCTATCGCCGGAGGCGGGTACCTTCGAATGTTTCCATCGGAGCTTTTAAGAAGAGGAATCAGGAGAATAAATACACAGGAGCGAAGGCCTGCTGTTCTTTATTTCCATCCATGGGAAATCGACCCGGGGCAACCGAAAATCAATTCTTCCATGAAATCACGTTTCAGGCATTATCTGAATCTTGAAAAGACCGAAGGGAAGCTCAGAAATCTGATGAATTCCCTTAAGTTCGGCTCCATGGGGGAAGTGCTGACCGGGGTGGTTGATGACCAATCAATGATTCAGCAAAGGGATAAACAATTAAAAAATTATCCGGTTTATGGAAACGGTTATTTTGAACCAAGAGTAGGAGGCGGATTATAACTCATGATTCTTGTGTTTGGCGCTTGTGTCTATCATCGAACCAGTACTCCGGCAAATGAAAATTTCCATTAAGGAATTTAATGATGCTGGAGTTTTATGGGACGCTTTCGTCGACTCCCATCCGGCCGGGACCAACTACCATCGTTATGCCTGGAGAAGTGTAGTGGAAAAGAGCTTCGGGCATAAGGGGGTTTTTATTGTGGCCAGCGACCATACAGGTATGATCTGTGGGATTCTGCCGCTTGTTCACATGAAAAGCGCAATGTTTGGCAATTTTCTCGTTTCTATGCCGTTCTTCAATTACGGTGGACTCCTTTGCAGCTGCAAGACAGCGGAACAGGCGCTGCTCATTGAGGCGGAACGGCTTAGAGAGGAAAAAGGGGCCGAATATGTAGAGCTCCGACACAGGAACATGTGTGTTGCAAGTCTGCCAACCAGAATGCACAAGGTAACAATGATTCTTGAGCTGGAAGGTGACGGGGAAACCCAGTGGAAAAGGCTGAACGCCAAGGTCAGGAACCAGGTGAGAAAGGCTGAAAAGAGCGGTCTGCTTACGGTATCCGGTCATGCCGGTTTGCTGAACGGATTTTACGAGGTTTTTTGCCGAAACATGCGTGACCTGGGAACGCCGGTGTACGGAAAGGACTTTTTCCGGAATGTTCTTGAAACATTTCCCAACTATACGCAGATCATTTCAGTTCAAAAGAACGGCCTGACAATCGCCTCCGGCCTGCTGACCTGGTTCAAGGATACGTTGGAAGTTCCGTGGGCGTCATCTATACGGGACTTCCGGGATTTTTGCCCCAATAACCTCCTATATTGGGAGGCAATAAAATTTGCAATAAGCAGGGGATTTAAGCGATTCGACTTCGGCCGGTCCACTCCGGACGAAGGGACTTACCGATTCAAGAAACAGTGGGGGGCAGAGCCGGTGCATCTCAATTGGCAATATCTTCTCGGCAAGGGAAAAGAATTTCCGGGACTTAATCCAAAAAATCCGAAATACCGGCTTGCGGTCAATACCTGGAAAAGGCTTCCCGTTGCAGTGACGAAAATTCTGGGGCCTCGTTTAGTGCGGAATATCCCATAAAGAAATGAGTGTAATCTTTGATTTCTCGATCATCATTCCAGCAAGGAATGAAGAGACTCAAATCGGGCACTGCCTCGAATCCATCGGTATGCTCGATGCCGACGGGATAACTTTTGAGGTTCTTGTTATAGACAACGGTTCATCTGATTGTACGCCCTTAATTGCTCTGGAAAAGAAGGCGGCGGTATTCAAAAAACCGGGGCTGACCATTGCCGCCTTGAGAAACTTCGGAGCTCGTATGGCAAAAGGGAAGATTCTTGCCTTCCTTGATGCAGACTGTTCCGTACACATATCATGGTTAAGGGAGTCGTCCCGATATCTGTCTCTACCTGATATCGTCTGTTTCGGCAGTCCGCCAGTTATTCCCGATAACGCGACATGGGTGCAGAAGAGCTGGTATCAGATACGGAAGAAAAGCCGGCCCGTGGAGGAAGCAGATTGGCTCGAATCCATGAACATGTTTGTAAGGCGTGATGTCTTTCTTGCGGTAGGGGGGTTCAATGAGAACCTGGTCACCTGTGAGGATTACGACATTTCCCTTCGCCTGAAGCGAGTCGGGCGGATCATTGCAGATTGCCGGATTATAGCCGTTCATAATGGCGAGGCGGCGACTGTCCGCCAGTTTTATTCAAAGGAACTGTGGCGGGGCAAGAGCAATCTGGCGGGTTTCAAAAGTCACGACTTTTGCTGGAAGGAATTGCCGAGCGTCGTGTTCCCGATTCTCCATGTTGTCACGGCATTGATTATATTTGTCTGGATACCGGCGGCACTGGTCCGGTGTGGTGAAATATCGGGTCCCGTGCTGTTTCTTCTTGTGCTGTGGCAGGCTCCCCTGTTCATGCTGGCTGTCTTAAAACAGAAACAGGCGTTTAGTATGAAAATGATCATGAATATATATTTTCTTCTCAACATCTATTTCTTCGCAAGGGGAGATGCCATCATCCGGCGTCCGCACTGGTGAGACATGGCTTTTATGTTCCTGCTTATACTGACTGCAATTCTGGTTTACATATACATACTCTATCCGTGTCTGTTGTTCATCGTGACGCACCTTTTTCCACGCCGCAGTGACGTGGATGATACCCGTGAGCCGAGTGTCGCCCTGGTAATATCCGCCCGCAACGAAGAGAGTGTCATTGAAGCCAAGATCAGGAACTCGCTTGATCTGGATTATCCTCGGGAGAAGCTTCATATTTACGTTGTCTCCGACTGCTCGGAGGACAGAACTGACGATATTGTATCCGAATACCGGCATAAGGGAGTTACACTTGTGCGGATGCCCGAACGGCAAGGCAAGACCTCCGGTCTCAATCGGGTCATGTCCGAGGTTGATGACGAGATAGTCATTTTTTCCGATGCGAACGCTATGTACAACCGGCTCGCGGTGCGACACCTCGTGAGGCATTTTGCCGATGTCGCCGTTGGTTATGTCGTGGGTCATGCCCGATATACTGAGTCTACCGACAGTGCCGCGGACAACAGCGAGAGTACCTATTGGGAAATGGAGGTGATGCTGAAGAAGTGGGAGTCATCGTTCTCTTCGGTTGTAGGGGGTGATGGAGCTATCTACGCAATACGGCGGGAACTGTTCGAACCACTCCAGGAGTCAGACATCAACGATTTCGTCAATCCTCTCCAGATTGTGGCTAAGGGATATCGCGGCGTTTTCGATCCTGAGGCGTGGTGCAGCGAAAGACCGGCAGGCGAGTTCGGTAAAGAATTTTCACGCAAGGTACGCATCGCCAATCGTAGTTTCAACGGGCTTCTGCGTGTTCCGGGAGCCTGCAATCCCTTTAAGACCGGACGGTTTGCCTGGCAACTGGTATCTCACAAGCTTCTCAGGTGGTTCTCCCCGTATTTTATTGCCGGTCATTTCGCTTTGGCATTCATTGCAGCATCCAGGCCGGATAACGGTTGCCTGGCTCCTGTTTTCCTGACTCTTTACGGAATTGCGGCCATACTTGCCCTGGTGGGCTGGTGGCAGGAGGGGGCTGGCCGGCAACGGGCAGTTTTCTTTATTCCTTACTATTTCATGCTGATGAATCTGGCCGCGGCCATCGGCATCTTTAAACGGCTCAAGGGTGAGGTTATCACGACATGGGAAACGGTCAGGAACGGTGCCTCTCTTGTTGAAAGGGGCGGCTACCTGATGCCCTTGCTGCTTGCCTGTATGGTCATGGTCTGTACCGGAAAGCTGATTGACTGGTTCGGGTATGGTCCACATTTACTGCACGGACTGGCGCTGGTTCTTCTACTGGTATTGATTTACACCTTTATCGGCTATCCGTACACAGCTGCCGTACTGGCATGTCTTTATCCGGTGCGTGCTGAATCTGACGAATTCTTCTTACCTCCGGTGACCCTGCTGATAGCAGCTTTCAACGAGGAGAAGTTCATCGAGTCGAAACTGCAGAATTCCCTCGAGCTCGACTACCCTGCGGAACTCTTGAACATTGTTGTGGTATCTGACGGTTCGAAAGATGCCACCAACGAACTTGTCGGCAAATACAGGGATCGTGTCGAACTAATCGCTTTTCCGGATAACCGGGGCAAGATTGCAGCTCTGAATGACGCTATGGAGCAGATTGAATCAAAGGTGGTCGTTCTTTCCGATGCCAACGTCATATATGAACGGCATGCTTTGCGCAAGCTGGTACGTCATTTCAGCGACCCGCGGGTTGGAGCCGTTTCGGGAAAAGTCATGCTGGTAAACTCAAATGTCAGCTACGGCAAGGCGGAAAATCGTTATTACCACTTCGAGCACTTCATTCAGGAGCAGGAAGGCAAGACGGGTGCAGTCATTGGTGCAGATGGGGCAATGTACGCCATTCGCCGGGCGCTTTTTACACCGCCGCCTAACGACACGATTCTCGACGATTTCGTCATTTCCATGAACATAGCACGCCGGGGATACCTGGTCCTCCACGAAGATGAAGCGATTGGCTACGAAAAAAACCTTAATGAGATAAGTAGTGAGTTTCGCAGAAAAGTTCGCATCATTGCCGGGGGAATTCAGTGCCTTATGCGCGGTGAAGGCGTCCCGTACCGTAGACAGAGGCTTCTCCTGTTCAAGTTCATTTCCCACAAGGTTTTACGCTGGTTCAGCGGCTTTCTGAGCATAGCGCTCGTGATGATTCTGCTGCGGATTACCTGGTTTGATGGTACGGCATTTGAACATGCGCTTCTCTTTGGTTTTGCAGGAGCGGTGCTGGTGGCGTTTCTGGGCCAGTGGGTCCCTCTGACCCGGCGATTCCTGCCGGTCGGTCTTATTCATTACCTGTTCATGCTTAAACTTGCCACGCTGGAGGGTTGTTATCTCGGCTTTACAGGCCGTCAGAAAGTAACCTGGCGGCAGGGAGAGACTTAAATGTGCGGGATTGCCGGTTTTATAAGATCCTGCGCGCCTCAGGCCGACAAAAGGACCTTGAAAAGGATGGGAGAGGTCATTTTTCATCGAGGTCCGGATGCGGGCGGGGAATATCTGGATGAATGGATCGGCCTGGCACACCGCCGGCTCAGTATTATAGATCTTTCTCCCGACGGCAACCAGCCGATGTTTTCCAATGATGGCCGATATGTAATAGTCTTCAATGGCGAGATATATAATTTCTCCGTGTTACGTGAGAAACTGATAAAAAGCGGCGTGGTGTTCAGGAGTCGTACTGACACGGAAGTGATCCTTGCCATGTATGCGTCTTTTGGCACGGCATGTCTGCGGGAAATGAACGGCATGTTTGCCTTTGCCGTCTGGGACAAAGTGGAGAAAAAACTCTTCCTGGCCAGGGATCGGATCGGCAAGAAGCCGCTTTATTATCTCCATTGCGGATCCGACCGCCTTGCTTTTGCCTCGGAGATCAAGTCGCTGCTGCAACTGCCGGGCGTACAGCGGGAAATCGAACCAACGGCAATTGCAGATTTTCTCAAGTACCTGTATATCCCCGCACCAAAAACGATATTCAAAGGGATATACAAGCTCCTCCCGGGATATTGCCTTGAATTGCGGGTCGGTAGTGAGCCCGTGATCGACCAGTACTGGGATGTGGAGTTCTCCGGGCGAGCTGACGTATCCTTGGAAGATGCCGCCGAAGAACTGGCAGCCCTTATCCGTGAGTGTACTGCCTGCCGAATGATTGCCGATGTGCCTCTCGGGGCCTTTCTCAGCGGAGGAATCGACTCGAGCGCGGTCGTTGCACTCATGGCGCAGGCATCCGCGGGAAGGGTGAAGACATGTTCTATCGGTTTCCCCGACAAAAGGCACGACGAGACAATGTATGCACGGGAAATCGCCAATCTATTTAATACTGAACATACAGAATATACCGTTCGGGAGGACTTGGCCGGAACGGTGTCCGTCCTGCCGAAATATTTTGACGAGCCTTTCGCCGACTCATCTGCCGTACCGACCTTTCATGTCTCCCGACTGGCCCGCCGCAAGGTGACCGTGGCATTGGCCGGGGACGGCGGCGACGAAAACTTCGGCGGTTATGAAAAATACACCAAAGACAGCTGGGAGGACAATGCCCGGAAATATATGCCGGTGCCTTTGCTCGATCTATTTGGACGGATTGCACGAGCCCGTTCCGGCATCATTATGCGAAAGTTCCGCACATTGGTTGACGGAGCGCTTGCCGATCCGGCCCGGGCATATTACTGGACAAATACATTTATCGGGGACGGCGAACTCAATGCTTTGCTTGCTGAAGGCATCAGGTCGGATATCAACGGTTACGATGCCGCCTGGCATACAACGCGGTACTGGAACAAGATCCGTGGCGCCGACCATGTTGCCTGTATGTTGTACACAGATGTAAAGTCATTTCTCCCCGGTGATATCCTGGTCAAGGTCGATCGCATGAGCATGGCCCACTCCCTGGAAGTACGGGCGCCTCTTCTTGACCATCGCATAATTGAGTTCGCGGCGAATCTACCGAGTCGCTGGAAAATTAAAGGTGGCAGCAAGAAATACATTTTGAAAAAAGCATTCAGACATGTTCTGCCTGATGGCATTCTGAAGCGGAGGAAGCACGGATTTACAGTCCCTCTTGACGAATGGTTCCGGAATGACCTTCATTCTTTAACCGAAATCAGTCTTATTCGGGATACCGACATGAACAATTACTTTGACCCGGCAACAATCCGGGGTATCTGGCGGGAACATCAGGACGGCAGGAGGAATCATGGAACTCTTCTATGGAGCCTGCTCTCTTTTGCTCTATGGCACAGGGAATACATGATATAGGCCGAAAATGATCAAACAGATAATAATAAACAGTATAAGGATATGGCCATGAAGTTTGCTTCCGCAAGAGTTCTTCTGGTTTATCCACCTTCCCGCACTCAATTGCATTTTCAGTGTCCTTCGGGACTTCTCATGCTGGGTGCGGAACTGGAAAATGCGGGCCACGAGGTTTTTCTCCTTGATGCCAATGCCGCACTAAACAGGAGGAATTCAGAAGAAATTGCCAGCATTGCCGAAGAACTCAAACCGGACGTCATAGGTATGACCATCCTGACCCCCATGGTCAGGGAGGCTTACAGGCTGGCAGGTCTTCTCAAGGGGACCGGAGCCAGAATGCTGGCGGGGGGACCACATGCGACGATTCTTCCCGAAGAGCCGCTTTTGCACGGGTTCGACGCGACCGTAGTGGGTGAGGGCGAGGCAACAATTACGGAAGCGGTTCAGGCGCTGATGGGCTATATGCCATCGGAAGACGTTAAGGGATGGGTATACCTCGATTCAGAGGGAAAACCGAAGCATGCGCCGGCACGGGCTCTTATCGCGGACCTCGACTCTCTTCCCCTGCCGGCCCGCCATCTTGTCGATCCGTCGGATTACGGTCCTGCGGACAGTACGACCCTGCATTCGAATATATTCAGTTCGCGGGGGTGTCCCGCCCGATGCACCTACTGTGCCGGATCCCTGTTCGGCAAGAAGTTCAGATTCAGGTCTGCGGAAAGTGTGCTGGATGAGATATTCCATCTGAACCGTACTTATGGAACCACCAGTTTTCATTTTGTCGATGATGCAATGACAATGGACCACAAGCGCATCGGGCTTATCTGCGAGGGATTGAAACGGAGCGGGTTGAACCTGACCTGGAGCATGATGACGCGGATCGATACTGTAAATGATGAACTGCTCAAGCTCATTGCGGTGGCGGGATGCATCCGGATCGATTACGGAATTGAAAGCGGCCATCCGGAAACGCTTCGAAGAATACACAAGCCTCACACTGTCGAAACGGTTAGAAAACTCGTACCTTTGACCGCCAGTTACGGGATCAGTTCAAATGTATTTTTTATCCTTGGCTTCCCATGGGAAGATACGGCGTCTCTTGAAGAGACACATAATTTGATGAAAGAGCTGAAACCGTACGTTGAATGTTTTCACCCCGCCATAGCATCCATATTAATTCCTTTTCCGGGCACGGAAATTTATGAAAGTTATAAAGATAAATACTTACTGGAAAACTGGTGGCTCAGTGAAGAACGCAATTACGACGCTCCGAAACCGGGCCTGCATTCATATTTTCATAACAGGATTTTCCCTCTGGGTGCGGTGCTGGATGCGGATTTTTTCCACTATCCCGAATCAGTGAAAACAAAGATCTACGACATATTCAGATTCATGCATCTGCATGAACAGGGTAAGAGGGGACTTGTTTACAGGCTTATCCAAGGGATTTTGCTCGATTTTTCAAAAATTCTGGACAGGTTGTCGCCGGATCTGGAAAGAAGGGCATTCGCTCTTTTATTGAAAACGATCGAACTGGCAAAGCTTTCACCCGGCAGAAGCGTAGATTAAGTTAAGGTTTATAAATCAAGCGTTCTCTTGCTATCAGGGAAAACCGAAATGATGTTCTCAAGCATTTCAGATGCAAGCAGTCTCGCGGGTTTACCGCTGAAATATAAATTGCGAATCCGTTTCCTGTTTTTTGCTTTTCTCCCTGGAACGCTGTTAATCGGCGATGTGTGCATGGGAAGCTTTGCCGGGACTGACAGAGCTTCCGTCAAGGTGGTTAATGAAGATGAAATGCGAAATTGCGTTTTCCACCTCAAAAGCTTCGGGAACAGGACATCATGGAAAAAGCAGTGGGCTGCAGCGAACTGGTTAAAGGGGAAACTGGAAAAGCTGGAATTGGCGGTCCATATCCAGTGTTATTCATTCGCGGCCCTGGCGGATACGCGGAACTGTGGGGAATTGCATGAATGATACGAATAACCCCGGTGACGGTTGTCAACTCCAGGTGGTTTACGAGTCCGGAGGGGCGCCATCTTTGTACGACAAGGTCCGGAGCAATTTCATGAGGATTAAAAGTGCGCTAAGACGGAGAATTCCTACTTTTCGGACCGGCTTCGCTCAAGATGCCGGCAAAGACCCCTCCTTTGAATCCGGAAGTAGCGTATCCGGACCCGGAGGGAAGCAGAGGCGGCCATGCCTTACATTCAAACCTGGTGATTTCGTGGAAGTCCTTTCCATGGACGAAATCAGATCAACACTCGATGCTTATGGCAAGTGCGGCGGCCTTGCTTTCATGCCGGGAATGGGAAGATTCGCCGGAAAAAGGTTTACGGTATTGAAAGGCGTCAGGACAATGTTTGATGAAAGAGCATGGAAGATGGTCAAGTTGAAGGGAACCTACATCTTGAGTGACGTAATCTGTGACGGAAGGGACATGTTTGACAAAGAGGGATGCGACCGTTGCTGTTTTTATTTCTGGAAAGAGCGGTGGCTTCGTAAAGTGGAAAAACCGTGAAGAGCCATTGCTTGTGCAATAGTGCTGATGTAAGCATAGTTACCGACCTCGATGCCGCTTACGGCCTGGAACTGGAATGGGACGAACTGCTTGACGCTTCTGATTGTAAAGATGTCACCTATTCGTTTCGTTGGTATGCCAACTGGCTGCGAAGTTTCGCAGGTAAAGGGTTTGCAAGAATTGTTACGGCAAGGGAAGGAGGGCGGCTGACATCAATTCTTCCCCTGATCGAGGGAGAATTCCAGTTCAGGAATTGCAGGGTGAAAGCCCTCCGTTCATTGACGAACCTGCACAGCGCAAGATACGACATGATATCCGCCCCCGGATGTGAGAGAAACCTTGGAGACTGTCTCGACAAAGCTTTCGAGAAATCAGGAGCTGATCTGATTGTTCTGAATCTCGTGCCGGAAGGATCATCGATCATCAGAAATCTGGCCGGGACATGCAATGGCAGGCGCAAACGGTTTCTCATTCGCACGCAGTACGAGAACCGTCTTGTCGTGAAACAGAATAGTTTCCCGCTTTTCTATGGTTCACTTTCCTCGAAGTTCAGGAAAAACGTCAACGCGGCCGAGAGAAAGGCCACTGCAAGGGGGGAATTGAGGCTTCTCAGTCCGGAAAATGAGGAAATGCTTGAAAACATACTTGAACGGGGATTCAACATCGAGGCATCGGGGTGGAAAGGGGAACAGGGAAGCGCCATTGCCCAGGCGCCTCAAACCAGGTCATTTTATGAAAATATCGCTCGTGACTTTCTAAAAACAGGCTGGCTGTATCTTTACTTGCTGGAGAACGGAGGGAAAGATATCGCATTCTATTTCTGTGTCGGTAACTACGGGGTTATTAGGGCCTTGAAAATCGGAATCAGCCGTGAGCATTCCGGAATCGGGCCTGGAATGCTTATAACGAAGAAAGTGCTGGAGGATCTGCACAAGTGCGAAAAAATCAATACCTGGGATTTCTGTGGGGGAAGCGCCAGGTGGAAGCGGGACTGGTCTAATACATCCGAGAAATATCATTCTGTTTACATATTCAGGAACAGTCTCGCCGGGAAAATTCTGCACGCAGGCGCTCGTTTTTGCAGCCGGTTGAAACGCGACCATTTTACGGGCGACGGTTCCGGAGCAAATGATTAAACAGCAGTTATCATAAAACAGCGGGATAAACGGCATACAACATGTTTGAAAATATCAGGCACGATATCGACAGATTCGGCAGCGGGAATCTTTCACTGCGGACGCTGGCCGCCGGACTTCTGTCCCAGGGCTTCCAGGCGATCCTGGTTTATCGTTTCTTTAACTGGTGCTTCAGGAAGGGAATCCCCGCGCAACCGCTCCGCTTCTTCTGCGAGAGGTGCATCGAAATTACGACCGGCATTTCAATTCCTGCCTGCTGCAGGATCGGTAAAGGTATTCGCATCCACCATTTCGGCGGCATCATATTTCATCCGACCACAGAGATAGGTGAGAACTGCACCCTTTACCATGGCGTTACCATCGGCGATCGGGGAGGAACGGGCGGCGCGGCAAGCATAGGCAACAATGTCCTGATCGGGGCGGGAGCAAAGATAATCGGGGAAATTTCAATAGGTGACCACTGCATTGTCGGTGCGAATGCAGTCGTTACCAGGGATATGCCGCCGAATACCGTGGCTGTTGGATCTCCATGCCAGTTAAGACCGCGTAAAGATGAAATTCCGTCTGAATCTTCACGTATCCCTTATCCTGAAAGGATTGCGAATAAAACCATACCACGTGTCATGGATCTCCGGGGCACCTACAAGGGTGGAGGGGGGCCGGACAAAACGGTTCTCAACTCTGCGGCACAGCATGATCCCGAAAGGGCCCATGTCCTTGTCACTTACATAAGGCAGCCCGATGACGACGAATTCCAGATACCGCTTATGGCTAAAAAGCTGGGGATAAATTACGTCGATGTCACGGATGGAAGTTTTATCGATTACTCGTGTCTGAAAAAGCTGAAAAGGATTCTGGTCGAAAACGAACTGGATGTCGTTCATGCCCATGACGACAAGACTCTGCTCTACGCCTTGCTTCTCAGGTTCATGAAGCCCCGACTTCGGATCATGTACACCTGCCATTCCCATGCCGTTTATGGGAGGGAGGCTTTTGTCTCCAGTAAGGATTTCTGGATGTTCAAGGTCCGGCAGCGGGTACAGGTATTCCTTATGAAAAGATATATGAAGCCGGTTATCACTGTTTCGCACGAAACCAAAGAACGGCTGGTCGCAAACGGGTTGTCGGAAAACGGTGTTGATGTGGTGCACAACGGGATAGATCTCTCCATCTGGCATCGTGAGGGAGCCCGGCAGGTCCTGCGCGAAGAGTTGCACATACCGCCGGAAGATTTTCTCGTCGGTACCGTCGCCCGCATTACCTACGACAAGGATCTTCCCACTTTCTACAATGTGGCGGAGCAGGTGGCGGCCCGGGTGCCGAACGTCACCTTCGTAATCGTCGGCGACGGCTACGGGAATGAACTTGAAATGGCCAGAAAAGATGTGTCGAGGAGGGGTTTGGCCGGAGTAATTATCTTCACCGGACACAGAAACGATCTCCGCGATGTTTACGCTGCGTTCGATGTGTTTCTCATTACTTCTCTGACCGAGGGGATGCCCAACACACTCCTTGAGGCGATGGCCATGTCGGTGCCCTCGGTTTCGACTTCGGTCGGCGGGATTCCGGAGCTTCTGGAAAACGGCAGCTGCGGATTCCTTGCTCCGGTCGGGGATGCCCGCGGGTTGGCATTGCATGTGGAAAACCTGCTCCTGAACGGAGAGTTGAGAAGAAAGTGCGGGGAGTCTTGCAGGGAGAGGGTTGAGAAGCATTTTTCCTTCGCCCGCCGAGTGAGGCTGATGGAGGATTATTATGACTGGTTCGCTGGTCTGGCGCCGCTGCCGGGCCAGGAATGTCTGAAAGGAAAACAGTTACAGGATGCTTGACAAGGAAATAATTGTAAGTGAAACCATAGGTCTGGCGCGCACCGGAGAAATGGTCCGGGTCGGCGTTCCCTGTGCGAAGGGTGAACTTGCAGGTCCGGAGGGACTCCTTATCGCCGCTCCCGATGGAAGGCTCCAGCCTGTCCAGACGACCGTTCTCAAAAGATGGATCGACGGATCGGTGCAATGGCTGATTGCCGACTTCGCGGCGAGCGTCACAGCGAACGGAGCGTCCGTTTATCGTCTGGTTTCCGGTGAAAACGAGAATCCGGTTTTGCCTCCAGGTATCCGTATCAGGACCGGAGACGAGATCTGGCATGTGGATACCGGTACGACCGTTTTTTCAATCGATGTGAGAGAGTTTAAACCTTTTGTGCAGGTTAGGGTGGATAACCGCGAGATTATCAAATCCTGCGCCTGTATTCTGAAGATCTCCGATAAATCGATGCTTGTTCCCGTTGTCGATTCTATCTCACTCGAGATTGAAGGTCCTCTGACGGCAATAATTCGTATCCACGGCAGATTCGGGACCACAGACAAAACCGCACCCCGATTTTCATGCCGCCTTCATTTCTTTGCCGGTACCAGCTGCGTAATAAATGAGTTCACGGTGTTGAATCCCAAATCTGCAAATCACCCCGGCGGCCTCTGGGATCTCGGTGATCCGGCTTCGCTGATTTTCAGGGAGCTTGCATTCGAACTTGATTTTGCTGACGGGCTTGTCGACAAAATTATTTGTTCACCGGAGCGGGGAGGACCTCCGGTCGCCTGCAATACGCCATCCGGCTGCTTTTCGATATACCAGGAATCGAGTGGCGGCGATAACTGGCAAAGTCCCAATCACCGGACCAGAAACGGGAAAGTTCCGTTCACTTTCAAGGGGTATGAAATTAGAAAGGACAATAAGTTGGATGCTGCTGGCGAAAGGGCGGCACCTGTCGTCTGGTGCGGCTCGAAGGAAACCGGCGTCGCAGCAGTACTTCCCCGGTTCTGGCAGGAATTCCCGAAGGCTATCGAGGCCGGCCGAAGCGATATGAAAATATCGCTCTTCCCGGGCTGTCATCCCGTTTACCATGAGCTTCAGGGGGGGGAGCAGAAAACCCATACGGTCTATCTGGATTTTGCCGCCTCACCCGACGGACTCGATTGGGCGAGGTCTCCCCTGTCGGTTCTGGCTTCTCCGGAGGTTTATCGACTGTCCGGTATATTTTCAGACCTGCCTGCTGCAGGTGCAGCCGACCTGACGGACAGTTTCATCTCGGGACCGGATGATTTTCTTAAAAAGCGTGAAGTGCCCGATGAGTACGGATGGCGCAATTTCGGCGATGTCTATGCCGATCATGAAGCGGTAAATCACGAGGGAGAACTGCCCTTCATTTCCCATTACAACAACCAGTACGACATCTGCGCCGGCTTCTACCGCAAGTCATTCGTGACTGGAGATCCCCGCTGGTGCGAGCTGGCATCCGATCTTTCCCGCCACGTCCTCGACATCGATATTTATCATACCTCCAGAGACCGGGAGGAATACAACAGGGGACTGTTCTGGCATACCGACCATTATATCGATGCGGGTCTTTCAACCCACCGATCATTTTCCAGCGAGCACCTGAAGAAAAAGGATCCCCGTTTCTGCGGCGGTGGACCGGCAGCCGAGCACTGTTACACCACGGGTCTCATGCTCCATTATTATCAAACCGGCAACCCGGATTTCCGGCAAGCGGTTATCGACCTGGCGGATTGGGTTCTGCGCTCCCTTAAGGGGTCCGGGACGGTTCTCGCTGCAGTAAAGAGGGTACCCCGCTATTTTCGGCTGCTTTGGCAAGCCGGCGGAGATAAAAGATTGTTTCCCCGTTATCCTCTCACCAGGGGAACCGGCAATGCCGCTTCAGCCTGTCTCGATGCCTTCGAGGTCGGTGGCGGCGATAGATTCATGGAGCATGCCTGGCAGCTGATCCATGGAGCTGTACACCCATATGACGATATAGACTCGCGAGGACTTCTCAATCCGGAGGTTGCCTGGTCGTATACGGTTCTGCTTGCGGCCGTGGCAAAGTTTCTGGACAAGAAGCATGCTCTGGACGAATTCGATACCCGCTTCTCCTACGCCCGATCCTGTCTCCTTGCCTATGCCGAATGGATGCGGCTGAACGAGTATCCCTATCTGGAAAAGCCTGACATGCTGGAATACCCGAATGAAACATGGGCGGCTCAGGAGCTTCGGAAGAGCGTCGTCTTCTACCATGCTGCAAGGTATGAACAGGCTGACAGACAGAAATTGTTTATGGAGCAAAGCTGGCGTTTCTTCGTTACGGCCCAAAATTCTCTGGCCGGATATAAAACCAGCAGCCTGACGCGACCTGTAGCATTGATGCTTCAGAACGGATGGGTCGAGTCTGTTGCCGCAGCTGAACCAAAGGAAAACTCTGTTCCCGCGAAAATTCCGCCTCCGGTAAAGCGTGGAAGGATACCCTACGTTACTCCGGGATCGGTTTTTTTACGGATATTACATGAGCTTTCACTTGGGCTGCGAAGGTCGAGTTTCAGACAGGAACTGGCGTGGCTGAAGTCAAGGCTTCATCAGAGGTAAGAACGGAAAATGAATCAGATGCTCAAACAAGTTTTCACCCGCGGCCTCGTTTCATTGGGCATCAACGCGGTCTTCCGGCAAATAAACCGCCGAAAGCTGCTTGTGGTCATGTACCACGGGGTAACTCGAAATTCATTCGATCCGCCCGTCTGGACTCAAATCCCGGAGAAAACTTTCAGGGATCATATGGGATACCTCCGAAAACATTATGTTTTTGTAACCCTGGATGATGTCGTTTCAGCTGTTCGGAGGGATCTGGAACTTCCTCCCCGGGCCGCATTGATCACTTTTGACGACGGATTGAGGAATAACTACCACGTGGCGTTTCCCATACTCCTCGAACTCGGAATCCCTGCGGCCATTTTTCTGACCGTCAGTTATATCGGGTCTGAGAGTCTGCTATGGTTTGACGAACTATATTTCCTTCTTAAGCGGGGATATGAGAATAAAGTGGATTTGTCAGTATTTCATGAGGAAATCCGCGAAAGAATGGCAGCGGGAAAAATATGGGAGGCCTATTCCGCCGATGTTGAAATGTTGAAGAGGTGCGGGGAAAATAGCAGGGCTTCATACCTGGACAAACTCCGTGAAAAAATATCACTGGATACTCTTCCGCTGCTGGAAGATTTCGGGCTTCTGGACTGGGACCAGGTGTACGTCATGCATGATTCGCGTCTTGTTGCATTCGGCACACATACCGCAACTCACCGGATTCTTACGGAACTTTCACCGACCGAGTGGGAAGAAGAAATTGCCGCTCCGCGCAGGACACTTGAGGGTTTCCTCGGAGTACCCGTGAAATCATTCTGTTTTCCCAACGGCAGGTCGGGAATCGATTTCTGCGCGGAGCACCTCAGATTTATCCGCAAGTCCGGATATGAATGTGCTTTCACAACGGAAAACTCGCTCTTTACGCCCATGTGCTCAGATCCCTTTGCAATCGGACGTATTCCCGCCGGCAATGATGCTACTTCTTCAAAGCTCGTTTTCAGTCTCAATTGTTCCGGCTGCTATACAACTCTCCGAAGGAGTAGGATTGTCGACCGGGCTCAATTGTTCCCTCTTTCGAAAAAGGTTTCCGAATATGAATGAGTACTCTCTTCGAAAAATAACCAGTTTTAAGGAATTTGCCGGGATGGAGGATGAATGGAAACGGTTTACGGATGATTATTTCCCCGATAGATACTCAAGGTCCCATCAATGGCTTTCCGCATATTGGAAAACCTATCATGCCGGGAACTCATCTGAAATATACATTCTGAGCAGCAGCAATCAGGAATTTGTTGCCGCTGCTCCGCTTCATAGATGCAAGGAGAATTTCGGCGGATTCCCGGTCCGATCCCTTTCCATCCTTGGACGGGGTATTGGAAGAGAAGGGTTTTTGATAAGTCAGGGAACAAGGGATTTCCTCACTCAAATTATGAACGCCATTGGAAAATCCGGATGGGATATTATCCGATTGAGCAGGGTCGATAAAGAATTTGCCGGAGCGTTGGAGGAGGCGGCCACGGCATCCGGCTTTGTGGTCGAAACGATCGAAAGTACGGATTATCTTGTTAACATGCCTTCAGACTATGGGGAGTTCCTGCGAGGAAGAAGCAGAAAATTCCGCCGCAATCTCAACCAGGCTGAGAACCGTCTGGAGAGGGAGGGGACTGTCGAATTCCTGGTGCTGGATCCCTTCCGCGACACGGCGCAAGTGCTGGATGCAGGAATGGAAATAGCCCGTCAAAGCTGGCAGTACCTCAGCGGAGTCAGTCACTTCAGCCAGGGACCGTCGGGATCGTTCTACGAGAATCTGACTCGTCGAGGGAAAGGCGCCGGAGGAGAAGACTTCAATCTCCTCCTGGTATCGGGTAAACCTGTCGCATACCTTCTCGGATGCCTGCGCGGGAGGACCTATTATGCGATCGATACCGGATTCCACAAGGACTATCAGGCGGTTTCGGCAGGCAGAGTGCTGTTTGCACGAGTAATTCAAAGACTTATGGCCGAGAAGAACACGGATGTCTTCGACTTCGAAGGAGCCGGGGAATATAAAAAGGATTACGCCACCGATATTAGAACCGTGAAATCTCTGGTTGTCTATAACAATAGACTATACCCGGAAATGATCCGATATTTCAGGAGGTCCCGGCTGAATGCTTTCGCGAAAAAATGCCGAGATGCCTGCCAGGGGAGCAGTACCCGGCGGAGCATGGCGAAAGGGGAACCTGATGGTAGTTTTTCAAAGCGCGAATAATGGGAATAGCCGAAACAATAATGACACTCTGAAAATTTATTTAATGAAGGGGTTGCGAAGGATATTGAAGTGCAACATCTACAATGTCCTTTTTGTCGGTCCCGGATCGCTTCACTCTGTCAAGGACAGCCCAGATCGGGGTTTTTCATGGGGTTTTATCGAATTGGAGGACCTTAAAGGACGGTTGGAAGCGGACCACCTGACAATCTCAGGTGATTTCGTCGGCGAAGCTGATGAAAAGGGCGACAGGTGTTTTGCAATACTGCGTGAGGGGAGACTCGTTCATTACAGCTGGTATTCAACGGTTTCAACACGTGTCATCGGCAATTCGCTGATCGAGTATCCGGAAGGCTGGGTTTACATGTACAACGCATTTACTCTCCCGGGTTACCGCGGCATGGGCATGTATCCGACCGCGGTAACCCAGGCGCTCAACCACTTGCAGTCTGACGGTTTCGATAAATGTATTGCTCTCGTAAACATGGATAATCCTAGTTCGTCGGTGCCATTGATGAAAATCGGCTTTTCTGAGATAGGGAAAATATTGGTAATGGCCAAGGGAAGCTCCCTGATTTACACGACGAATTCCTGTCTCAACAATGGGGTAAAGCTTGTCCGAGAGGCGTAATTCAGCTTTTCTTGACGGGAACGAACGAGTCAAATGCGTAAATGTTTGACACATTCCGGAGTCCGACCCGCTCTAAATAAAATGCGAGCGGATACTCGGAGTAGGAATATCTTCAGATTTTGCAGGGCAATTAATGGAGTTGATCATACGTGTGTGGAATTGCGGGAATATTGAAATTGAAGCCTGAAAATACGCCTGTTGAGTTGATCTCCGGAATGATCGCCTCTCTTGCCCACCGGGGCCCGGACGAGTCGGGGGTCTACATGGACGAATCTGTCTGTCTTGGCCACTCGAGGCTCAATATAATCGGGCTTTTCGACGGAACACAGCCTATCTGCAACGAAGACGGCACCATCTGGATCATATATAACGGCGAGGTTTTCAATTATCCCGAACTCAGAGATGAACTCATCTCCCTTGGGCACCGTTTTTCCACGGCGACCGATACGGAGGTCTTCCTGCATCTTTTCGAAGAGTTCGGACCCGGTTGTCTGGAACGGGTAAACGGTCAGTTTGCCCTTGCCATCTGGGACAATATCAAAAAGGAACTTTTCCTGGCGAGGGACAGGATCGGTATCAGACCCCTTTATTACTGTTACACTCCAGGGAGGTTTCTATTCGCCTCCGAGATAAAGGCCCTGTTCGTCGATCCCGTGGTCGGCAGAGAGATCGACCTTGAAGGGCTTGCCCAGGTATTTACATTCTGGAGCGTTCATACTCCGGCCACAATTTTCAGACAAATTATCGAACTTCCCCCAGGGCATTACATGAAACTCACGGGAGGGAAAATTGAGCAAACCGGATATTGGAGCATACCCTGCGGCAGGGGCCTGAACTGCTGGACGGGTACCATGGAAGAGGCCGTTGAGGAGCTCGAGTATTTATTGACCGATGCCGTGCGGGTAAGACTGCGCGCGGACGTGCCGGTGGGTGCTTACCTGAGCGGCGGATTGGACTCTTCGATAATTACATCCATAGTGGCCGGAAAATTCGGCAACCGTCTCAGGACCTTTTCGATGAAGTTTCAGGAAAATGCTTTCGATGAAAGCATTTATCAGAAAGAATTGGTGAACGCTCTTGGAACCGATCATTCCAGCCTGCTGGTGGCCAACGAAGACATACGAAAAAATTTCCCTGAAGCCGTAAGACATGCGGAAACGCCGCTGCTCCGGACCGCAACCGTCCCGATGACTCTTCTCTCGCGGCTTGTGCGCTCATACGGCTTCAAGGTTGTCCTGACGGGGGAGGGGGCCGACGAGATATTCGGAGGGTACAATATTTTCAAAGAGGCCAAAATACGGCGATTCTGGGGAAAGGAGCCGGATTCGGAGCGGCGTCCGCTCCTGCTGGAACGGTTGTATCCCTATGTATTCACCGATCCGGCCCGTCTCCGCTTCATCCTTCGCAGTTTTTTCGCTGTAAGGAGGGAAGACCTGGAGGATCCGTATTTTTCCCACAGGATCCGGTGGGAAAACGGCAGGAAAAATTTCGCGTTCTTCTCCCATGACGTGATAGCGTCGCTGAGGGGGTACGATCCCCTGGATGAGCTGAAAGAGCAGCTCCCCGCTGGTTTTCATGACTGCGATTATCTTTCCAAGGCGCAGTTTCTGGAAATGGAACTCTTTCTCCGGGGCTACCTGCTCTCGTCACAGGGCGACCGGGTGGCCATGGCCAATTCATTGGAGTTGCGCCATCCGTTTCTCGACTTCCGGGTCGTGGAATTCGCTTCCCGGCTTCCTTCCCGATGGAAGCTCAAGGGGTTGAACGAGAAATACATACTTAAGAGGACTTTCGGAGATTTGATTCCGGAGTCGATTCTGACCAGGAAGAAACAGCCATACCGCGCTCCGATCCGCGAGGTTTTCTTCTCCGACGCACGAGACGATTATGTAGCGGAGCTTCTCTCCGAGGGATATACAAGAAAAGCGGGACTATTCAATCCGTCAAAAGTGGGAGCACTCGCGGACAAATTCAGGGGAACGGGTAACAGTTCAGCCAGCGAGTGGCAGAGCATGGCCCTGGTGGGGGTACTGTCGACGCATCTGCTGAAAGAACATTTCGCCGGTGCAGCTTCATGCTGCAGGGTAAAAGCCGCTCTGCCGGACAAGATAGTCCATGGCCCCGGATATGTCTGATGCCGGGTTATTCCGGCACCGGAAAGAGGAATTTGATGAAAAGGGATTTGAAAACAGATGAAGTTTTGACGCTCGACCCCGAGTGCGAGGTTGAAAGAATAACCGCGCGCATGCGGGACCTGATGGTCACGCAGCTGAAGCGCCGGGGCGCAGTGATCGGAATTTCCGGCGGGATCGACAGCAGTATCTGTGCAGCGCTTGCCGTAAAGGCTTTCGGTCCTGAACGGGTACTGGGGCTGCGGATGCCCGAACGTCATTCCGATGAGGAAACGATCGAGCTAAGCGGTTTGATCGCCGAACGAATTGGAATTACAGCCGTACTTGAGGATATAACCGTGATTCTTGAGGCCGTCGGATTCTACAAACGGTACGATGACGCAGTCAGGAAGGTTTTGCCCGAATACGGTGAGGGATGGAAGTCAAAGGTGGTTATTTCCAGTGTGTTCGAAAACAGGGGGTTCAGTATATTCTCGTTAGTTGCCGAAGGGACGGACCGCACTGAAACGACGAGAAGGCTGCCGTTGAAACCCTATCTGGAAATTGTCGCGGCCACCAATTTCAAACAGCGCATACGCAAGATGCTCGAATACTATCATGCCGACAGGCTGAATTACGCGGTGATCGGAACCCCCAACCGCCTGGAATACGATCAGGGCTTCTTCGTCAAGTTGGGGGACGGAGCGGCCGACCTGAAACCGATCGCGCATCTTTACAAATCGCAGGTATATCAACTGGCGGAATACCTGGAGATCCCTGCGGAAATCCGCCGGAGGCCGCCCACGACCGATACCTATTCGCTTTCCCAGGGGCAGGATGAATTCTATTTTTCCCTTCCATATGAAAAAATGGATATCTGCCTTTATGGAAAAAACAACGGATTTCCTGCCGAATTGGTGGCCGAGGCGCTCGGCGCAACCCCGGAACAGGTTCGAATGGTATATGACGACATTGACGTCAAACGATCGAGCACCAGGTATCTACACCTCCCCCCTCTTCTGGTGGATTTTGTACCGGAAATATGTGCTGATTTGCATTCGATGCAATAGAGGTGTTGGATTATGAACGAGTTGAAAACGAAAATCAGGCAGTTTGTGGTCGACAATTTTCTCTTTGGCGACGAGAGGGGGTTGAAAGACGATACTTCGTTCCTGGATGAAGGAATGATCGATTCCACCGGAATTCTCGAACTGGTTAATTTCATCGAAGAGGAATTTTCCGTAATGGTTGCCGACATGGAACTTCACCCGGAAAACCTGGATTCGATAAACAATGTTGCCCAATTTCTTCGGAAAAAACTCGTGGCTTCCGAGCCGGAACCGTTTCATTTGCTGGCAGGCTGATTTCTCCGGACTTCTAAACCGAATCTCAAGGGGCAGGAAATACTAATGCAGTTAGAAACCCGAATTCTCGTACATCATTTCCTTGAAAACAGCGCCTTGTCGTATCCGGACAAGGTGGCGCTTGTCCAAGGAGAAGTACGCGCCGGCTACTCCGAGATCAATGATAAAGCCAATCGGCTTGCTGCTTGGCTCATTGACCGGGGCGTCGCGCCCGGCGATCGCATAGCGATGATGCTTGAAAACGGGCTGGATTATGTAATTGCATATTACGGAATTCTCAAGGCGGGCGCTGTTGCGGCTCCTTTGAGCACCGACTTGCAACCCGAAGGTCTTGCCTCTTTGCTGCATGCCCTTGAGCCGAAGATGATGATTTCTTCGGCAAAATACGAGCGCAGTGTCATGGCGGTCGATTTTGCTCCGCTCGATATGAAAGCGCTGATAATCGGAAAGCCGGAACGCTGTCTGAGCTCATCGGCGCCGCCGGTTTTTTGCTGGGATGATCTGCTCAGCGGTGATAGTGCAGGCAATTCTTGTGTTGATCTCGGGGAGAGTTCCCTGTGCAGCATAATCTATACTTCCGGCTCCCTTGGCTTACCCAAGGGAGTGATGCTCACCCATGGGAACATTGTCGCCAATACATGTTCGATCGTCGAGTACCTGCGGCTTGACGATGCCGACATCCAGATGGTTGTTCTCCCGTTTTTCTATGTTATGGGCAAATCGCTTCTGAATACCCATTTTGCCGTCGGTGGAACCGTTGTCGTCAACAACCGGTTCGCTTATCCGGTTTCGGTAATAGAGCAGATGTGCTCAGAGCAGGTAACCGGTTTCTCCGGCGTCCCGTCCACATATGCCTATCTCCTTTACCGCTCCCCTCTCAGGGAGTGCAGGGATAAACTCGGATCGCTCCGGTTCTGCTCCCAGGCCGGGGGGCACATGTCCAGGCAGGTCAAGGAGGAGCTACTCGAAGCTCTGCCTGCCCATACCCGGATGTATGTCATGTACGGCGCTACCGAGGCTTCCGCCAGGCTCACTTACGTGGAGCCGGACCGGTTGAGGAAAAAGATAGACTCCATCGGCAGGCCCATTCCCGGGGTTACGCTCAGGGTTCTCGACGAATCGGGAAAAGAGGTGCCTGCCGGCGTAACGGGCGAACTGGTTGCCTACGGCGGGAATATCATGCGGGGTTATTGGAAGGACCCGCTGGAAACGTCAAGGGTACTGGACGAGAACGGCTATCATACCGGCGACCTTGGGTATCGGGATGGAGACGGTTACTTCTATCTCGTGGGCAGAAAAGACTGCCTGCTTAAGGTGGGAGGACACAGGGTCAACCCCCGGGAGGTGGAAGAGGTTCTGATGTCGACCGGCCTTCTGGTGGAAGCAGCGGTTGTCGGTATTCCCGACCGGCTCTTGGGATACAGGCTGGCGGCACTTGCCGCGCCGAGGGACAAGGAATGCAAAGATGGCGATATCATTGCCGCCTGCGCCTCGAAGCTGCCAAGGTACAAGCTGCCGGGTGAAATCAAGCTTGTGTCTGGGCTTCCCAAAAACGCAAACGGAAAAATCAATCGCGAAAGCTGCCTGACAATGGCTTCAAATATTAAAAAGATTGGGACCGGACGGAAATAGGTTATGTCCAACTTTAATGATAAGTCTCAAAATGGCGAGGGAAATATTGATCAAGAAAGAGATGAATCTCCGAACATCCCGGATAATCGACGGTTTACGGAACCGGATTCAAGGAACTGATTCGCTTAAACACCGCTGCTGATAACGTTGTTTCAGGTAAAAGGTGGTTTTCATGGACCTGGTTACCAGGCTCAATCAAAGGTCGTTTAGACGCAAACTGGGAGTGCTTCTCGACATCATCGAGAAGCTTGTCTGGCTCCAGAAGGTCGATTTTTATTCACTCGATGTGACGGAGTGGCGGCCGCCCTCCATCCCCAGGATGCGTCTTCCCGTCGAATTCTCGTTCGGAAACGAAAGAGATGTCCTGAAAATGGCCGACAATCCCCACTTGGATGCGGCCTTGTGGCTGGAGGATTACCTCTGCAAGCTGCACGCCGGCGACCGGCTTCTTACCGGCAAGCTGGGCGGGGAAATCGTGTTCTACATCTGGATTGTCGAACGGAGAAAAGAGCTGATGGACAGGATCCTGCTTTTGAAAGACGACGAGTTCGCAATCGAAAGGGTGTTTACGAGGAAAGAATGCCGCGGACAGGGCCTCTTCCTGCACGCGATGAACTTCCTGTTCCCCCGGATGGTTCCCACAGGAAAGACCATCTGCCTGACCGAGATCGCTTCGCACAACTTGCCGATGGTGACGACAATTCTTAAATGTGGGTTCCGTCTGATGGATTCCCGTTATATCTGGCTCAGTTATTGTCTCGGCCATAAGGTCTTTCCCAAAGGACCGATTGCCGAACGCTGTGTTCGCCGCAGTGAATTCTGTGCGATAAATCAATGAAACCGGGGAGAATGAATGCCGTCTCAGAGCGATAAAATGCCGAGGATCATGCACGTGGTTTCGACTATGGGTGCCGGCGGAGGGGCCGAGCAGCTTGTCTACAACATGGTCCGTGATCATTCCGGTTCTGGTAACCCTCCCGTCGTTTGCTGCCTCCATTTTGTGGGCTCGCTGGGCGAGAAGCTGCGGAGCGAAGGAGTGCCGGTTTATTTCCGTTGCTGCCTGAACGGTCTCAAACCGGGTATCGTCCCCTGGCTGAGCAGAATAATGAAGGACGAAAAAGTCGATGTTGTTCACGCCCATACCTATACCCCGCTATTTTACGCGGTTCCCGCCGCGCTTCTCGCGGGAGGGCTTAAGGTGGTTTATACCGAGCACGGCAGGTTGTATCCGGACGGTCGCCGCTGGAAACGCTATCTCCTGAATCCCTTTCTTGCCATGGGCGCCGAGCATATCGTTTCCATTTCCGCACGCACGAAGGTCGCGATGATCAGGTACGACAACTACCCCGCGGCCAAGATCCGCATTATCCATAACGGCGTGGACTGCACCACGTTCCGGCCCGCGTCCGAATCAGAAAAGGCGGCCGGGCGCCGTGCGCTTGGCCTGGAGGCGAACTGCCGGGTTGTCGGGACGGCGGTGCGCCTGGAGGACATCAAGAATATTTCCATGATGCTGAGGGTTTTTCGGCAGGTGCTTGAGAAAATGCCGGATACACACCTCCTGATTGCGGGCTCCGGCACGAAAGAAGCGGAACTTAAAGCAATGGCAGAGGAATTCGGCATGGCATCGAGGGTCGTCTTTCTCGGGCTCAGGTATGATATGCCGGAGATTTATCGGCTTTTCGACGTATTCGTGCTTACCTCTTTTACGGAGGGAATAGCGGTTACGCTTCTTGAGGCCATGGCAACCGGCATCCCGGCCGTGGTTACAAACGTCGGAGGGAATCCGGAAGTCGTAGTTGAGGGTGAAACGGGATATCTCGTACCGCTTGATGACGATAATGAAATGACGGCCCGGTTGCTGGAACTGCTGAAAGATCCGGGCCTGACGGGGAGCATGGGTGCTAAAGGGAGGGAGCGGGTTCTAGCGGAGTTTTCCTTTGAGGGGATGATAGGCGAGTATCGCACGTTATACCAGGCGGGCAATCAAGTATGATGATTCGGTATTTGGAAAAGTCTGATGGATTGAGTTCCAGCACATTGAAATAAATAGCTTCAGATAAGGAAAGATACTGTTTTTTTGGAGTTGTGTAATATCTTATGCGAGTTTTTCTTCTAAAAATACTATATCCCATTCTTGCACTTACGGCTTTTATCGATACGTTTTACGGAGTCATTTACTATACATTCATATCGGTAATTCGCCCAGAGCAGCTTACATACGGGACCAGTCAGATCCCATATGTTTTTGCTATGGCTATATCGTGTTTGGTACTCGCATGTATCATCAAGAAAGAAAATCTCTTCAACCCAATCAAGAATGGGTTTTTGTTTTACTTCATATGGTTTTTGATTGCCATGTACTATTCAACGCTGACAAGTTCTTATACCGATTATAGCGAAACAAGAGGCAGCATATATTATGTTAATCAGTATCCCCAGATATTCGCTTTTTGTTTATGTCTTTATGCCGTCCTGACAAGGCTTTCTGAAGAACAGATACAAAAATATCTTAAGTTGTTATTGTTTTTCTTCCTTTTCATGGGTGCATGGGGCATTCAACAGTATTTTCTTGGAAATATCCTGGTTGAGAGGCTTTTTGGCGGATTTATCGTGGATCGATGCGCAATTTGCAGCGTGTATGTCTTGTACCTTCCGCTGGCTGTCTATTTCGCGAGAAAAAAGGAAAAAAATCTCAGGATATTTGGTTTGCTGAGCATCGCGGTTTTCACTGCAATCATAGTGCTGGGACAGTCGCGAGCCGGTTTTCTCGGGCTCTGCGTCACGGTGTCGGGTATGTTCTTTTATGCTCGCAGAAAAGGAAAGTTTATAGCCGTTGCCGGTCTTGCTTTGCTCATTGGCATTTTCTTGGTGCCGGAGAGTTATTTTGAAAGGATACAAGACATCGAAGTTCAGGATACGTCCGCAAGCAAAATCGAAGACTCGTCATCGGCTTCGAGGCAGTTGCTGTGGCAGGTCGCACTGGAGATGATCGAGGACAATCCGATCAAGGGAGTGGGTTCTCTGAATTTTTCCAAAGCCAGCGGAAAATATGGGCAGCAATTCAAGGGCGAAATTAACGAAATTCTTTATGACTACACCTTTTACGATGACGGACGCAGCAAGCTTTCCCATTCGCATAATACATACCTTCAGGTGCTCGTAGACGGCGGCA
The DNA here is from genome assembly GCA_963815135.1 of uncultured delta proteobacterium. GTDB lineage: Bacteria > Desulfobacterota > Desulfuromonadia > Geobacterales > Geobacteraceae > CAIWTU01. The sequence goes on from CAWFFO010000001.1 coordinate 278,918, forward strand.
TATTGGAGGCGGTTCCCTATTATCTGATGTTTCTGGTCCCTCTTTGGCGAGGCTACAGACTGAACTCCAGGTTCAAAGATCATGACAATGATAGGATGATGCTTGTCAACTTGCTGAGTTGCGGAATAGTTGGCGAACTTGTCACGGGTATTTTCGGGACTCTGATATCGCTTGATTATTACTTCTGGAATCTGACGATAATTGCATTTCTGATCCGACAATTGGAAAGCGAACATGTCATTGATGAAGAAACTGGTCATCAGTTAGTGAAAGAAACTACCTACGGTTCAACATGATGAAGAGAAAACTGAAAATTGGATTGTTGATGGATGAGATGGCAATACCTGCATGGTCGTATCGCTTGATTGAGCGGATACTGCAGAGTGATTATGCAAGTATTGACCTGATTGTATTAAATGATGTCAGGAAAAGCACTAAAAAAACATTATATAAGAAAATTAGAGATAATTGGGGTTCCGTTTTTTCGACTATTATTGCGAAATTGCTTACACGCATTCACGACATTCTGATAGACAGGGTAAGTTGTGAACCCGATGCTTTTGAAATGAAGAATCTGAACAATATCTTGTCGGATGTTCCGGTTTTGAAAGTCAGGCCTATCCGGAAAAAGCTGTCAGACTATTTGTTCGAAGAACAGAAAGGTCACATTTCATTGCTGATAATCGATGGTGATGGCAATTATGATAACCCGGTGAAAGTATTGGAACGACCATATCATATGTCTTACCCATTTGTGTTCGAATGGGAAAATGAACTGCATATGGTTCCGGAAACAGGAGGTAACAGGACTGTTGAATTATACAGGTGTACGGAATTTCCATACAAGTGGGAACTCGTCATGAATTTGATGGAAAACGTAGAAGCCTATGAAGCTACCCTGTTTTATCACGGAAACAAGTGGTGGATATTTGCAAACATGATAGAAAACAGGGGGGCTTCTTCATGGGATGAGCTGTTCCTGTTCCATTCGGAAAATCTCTTAAGCACCGATTGGATTCCACATCCGTTGAATCCTGTTATTTCAGATGTTAAAAGCGCCAGGCCTGCCGGGAAAATTTTCGAGCAGAACGGAAAATTATACAGACCTTCGCAAAACTCTTCAGTGAGATACGGCTATGGCTTTAACATCAATGAAATAACGACGCTGGATGAACATGAATACCTGGAACAGGTTATAGCAGTGGCAGAACCAAAATGGAACAAGGATATTCTGGCAACTCATACATTTAATTATGATCATGGCCTGTCTGTAATCGATGGTCTGATGCGAAGGCGCAGATGACCACATCATGGAATTTGCAGGAAAGAATAATGATACTAAAAAACCAATACAACATAGGCCACATCTGCACAAAACAGCAATGTGAGCAGGGGCGAGCGGAAAAGGTTGCCATGCGCTGGATCTCTACCCGACACGATTGTGCAGACTACACTTTTGCCGACCTTGAATCGGAAAGCAACCGGTTTGCCAACACCCTTCAGGATCTCGGTTTTAGCGCGGGCGATGTTTTTTTTACCTTCCTGCCCAAGATGCCGGAACAGTTTTTTGCGTTTCTCGGTTCACTCAAGGTGCAGATCATTACCGGTACCCTGTTTTCAAATTTCGGCGAAGAGGCGCTGCTCGACCGATTATGCGACGCCGGGGCCAAGGGGATTATCACTAAGAAGAGCTTCCTAAAGAAAATTGACCGTATCCGAGATCACCTGCCGAGTTTGCGATGGGTCATCGTAGTGGATATGGAGGATCACTTGACGGAAAATACCTTGAGCTACCAGCGCCTCATAAAATCTGCATCGGACGTTTTTGACGCGCCGCTCACCACTCCCGATACTCCTTCCGTCCTGCATTACACCTCAGGCTCCACAGGAAAACCAAAAGGTGTGTTGCACTGCCATAAAAGCATCCTCCATCTCCATCAGACTGCGGGTGAAGTCCTCGGCCTTCGGGAAGACGATATTTTCTGGTGCACCGCCGACCAGGGATGGGTAACGGGGACATCCTACGGAATCATCGGTCCGTGGAGCCGCGGCGTTACACAGGTGCACTTCGGCGGGGGATATGATGCGGAAGCATGGTTTACATTACTGAAAAACGAGAGCGTTTCGGTCTGGTTTACGGCACCCACGGCTTTGCGGATGTTGTTGAGGGAGGACCCCACGATCTTCAGCGGTTTTGACCTGCCGAAACTTCGTCACATAAGCAGTGTCGGTGAACCTTTGAATCCTGAAATTATTCACTGGACCCGTGAAACGCTTGGCAAGGAGGTCTATGACACCTGGTTCCAGACGGAGACAGGCGCCATCATGATAGCCAACCGGCCGGGTCTCCGTATCAAACCCGGATCCATGGGAATGCCGGTCAGCGGTGTCGAAGCGTCAATCCTTGATGATTGTGGTATGCCTCTGGAGGACGGGAAGCAGGGTAATTTGTGCATCAGGAAAGGTTGGCCTTCCATGTTTACGACATACCTGAACAACAAGGTGGCATACAACTCGAAATTTCGTAACGGGTGGTATTATACGGGCGACACTGCTTTTCGGGAGCGGGACGGCTATTACTGGTTCCTGGGACGAAGTGACGACGTGATCAATACGGCCGGGCATCTTGTGAGTCCCTTCGAGGTGGAAAGCGCACTGTTGGAGATCGAGGAGGTTGCCGAATCCGGAGTGATCGGAGTTCCGGATGAGATTCTATATGAAAAGGTCGTGGCTTATGTCGAATTGCACGAACATAAAGTCTTAAGCCGGGAGCTGGAGTTGAAAATCAGGCTCCATGTGACGAACAGGGTGTCGTCTATTGCAACGCCACAGGAAATTCTGCCGGTTGAGGCAATTCCAAAAAACAGGAGCGGTAAGATAATGAGGCGGGTCCTGAAGGCCCGATATCTCGGAACGGATATCGGCGACATATCAACACTGGAGATTTGACTATGGCAACTTTGGAAAGGCTGAACAAGGTTTTTCGATTAGTTTTCGAGGATGACGGCATCAATATTACAAAGCAAACGACGGCGGATGATATTGACGGGTGGGATTCCCTTTCCCATATCAATTTGATTGTTGCCGTGGAAGTGAATTTCAAAGTGAAATTCAGACAGAGGGAATTGCTCGCATTCAAGAATGTCGGAGATCTGGTCGACAATATCGAAGAAAAACTCCAGAGGACGCAGGCGGTGAAGCCTGCATTACATGGGATTGAATAGACCATGGATTTAAGTTCACCCATATTCTTGTTCTATTTCTTTCCCATAGTATTTGCGGGATACTGCGTCGTTGGAAACAGATGGCGGGTTTTGTTCCTGCTGCTCTCCAGCGTTTTCTTCTATGGGTGGGGCGAGGGAATGTTTGTCGCATTCCTGATTGTATTTATGGTCGGCAACTATTTTTTAGCCATTCTGATTGATGGCAGAGAGACTTCTGCCAGTCGCACCTTTGCCGTTGCTGCAACCATCTCGGTAAATTTATTCGTCCTGTTTTTCTTCAAATACCTTGATTTTTTTCTCGGCATAATTAATCCACTGTTTCAATTTGCAGGTTTTGACAAGGTTTCCGTAAAGCCCCTCCATCTTCCGCTCGGAATATCATTCATAACCTTTCAGGCAATCGCATATGCAATTGATGTCTATCGCCAGGAGTTCAGCGCGGAACGTAATCCGCTGAAACTTTCCCTGTTTCTGGCGCTCTTTCCGAAGATCACCGCAGGTCCGATTATCCGCTATCAGGAAGTTGTAGAAGGTCTTGCAAATCCCGAACTTTCAATTGAGAACTTTATGATCGGGTTCAAACGGTTTGTCATAGGAATGGGAAAGAAGCTCATAATAGCCGATACCCTGGCGAAGACGGCCGATCAGATATTTGCCATCCCTATGGGGGAATTGTCCATATATGCGGCCTGGTTGGGCATTCTCTGCTATTCGCTGCAGCTCTATTTCGATTTCTCCGGATACACCGACATGGCAATCGGTTTGGGGAACATGTTCGGGTTTTCTTTCCGGGAAAACTTCAATTATCCATATATCGCCAGGTCCTTTACCGAATTCTGGAGGAGATGGCATATTTCACTCTCAACATGGTTCAGGGATTATCTGTTTATCCCTCTGTCGTACGCCCTTGTAACAGATAAGGTGCGGAAGAAGATGACCAAGGGGAAGTACAGGACAAATTACCGCGGACTTTTCAGCATTTTTGTCGTCTTTACCTTGTGCGGTTTGTGGCACGGTGCGAACTGGAACTTCGTTGTCTGGGGTATGTTTCATGGCCTTATTCTCTCACTCGAAAGTTGGAAACTTGGAAAGATTCTCAAGAAAATATGGTCTCCTTGTGCTCATATATATTTCCTGCTCGCCATAATGGTCAGCTGGGTGTTTTTCCGCCTGCCGACCTTGGACGGTGCCCTGCATTTTCTGGCGTCAATGGCGGGTTTCGGGCGTGCTCAAGGGGGGACGGCACAATTGAGATATTACGTCAGTATTGAATTGCTGATTGTTCTAGGTTTCGCTCTGCTGGGAGCGATGCCGGTCTGGCGGACGACGGGAAGCTTGTTGCGGAAGATGACATCGATTGTTGAAAATAAAATAAGTTTCGGCAAATGGTTGGGTGTCCGGTTCGTCCCTCTTTTGGAAGCGATGTTTTTGGCCGCCGTGTTTCTTTCGTCATTGCAGATCGTGACAGGCGCAGCTTCCAAGCCGTTTATTTACGGGCAGTTTTAATCATCATATGAAAAAGAGCACAACAATTACATTCATGGTGGGGTTTTTTATCGGGATTCTTGTGATTTTCGGATTGCGATTTGCCCTTTACTCGTACGTTTATATTCCCGACCGGGCCTTGTGGAAGTCAAAAGGTGAGATGATCGATAAGTACAAGTATAAGGATGGCGACATAATCATAGTCGGTTCGTCTAGAGCTATGGCAATCAACCCGGTGCAACTGCATCAGAAATACCATGTTAGGGCTTACAATTTTTCGGTTGGTGGTGCGACCACTCCGTCTACATATTTCTTTGTGAAGCGGATTCTGGATGAGAATCCGGGTGCACGAAAGTTATACATTGAGCTTACTCCGATTAATATGACTTACCAGGATACCTCTTTGAACGCATCGCTGGGCGAGAATTTCCTAAGGTATGTAGCGACATCGGAAGAGGCTTCGGAACTCGATACCGCCTTCCCTGGCGCTATGGAAAAGTATAAACGCATACATCGGTTCCCGTTTGAGGATTATGTGAACATTAAAGACATTTCTTTGCTTGAAAAGACTCTGATCAGGTTGCGGTCCGGAGTGAGTGACAATAGTTACATGTCACAGATCACCGTTTGTGATGGTTTTTTGCTTTATCCCGAGAAGAATATCTTTACAACTGAACAAAACAGAATTTTTGAAAAGAAGGCAGATGACTATTATCAAAAAATATGCAGATATACTGAAAGTCTTCCACCCGTAACCGGCTTATATTTCAATAAATTGGTTGATTTGTTAGCCAAGAGGAAAGTCGATTATGTATTCTTCTTCTCTCCGATTCCCAATATCAGGAAGAAATATAATCATTTGGCCTTTGGAGAAACATACAAACTGTTCCAGAAAGTCGAAAATAAAGTCAACGATAAAGTTCTTTTGATGGATAACAAATTTTTTTCCGAACCAAGCCATGTAAACAGCTTCGGGAGCAGTCAGTATACGGAATTCTTCTATATGTGCGTCATGGACGGGAATTGTTCCAGTTTCAACACCATAAACCTGTTCGAGCATAAGTCATGATAAGAAGACTTTTCAACAACGCCTCATCTAACTACGCAAATATGGTGATATCTATTGTAATCGCGTTCATTATGTCTCCATTTCTGGTCCACAGATTGGGTGACTTTTATTTTGGATTATGGACGTTGATCATGTCTTTTGCGGGTTATTTTTCGCTTCTCGATTTCGGTATGAATCGGGCCATAGTCCGTTATGTATCCATGTACGAAGCAACGGAGCAGAAAAATGAACTCAACAAATTCTTCAACACCTCGCTCATTCTTTATACCTGCTTCGGGCTTATCACTGTGTTTGCAACTCTTATCATAACTTACTTCTTTGATCGGATTGTCGATTTGAAGGGTTATGTGATGCTCGGGAAACTGGTTGTCCTTATAGTGGGTTTTGATGCTGCTTTCACCTTTCCCTTTGGTGTCATGTATGCAGTTCTGATAGCCAGACAGGAACACACAATAGCAAACCGGATAAATATAACCAATGCGATAGCCAGAAATATTTTTCTTTATACAGCCATTATTATCAGTCCTCATCTGCTTTGCCTGGCGCTGGTGAATGTGGCTTTTAATATGACAAAAAATTTCCGTATATATAGGACTGTAAGAAAAAATTGCCCTCATATTCTCTATAACAGGCGATATTTCGATCGAAAATTGATTCCAGATATTTTCAATTACAGCTTATATAGTTTCATTGTTTCGGTGTCCTCACGGGTCATTAGCTTTACCGACGAGATCGTTGTCGCTACTTTTCTGCGTGTCAGCGACGTAACTTATTATTCCATCGCAACCAATCTCGTGACCTACTTCGAAAAGCTGATATGGGCAGGCGCGAGCGTGTTTGTCCCCTACATAAGCCAGTTGGACGCCAGAGGGGAGCAGGAACTAGTAAAACAGAGCTTCTTTCGTGGGTCGAAATACACCCTTTTGATGACCTTGTACATTTTCTGTGGGATTTATCTGCTCGGAGGAGATTTTGTCGGTATTTGGATGGGAGAGAAATATGGCGCGGTGGTCAAACCTATTCTTCTCGTGCTCGCCTTCGCGAAGGCCATTTCCATGGGGCAATCGATGTCCGTTGCCCGGTTTTTCGGAACCAACAGGCACCATCTGCTTGGCAAGTTGAACATGCTGGAAGCGGCAAGCAATCTGATTCTGAGCCTGATACTTGTACGTTCTTACGGGATGATTGGAGTTGCCTATGGGACATTGATCCCTTCATGTATTCTTAACGGGATTCTTTTACCAGTTATTGCATTCAGGGAGTTTAAAGTATCCTATCTGGATTTCCTGCTTAAAAGTGTTCTTGGGCCGTCTGCCGCCTTTTTTGCAACCATATTTTCAATGCTTAAAATAGGAACGCACTCCGCCGGTTACCCGTCATTACTTTTTCAGGGGGGGCTTATGACCATGGTCTTCTGTTTCTTCAGCCTGGTGCTTGTAACGGATTCGGTAGAACGGACAGTTCTTCTGTCAAGATTGAGAGTTAAGCATGAAGCGTGAAATTCGTATGGCGATTATTCGTCCCGTCGGTGCCCCGATTTCCAGGAATTTTTATAATAGTCAAGAAATAGGTCTGGCGCGTGGGCTTTCGCATTATGGAGTAAATGTTGATGTCTATGTGGCCGGAGAAGGTGTTAAAGTCAAAAATACATTGATCGATTCCGCCGGGAGCGGAGCCGTAAGGCTGCTTGAGGTCCCTTTTTTCAAACTGCCGGAAATCAGCCACGCCATTTACCCAAAGTTGAAAAAACTGCTGAAGGATGGACACTACGATTTCATACAGGTAAATGAGGAAAGCGAACTGACATCGTTTCTGGTTGCGCGATTTGCAAAACGCTATGGGATACCATTGGTTGTGTATCAGGGAATGTATGCGCAAATTACAGGGCGTCTCAGAGCTCTTTTTCAAAAATGTTATGACAGAATTCTATTGCCTTCCTTGCAGCGGAATATAAATATGGCCATTACTAAAACAACATATGCGCAAAAATATCTCGAGAGCAAGGGATTCACTAACACACGGGTTATTCCCGTGGGGCTCGATCCTTCTCCATTTGTCAACCGGAAAGAGCGAAACTGGCGTAAAGAGTATGACATAAGTGATGAAAGTCCAATAATATTATATGTAGGTATCTTCGAGCGCAGACGGAATGTGGATTTCATGCTGGATTTGGCAAATAAGCTTGCAGGCGAAGGGGTCTCTTTGGTAATGGCCGGAACCGGGCCCGAGCACGAGAGGATAAAGATCAGAGTTAGGGAAGAAAAGCTGAATAATGTACGACTTGTAGGTTCTGTTGCTCAGGAAAACCTTCCAAGTCTCTACAGGGAAAGCTCCCTATTTTTACTGCCGAGTAATTATGAAATTTATGGAATGGTTGTGCTAGAGGCAATGTATTTTGGTGTGCCTGTGATATCAACTCGAACGGCGGGACCGGAGGATATAATTGAACAGAGCAATGATGGTATTTTACTTGGTGATCTGGAAATTGGGGAATGGGTAAGTGCCATTCTGAATTTATTACAGAATCCTGAAAAACTAAAACATATGGGCAGCATGGCTGAGAAGAAGGTTCGAAAGACTTTAACTTGGGAATCTATCGCATGTGATTATAAAGATTATGTTATAAAACCATTAAATATTAAGCATAGCAAATCTATAAACTAATTCGATGATGTAAGATTGGCATTTAACAAATATTAAACCTAGGTTAACTGAAATGAACAAATTACTTGCGAAATTGATTTTTATCTACCCTACACATTTTATGCTCAGAGAATGGGTTCCTATCTACAGGCCCGAAATTAAAGAATGTGATTATTTATCAAATACAGAGTTGCAGAAGTACCAGGATGCGAAGCTGAATCGTTTATTGTCGTATTGCTATTATCATGATCCTTACTATCGGCAACTTCTTAATCGAGTTGCAGGAAGACGTATTAAAGACGGTTTCCATAATTTGTTCAAGCAACTACCTTTACTCAGTAAAGAAGATGTAAGAATAAGGTCAAAAGCACAAGCCTATTCCTACATGAGTAGTCTTGAGCATCGTTCAACGAGTGGATCTACCGGTTTACCATTAGAATTCTGGAAAGATCGCTTCTCAACTGCTTACATGGAAGCAGTGCAAAATCATGCTTATAGTTGGCACGGGATAGAAGTCGGTGAACCGCAAGGTCGATTTTGGGGGGTGGCAAGTGGAAGCAAAGTTAGAATTATGAGAATAAAGTATTTTATTAAAAATCGAATTCGTTTTTCGGCCTTCGATCTCAGTGATAAGTCCAAATATTTATTTTATAAGCGCCTTAGCAAATTCTCTCCAACGTATTTATATGGATACCCAAGTCTCATGTTGGAATTTATTCGATTTTTGAAAAGTGAAAAACTTTCCTTGTCAAAAATTCCACTAAAGGTGGCAATAGGCACAGGTGAATATGTCTATCCTCACGAAAAAGAAGAGTTGGAGCAGTATCTAAATATTCCATTTATTGGTGAATATGGTTGTACAGAGACCGGCGTAATAGCATTTGATTGTCCTAAAGGGAAAATGCATGTTATGTCGTCAAACATCCTTGTAGAAGTAGTCGATTCAGAGGGACGTCCAGTAAATTATGGAATTGAAGGCGAAATTGTTGTTACCGAACTCCATGCCCGCCATTTTCCGTTTATCCGATATCGTATTGGGGATAGGGGTAGTCTTTCAAATGAAATATGCCCATGTGGCCGCACTTTGCCGATATTGAATATTTCTTCAGGCAGAAAGGATGACTACATAATAACTCCTGATGGTCTGAAAGTGTATGACGCTATACTTGCATATACCCTAAAGAATGGTGTGATTCAATTCAAAGCTGTTCAGGATCGTACAGACCACCTATCCATTTTTGTCGTTTCAGAAGCTAATTTCAATTCTGTTTTGGAACAAGACTATATACAACGTTTCAAACTTAATATTAGTGAGGCAATGCAATTTGAGTTCATAAAGGTTAAAGAGATTGAGCGGGAAAGTTCAGGCAAACTTCGGTATTTCAGGTCTGAAGTGAAGGGAGATGTCAAGTGATATATGAACAGCCTTTGCCATTTATTTCGATTATTATACCTGTTCGCAATGAAGAGAAATACATTGCCCGCTGTTTAAGATCAGTTATTGCACAGAATTATCCTCCTGAAAAAATTGAAATAATTGTTGTGGATAATGGCAGTGATGATAGAACTCCATATATTGTTGAGGAAATTATTAGATATGACGAACGTTGTACTCTTTTTTACAAATTGGGAGGAACAATAGCTTCGGTGAGGAATTACGGTTTTAAACACTCAAAGGGTGAAGTTTTAGCCTTTCTTGATGGAGACAGCGTAGTTAGTCAGGAGTGGTCAAACATCGGAGTAAATATACTCTTGGGCAAAGAAGATATATCATGTGTTGGATTTGCTGTCACGCCACCATTATCTTCACAGAGTTGGGTTGAACGGACATGGTTTCCAATTAGTAGTTCAGGTAAATATAAAGGAACAAGAGAAGTGAATTGGCTGTCATCCTTTAATTTATTGATAAGACATAAATCTTTTGAGAAAGCTAAAGGTTTTGATGAAACATTGTTTACATGTGAAGATGTTGATCTCGGAAGAAGGCTTTCTGCTTTTTCTCGTTTAATATTCAGTGATGCTTGTAAAGTTGAACATCTTGGTACAGTTAAAACTGTATCAGAATTTTTGAAAAAGGAATATTGGCGTGGTCAAAAAAGTTTTAAAACGTTTTTAAAAAATAGCAAAAAACGTAATGATGTTTTAAGTATATTGATCCCACTAATATATCTTTTTTTAATTGTTGTTTGGATGTATTTGGTTCTTCTTGTTATTTTTATTGGAAAAGGCAATATTTATTTATTACTAACATCAATATTAATTACTATAATACCGTTAATAATGTCCATGCGATCTGGAGTACGAACACCAAAAAACACGTTAAATACATCGTTATTATTTGTACTTTATTTAATTGCTCGAGGTGCAGCCATTGTCAGATGCAGATCTTGAATCAATTACTTTATGCGCGGTTGGGGATATAAGTTTAGGTGATTCTCCAAAAATGCTTGGAATAGGTGTTCGTAGAGCAGTATCAAAATATGGTGGAGATTACATTTTTACCGATGTGCGAGATAAGCTTCATGCTGATATAATTTTCGGTAATCTTGAAGGAGTACTATCAGATTATGGTTACGAGGAACTTGCTTTTCAAAAGGCTCAACTTCGTGCTGACCCTAACATGGTTAAAACATTAAAAAATATTGGATTCAACATCCTGAATGTCGCTAACAATCACATGATGCAGCATGGGAGGGAGTCTTTTTTTGAGACATGCATCTTGCTTGAACGCTCTGGAATAGGTGTAGTAGGTCTTAAGGGAATAGATGGATGGAATTGCCGCCCTTATGTTCTTCAATTGAAGGGAATTAAAATAGGATTTCTGGGCTATTCTGATCCAGATGGATATGGCCATGAACCACTTTACGCAATAAATGAACCTCAGGCGGTATTTGCTGATGTAAGGCAATTGCGTTTGGAAGTAGATTATTTAGTGGTAAGTTTACATTGGGGCGACGAGTTTATTTGCTCTCCTTCTCCAAAAAATGAAGTATTTGGACGCAAATTAATAGAAACAGGAGTTGATATCATTTTAGGACATCATCCACATTCAATACAAAGAATTGACAACTATCGTGATAAATGGATCTGCTATAGTCTTGGAAATTTTGTCTTCGATATGATCTGGAATTACCGCACTAAAGCCGGTTTGATGACTACATTCAAATTAACTAAAGATATATGTTATTTAAAAGAAATCGAATATGTGAATATTGATGTCAAGTATAAACCAAGATCCCTTGCTGTAGACATGGAATTCTTAAATAAATATGTCAAAAATGATGAAGATTATATAAAAACAGAGAAATTATACATAAAGTTGGTGCGAAAGCGTTTTACAGAAAATAGAAATCTAGGGCATCTATATCTCTTGATGAATTTTTATAGATACAATCCATGGCTATATTTTCAAATATGGCTGAATTCAATCCGCAGTTTATTTGCAGTAGCAATAAACAAAAATATTAATGCAACAAAACAATAATAATTTAATAATAATAAAAAAATAACCATACTGTAGTTGTTGTTATAACTTTATAAAGGAGTAGACAGGTATGTATACAAATATATATTTGTAAATATTAATTATGTTTTGAATATGGCCAATATCCATAACCTACTATGCCAATCAACCCCATAGCGAATAATAGAAAACTTGTAGGTTCGGGTGTATGAAGAGGCGGGTCAACTATAGAGTCAATATTGAAGAAAAACGAATCAATTGCATGAGATCCATCATATCCATATAGAATCATACCTTTTGTAAAGTTAAATTGAATTGCGCTATCAAGAAGAGGGTTCAATCCGAAAAAATTACCATTTTCTACACGATAATTGAATCCGTTGCCTGAAATCCAGTAACCCGTCCCTTCTGAAGTGTATCCATCTGTCGACAAAACAATTCCGCTCGGTTTATCAGTGTGAGAATCATACCAGTGGGCTCCATTGTCTATAACATTGGTAGAGCTGGTATCGTAAAAAAAATCACATTGGAAGACTTTACCAAGATAATTCGGCATTTCGTCCCAAGTATTGTTAAATGCACCAGTGATAGTTGCTGAAAAATGGTATTGAATTGGCATGCCATAGGAATTATTTACATGAAAAGCTGTACAAAAAATAAGAACAAATAGAGTTAAGATAATATTCTTTGGATTCATAATTCCACCCCCTTCAGGTTTATTTAAACTTTATATATAAAAAAATTAATAAAATATAAATAATAGATATATTATCAGCAATAAGCGTGCCGCTTTAAGCCACTAGATTTTTTGCTAAAATATTATAAACAAGACCAATGATTATTGATTGTGTAAATTATGTCGACATAATCTGTTAATATATCCGACGCCCCTCTGTGCCAATATAAGTGAGACGCTTACCTCCCAATAAATTAATGTAGAGGGCGGGGAGGTAAGAAAGGAAATGACCATCAGCAAAGTTAAGAGCATCCCGGTTATTGTAGGAGCCCGGAGGGTGACGGCAATAACCGGGATGAACCCCGAAAAAACTACCCTGACAGAGCAGGGGGCGGAGTTGAGTCCGCCTAACCCTGAAGTGCCGGAAAGACCCGTACGCAGGCGTTTCACTGCAGAATACAAACTTGATAAACTTCGACAGGCCGACGTGTGTTCGGAACCCGGCAGTCTGAGGGCTCTACTGCGCCGGAAGGGGCCCTATTCGTCCAACCTGACTACTTGGTGCCGTCAACGGGACAAGGGACGCTGGCAGCACTGAGGCCCAAGCAGAGAGGTCGTAAAGCCATTGCACCTGATCCTGTGGCTGTTGAGAATGATCAGCAGCGCAAGGAAAATGCACGGCTAGCAAAGTGTCTCAAACAGGCGGAATTGATAATCGATGTCCAAAAAAAGTCTCGCAGATACTGGGGATCACCCTGGAAACGCCGCCAGAGAACGAGAGCGATTAATGGAAGCACGGAATTTGTCAATAACTTTGAGGCACTTACCATGTGAATTTAGTCTAGCGAATTTTAGCATTCCAACGGTTTTGGCGGGTTGATCCACGCCGCTTCCGGTAAAGGTTTATGTAAGGGCATTTTCCTGACAAAGCGCTCAGGGTGTGCCGCATAAGCGGCATCAAGATCCTTGAATATTAACAATGCTTTATCTTACTGAAACGTCATTTTTTGAGGAAACCGTATAAAAAGGCATAATGTATGAAAATTAAAAAATGTCAATAAAAAATAAAATTTACATTAAAAATACATTAAAAATACGTTTGACAAATCTTGATTTTTAAGTTATAAGGCGCAAAAACTATATGTTATACGATAATTCTAAACCATCAGTGTGGATGGGACGGAAAACCTAAGGATCTCCTCGATATAGCCGGGTTGCCGAAATACCGCAATTTGGTATCAGGCCCGGCTTATTCTGTAGTTATGAAATTTTGGAGACTGTACAATGAAAATAATTCGTGGAATAAAGATTAATGTATTAATGCTTTTGTTTGCCACAATGTTTGTGGGAACTTCTTTTGCTCAGGTCATCTTCGAGGACAATTTTGATAGTCAGGCGGATTGGTGGCCGACATGTCTGCAATGTGGGAATAATGATGCCGGGTATAATAATGGTGCTGATTTAGATGGCACCCCCGCAGGGTGGTCCTACTGGCGGAATGAGGAATACTGGAATCCGTATCCTTCGTCAGGTGCGACACCCAACTCACATCCCTCTTTAGAAGTATCAGACGCAAATCATTATGGTTCTTCGGGAAAGGCTTTGACCAATTGGCATGAATCACAGCCAAATAGTAATGGTTGGGGATCAGATGCAATCCTTGCGAAGTACTTAGGAAGTAATTATAAAGAGTTGTATGTTCAATTCAAAATCAAATTACAGCCGGGATGGCAGTGGGCATCTGGCACACCCTCAGAAAAAATGTTCAGGGTGTTTCATTGGGATACCGAAACAAAGGGGCAAGGTCTCTTTTTTAAGAATGATACGGTTGGGACTGAAGCTCCTTTGGTCATATCGGATTTGAGTAATAGGCCTGCACCATATGGTACTGACTGGTTTATATCATTCAGATGCGACCCTCAGGCAACTAATTATTTTTGTTCGCCAACTTATAATCCGCATACTTCTATACCTTCCAATGATAATATCGAAGATGGCAACTGGCACCAGATAACATTTCACGTGAAGTTAAACTCCTCGGCAGGTGTAGCGGACGGCATATATGAAATGTGGATGGATGGTTCACAAATACTTGATAAAACAGATATGAACTATATAAGTTCCGGCGGAAATATCGATGCCGGATGGAATGCCGTAGCATTTGGCGGGAATGCCTTCAACCAGTATTCCGACCCCATCAACAAAGCCGAACAGTGGTATGCAATCGATGACGTGGTCGTAAGCACGACAACTATTGCACAAAATTCTTCTTCGGAAGGATTTGTAAACAATACTGGAAATGCGAGTGCAACAACCACTACAATAATAAAGGGTGATCTTAATGGAGACGGTGTTGTTGACTCAAAAGATGCACAGATAGCTTTGGATATTTCCGTTGGCAAAGTTGCACTGAGCGCGGATAAAATCGCCAGGGGGGATGTCGCTCCAATAATAAATGGAATATCACATCCGGATGGTAAAATTAATGCTGATGATGCTGCCGCTGTTTTGGCAAAACTTGCCGGGAAGATTAATTTTTAGCAGACTGCGAATTATGTAGTAACCTAGAACACTTGTCCGATAAGTAACAGGGATAGCAAGCATATATATTTCAGTAGAGCTAAAATCATAGATCTTATTTGTAAGCTGAATTGCTTTATTTTATAACTATTAAAGCAATGCGGCTTTTTCATGTAAAATATAAATACCGCATAAAACCCAAACAGCAAATCTAATAATTATCAAAACAGTATAACCTTTCATTTCGAATTCTCACCCAAAAGTATTACACCTTACTTCATTTCAATAAATAACCGTTTGGCGGATTGTGCAACAATTCAATCTGCTATATATTGACACGAAATAATTCTCTATAACATCTTGGATAAGCTAAAATATTAATCAACATGAGATTTGGTATTGTGAAAAATATGTTGGGGATGGAACACATTAAAGTTATTTTTAGCTGATAAAGGCACGCGCTACGGATTCGGTAGGGGAGTTAAACCGAATATTTTATTGGTATACGACAATACTAAACCATCCGAGAGGATGGGACGGAAAGCTCACAGGGTCTCTCTGAGACAGCCGGGTCGCCGAAATATCTTTACGGTATTTGGGCAGCCCGGTTTTTTTTTGCCTGAAAATCGATAAGGATTGTGTGAGAAAATGTGGATTTCTTGAAATCAAAATTTGGGGACCACTACATCTCCTTTGAAACGTACTTGCGTTACCATCAAGATTGCTACAGGCAGAGGTCAAAAAGAATTTGTTTGGGTTACTTATAAATTTATAAAACAATTAATTCCTTTTAAATTGGAATTGCGTCAATCGAGGTTAAGGCATTTACTGATTAAAATTTCAATATTTCGAAGTAAACTATATTTTTTTACTTGATGAAGGTTTATGGTCATCTCCCATAACTGACTGATATGTCAAGATAATTAACTTTACTAACCTGGCGATCGCAATATTTATAATTTCAGTTTTAATTATTGTTCAGAAAATGTGACAGGCGACACATAAATATGTAGCCCAACTGATATCCTCTAAGCAGAATAAGATGCCAGGTAAACGACAATACTAAACCATCCGCGAGGATGGGACGGAAAGCCCAAGGGTCTCCCCGAGACAGCCGGGTCGCCGAAATACCAAGTAAAGGTTATTGGCCCCGGCTATTTTAGTGTCTGCCGGGCGGGAAAGTTGGGAGGTAACGTCATGAAAAGAATAATTTGTATTGTGGTTCTGGCAATTGTCGTGTTGGTTTTGGGAGGAGTTCATAACGTTTTTGCTCAGGTCATCTTCGAGGACAATTTTGATAGTCAGGCGGATTGGTGGCCGACATGTCTGCAATGTGGGAATAATGATGCCGGGTATAATAATGGTGCTGATTTAGATGGCACCCCCGCAGGGTGGTCCTACTGGCGGAATGAGGAATACTGGAATCCGTATCCTTCGTCAGGTGCGACACCCAACTCACATCCCTCTTTAGAAGTATCAGACGCAAATCATTATGGTTCTTCGGGAAAGGCTTTGACCAATTGGCATGAATCACAGCCAAATAGTAATGGTTGGGGATCAGATGCAATCCTTGCGAAGTACTTAGGAAGTAATTATAAAGAGTTGTATGTTCAATTCAAAATCAAATTACAGCCGGGATGGCAGTGGGCATCTGGCACACCCTCAGAAAAAATGTTCAGGGTGTTTCATTGGGATACCGAAACAAAGGGGCAAGGTCTCTTTTTTAAGAATGATACGGTTGGGACTGAAGCTCCTTTGGTCATATCGGATTTGAGTAATAGGCCTGCACCATATGGTACTGACTGGTTTATATCATTCAGATGCGACCCTCAGGCAACTAATTATTTTTGTTCGCCAACTTATAATCCGCATACTTCTATACCTTCCAATGATAATATCGAAGATGGCAACTGGCACCAGATAACATTTCACGTGAAGTTAAACTCCTCGGCAGGTGTAGCGGACGGCATATATGAAATGTGGATGGATGGTTCACAAATACTTGATAAAACAGATATGAACTATATAAGTTCCGGCGGAAATATCGATGCCGGATGGAATGCCGTAGCATTTGGCGGGAATGCCTTCAACCAGTATTCCGACCCCATCAACAAAGCCGAACAGTGGTATGCAATCGATGACGTGGTCGTAAGCACGACAACTATCCCATCTGACTATAAATTAAGTGCGTCAAGTGCCGATACAAAGGCTCCTATGATATCGATCAACTATCCTGCGAATAATGCCGTGTTATCAGGAGCGGTTTCTGTTGCGGCGAGTGCATCCGACGATGTCGGGGTCAGTAAAGTCGAACTATACGTCGACGGAAGCCTTAAAGCTACCGATACAGCGATTCCTTACAATTTTTCTATTGATACGACAGCATATGCAAACGGTTATCACACTATTATGGCTAAAGCTTACGATGCAGCCGATAATATGGGACAGTCTGCGACAATTACCATTTCAATTAACAACCAGGATAAAACCGCACCGGTCATTTCTCTCACCTCGCCGGCAAGCAATGCCACCATCAGCGGTAATATCCAGGTCTCTGCCAGCGCCTCTGACAACGTCAGCATCAACCGGGTTGAGTTTTACGAAGATGGCAGTTTGAAGGCAGCGGTAAATACACTTCCATATAGCTACACATGGAATACAACGACCTCGACAAACGGAGGCCATACTCTTCTTGCCAAAGCATACGACATGGCTGGAAATATTGGCCAAACATCAAATGTTACCGTGACGGTATCCAATGCTACTGCTGACACCACAAAGCCACAGCTATCTATAAGTTCACCCTCCCAACAATCTACAGTCAGCGGTACTGTGCAAGTGAAATCCTACGCTACGGATAATGTTGGGGTTGCCAAAGTATTATATTTCCTGAACGATCCGTCAACAACTCCTCTTGCTACCACAACCACTTCTCCGTACATCTACAATTGGGACACAACAAAAGTTGCTAACGGAACCTATAATCTTTGGGCCATTGCATATGATGCGGCAGGAAACTATGCGAGATACTATCTTGTTGTAAATGTTAACAATACCCCCGCGGATACTGCAGCTCCGGTAGTTTCAATCAGTTCACCCACAAGCGGTTCGAAAGTAAGCGGCACCATCGGCATAGCGGCCTCTGCAACAGATAACGTCGGTGTAAGCAAGGTCGAGTTCTATGTCAACGGATCGCTGAAAGCGACCGATACGGCCTCTCCCTACAGCTTCAACTGGAACACGGCTTCGCTGGCAAACGGCAGCTACACTCTCAGTACCAAAGCCTACGATGCTGCTGGAAATGTTGGTACATCTACCAGTGTATCTGTTACCGTTTCCAACGACGCAACTCCTCCGACGGTATCTATCAGCACTCCAGTCAGCGGTTCAAAGGTGAGCGGCGCCGTAAGTGTAACCGCCTCAGCAACAGATAACGTGGGCGTAAGCAAGGTCGAGTTCTATGTCAACGGATCTCTGCAGGCAACGGATACGGCCTCTCCCTACAGCTTCGGCTGGAACACATCTTCGCTTGCAAACGGCAGCTACACTCTCAGCACCAAAGCCTACGATGCAGTTGGAAATGTTGGCACATCTGCCGGTGTGGCGGTCACCGTTTTCAATGATGCCACCCCTCCGTCGGTGTCGATCAGCGCCCCGTCAAGCGGTTCCGCAGTGAACGGAACGGTTGGTGTAGTAGCCAGTGCAGCGGACAATGTGGGTGTGAGCAAGGTCGAATTCTATGTCAACGGAGCGCTTCAGGCTAGCGATACGGCGTCTCCCTACAGCTTCAGCTGGAACACGGCATCCCTTGCCAGCGGCAGCTACACCCTCAGCGCCAAAGCTTACGATGCCGCGGGTAATGTTGGGCAGTCGAGTAATGTTACGGTAAATGTGTCCAACGACTCTGTTGCTCCGGCAGTCAGCATCACCACCCCTGCGCATAAATCAAAAATCAGCGGAACGGTCCAGGTTAAATCCTATGCAACGGACAATGTGGGGGTGAGCAAGGTTGAATATTATCTGAATGACCCTGTTAACGGTCTGATTGCAACCTCGACCACTGCTCCTTATTTGTACAGTTGGAATACCAAATCAGTTGCCAATGGTACCTACAAGCTTTGGGCCATTGCTTATGATGCGGCAGGGAATAAGGCTAGATTTTATATATTAGTGACGGTGAAAAATTAGCCGCATCTAGGAAAATATTGATTAATTGATTGGCTTGATAGTAATTAGCAGGTTAAAAGCCGCTTTTCCCGAGTATGTGGGGTGAAGCGGCTTTTTTAATTTAAAAGAATGGAGTAATAAACTTAAAAATAATTAATTGACATGGCTGAAGATTGACTGTATCAAATACAAATTGTTTGTGAGATCAACTCGATTTCTTCGGCTTTTTCTCTAGATTATCAGGAGGTAAAACATGAGAACCCTTCAATGGATTGTGGCACTTGCATTTTCAATAGTATTAGTATCAGTCCATGTCTCTTTTGCCCAAGTCATCTTCGAGGACAATTTCGACAGTCAGGCTGACTGGTGGCCTAAATGTTTGGAGTGCGGGCATACGGCGAGCGGGTATACCAATGATGGAGCTTCATCGGGAACACCTGTCAGTTGGAATTACTGGCGCAACGATGAATTCTGGAATCCGTTTGCACCGTCAGGTGCGATTTCGGGCTCTCATCCAACCATACAAATTTCCGGAGAGCAGCATTACGGGTCTTCCGGAAAGGCGTTTGTTGTCTGGAATGAATCGAGTTACGGGCGATCAGGCGACGGTTGGGGCGCGGATGGAGATTTGTCGAAATCGCTGGGCAGGGAATACAGGGAGATTTATGTTCAGCTTAAGCTAAAATTCATGCCCGGTTTCCAGTGGACATGGACTCCGGACCAGAACGCCGGTAGCATCAAGATGGTTCGCTTTTACCATAATGACGACAATGGTAAATATCCCTATCTCTTTTTTAAAACCGGGACAAATGCCCCCGTTTACATCTTCAATTCCTCCCAAAAAGAAGATCCATATGGCTTTGCCGGGTTTCATTCTTTCCGGTGTGGTCCCCAGGCGACGAATTATTATTGCGATCAGCTGTATGACGCCAGGTCCAATTTTTCCAGCAGAGTTTTCGTCGATACCATGGGGGACGGTAAATGGCATGTTCTGGCATGGCACGCCACAATGAACAGTAAGCCAGGTGTTTCGGACGGAATGCTGCAATTTTCGGCCGATGGGGCAAAGTTGTAAGAAAGAAACGATGTCCAATGGATAGGTGCCGGTGGCGATCCAGGTATAGGCTGGAATGTGTTCGGAATCGGTGGAAATGCATTCAATAATTACATGCATATATCAAATTCCACTTTTCAGAACGGGGCCGAGCAGTGGTATGCAATCGATGACGTGGTCGTGAGCGATTCTCCAATACCTTTGAATTACGTAATTGACGGTGGGATGAAAGACCAGGGAGACAGCACTACCGTTGCAGTCGGGGATCTCAACGGGGACGGGCAGGTCAACACCGCCGATGCTCAACTCGCTTTGGACATATCGGTTGGCAAAGTTCCCGTGACTGCGGATAACCTTGCCAGAGGCGACGTTGCTCCTTTAGTCGATGGGAAGTCACGACCAGATGGAAAGATTGATGCAAATGATGCGATTGTGAACTTGCCAAAATTGTTGGTAAATAGTTTTTTTAATTGTGGTGAGGAAGATAACGATAATATGTGACTTCCATAACCTTGGATTTAATACCTGCAAGATTTGACGTGATAAGTCGACTACAATATTCCAATTTCATGGAAATTATATATATTTTCCTGGAGGAATAAATGCGAGGGTGATCATGAAAATCGCAATTTGTATGATAACGCTGGCAATAGCGACGTTTTCAGGAATCAGTGCCAATAAGCTTTTTGCTCAGGTCGTGTTCAACACCGGTTTCGAGGATGTGCGGGACTGGACGCAACCCAGGCCGGCTAAGAATGCCACGGGTTATGGATGGCCCGCAACATGGTCAGGCTATAACAATGGCAATCCCATCTATACACCGCCACAGAAGACTGACGGCACTTTTTTGTTTGATATGTTTCGTGTGGCACCAACATTGTTTGATTCGAATGTGACATCGGCGTTTGAGATCGGTGATGGGACCGGCAGGAATGGCAGCAGGGGATTAGTGTACAATGTGGAGGTCTCCGGTACATATGGCGTCTGGACGGGGGGCAACCCTGTTGGCGAATGGCTCGGCAATTCGGGCTATCAGGATGTTTATGTAAGATTCTATCTTCGCTATCCGCCGGAATGGAAGTGGACCGATGACAACAACCCTGTCAGCAACAGGGGGGCACAGCAGAAATTGCTGAGGCTTTCCCGCTATAACGGTACTCTTAACGATGGCGGTAACCCTCAGGTGTATGGTCCTTCAAGTGGAGGCAAAAACGATCCGGTATGGATTCCCGACTGGTATCAATATATTTCTGTTACTCCATCCTATACCAAGTATATGAACTCGGAGAGATATTCTCCTGACTATAGTGCGAATGATCTTACATTGGATTTTTTCTCACTCAATTCAGGTTTATATCCAAGCGGTTCCGATCTGCTTTGGCCCACCGATTCGAAATGGCACTGTTATGAGTTTCGTGCCAGGCTGAATAGCGCTCCGGGGGTTGCCGACGGCATATCGGAGAACTGGCTTGACGGCGTGCTTGTGTGGAGAAAAACGAATATAGCCTGGGTTAAGACAGGTGGTTCGATAGCCCAAGGCTGGAACAATGTCTGTATTCTGGACAATGTAACGATACCGGCCTATCCCCAGGCATCACAGGTATCCTATCCGCTGTACCTGGATGACATAGTAATCAGCACGACATACAGCGGCCCTCCTCCCAAACCGGTTAACGTTTCCGCCCAATCAACGAGCAGTACGACTGTCCGGGTAAGCTGGGGAGCAGGAAGCAACGGCGCCACCTATCCGCTCAGCGGCTACCGGATCTATTGCGGGACCAGCCCGACAAATCTGATCGGCTCTGTAACCGCCGGTAATGTGACCAGCTATGATGCTACCGGGCTGCAGGCTGGGCAGACCTACTACTTTGCTGTCGCCGCCTATAACAAGGATGTCTACTGTACGAATGAAAGTATTAAATCAAATGTGGTATTTCCGAATTCCGGATCAAATGATCAAAATATCAAAGGTGACCTGGATGGGGATGGGAAGATTGATCAGAAAGATGCCAAAATTGCATTGAATATTGCCGTCGGCGGCGTGTCTGCAACCCCGGACCAGATTATCAGAGGCGATGTTGCACCGATCGTCAACGGGAAGTCACAGCCGGATGGAAAGATTGATACTGAAGATTCAATTGCGATACTCGCGATGATTGCCGGAAAAATTGATTTTTGATACTTCTGTTGAATACTCCGGACATTTATCCTGACTCTTTAATGATGGGAGAGATTGTAATGACTGAAAGTTTCTGGTTGTATTTAAGGAATATAGATAGTATAAACTAATTAAATATCGCATAGGCATGGCTTCGGCATAAATCAAAAGGAGGGTAAAATGCGCTTTTTCAAGATTCTGTCGATTCTGATGGTGATGAATGCTGCGGTAATATCGGGATGTGACAATGGTGGAGGCGGAAGCAGTAATGGAACCGGAACCACTAATGAAAGTGGAACTATCAATGGGGCGCCAACCACATCTTCAGGGGTAACCGCATCTTTGCAGACGATAATCGGCGGTCAGGCAGTCTGCTTGTTAACCATTAAAAATGCTACGACAAATATATGTGGATTTGATGCAACACTGGCTTTTCCGTCGGCGGCAACTTACTACAGAGCGGATTCATCGGGGGTGGCTTATGGCAGCCTTGTTTCCGCGAACCCTGTGGGAAATACTTTGAAACTTGCCTTGGCGTCTGGGACGGGATTTTATTCGGGGGAAGCGGCGACTATCACTTTCGATTTGAAATCCGCAGTTAATGTTTCGGATTTTTCCGTAACCAGTTTTACTCCGCATAGCTGTCCATAATTGAAATCTTTAAGTACAAACCTTTGTTGATTTTTCAATTAATGCATCTTGGTTACAAACAAAAAGCGACTGAAGTATAAAGATGTCTATAAAAATTTTATAAAATACTGGCAGGGAAGCAGACTGAAGTAAATTATTTTGAAAGAATATTTGTGATTGTAATTATTTTCAGGTGCATGATCATTTACATCTGAATATTTTCAATTTCTCCTGAAAAGGTTCTTTGAGCAGATATGACTTGTTGGCCAGAGTAGCAATAGCACCTGTTTGTTCGAGTTTGTTTAATATCCGTGTTGCCGTTTCCCTTGCCACTGATGCGTAGCTTGCGATCATCTGGTGCGTCAGTTTTATGTTGATAATTGTTCCCCTGTCGTCTTTCACTCCATACATTTGCTGCATATGATCGAGTGCCGCCATGACCCGGCTTTCGGCGCTCTCAAAGCTTAAAACTTTTACCATTTTCCAGGCTTCCCTGAGACGCGTACACAGCAGGTTGATGATTCTTTGACGGATACCTTCCAGGTTCAGCAGGTAATATTCGAAATCGTTCTTGTGCAGAAGACCGATTATAGCATCTTCCTGGGCAATGACAGTTGCCGGTGAGGTGTTTCCGTCAAGAAGTGACATCTCGCCGAAAAATTCTCCCTTCTTGTGGAAAGTAATTATCTGTTCCCGGCCATCTTCTCTTTGTTTTACTACACGTACTTTGCCTGAATAGACTAAGTACATATACTTTGTTGTTTCTTCTTCTGAAAGGACGATTTGGTCCTTTCTAAAACGCTTCTTGATTATAACCATGTCAACAAGTCTGGCTTCTTCTGAAGTAAGCTCTGAAAAAAACGGAATGTTCCAATTGGATTTGTTAAAAGCATTCCTTTGTTGTCCAGTATTCAAGGCTGTGGTTTGTTCCATCTGAGCTCCTTCTTAAGATTGTCATATCGCGCCACAAATACTCGGGATAAAAGAAGAAAGACAATATATAAACGCATGTCGTACAAAATTTGCCTGGTAAATATTAAAATAAAAAGCATAACAAAAAAGTTTAAATATATAAAAATTGAACTTTTTACTTGAAAATAATAATGTAAGAAAATATATATGTTTTGCAATTATACAACAGTTTTTCATTGAAGTTAGGTAAAAAATAAAAATATATTTTAAATATTTTTACTGATTTTCCGGAAATCAATGAAATTAGGGGTCATAATGAATCTCATGGAGGCGCTTAAAGCATACAAGGTTTGGCTGGCCGGTTCGATGTTGCTACTTGTTGGAGCCTATTATTCGATTGTACCGGACATGATTGCGGATTGGTACCGGGATGATAACTATTCGCATGGTTTTATCATCCCGTTTATAGCCGGCTATTTCCTCTACGAGCGGCGTGATGCCTTGAAAAGTGCATTGGTGGATCCATGGTGGCCGGGCATTCTGGTGATTATTCTAGGGCTCATGCAGCTGACCGTTGCATGGTTGGGAACAGAATATTTCACTATGCGTTCTTCATTGATAGTAGTAACTGCAGGAATGGTGCTGTACTTTTTCGGCAGAAAGGTTTTCAAAATAGCAATGCTGCCGATTTTATATCTAATCTTCATGGTACCTTTGCCTTACATAATTTATGACGCCGTGGCGTTTCCCCTTAAGCTTTTCGTAACAAGGGTATCGGTTGCATTTCTGAAAATCGTCGGTATTGCTGTATTGCGCGAAGGCAACATCATCATGTTTCCGGATACAACACTGGAGGTAGCCGATGCTTGCAGCGGAATACGTTCTCATGTCGCTCCTGGCCTTAAGTGTGGCATATGCATGTTATTCCCAGAATTCCACATGGAAGCGATGGGTCATTATTCTTTCTGCGATACCAATAGCAATTTTTACAAATTCCATGCGGGTTATCTTCACCGGCATACTATCGCCCAGTACTGGGGAGCAAAGGCCGCTGAGGGGTTTTTTCATGAATTTGCCGGGCTTGTGGTGTTTGCCTTTGCCATTGTTTTGCTCATGGCGCTCGGTGCTCTACTGCGAATGAAGCGGGAAATTGGAGATGTTGAAAAGAAGTGACACAACGATATGTAACTGGAGAATTAAATGATTAATACCACCCGCTTTATTTTTGTTTATGCACTTCTGACAATGGTTATCCTGTATATACACTTTCATTCTGACATCTCCATTCCGACAAACAGAGTTTTTTCGGAATTTCCAGTACAGGTTAGGAACTGGAGAATGATTTCCCAAGCCGAGTTCAGCGACAAAGTGCTGGTCGCTCTGAAACCTACCGATTACATCTCCAGGCAATATGGCTCGATTGATGGCAGCATGGTCAACTTGTATTTAGGATATCACGGCGGGGGAAAGGACAGCGGAGAAATTCATTCACCGAAGCACTGCCTGCCTGGAAGCGGTTGGTACGAGGTATCGACCGGAAAAACATCTGTTGATGTACCTGGCGGGAAAGTCGGGCTGATAAAGGCGGTATATCAGAAGGGGGATCGAAGCGAATTGTTTCTTTACTGGTTCCAGGTAAAGGGTAGGTCGCTGACTGACGAATATTCCCTGAAACTGGCGGAAATAACTAACTCAGTAATGTACCGTAGAAGGGACTCGGCGTTTATCAGGATATCCGTTCCCTTTGATACCAATGAGAAAAAGGCCATGGGGACGGCGATCAGTTTTCTCCAGGATTTTTATCAGGAGATAAATGACTTTCTGCCTAGATAACGAGGCTGAGGACTGGAAATCCCGGGATTTCCAGTAGTGATACCCTTTGACATGGTTGACAGAACATTCATATTTGACTTAAACAACTCAAGGAGCGGGACCTGAAGAAAGCCAATGACAGGTCCTGCAGGTGCACACGGAGAATTTGAAAGTCTGTCAATTCATATTCCCGATGTTACCCATATGGAATTCCGGTATATGTCCATCGTCAGGCTTGCCGGTTTGACTACGCTGAATTCTATATTGACAGATGTAAGAAGATATATATTTTTGCCGTCCAAAAATCTGCTTTTATGAAGGCCCGGAGAATCTAGCGTCCATTGGAAAACAATATGTCAGAAATTATCTTATCTTCAACTGCATTACTGTTTACCATTTCATATTCGATTTACCTGCTGGTCAGGAGGGACAGATCTTTTTCATCTTCCGTTCTGGCTGTGGCGCTGGTGGCATTGGGTTTCCTTGAGCTTTTTGACCTTCTCGCCCTTGCCCGGCCGGAAAGCCTGTTCTTGTGGAAAAAGTGTTCGCTACTGGCGGAGAGTATTCTGCCATTATCATGGTTACTGTTCAGTATTACATATGCGCGGCTGAATGAGGCACGGTCAATATCGATTCTACAGAAAATATGTATTCTGCTCTCATGTTGCGCCCCCGTTGCGGCGGCTTATTTTCCTGCCAGGTCACTTTTCTACTCTCCGGATTTTACTTCCGAGCACATACTGTTTCTCAGTAATAACGCATTCTATTTCTATGTCGGTTTTCTTTTATTTATAGTCATATCTCTCATAAACCTTGAGGTTACCCTCGCCAATTCTTCCCGCGGAAACCGTTGGAAAATTAAACTGGAAATACTGGGGGCCATGTCGATACTTGCAGGCATGCTCTTTTATTACAGCCAGGGGCTACTTTATCGCACCATAAATATGAATCTGGTGCCGGTCAGATCTCTTCTGCTGGTGATAGCGGTTGGACTCATGGCCTATTCCCGAATATTTAGGGGGAACGGCGTCAGGATTTATGTCTCCAAGCAGATGGCGTTCAAGTCCGTGGTTCTTCTTGCTGTTGGGCTTTACCTGGTCGGACTCGGCCTGATGGGTGAAGGAATGAGATATTTCGGAGGAAATTTCCAGCGTACGATGGCTCTGACAATTGCATTTCTGGCCGGGATAGGTTTGCTGGTGATGTTACTTTCCCAAACGATAAAGCGAAAAATCAAGGTTTTCCTTCATAGAAATTTTTACAAACAAAAATATGATTACCGGACACAATGGCTACAGTTTACCGACAGACTTGCTTCTTCAAACACAGGCGACGATCTTCTGAATGCGATTGTTTACGGATTTGCTGAGGTTTTTGGTATGGGATGCGGGGCATTGTTCCTTTACGATGACGATGGGGGGACATATGGAATTGCCGCAACATTGGAAATAGAACAAAATTCCGCTTCAATTAGCCGGAAGGATCCTCTCATTGAAGTAATTGAGGGGAAGAAAAACATAATTGACCTGCGTGTATACAGGGATGAAAACGAAATTGAATTGAGCAATTTTATCACCGTGAATACAATGGTCTTTATAATTCCATTGCTTGTTCATGAATCTCTGGAAGGTTTCGTGATGCTGGGAAGGCCTTTAAGCGCGGACGAGATCTTTGATTATGAAGATTATGATCTGATGACAACTCTTTCCCGGCAGGCAGCCTCGGCAATTTTAAACCTCCGGCTATCCGACGAACTTATGAAGGCTAGGGAAATGGAAGCAGTCGGCAAATTGTCCGCCTTCATTTTACATGACCTCAAGAATCTCTGCACGACACTGGCACTTATAGTCGACAATGCAAGGAATTTTATGGACAATCCTGAATTCCGGATCGACATGCTCGAGTCTCTCGAAAATACAGTAATAAAAATGAATTCCCTTATCCTCAGGTTGAAAAAGCTGGAAGAAAAGAAATCCCTGCAACGTGAACCTGCAGATCTTCTGGATTTGTCGAGGAAAACAGCAGGCTTGATTACAAACGGTGAAATACTGGTATCCGGCGAACCCGCCTGTGCCGAAATTGATAGTGAAGAAATGCAGAAACTCCTTCTGAATCTCATCATAAATGCCATAGAGGCTACAGGCGGCAACGGTCCGGTAACATTAGAGGTGGGTTGTCTAGACATGGCTATCATTAAGGTCAGGGATGAAGGTTGCGGTATGTCCGATGAATTTATAAAAAAGCATCTCTTCAAGCCCTTCAGAACAACGAAGAAAAAAGGTCTCGGTATCGGACTTTACCAATGCAAGCAGATTGTCGAGGCACATGGCGGTTTGATCGAGGTGGAGAGCAAGGTTGGTAATGGCACTACATTTACCATCCGATTGCCTATAGGCGGGGTAGGGTTGAAGGGGAATTTTTATGGATAAACTGTTAATTGTGGATGACAATGAAGAAATACGGAAACAATTGAAATGGGGGCTTGGCAAAGAGTATGAGGTGCTTCTTGCCGAAAACGGTAAAGAGGCAATCAGTTTGTTTCGCAGGGCCAAACCGGAGGTTATAACCCTCGATCTCGGACTCCCTCCACATCCTGACGGAACCGAAGAAGGGTTCCGCTGCCTGGAAGAGATGCTTCTCATTGATCCTGCCACCAAGGTTATTGTAATTACCGGCAATGAAGAGAGGGGCAGCGCTCTTAGGGCGGTTCAGACGGGGGCTTGCGACTTCTACCAGAAGCCTATTGAAATAAACGAACTTAAGGTTGTGATCAAGAGGGCGTTTCATATACGTGCCATAGAAGACGAAAACAGGCGTCTGCAGACCGCCCTGGAAAGAAATAATACGCAATTCGGCAGTATAGTCGGACAATGCCCGCAAATGGAGCAGGTTTTCTCAATAATTAAAAAGGTGGCATCTTCGGATGTGCCTGTATTCGTGACCGGCGAGAGCGGAACTGGCAAAGAACTGGTTGCCAAGGCAATTCATTTGATGAGCATGAGAAAAGATGGGCCATTTATCCCTATCAACTGTGGCGCCATACCGGATAATCTTCTGGAATCGGAACTGTTCGGATATGAAAAGGGCGCTTTCACAGGGGCCCAAACAAGAGTCCAGGGAAAAGTCGAATTTTCACATAAGGGAACTCTGTTCCTTGATGAGATCGGAGAACTTACGGTTGGCCTTCAGGTGAAACTTCTTCGGTTCCTCCAGGAAAAGGTCATTCAACGTGTAGGAGGAAGAGAGGATATAAATGTTGACGTGAGAATTGTTTCGGCTACAAATATCGACATTTTCAAAGCGATAAAGGAAGGGGCCTTCAGAGAAGATCTATATTACAGGACAGCCGTTATATCAATACATCTTCCCCCTCTGCGGGAGCGGGGGAGTGACATAATGCTTTTGGCGAACCTGTTTTTGCGTCGATTCAGCGATTCTCTGAACAGGAAAGTGAAGGGTTTCAGCAGTGCTGCAGTGGACCATCTTCAGTCATACGAATGGCCTGGTAACGTGAGGGAGTTGGAAAACAAGGTACAAAGGGCTGTTATCATGTCAGATTCAAATTTGTTAGAGCCGCCATCTTTGGGCATTGCCGAAGGGAATGTTCGGCACATAACGCAGGTGCAGGAAAATATGACCCTTAAAGAAGCAAGAGACAGGGTTGAACGAGAAATGATTCTCTCAGTTATAAGGGCTCATCGGGGAAATATTGCCAGGGCGGCAGAAATTCTGAGCGTGAGCAGGCCGACTCTTTATGACCTGCTGAAGAAGCACGGTATTGGTGCCTGAGTGGTGTTCAGGTTCGTTCGGTCACATTCTCTGATTAATGGAAGTGCATTTCCCAGAGTAGCACCCTTTGCCCTCTACATGGCTTTCATCGCGCTGGATGAGGGACTTCGCTTTCTCGATGGAAATGGAATTGTAGCTGTTTCCGATCAATTTCTCCTTACCCTGTACCCGTTCAAGGTATTGTCGGTTGCCTTGACACTTTATCTTTTCAGGAAAAATTACAATGAGATAAAGCTCGCGGACATATCCAGTCCATTTATCACTCTTATCAGTATTGTCACTGGCCTTGCGGTTTTTACCATGTGGATATATATGGATTTCCCCTTTGTAACCATGGGACATTCTGCCGGATTCAATCCGAACTATTTCCATGATTACACAACCAGGATTTTTATGATTGTGTGGCGTCTTTTCGGGGCTGTGCTAGTTGTCCCGGTTATGGAGGAACTCTTCTGGCGCTCATTTATTATCCGCTATATTGTGGCCCAGGATTTTTCAAAGGTTCCAATCGGACTCTTTACATGGCCTTCGTTTTTAATTAGTTCTGTTCTTTTCGGTCTCGAACACCACCTGTTCCTCGCAGGTATTATGGCAGGGGTTGTCTACAACTTGATTCTTTATTTCACCCGTAACATATCTCAATGTATTATTGCCCATGCAATTACCAATCTTGCCTTAGGGGTTTATGTGATCTGCTCGGGAAAATGGTATTTCTGGTAATTGATTCCGTGCACGCATGCTTCCTCACTTCAATCCATCAACTCATGTAAATGTTTCCTTAACAATTGTCGGACTAATTTACAGTTTGCCCAAAGCCCTCCTGTGCAGGTACTAAAAGCATAAAAAAAACAATAAGATACAACTTGGCATCTTGTTTGCTTAATTGATTGAAAAATAATTAATACAACGAGTGTAAGAGCAATAAAATGCGAATAAAATGTATAAATTAAAAAAGGGGAGGATAAAAAAATGAAAAAAGTTGTGGCGATGCTTGCAGGTGCAGTATTGCTGATGGCAGCAGGAAGTGCGATGGCGATTTCCATTTCTGATGGGAAGCTGATAGCTGGTTCAAAAACATATCTGGACAGCGGGGCCGAGTCAGTCGTACTCACAG
The DNA here is from genome assembly GCA_963815135.1 of uncultured delta proteobacterium. GTDB lineage: Bacteria > Desulfobacterota > Desulfuromonadia > Geobacterales > Geobacteraceae > CAIWTU01. The sequence continues at coordinate 309,634 of CAWFFO010000001.1, forward strand.
ATACCGATGGAATTAATGATAATGCTACAGCATTTCTGTTCCTTGAACTTGCCGGTTTCGCCGACATCAACAAATTCGGGATATACGGTTTTACGGGAAGTGGCTCAAACGTCACTTTGGGTAATAGACTTGAAGTTTTCGACGGTCCGGACAGCGCTCTTACCAGTGCAACATTAAAATTTGATTTGGCAGCAGGAACAGTAACAAACCAAAACACGAATATTACAGCGAATATTGGTCCTAATTTCGGATTCTACCTTGATGCAACTGCTGGAAATAATAACCCCGATGCAATATTCTATACACATTCCGCCCTTAATGCCGATGGTGTTGATCACTTCAAACTCTATGACACTCGAGACAATAGCGTAGGCAGTCTGTTGGGTTCTGACATTGTATTGGCGGCAGAAGACCTCTATAACGGTGGAGATAGAAGTTATGATGATATGGTGGTAGGGGTTTCTGATGTGGCTCCTGTTCCCGAACCAGGCACTATACTTCTCCTTGGTGGAGGCCTCCTGGGACTGGCCCTTTACAACAGAAGGCGCATGAAAGCATAAGTTGAGAATACTTGTAAAATAAGTGAAGAAGGCGGTGAATTCACCGCCTTCTTTCTATTGAACTGCTGTGAAATTCGTAGAATTTGCATGTATGGGAGAAAAATATGTCAGGAAAATATGCGGAAATGTTTTTTGATAAATATCTGGTTCCTTGAAATAACTTAACCTGATGACGACATAGTGTTCTGTATCGTCTCTTCAAGTGCCTGCACAACAACCGGGTCGTATAATGTACCTGAACCATTTTTGATTGATCGTAAAGCATCTGCAATAGTAAGTTTGTCTGAGTATGGTGTTTTTGTGATCATGGCAAAGAATGTATCTATAACGGCTACTACCCTTGAAATAACTGGTATTTGTGTGCCCTGTAAGCCGTAAGGATATCCGGTCCCGTCAAATCTTTCATGATGATGAAGAATCGCCCTGTTAACTTCCTCTGAAAATTCAAAATTGTTTATAAGTCCAACTGTCGTAAAAGGATGTATCCGCAATGCACCTTTCTCAGCGGGTTGCAGACTTTTCTTCAGAAGGAAATCATCGTTTAATATCGTAAGACCAAGATCGTATATTGTAGAGACATAAAGTGCCAGTTCCTTTTCTTCACTTGTAACATCGAGCCTGTTCATAATTTGCATGACCATATCCGGGAATTGCGCCTGCTTCTTACGATATTTTTTCCCAGCGTTAAGAAGTTCATCCAGGGATGAAATGAACTGTTTAAGATCATTTTCGAGGAAATCTCCCGCATAAAGCCTTCCAATCAGTTTCGAAAAACGCTCGGCCATTATGGTGGCAAGTTGGAAATCCCGTTTGCCGAAAGGTTCGCCGGATTTCTTGTTATTCAGGTTCAGGACTCCTATGACCTTTCCATGCATCTTTAATGGAATGGAAAGAAGTGATTTGGTATTATACTGTGGATTGCTGACCCTGGCGAATCGAGGATCGTTTTCAATATTTTCTATCAGAAGCGGTTTGCCTTCGAGGGCCACCCATCCGCAGACTCCGTCACCGGGTCTGATACTTGTACGCTTTAAAATGTCGTCACTAAGACCACAGGCACTTCTTATGGTAAGTTCTCCAGTAGTCTCATTGATCAGCATAATCGAACAGGTGTCCAAACCTAGCAATTCTGCAGCGAATTCCAGGAAGAAATTGATACTCGAGTTGACCGCAACATCGATCTTCTGCTTGTTGTTTTCGGGAATTTCAATTGAAACAGTGAATTGATTGCCAGTATTACGAGCGATTATATTCCATTGATGAGCAGAAACCAGTTTTCCCGCAAGATAGAATCTCAGGCTGTTTCTATTGTCATCATCCGGGTAACCATGGCCCGAATGGAAAAAATCGCGTATTAATGTTTCGGGTAGATTTACAGGGATTACCAAATCTATTCGTACGGGATCCGTATCATTCAGTATTATCCGCAATATGTCATTTACTTTCAGGAAACCGGTGAGTCCTTCTATAAGATGGTAGAACATTTTTACTATATTCTGTCTGTCACCCAAAACAGACTGTATCCGGCCTTTGATGTCAACCATCAGTTTAAAAGGTTTTTTCCCCGACAAGTTCAACAAGAACCCCGATTCACTTATTTCATTCAGAATTTCCGCAAGATCAACGACTCCGTCCTTTGACGGCCCGGACTCATCTCCCGTTTCGAAAAATGAAAGCAGATTCTCGATAAAAGAAATCAGCCTGTCTGTTTCCTTAAGAATGATTTTGAAAAAATCCTTCTGGTCGGCCACGTCCATTTTGTCCGATTGATTGAGATAATATATTGAGCCCTTTATTGAGTTAAGCGGGTTCCGCAGTTCATGGGACAACCGGGTAAGAAATTCTGTCTTCACCATGTCCATCTGCATCAGTTTATGGTTAACTTCCTCCATCTCAACAGCTTTCATTTTCAAGCGGTTAACAAGGACATGGTTTTCAAATGCTATTGACGCCTGGTTGCAGATCATCTTGATAAGTGCAAATTCATCTGCATTAAAGTAGGATTTGTCCTTCTTGCCGCATACATTGAGAACTCCGAACAACCTGTTATTCCGGATAATCGGACATGAAATGAAGGTATTATTGTGATAACGAAGCCGTTTCAGCTTTTTGAAACGACGATTTTTATCTATATTGCCGACAAAAAAAGGGATTCGATTAGTTTTCGCCCATCCTGAAATCCCTTTGCCGATAATTCCCGCTCGATATCTGACAAAATTATTCACTCCACCCCTTGTCGTAAGGATACTTTGCTCATCGTTTTCATTTACGAGCAAAAGGGAACAATTAACTACATCGATATAACGAGTTACAATATCCAGGATGAGGTTGGCGATCTCTGCTGGATTATTTACAAGTATTATTGAATTAGTTAATTCCTGAAGGAGTTTGAACTCCTTTACGACAGGTTTCTGTTTCCTGTTTGTCAGGTGGTCTGGAAACATTTTATTCTGTCATCCTTTCTAAGGTAAAGTTACGCAGTGAATTTCTTTATAATGTTCATCTGAGTTTTCTTTTGAGTGTCTATCCGTCAAGACTGAACAATAGATTTATGTATGACTTGGTTTTGGTTACCAGTGACATAAATTTAAAAAATATAATTATCTATATAGTAATTAAAAATATATTTCCAGCAATTTGTATGCCGGATCCAGAATTAAGCAGTTGCTTGTAATAATTGAATAATACGAAGGTTGAATAGGGCTGATTGTAAATCTTGGCTACCAATGTGTAAATTTATCCGACAGAATAGTAATCGCAGAAAATATTGAAGAATGGTTAGAAGTATGAAGGAAAATCCGTGAATTTTTGTCGAGAGTCCGGGGAAATATGGGAAAAAATGTTGCTGGCAACGGTGAGGGGGGAATACCCGGCAAGCTGCAGATCTTCCTTCATCCTTCTTCTCAACTCGGTCATGGTTCTTTCTCCATTTCTTTCGGAATTTCCGGCTCTTTGGTCGTCAACTCCGCAGAATGTAAGGAGAAGTCTCATCTTGGCAATAAAAAAGGCAGCCTCCGAAGAGTCTGCCCAAGATAATCCTTCTGAGCTACCTGTTTCTTTGTTTCTATAGCCTTTTTATGCTTCGTGGTTTTGAGTTTCCGCGAAGAGGTTTAGCGACAACGTCGTGGGGGCGCAGCGGCGGAGCTTTAGCGGAGTCCGTCTGCCGCCTCTTCGGGTATTGCTTCAGTAGTCTCTTGGTACCGTTTTGCCCCGGCTTCAGATGGGCATCTGAATTCATATCCTTGAGCACCGAAGAACCTCTTTCCCGTGTATCCGCCGGACTGCACTGTCTTGTCATCCGCCCCATGGCCGGAAACATAACATTTCACTTTGTGGCCCCTGTTTCGCAAAAAAAAAACCGCTCCCATCGACATTCCGTCGACAAAAGCGGTTTTTATATTTGTCATTACTCCAGAGGCTCACGGCATTGCATCCCTCCGGAACGTCTTTTTATTAATAACTATGAGTATGGTATAATTACCGTATTGCAATTAGATATGTCAATATTTCTAATGTAGTACAAGACGGGACTCATCAACGTTTTACCCCCCCCCAATTGTCACCTCTCCACCATTGCATTCCTTCAGGTACGGGTTTACTTCTCTTCCTTCAGCTTGATCAAATCTACCTTGCCGAATGCGGACAGCGGTTTGTCGAATTTGCTTTCGTCACCGACTATGACCATTTTCATCTTGTCCGGGCGCAGGTATTTTCTGGCGACCCGCAGCACATCGTCCTTCGTTACTTTAGAAATGTTGTCACGATAATTTTCGAGATAGCCATCGGGGTATCCGTAGTATTCCAGCGTTGCTTTCCGGTCAACCACGGAAGCGCTGCTGGTGAAGGCAAAAATGAAGGAACTGATGATTGATTGCTTCGCCTGCTTGAGTTCGCTGTCTGTGACCGGCTTCTCGGTCATTCCCTTGATGATGCTCTCCATCAGGCTTATTGTCTTCGCCGTGCTGTCCGCCCTGGTTTCGGTTTCCGCCATGAAGACTCCGGGGAAGCGGCGGCCGGGGTAAAAACTGCTGAAAACGTTATACGCAAGGCCGTTCCTGGTGCGGACTTCAGACATGAGCCTGGATTCGAAACCACCGCCGCCGAGGATGAAGTTCATGACCTGAAGGGCGTAGATATCGGGGTTATTTTTGTCCACACCCAGGTGGCCCATCCTGACGACCGACTGGTTCACGTCTTTTCTGACCAGGTAAAGGCCGGGGGTGCTGTCATTTTCCGGAAGGCTGACCGCCGGAAAGGATACGGGTTCGTTTTTCCATCCAGAAAAAGGTGTGTTCCAGTTTGTCGAGGATTTCTTTACGGGAGAAATCACCGGCGACACTCAGGATGATGTTATCCGGATGATAGTATTTGTCGTGGAATTCGACCAGATCCTCCCTTGTTATGGCGGAGACCGAGGCTATAGTCGGGTATCTGCCCAAGGGGCTTCCACTGTAGATAATCTTGTGCAGCTCCCTGTTCGCGACTTCCTTGGGGTTATCATTTTCCCTGCGCAATGCTTCGATGGTTCTGTTACGGGCCAGTTCGACACGGTCGGCCCGGAAAGCCGGGGACATGAGCAACTGGGCGAACAACTGCAGAGTTCTGTCCAGGTTTCTGGTGAGGCAATTCATCGAGGCGTTACCCGAATCGCCGCCTACGCCCGATTCGATGGAAGATGCCATGAATTCCAGTTCGTCATCGATTTTTTCAGCCGGGGTCCCGACCGTGCCTCCGGTGCGCATTACCGCTCCGGTAAGTGCGGCCAGACCCGACTTGCCGGCGGGGTCGTACACCGAGCCGGTTCCGACCATGGCGGAAATGGATACAACCGGCAGTTCGTGGTCTTCGAGGAGGTAGACACGCATGCCGTTTTTCAGCACAACCCGTTCGGTTTTGGGGATTGTGAAGTGCAGGGGAGGGAAGGACATGGTCCGCGGGTCTGTGGTCGCGGAAAATGCGGCCGTCGCTCCGGCGGCCAGTGTCAGGAGAAGAAGAACGACGAGGACTCTTTTCATTTGGCCGCAACCTCCTTGGTGATGAATCCGACAGTACGGTTCTCGCTGGTAAAATATTTTTGCGCCACCCTCATCACATCCTCCGGGGTGACCTTTGCTACCTTTTTGCGGTGTTCGGTGAGGTAACGCCAAGTCCCGGCCGTTGCCTGATATTCTGTCAGCCGGTAGGCAAGCCCTCCATTCGAGTCCATGGAGCGTATCTCGTCAGCCTCAAGGTTATTGAGCACCTTTTTCAGTTCATGGGCTGTTACCGGTTCTTTCTTCAGCAGCTCCAGCTCTTCGTAGATGGCCTTTTCCAGTTCAGCGACGGAGTGTGGTGCCCGGGGGGTAGCGGAGATGATGAAAAGATCGGGATATATGCTGCCGGGTGCGGAGCCGGTGGAGACTTCGGTTGCCAGCTGTTTTTCTACCACCAGCTTCTTGTACAGCCGGGAAGTCCTGCCATTGGCCAGTATCATATCGATTACATCGAATACATAGTCATCCGGTGTGGCGATTCCGGGTTTGTGAAAACCTATCAGCAGCTCAGGTTCTGCGTCACCCACGACCTCAACGCGCTTTTCTCCGGATTGCACCGGTTCGGTAACGCCAACCGGCTGAACGGTCTTGCCCGGAGGAATGGAGCCGAAATACTGCTTCATGAGCTTTATGGTTTTTGCCGGGTCAATGTCGCCGATTATGGCAACCACAGCGTTATTGGGAGCGTAATATCGGTGCAGGAATGATTCGGCCTTGGTTCTGGTCAGGTTTTCGATGTCCGACTTCCAGCCGATGTTCGGCTGGCCATAAGGGTGAGCCATGAAGGCAGTGGCGAGAAAGTCCTCCCACAGTTTACCGCTGGGCTCGGCGTCAATGGAACGGCGCCTTTCTTCCATGACCACATTCCGCTCCGTGTAAAACTCGCGGAGCACGGCGTTGCGCATCCGGTCCGATTCCATGGCCGCCCATAATTCGATCTTGTTCGAGGGGAGGCTGACCATATAGGCCGTGGTGTCCTTGGCGGTAAAGGCATTCAGGGAAAGGCCGCCGTTTCTCGCGTATATCTGTGAAAACTCGTTCGGAACCACGTATTTTTCTTCTTTTGCGTCGAGGGAAGTGAGTTTTGCATTCAGCGCTGCGATTTTCTTTTTGTCCGCCTCGTTCCCCTTGAGCTTTTCGGCCATGAGCGCCCGGGCGGTTGTTTCGATTTTGGACAGGAGAGGCTTTTCATCGGCGTAATCCCTGGTGCCGATTGTTTTGGATCCTTTGAACAGCATGTGTTCGAGCATGTGGGCAATGCCGCGCTCGTTGCTCATCTCATTGACGCTGCCGACCTTGTAGCGAATCCAGAGCGCCACTGTCGGAGAGGTGTGCCGTTCCACCATGAGAATCTTCATGCCGTTTTTCAGGGTAAACTCCTTGACCTTGTCCTCGAGGCCGGCTCCAAAGGCAATTGAGACCGAGAGTAAAAGGTAAAGGGTTGCAATTGATATGCGTACAGCTGATTTCATTAGATTCCTCATGATGTGGAGTTTAGACCGGCCGCAAGCGGCCAGCCGCATGATTTATTTTCAGAACAGAGAGAATTTCACATATTTTTTCGGATTTTCCTTGATGTCTTCTATCAGCAGATTCAGGTCTGTGACCATCTTGTCCATCCGGTCATAAAGTTCCTTGTCACTGATGAGTTTGCCGGCGGTGCCCTGGCCGTTGTTAATACGGTTGGTGATCTCCTCGAGAGCTTTCATCGAGTTGTCCGCCCTGTCAAGGAGCGTAATCCCCTTATCGTAAAACTCGCGGTCGGTGATGAATTTGCCGATGCTGGAATTGGGCGAGGTCAGCTTCATGTTCAGTTCATGAACGTCATCGGCGGCCCTGCCGCTCTTGTCGGCCAGGGAAACGAGCTTGTCGTAGAGCTGACGGTCGTAGATCAGCTTGTTCATGGTCCCTTTGGAATCCCGGATATCCTTCAGCGTGTTGTCGGCGCGGTTCAGAATGCTGATCATCTTTTTGTAGGGCTCATCGCTCCGGTATAATTTGCCCAGTGATCCCTCTCCTTTGTTGATCCGGTCGGAGAATTCGGAAAACTCCCTGGTCAGGGTGACCAGATTGTCGTAGAGTTTCGGGTCCTGGATGAGACGGCTTATGGTCCCTTTGCTTTCGCTGAGTTTGCTCGCATAATTCTGGATCAAGTCGAATGAGGATCCGGCTTTCTGCATTACTTCATCGAGCCCCACGGAAGGGCTTCCGTGCAGGAGTGTTACCGGATGCTCCGAATAGGTTTTGCTAGGGGTTATATCGACGTATTTTTCACCCATCAGCCCCCTGGTCTTTACCCGAATAATGGAATCGTTGCCGATTTTCTTCAGGGATTCCCGGTCGATTTGCAGCATCACCTCGACTTCGTTGGTTTTTCTGGGATTTTTGAAATTGATCGCGGTGACCACGCCCACATCTATTCCGGCCAGCCAGACCGGGGCGCCGACCTTGAGGCCCTGGACGTCATCCATGATTACCGCGAGCTTCCCCTTGGGGGTGAAAAGATTTGTCTGGGTCCCCATGAGAATGATGCCGGCGGCGAGAAAGATAAGGGCGCAGACAATAAAGATCCCGACCTTGACCTGTGACCATGAAATGTTGTCGCTTCGTTTCATACCGTATCCTTTGTAAACAGATTATCTGCTTCGTTCCAGATTTCATGACTTACGATTCAATGCCCATCATAACTCTTTTTAAGTGTAAACAGCGATTCGTCCGTCGGGGAGAGGAATTCCCTTATCTCCGGCAGTTCCGAAGACAGCATTTCTTCCTTTGTGCCGTCGAATACCATGTGCGCCTTGTGGATGAACGAGAACCTCTCGGAAACGTCGAAGGCGGTATCCAGGTCATGCGTCACCATCAGGGTGGTTTTTCCTTCCTGCTGCAGTCTTTTCATCAGGTTGCGGATGTTATAAACACCGACGGGATCCAGCCCGGTGGTCGGCTCGTCGAAAAAGATGTAATCCGCGTTGGATGCGAGGGCGCGGGATATGGCCACCCGTTTTTTCATCCCTCCCGAGAGCTGCGGCGGGTAGAGATCGATGGTATTTTCCAGGCCGACAAAGCCGAGTTTTTCCAGGACGATCCTCTCGATTTCACTTGTGGAAAGATCACCATCCTGCAAAAGGCGGTAGCCCACGTTTTCACCCACGGTCATGGAATCGAAAAGTGCTCCTCCCTGGAATACGATGGCAATATTCTTGCGGACTTTTATCAGTTTCTTTTCCGGCATTTCCTCCAGTGCTTCGCCGTTGATGAATATTCTCCCCGAATCGGGTTTGAGCAGCCCCAGAAGGAGCTTGAGGATGGTCGTCTTGCCGCAGCCGCTCGCCCCGAGGATGGTCCTGTTGACTCCCTTTTCCAGAATGAAATCGACGTTCTCCAGGATTTTCCTGTTATCCACTGAATAACAGAGGTTTTCCATTCCGATTGTATTTTCCTCAAATACGTTCATCGCTGTTACCTGAAAGCCACGAATATTTTAGTCAGAAAAAAATCCATTACCAGAACCAGAACGGAAGAGAGCACCACGGTGCGCTTTGCCGATTCGCCGACGCCCGAGGCGCCACCGGTGGTATTGAGGCCGACATAGCATCCCATCATGGAAATGACGAAACCGAAAATTAAAGGTTTCACCAGTCCCTCGAAATAATCGATGAAATACATGAACTGTGGGATGGAGTTGAGGTACATGATGGGTTTGATGCCGTATCCCCGGGCGATAATGTATCCCCCCAAGAGAGAAACCGTGTCGGCGATTACCGTCAACAGCGGCAGGGAAATCAGGGTCGCCTTGAGCCGCGGGGTTACCAGCCTCTTGATGATGTCGGTTCCCTCTACGGTCATGGCGTCGATTTGCTCGGTGACTACCATGGCTCCCAGTTCGGCGGTGATTGCCGATCCGACCCTGCCGGCGATCATCAGCGAACTGAGCACCGGTCCGAGTTCCTTGACCATGGTAACCGCAACCATCCCGCCCACGTAACTGGTGGCGGCGAAGGGCTTCAACTGGACCAGGGCCTGAAGGGCCATGACCATTCCCGTAAATGTGCCGGTGAGGACAATGATGAAAAGCGATCCAACCCCGATCTTGTCCATCTGGATTGCGAATTCGCGATAATAGAAGGGAGAGCTGAATATTTTCAGTACGGCACGCCAGGCGAGCAGAAAGAAGCTCTGGATTTCAAGCAGTACCGATTTCATGGTATTTCCGACAAATTCGAAGTCCATTGTTGACCGCCGTTCTGCTTGACCGAGGGAGTGAAAATCGTTATATCACTATAATCAACGGTCTGTGTCGAGTCAATGGGAGATGTGGGGTTTTCATGAGTTTTGCCGAAAGTAGCCGAAGGTTGAAGGATTTGCCGCGGACGACCGGCTGTCAGCTGACAAATGCCGACAATATGGTAATTTTAAAGTATTCTCGCAGCGTGCAGAATTTTACTGCCGGACATGAATTGCGCCGTCAGGAAACAGGGATTATGAAATGATAAATCTGATTTTGAAATTGCGATTTTTCTTTTTTGTCGTTTTGCTGTACCTGTGCGGAAACGGTGTCGCCCTGGCGCAGACTGACGCATTCAGCGCATCTACGCCCTCGATGACGATACCCGGCCGGTTTCTTCGGGAGAGTCCTTTCCTGGGAAGCGTGCCCGCTGGAAAACCGACAGGAACCGTTCTGAGTCTATCGCTGAAAGAGGCGCTTGACCGGGGGCTCAGGCAAAACCTGGGTCTACTTGAGCGCGAACATGATGTCCGTTTCGAACGGGGAAGGCGCTGGAAAGAACTGAGCGGCCTGTTGCCGAACCTGACCACGAAAACCGGCGCCAGCATTGAGAAGGACAATCTCGCCGCGCGAGGTTTGACCCTGCCCGGGGTGCCGTCCGTGGTAGGTCCCTACGATTACTATGATGCCCGCGTTTTCCTCACCCAGCCGGTTTTCGACCTCCCGGCCATCGATCGCACCAGGGCCGCCGGACAGACTCTGAAGGCCGCAGAGTATTCGTACGGGGATGCCAGGGAGCTGGTAGTCGCGGCAGTCGGAAACGCATATCTGCAGGCTCTGGCCGGAGAGGCCAGGGTGACGACTGCCCGCGCCCAGTTGAAGACTGCGCAAACGCTGTTCGACAACACAGTGGAGATGCACAAGGCGGGAATAATCCCGGGCATTGATGAACTTCGCGCGAAAGTCGAGCTTCAATCAAGGCGGCAGCAGCTGATTGCTGCGGAAAACGAGTTCGAGATACAGAAGCTGACGATTGCCAGGATAATCGGTCTGCCGACGGAGCAGGACCTGCAGTTGACCGACAAGGCGCCTTACGCCCCGCTGGCGTCGGTAAACCTGGAACAGGCCCTGGAGCGTGCTTACAGCTTCCGCCGGGACTACAAGAGTCTCATGGCACTGGAGCGTGCCGCGGAACTGACTCTGGACGCCGCAACCGCCAGATATCTTCCGTCGCTGGCCCTGGAGGCGAATTACGGCGAACTCGGCACCGACCCGGGAAAACTCAAAGGTACCTATACGGTATCCGGTGTTCTCACCATTCCGCTGTTCCAGGGAGGCAGCGTCCGGGGAGAGGTGCTGCAGGCCGAAGCCGCATTGCGACGAAGCAGGGATGCACGCGACGATCTCCGGGCGCAGATCGGTTTTGATGTGCGCGCCGCACTGCTGGACCTTAAGGCGGCATCCGAACAGGTCGAGGTCGCGGGGACGAGGGTCGAGCTGGCGGAATTGACTCTGAGCCAGGCAAGGGAGCGATTTACGTCCGGGGTCAGCGACAACCTTGAAGTGGTACAGGCGCAAGGCGCCGTAGCTTCAGCCCATGAGGCTTATATTTCCAGTCTTTATGCCCACAATCTGGCCAAGCTCGAACTGGCGCGCGCCCTCGGTATTGCCGAAAAAGGGGTGAAAGATTACCTCGGAGGAATGTAGATATGTCGGATGAAAGAGAAAAAGTCACTCCCGGGCGGGACGACCCCGAATTTAAGGGGCAGGGCGAAGAAGAACATACAAAGTCCGGACGAATGTTCTCACGGAAGAATATCCTGAAAAATAAAAAGATCATTCTTGTCGTTCTTATCGTCCTGCTCGCACTGGGCGGAATATTTTACTGGTGGCGTTCCACCTTCTGGGAAAGCACGGATGACGCCCAGATCGACGGTCATATCAACCCCATTAGCGCCAGGGTCGGGGGCCATGTTGTCAGTCTCAATTTCAGGGACTACCAGTATGTGAAAGCGGGGGCCTTGCTGCTGGAAATCGATCCCACCGACTACCGGGTGGCGGTCGAGCGTGCCAGGGCGGAGTACGCCGATGCGCTCGCATCCGCAAAAGCTGCACGCACCAGCGTGCCGATTACTTCGGTAAACACGCGGAGCGGTATTGCATCGGCTTCGGCAAATGTTGCCAATGCCAGGGCCGGCGTCTCTGCTGCCGAAAAACAGCTGGAGGCCGCCAGGGCCAGAATGCGCGAAAATGATGCGAACAATGTCAAGGCACAGGCCGATCTGGCAAGGTACCGGCCGCTGGTCGAGCGGGATATCATATCCCGTCAGCAGTTTGACCAGGCGGTTGCGGCGGCCGCGGCGGCTGCAGCAACCGTGGATGCTGCCAGAGCTGTGGTAACGGCTACCATGGAGCAGGTGGAACAGGCGCGCGGCCGGTTGCTGCAGGCTGAAGCCGAGCTGGAATCGGCACGGACCGGCCCGCAGCAGGTTTCCGTGACCCGCTCGCGTGCCGACAGCGCCCATGCCGCCGTAAAAAGATACAAGGCGGCCCTGGATCAGGCGGAGCTGAATCTGCTTTATACAAGGGTCATTGCACCTGTTGCCGGAGTGGTAGGCAAGAGGACCGTCGAAGTTGGCCAGAATGTCCAACCGGGGCAGGTGCTGCTCTCAATAGTTCCGCTCGACGACATCTGGGTAACGGCAAATTTCAAGGAAACCCAGCTGGGCAGGATGAAACCGGGGCAAAAAGTGGAGATAAGTGTCGATACCTACGGCAGAACGTATGAGGGGCACGTGGACAGCATCGCCGGGGCAAGCGGCGCGCGGTTCAGCCTCTTTCCGCCTGAAAATGCCACCGGGAACTATGTGAAGGTCGTGCAGCGGATTCCGGTGAAGATTGTTTTCGACAAAAGCCAGGACCGGGAGCACCTTCTCCGCCCCGGCATGTCTGTTGTACCCGCGGTCAGGGTGAAGTAATGGCCGCCGCTGCTGTAAATGGAAATATTGAAAAAACCGGGATTGACTGGCGCCCGGCCGTGAACCCGTGGATTGTCGCGGCTGCGGTAATGCTTCCCACTTTCATGGAGATTCTCGATACCACTATTGTCTCCGTTGCTCTTCCCCATATAGCCGGCAGCCTTTCCGCCACCACCGACGAAGCCACCTGGACCCTGACCAGCTACCTGGTCGCCAATGCGATCATCCTTCCCGCCACCGGCTGGTTCGCCAGGTATTTCGGCCGATCACGGTTTCTCGTTTTCTGCATTGTCATCTTCACTGTTTCCTCGTTCGTCTGCGGCATGGCAGAGAGTCTCGGCATGCTGATCGTCGCCCGGGTGATCCAGGGCGCCGGGGGCGGTGCACTCCAGCCGATTTCGCAGGCTGTTCTATTGGAGAGTTTCCCTCCGGAAAAAAGGGGCATGGCCATGGCGGCCTTCGGCATCGGTGTGGTGGTGGCCCCGATCATCGGGCCGACACTGGGCGGCTGGCTTACCGATAATTACACCTGGCGCTGGGCTTTCTATATGAACATCCCGATCGGCATTTTGGCTGTCTTCATGACCCGGGCCTTCGTGGAGGATCCTCCATATATAAAAAACGCCAAGCCGGGGAAGATTGACAATATCGGTTTCGGGCTGATGGCAGTTTCCCTGGCCACTCTGCAGATCGTCCTGGACAAAGGACAACAGGACGACTGGTTCTCGGCTTCCTGGGTGCGCTGGTTCGTCGTGATCTGCGCCGTGTCCTTTGTTCTCTTCATTACCTGGGAATTGAAGTCCAGGGAACCGGTGGTCAACCTCAGGGTCCTGAAGGACCGGAATTTCGCGGTGGGAACCCTGCTGATAACCCTCCTGGGGGTGAGTCTTTACAGTGCTATCACCCTGATCCCGATCTACCTGCAGACACTCATGGGATATACGGCCATGCTGAGCGGTCTGACCCTCAGCCCGCGGGGGCTGGGAGCCCTGGTGACCATGCCGGTGGTCGGTTATCTTACCGGGGTGGTGGATTTCCGCAAGGTGATCGGGACCGGCTTTATTCTGGTCGCCATCTCCCTCTGGCAGTTCGGAGAGATAACCCTGCAGATCTCCATGTGGAATATCATCTGGCCGAACGTGCTGATGGGGGTCGGTCTGAGCATGATTTTCGTTCCCTTGTCGGCCGTTGCCATGGGAATGCTGCCCCGCGAACAGATGGGGAACGCCAGCGGCATCTTCAACCTGATGCGTAATATCGGAGGGAGCGCAGGCATCGCTGCAGTAACCACCATCCTGGAACGGCGGGCGCAGGTCCATCAGGCGGACCTGGTTTACCATCTGAATCCCGGCAATCCGGCATTCCGGATTCATTCGCACGGCCTGCAGCAGGCATTCGGGAGGTATTTCCCGCCTGCGGAAGCGCTGCGCAAGGCTGACGGGACCATCTACAACGAACTGATAAGGCAGTCGACGTTATGGGCTTTCATTGACAATTTCCGCATGCTGGCGGCAATGAGCCTGCTCTGCGTCGGGGCGGTCATGCTGCTGAAGAGAGTCAAGCCCAAGGGGCCTGTCTCTCCTCACTGAAACAATCAGGAGAGTTTCGGTCTCTTCATAACCGCATGATACTTGTTGATGTTCGTGGAGGTAATGTGGGTGATGAACGTGACCAGTTCCCAGCCCTCCTTTCCCATCTCGTTCAACATCTGCTCTCCGTCGAAAATCCGTTCCTCGTATTCGTTTTCCTCCATGGTTTTCGGAGGGACGGTATCGAGCCCGAAATAAACGATCTTGTATTCCCAGATCATATCTGTCTGCCTCCTTTCCGCTTTCTTTTACATGTCCTGGTGGCGTGGGTCTGGAAAGTATGTGCAGGTTGTGAAGATTTCTCCGTTAATTTGATTGTAGCAGCAAATCAGGCAGTTAACGTTGAAAATACGTTTATCTCAAAAAAACGGCAGTTGAAGGTGTCCGCAGTAGGCAACTCAGGCCTGTTTCGTTACTGCTCTTGGCGAAATGGAGTGTGGACAGCCGATATTGTCTGAACCCGCAGGGTGAGTTTATCGGCTGTAGCGAAATGAGCTTAGAGCAGCATACGCAGGCCTCCGGAGCGAACGGAGGATGCCTGCAACTGCCGAATCAAGGTTTATTGCTTTCGCAGGAACTTGCAGGGGCTTGTGTGGGAGCTAGAATTTAAACAGAGTAAATGTTTCTCTCAGGATGAGAGTGATGGATAAGGAGTGAGATGGAATGAGGTCTTCGTGCCTGCAGTTTATACGGATATTGCTTCAGGATTTGCATCCAAGGGATTTTGCCGTTCGTTTGTGGGATTGTTCCCAACTAAATGCGGAGGAGGGGCAGCCGACCCGTTACACGTTTGTTATAAACAATCCCGCGGCCTTGCGGCGGATGTTTCTCCGCCCCAGTGAGCTTTCCCTGGGGGAGGCATTCGTATATGGTGATATTGAAATTGAAGGCGGAATGGAGCACGTTTTCAGACTTGCCGACTATCTTTTCGATCTTCATCCGGGCCTGGCGGAAAAGATGCGTTATGTCCGTTTTTTTCTGTCTCTGCCGTTCCCGGCCTGGAAGTTCCGCCGCCGCAAGTTGCCAATGAGAGGCAGGCTGCATTCCAGAAGACGGGACCGTCAGGCCGTGACCTTCCATTACGACATTTCCAACGATTTTTATTCCCTGTGGCTGGACAGGAGGATGATTTATTCATGTGCTTATTTTTCGAATCCTGAGCAGGATCTGGATACAGCCCAGCTAGGGAAGCTGGACTATATCTGTCGCAAGCTCCGGCTGCAGAGAGGCGAACGTTTCCTGGATATCGGTTGCGGCTGGGGCGGGCTGATAATTCATGCCGCCGGGATGTATGGCGTTAAGGCAACCGGAATAACTCTGAGCCGCCCCCAGGCGGCGCTGGCGAACGAACGCATCCTGCAGGCGGGATTATCCGACCGGTGCAGCGTAAAAGTCCTGGATTACCGGGAAATGGATGAACCCCAGGGTTTCGATAAGCTGGCAAGTGTCGGGATGTTCGAACACGTGGGGGAATCCATGCTTCCGGTATATTTCAGGCAGGCATGGCTCCTTTTACGTCCCGGAGGTACGTTTCTCAATCATGGAATCGCCTGCCGCACGGATCTGGCCGACAGGGGTGCTTCGTTTATCGACCGCTATGTTTTCCCGGACGGTGAACTGGTTCCGGTCAGCACCACATTGCGAATTGCCGAGAATATCGGCTTCGAAGTCCGCGATGTGGAAAGTCTTCGCGAGCATTATGCGCTTACCCTCAGACAATGGGTTCGCCGTTTGGAAGCACATCGTGATGAAGCCATACGTTTGACGGGTGAATTTACGTACAGGGTCTGGCGTCTTTATATGTCGGGTGCGGCGTATGGATTTGACATGGGAAGGAATAATATCTACCACAGTTTGCTCGTCAAGCCTGAGAAGGGAAAAAGCGGGCTTCCTTTAACCCGGGAAGACTGGTATCGGTCACAGTGAATCCCGCCTGCTTCCGCTTGATCCGGTCCTCTTTTGATTACTCGAGTATCCGTAGCTTTCCGGCCATGCAAATAATGAATAATTAAAGTAATTAAACTGTTAATTAGATTCATTTTGCTTGAAAATGGGCAAATTTTTTGGGGTTTTGTTTTGTGAATTACGCACGTCGAGCCCGTGAATGAAAGACTGCAAAATTTGCGATCTGCCTGGCATCTCGATAATCCGGCAGTCTTCCGGATTACATTGCAAAACAGTTCATTGTATGGTGTGGGACGGGTCTGATTTGATGAAATCATGTTGACGGCAGTTTTTTTATGTACAGATTTTTTATTCCGTTGATTGGCCGCATATGAGTGAAAGGGTTTTATTGTAAACATGGTCTAATTGTAAACAATAAACCTGTTCTGGCTGACTTTCATTAAAAAAGAAAGCCGGTATAATGATATTCGCTATGCAGAATTTTCTGCCGATAAGTTTGGGAGGGGATTAACAATGGATTTCGTATCACAGGCTGCCACAAAGAGCAGGTTGCTCGTTGTTGACGATGAACATGTGATTGCCAAATTGGTCAAGAAGCGATTAGAGGCCATGGGCTATAGCGTAATCGATACGGTGCCGTCCGGGGAGGAGGCAGTCGTGACTGCACGGGAAACTCACCCGGATCTCGTGCTGATGGATATCGGTCTCAATGGAAAAATGGATGGAGTAGCTGCGGTCGAAAAGATCAGGGCGATGATGGATATACCCGTTATTTACCTGACCGGATACACCGACCCTGAAACATTGAGCAGAGCAAAACTGACAGAACCGTTCGGTTACATCATCAAGCCTTTTCAGGACCATACACTCAAGTCGACCATAGAAATGGCCCTTTACAGGCACCGGATGGAAAAAAAGCTCAAAATGAACGAACAATGGCTTGCCACGACTCTCAGCAGTATCGGCGATGCCGTCATTACTACAGATACCGCCGGAATGGTGACGTTCATAAACCCTGCCGCCGAGCTGTTGACCGGCCGGGACCGCGAAGAAGCCCTCGGTTTGCCGCTGGCTGAAGTGCTGCAAATAACCGGCCATGAAGAGGGATTGCTCATCGAGGACGTCATAGCCGATGTCATGGCAAACAATTGTGATACCTTCCTGCCCGGCCAGGTGTCTCTACTTACCCGAAAGAGTGACCCGGTCCCTGTCGAAGCAAGGGCAACGCCAATTTCCGCACATGATGGAGCCCGCGAGGGGCTAGTGCTAGTTTTTCGCGATATCAGCGGAAAACGCAAGATGGAGGAGGCACTGCTCAATGCCCGGAAGCTGGAATCCATTGGTGACCTGGCGGGTGGGATAGCACACGACTTCAATAACCTCCTGACTGCAATTCTGGGAAATATTTCCCTGTCCAAGATGTATGTTTCCGAAGATCACAAGGTATTCCGCAGGATGATCGAGGCCGAAAAGGCCTGTCTTCGCGCGCGAGATTTGACCCGGCAATTGTTGACATTCTCACGCGGCGGCGCTCCGGTCAAAAAGATGATTAACATTACAAATGTAATAAAAGATTCCGTGGATTCCACACTCGCTGCATCAGGAACCCTGTGCCGTTACGACATACCTGACGATCTTTGGCAGGTGACCGCCGATGAAGGGCAGATAAAAGATGCGCTTGACAACCTGATACTCAATGCCGACCAGGCGATGGACAACGGCGGAGTTGTCGAAGTCGAGTGCAGGAATCTGCGACAGGGGGCTGAAGGTCCGCTATCCCTCAAGGACAGGCCCCATGTGCGCATTTCAATCCGTGATCACGGTACGGGAGTGCCCCGGGAGAATCTTTCCAGGATATTTGACCCCTATTTCACCACCAAGGAGGGCGGAAAAGGGCTAGGCCTTACCACGGCTTATTCGATCATCAGAAACCACGACGGCCATATTACGGTTGATTCCGCCCCGGAAGGCGGAGCGGTTTTCAGTATCTTCCTTCCCGCGGCCGATTCGGGTGGTGCCTGCCATACAGTTGAAAACAGTCCTGATCCCGCTGCCAGAAAAAAAATCCTGCTGATGGACGACGAAGAAAACATCCGGGCCGTTGCGGGAGAAATCCTGAAGTTCATGGGTTATGATGTAGAAACTGCTGCGGATGGAGCCGAGGCTGTGGAGAAGTACAAAAAAGCACTTGATTCCGGAGAGGCATTTTCGGTTGTCATAATTGACTTGACCATACCCGAAGGGATGGGTGGCTGTGAGGCGGTCAAAATTCTCAGGGAAATGGACCCTGAAGTAAATGCGGTTGTTTCCAGCGGCTACTCGAATGACCCTATTATGTCTGATTACAAATCATTCGGTTTCAGCGGAATAATCGCGAAACCATACAAAGTCCAGGAATTGAGAAATGTGCTGGAAAATGTTCTGGGAAGGTAAAGGCTGGGACGGGGGACCAGGGGGTAGTGGCTGGGGAAGGCTATTAACCAATTGTCTAAGACTGCCAATGGTTGTCTCTTTTATGCCTTTGTGACAAGTGATAAGCCGCCAGTCCCCAGTCCCTAACCCCTGCTTTTACAAGTATCCCAGTTTCTTCAGGGTATCTGCGGGCGCCAGGTCGAAGTGGGAAAACTCCATGGTGAACGTACCGCGCCCTTTCGTTGCGCTGCGCAACTCGGTCATGAAGCCGAACATTTCAGCAAGGGGCACGCTGGCCTGGATTACTTCCGTGTCTCCACGCACTGAGATACCTTCCACTCGACCCCGTTTCTGCTGCAGTGATCCGAGGACCTTTCCCGTGTAATCCGCCGGTGTTGTAAGTTCCAGTGCCATAATCGGTTCAAGGAGAGTTGCCAATGCCTCCCGGACCGCCAGCGCGAGACAGCGCTGCGTGGCGGCACGGAGGCCGGTTTCGGTGGTTATCCCCTGTTCGTAGGGCGCTTCAACGACACTTATCTGTAAATCGGTCAGAGGGTAGCCGGTCAGGCCGCCGGCCGTACTGGACTGGATCAGGCTGTTTTCCAGCATTGAAAGAAGTTCACCGGGAAGTTCCGAGTCTTCGGGAGAAGGGATGATTATGCGCAATCCTTCCCCGCGGCGGAGCGGGACAATCCTCAACAGCACTTCACCCCCCTGGATCTTGCCATCCAGTTCCCTGCGGAAGATTTCCCTGCGTTCCACGGTCCGTGCTACGGTTTCACGGTAAACCACCTGGGGGCGTCCGGTCTTCACCTCCACCCCGAAGTCCCTGGCGAGACGGTCGGCAATGATTTCCAGGTGAAGCTCGCCCATTCCGGTCAGAATGGTCTGTCCTGTTTCCTCATCCTCTTTGACCCTGAAGGTAGGGTCTTCCCACTGAAGTTTTTCCAGCGCCTGCGGAAATTTCTCCCGGTCCTCGACGCCCTTCGGCTCGACCGCCTGGGAGACAACCGGTTCCGGAATGGCGGAGTCCTTTCAGGAGCAGGGTATGATCGGGACTGCAAATCGTGTCTCCGGTCAAAACGTCCTTAAGCCCCGTTGCTGCGACTATTTCGCCCGCAGCGGCATCTTCTATCCGTTCCCGCTTGTGGGCATGCATGCGAAACAGGCGGGCGACTTTCTCGACGGAGCCGCGCGTACTGTTCGCTACTGATGCTCCGGTCCGCATGGTCCCGGAATAAATACGCAGATATGTCAGCTTGCGCCCTTCCTCGGAGACGACCTTGAATGCAAGCGCGCACAGCGGTGACTTCGGTTCGCACCTGACCATTTCGCTGTCACCCGTTAAGGGATTAACTGCTTCTACAGGCGGAATCTCAGTCGGAGACGGAAGAAAGTCGCCGACAGCATCCAGCAGCGGTTGAATTCCCTTGTTCCGAAGCGCCGAGCCGATCAGTACGGGAAAAATCCGGCATGCCATGGAACCATTGCGCAACGCACCCCTGATAATGACAGAGTCAACCGGTTTCCCCTCAAGAAAATCCGAGAGGATTGAATCATCAAAATCAGCGGCAGCCTCGATCAGCCTTTCCCGGGCTTTCCTTGTTTCTCCCGTCATTCCGGCGGGAACTGGATGCCGTTCCACCGTCTTGCCCTGATCGGTCTCGGAAAAAACAAGCAATTGTTCATCGGCAAGGTCTATGACTCCGGAAAAGCCGCCCTCGCTGCCGACCGGGAGCTGCAGGAGCACCGGCCTGGCATTGAGTCTTTTCTCCATCTGTTCAAGGACAGCCTGTAATTCGGCGCCGATCCGGTCCATTTTGTTGATAAAGCAGATGCGCGGAACGCGATATCGGTCCGCCTGGCGCCAAACGGATTCAGTCTGCGGTTCCACCCCCTCCACGGCGCTGAATATGACGACAGCACCGTCCAGGACGCGCATGCTCCGCTCGACCTCGATGGTGAAATCGATATGACCGGGGGTGTCGATGAGATTGATCCGGTATTCACCCCAGTGACAGGTGGTGCAGGTTGCGGTTATGGTGATGCCCCTTTCCTGCTCCTGGGGCATCCAGTCCATTACTGCCTGGCCGTTATGGACCTCTCCCATCTTATGAGTTTCGCCGGTGTAATAGAGAATACGCTCCGATACGGTCGTCTTGCCGGCGTCAATGTGTGATATTATACCGATATTGCGCAGTGAAGAGAGGGTAGGGTGTTCCATGAGGCCTCCCGTGGAAAATTTTCCAAAATTATACCGGCAGGGTCGCTCAAGGCAAGAAAATATATTTTCCGGGAACCAATTTGTACTAATGAGACCGTGAAATTGAACGTATACAAGGAAGAACGGGCAGCAGACTGAATTTCCGATTAAAAATATATCATTTGATATATAGTTTTCGCTGCGACGATTGACGCGCATTTTTTCCATGCTATTCTATTCCCATGCCAGAAAATACTATTGCGACATTTAATGTGAAGCGTCTGGAAATCTTGGATGAGCAGGGTCAAGTTGACGAAAACCTGATGCCGCCACTGGACGACGGGGATATCATGCGCCTCCACGAACTGCTGGTTCTTTCACGGACTTTCGATGAGCGGGCGCTGAACCTGCAACGCGAAGGCCGCATCGGTACCTATCCATCCATACTGGGCCAGGAGGCCGCGCAGGTGGGAAGCGCCTTTGCACTTGAAAAAACCGACTGGGTCTTTCC
Source organism: uncultured delta proteobacterium (assembly GCA_963815135.1). Classification (GTDB taxonomy): domain Bacteria; phylum Desulfobacterota; class Desulfuromonadia; order Geobacterales; family Geobacteraceae; genus CAIWTU01. The sequence continues at coordinate 331,050 of CAWFFO010000001.1, forward strand.
CTCCTTTCGGGAAACCGGCATGTATCTCACCATGGGATATCCCATCCATCAGCTGTTTCAATATTGGGCCGGTGACGAGCGGGGCCAGATTGCGCCGGAAGGACTGAACATTCTGCCCGTCAGCGTATCGGTCGGAACCCATATCCCGCATGCTGCCGGAGCGGCATTTGCCTCGCGCTACCTTGGCGACAGAACAGCCGTGGTCGCCTATTTCGGTGACGGCGGAACGTCGAAAGGAGATTTCCACGAGGGATTCAATATCGCCGGTGTATTCGGACTTCCGGTGGTTTTTATCTGCCAGAACAACCAGTGGGCAATATCCCTTTCGAGGGTAAAGCAGACAGCTTCCGCTACAATTGCCCAGAAAGCGATTGCTTACGGTTTTGAAGGCATACAGGTGGATGGAAACGACGTCATCGCAGTATACGTGGCCACCCGCGCTGCAGTCGAAAAAGCCAGGAACGGTGGAGGACCGACCTTTATCGAGTGCCATACATACCGCATGTCGGATCACACAACGGCGGATGATGCGGGACGATACAGGAATCGGGAAGAAGTGGAATCCTGGAGGCAAAAGGATCCGATCAGCCGGCTGGTGAAATACATGGAAAAACGCGGCCTGATAACTGAAGGATATCCGGACGATGTGAAAAAGCGCTGCACAGAGACCATAGACACTGCAGTGCGCAAATTCGAGAAAGAAAAACCTCCGCTCACGGAGGAAATGTTCGTCAATACCTGCGGCAACATGTCAAAAAGGCTGGAAATGGAAATGAAGGAAGTCAGCGATGCCGAAGATTAACATGGTCCAGGCCATTAACCAGGCCCTCAGGGACGAGATGAAAAAAGACGACCGGGTGCTCGTTCTCGGAGAGGATGTTGGAAAGGACGGTGGAGTGTTCCGCGTTACCGAAGGCCTTTTTGAAGCCTTCGGACCCGAAAGGGTCGTGGATACTCCGCTTGCGGAGTCGGGGATAGTAGGGGCTGCTGTCGGAATGGCCCTTTACGGGCTCCGACCTCTGGTTGAAATACAATTCATGGGTTTTATTTACCCGGCACTTGACCAGATCTACTCCCATGCGGCACGCATGCGAAACCGCTCCCGCGGAAGGTTTACCTGCCCACTGGTGATAAGGACACCATACGGTTCAGGAATCAAGGCACCGGAACTGCACGAGGAAAGCGCGGAGTCTTTTTTCTGCCATATGCCCGGGATCAAGGTGGTGGTTCCTTCCGGACCATACAATGCCAAGGGACTGCTTATTTCCTCGATCAGAGACCCTGACCCCGTCATATTCCTCGAGCCGACAAGGCTGTACCGCATGTTCCGCGAAGAGGTGCCCGAGGAGGAATATACCATACCTCTGGGAAAAGCTCGGCTGGTGAAAGAGGGTAGGGATGTAACCGTCATAGCCTGGGGCAGCATGCTTGAACGCGTACTGAAAGCGGTTGAGCCTTATAATGCAGATGTCATAGATCTGATGACCCTTTCTCCCTTCGATGAGGAGACTATCCTTGCTTCCGTCAGGAAAACCGGCCGTGTGGTAATAGTTCATGAAGCCCCGAAAACGTGCGGCTTCGGCGCTGAACTTGCGGCAACTATAGCCGATGAAGGAATACTTCATCTGCGTGGGCCGGTAATGAGGGTTACAGGCCATGACATTCATGTACCCCTTGCCAAGCTGGTCGATCATTATCTTCCCGGAATCGAAAGAATCAAGACCGCCATAGATGAAATACTGAGGTACTGAAAAATGCCCTATGAATTCAAGCTTCCGGACCTGGGCGAAGGGATTGCCGAGGCGGAAATCAGGAAATGGCTCGTTGCGGAAGGCGATGCCGTTGCAGAGCACCAGTCGGTGGTGGAGGTGGAGACCGACAAGGCGATTGTTGAAATCCCTTCTCCGAGAAAGGGGTTTGTGAAAGAAATCCTGAAAGCGGAAGGCGAGTTCGTGGCCGTGGGCGAGATCCTGCTTAGCATTGCCGTTGAAGGGGAATCAGAGGAAAAGGCGGAAGAAAAGGAGCCACGGGAGGCAGACAGGCAGCGACGCCGTTCCGTTTCGGTGGTCGGCGAGCTTCCGGAAGAGATTGAAGAAGAAGAGGAAGAAGAGCGGGAGCCAATCCTGGCGACTCCCGCGGTAAGGGCGCTTGCGCGGGAAAAGGGCGCGAGTCTCGAAGGCATAAAAGGTTCCGGCCCTCGTGGCAGCATAACAAAAGAAGATTTTTTGAAGAGCCTGGAAAAGAAAGCTGTAAAACCTTCGGAAAATTCGGATGAATACGGCCCGGTTGAACGGATTCCCATCCGGGGAGTACGGCGGACCATTGCAAGAAATCTCCTCAAGTCGCACAAAATGACGGTATGTGTCACCGGCATGGAAGAGGTCGATGTGACCGAATTGTGGACAGTGCGCAAAAGGGAGGAAGAGGAAGGCACAAGGCGTGGAGTTCATCTCACCTATTTCCCCTTTATCGTCAAGGCTGTTCAGCACGCTCTGGTTGAACACCCGATGCTGAATGCGTCCGTGGACGAAGAAGGGGAGACGATCGTCCAGAAAAAATATTACAATATAGGCTTTGCAGTGGATACACCCGATGGGCTGATCGTGCCGGTCATTCGCAATGTGGAGAAAAAGAGCATTATTGACCTGGCGGCCGAGCTTCAGGAACTTGCCGAAAGCGCCCGGCAGAGGACTGTTAAATTGCAGGAACTGCGTGGAAGCACCTTCACCATTACCAACTATGGTCAGTTCGGTGGCGGCTTTTCCACCCCCATCATCAATTATCCCGATGTCGCTATTCTGGGCTGCGGAAGAATCGCTGACCGGCCTTGGGTGGTCGACGGGGAGATTGCCGTGCGGAAAATTCTTCCTCTTTCACTAACCTTCGACCACAGGGTAACCGACGGAGGGGATGCGACGCGGTTTCTCAGCAGGGTTGCCGGCTATCTGGAAGACCCCGCGCTTCTTTTCATAGAGAGTATTTAAAAGCAAAAAGCGCATTTGGTCACACAAAGGCACAAAGACACCAAGGAAAGAACATTAGTTATAAAAACTACCAGTCCTTTCTTCGTGCCTTCGTGACTTTGTGAGATCAACATTTTTTTGATTGAAGATAACAGGTATCCACATGCATTTTCTTGAAACTCTTTTCTATCCGAAAAGCGTGGCCCTGGTGGGAGCCTCGTCGTCTGAAGAAAAGCTGGGCGGCATTGTTCTGAGGAATCTTCAAGGACTGAAGGGTGGAGTATTTCCTGTCAATCCCAACAGCCGGGAAATCATGGGCTTGAAAACATATCCTTCGATCAGTGATATCCCTGAAAAGGTCGACCTGTCGATTATCATGCGCCCGGCGGCGGAAGTTCCGGAAATTCTCCGGCGGCATGAGGGAAAAGCGAAATTCGTTTTGATTGTAAGCGCCGGATTTGCGGAGACCGGGGCGGCTGATCTGCAGGATGAACTGGTGAGGATCGGCAGGGAGGCCGGGGTGCGTCTGGTTGGACCGAATTGCCTCGGGATTTACAATCCCTTCTCAGGGCTCGATACCCTGTTTCTACCGAGAAACGTTCTCAAAAGGCCCGGCAGGGGGAATGTTGCGGTTGTTTCTCAAAGCGGGGCAATCATGGTCTGCCTCCTTGATGCGCTGCGAACTGCCGGAACAGGCGTTTCCAAGGTATTCAACAACGGGAACGCAATCGATATCGATGCTCCAGATGTATATGAGTACCTGGCCGGAGACAATGAGACCAGGGTAGTTGTGTCATACCTGGAAGCAGTGGGAGATGGCCGAAGGTTTATTTCGGCGGCCCGTCGGCTCTCGGACAAAAAGCCGCTGTTGGTTCTCAAGGCAGGTAAAGGATCGAGCGGGCAGGCTGCCGCATTTTCACACACGGGACGGCTGGCTGGGAAATACGAGGTATTCCGTTCGGTCCTGAAACAGTTCGGGATAAAGGAAATCAGGGACTATGATGATCTGCTAGATGCAGCCAAGGCCCTTTCCTTTCAGCGTCAGGGACAGGGGAAACGAGTTTGTGTCATAACCAATGGCGGAGGCTCCGGAGTTCTTGCCACTGACGAATGCATGAGACAGGGTCTGGATGTGGTTCCGTTGCCCGAAGAAGTCGCTGCCGTTCTCAAATCTTCATTTCCATCCTTCTATATTTCCAGAAATCCCATTGATCTGACCGGACAAGTCAAGGCCAACGATTATCGTGTCGCCCTCAACGCGGTTCGTGATGCCTTTGATGGTTTCCTGGTAATCGCTCTGACCGGGGTCGCGGGGGTTACCATGGATGTGGCGGAAATACTTCATGATTTCAAGGCTGAAACCGGCAAACCTGTAACGGTTAATATTGCCCAGGGAGGCATCGCCGCCCGGCTCACAAGGCGTCTGGAAAAGTCGAAAATACCTGTTTACCCTTCGCCGGAAAGGGCTGTTCGCGGCTTGGCCATGCTACTGGCGGATGGCGGATGAAAACCTATGGAGATAAGAGATAAAATCCGTGAATTAATTTTGTCGATCGGTGACCGCCAGAACCTGTTCGAGCACGAGGTGAAGGGTTTTCTGCACGATCTCGGTATATCTGTTCCAAAAGGGATTTACCTGCCTGCAGGGGAGCCTTTGCCGGAAAAGATCGACAGCTTGTCGGCTCCACTGGCCGTCAAGACGGTTTCCACCGGCGGAGGTTCCAAAAGCGAGGTCGGTGGTGTTCGGCTTGGTGTTTCTAAAGGTGATCAACTGCGGGATACCATAAATGAACTTTCCCGGCTCGAAAATGCTGAAGGCGTGCTCATCGAAGAGATGATGCCCCCGGGGTTTGAGGTGATCGTAGGGGGGACTGTTGACGCTGAATTCGGATCAATTGTCATGTTCGGAATGGGCGGTTTTTTCGTGGAGCTCTTCCATGATGTCTCTTTCGCGCTTGCTCCGGTTACTGAAGATCAGGCGCAGTGGCTGATAAATGAGACAAAAGGCGCCAGGGTTCTGAGGGGATTCAGGGGAAAACCGCCCCTTGACATTACCGCTCTCTCCGAAATTGTTATCATAATATCAGAATTGATGGCATCGGGACTTTTTCATGAAATTGACTTGAATCCGGTTGTAATCTATCCATCCTCGGCGATCGTTCTGGACGCGAAGATGAAAAGAACATAGTCTTCAATAAAATTACCCGCAAATTCCCTTTCAACAGTAGGCAACTGCCGCGTTGACTCATAATAAAAGGTAACCGAAAGAAAGCAACGTTGCCTCAAGATTGAGGTGACCGAAGGGTAGTGAAGATAGTCTTGAGATTTTCTTCGATTTTTCTTTTCAGTGTAAAAGGATTAAGAGAATTGTAAACTTCCTGGAGATGGTTTTTGGCATTGAGGGTAATGTGCTCAGAGCCGAGAAGTCTCTGGTAAGGGGTTTTTGGCGGTTCGTAGGTTTTAACGTATCGAGAGTTGATTCTGGTTTTTTGTTTAAGTTTGAGAGTTGGACAGAAGAAGTTGGTAAATTGGCTCCATTCGTTCTTGTAGAGCTCATTGACAAGGCTGACCAATTCCGGTTTATCAAACCTGTCGTAGCCCAATAATTGACGGACATGAGTCCAGTTTTTCTGTTCGACGAAAGCATTATCATTTTTGCGATAGGGACGTGATCTGGAGAAGAGTACCGGTGTAGTGGGACGGTCGGTGAAATACCTCACCAGGTGATGGTTGAGGAATTCGGAGCCGTTATCGCAGTCAAAACCGAGAATAGGGAAGGCAAGGCCCTGTTCGATATCCTGGATCCTTTTCAATACCCCTTGAGAGCCTCTGCCCCACACGGCTCTGTTTTCTGTCCAGCCGCTCAGGATATCTGTAAAGGTGAGGCTGTAGACAAAGTCCCCAGCCATGGAGTTGCCGCAGTGAGCCACGGTGTCGGCCTCAAAGTAGCCTGGCTGTGTGACATCCCAGTGATCGGTCTTAACAGGGATCTGATTTTTTAGAAGCGTTCCCGGCCTGGTGGTACAGCGGCCCTTTTTGTAGAGAGCTCTGTAAGGCTTGAGTAACCGATCGATAGTTGCAGGGCTTATCTGCAGTAACTTCTTTTCCAGGACCTTACCCAAGGGCTCGTATTCTTTCTCGTAAAAGGGGAGCCAGAGGGCAAGCGCGGCCTTGAGCTTCTTGGAGCACATTTGGTCAGTTGCAAACCAGATGCGTTTCAAAGCCTCAAGCAGCTTCGTATCGTGGTAAATTGTCTTGGGGCCGGGACGATTGCCGGCTTTTCCAGTCGGCTTCTTATGGGCCTTTTTGAGCAACCTGATGGCGTACTTGCGGTTATAGCCGCAGTTTGCACAGAATTCATCCAGAATAAGGGTCTTGACTCTTTTACCAGCCCGCTGGTAGCGAGTGCTAATTGCTTCCAAGTAATCACGCTTTGAACGTAGCACCATATCCAGGCCTCCTTTCGGTTACCTTTAATATGATGCAACGTTCCTGTTTCATGTCATGCTACGGTTACATTTAATATGAGTCAATTCGCTGCTGCTGTCTTTTCTTGAATTATCCCGCCCATCTGCTATACTGAGCCAACTTGAGATTCTTTATAATGGAGACTTAATGAATATTCACGAATATCAGGCAAAGGAAATATTGAGCTCTTTCGGCGTGCCCGTTCCACGCGGAAGATTGGCTCTCACTTCTGATCAGGTCGATCGCGCCGCCAGGGAAATGGGGGGCAGGTGTGTTGTCAAGGCCCAGATTTACGCCGGAGGACGCGGCAAGGCGGGAGGCGTAAGGCTGGTGGAAAATCCGGCACAGGCGCTTGATGCGGGGAAGGACCTGTTCGGCAAACTTCTGGTTACTCCCCAGACCGGTCAGGGCGGGCTTGTTGTACGCCGGTTGCTGGTCGAAGAGGCTGTAGAAATTGAAAAGGAATTTTATCTGTCCATCACCCTCGACAGGAGCAGCTCCCGCTACTGCATCATCGCCTCAGCTGAGGGGGGAATGGATATAGAGCAGTTAGCGGTGGAATCGCCGGAAAAAATCCTCAAGCTCACCATCGATCCTTTTGTCGGGCTCCGCTCGTACCAGGCTCGCAAACTTGCGCTGGATCTTGGGCTGACCGGGCGTATCTGCGAAGACTGCGTCAGGCTGATGCTGAACCTGTTCCGCTGTTTTCATGAAAAAGACTGCTCGCTGGTGGAAATAAATCCACTGGTTGTAACACGGGCAGGTTGGCTGCTGGCCATGGACGCAAAGATCAATTTTGATGACAATGCCCTTTCCCGCCATCAGGATTATCCTGAAATGCTCGACTATACACAGGTGGATCCCCTCGAGATTACGGCCGGTGAATTCGACCTGTCCTATATCAAGCTGCAGGGCAATATCGGCTGCATGGTCAACGGCGCCGGATTGGCTATGGCCACACTCGACATGCTGAAGGAATACGGAGGTGAACCGGCAAATTTCCTGGATGTGGGTGGTGGCGCGAGCAAGGAAAGGGTTGCGGAGGCTTTCAAAATTATTCTTCAGGATCCCGACGTAAAAGGGGTTTTCGTAAATATCTTCGGGGGCATCATGCGTTGCGACATTATTGCCCAGGGGATTATCGAGGCTGCCTCGGAGATCGGATGCTCGCTTCCCGTGGTTGTCCGGATGGATGGAACCCTGGTCGAGGAGGGCAGGAAGCTCCTTCTTGAATCGGGGTTGAATATTCAGTACATGGAAAGCCTTGGCGACGGAGTTGAGAAAATTGTTGAAATGGTGAAAGACAGGTAAAAAGGTAGAAGGCTGAAGGCTGAAGGCAAAACCTGCTGTCAAAAACTTAAAACCCATATACGGAGCTGATGTAATAATGTCCATACTTGTTAACAGGGATTCAAAAATAATAGTCCAGGGAATTACCGGCAGAGCGGGTCTGTTCCATACCGGGCAATGCAGGGAATACGGGACGAAAATAGTGGCTGGAGTGACGCCCGGCAAAGGCGGAAACGAAATAGACGGCATACCGGTTTTTGATACCGTGGAAGAGGCGGTCAAGGAAACCGGCGCGGATGTTTCCATGATTTTCGTGCCCTCCTCGGCAGCTGCGGATTCGATTCTTGAGGCGGACGCCGCTGGTATCGGTCTTGTTGTCTGTATCACCGAAGGAATTCCAGTCCGTGACATGGTCCATGTGAAACGCTGTCTGCAGGACGGCAAGACCATGTTGATCGGACCGAACTGTCCGGGAGTCATTACCCGGGTGAATGCAAGGTCGGGATCATGCCGGGCGGTATTCACAAGAAAGGCCGAATTGGGGTTGTGTCGCGAAGCGGCACTCTCACATATGAGGCGGTAAAACAGCTTACTGACATCGGCCTTGGGCAGACGACCTGTGTCGGTATCGGAGGTGACCCGGTCAGCGGCATGAATTTTATCGATGTCCTTGACCAGTTTAACCGGGACCCGGAGACGGAAGGCGTCTTCATGATTGGCGAGATAGGCGGCGGGGCCGAAGAAGAGGCGGCGCAGTGGATCAAGAAAAACATGATAAAGCCTGTAGCAGCATTCATTGCAGGCCTGACGGCTCCTCCGGGCAGGAGAATGGGGCACGCCGGCGCAATAGTGAGCGGAGGAAAAGGCAAAGCTGAAGACAAGATAAACGAATTGCTGGAATGCGGCGTATCCATATGCCGATTGCCGAACCACATGGGTGATACCATGAAGGAAGCCTTGAAAGTTTAAAAAAAGTTGGAATAATTCAGCCATGGTGTAAACTAACTGTAAGGAGGGACAGCTTGAATGGATATTGTGGCTATTTCTACCGTGGTGATTGCTGTTACTGTTGTCATACTGGCGGCTTTCATGATTCCCGCCATGATTGAGATCAGAAAATCAGCTGCCGCGGTAAGGACGTACATAACCGCTATGGAATCACAGGTCCAGCCCGTCTTGAAGGACTTGAAGGAACTGACCGCAAACCTGAGAGTATTGACCGACGGCATCGCATCGAAAACGGATGAAGTCAAATGTTTTATGACCGCAGTCGGTGATACCGGTCGAAATATCAGCAGGATAAACGTTGTAATCGGCGATGTTGCCGGCCTTCTTACAAGGTCGTCACTCTGGATGACCGGCTTGAAGGCGGGCGGCCGCTATGTGATAGAAAGAATCACAAAAAAAAGGAGGTAATAATTATGTCAGATGAGGAAAAAGGCACATCGGTCAGTACAATATTTATTTCTTTCCTGGCGGGTGCGGCTGTAGGATCGGGGTTGGCCCTGCTTTTCGCTCCGAAAAGCGGAAAAGAAATGAGGGAGCAGATAAGGGATCTCACCGATGACGCGGTCGACAAGATCAAGGAATACAGCAAAGACGCACAGGAAAAAATCAAATCCACCTATGAAGAAGGGAAGGATCTGGTAAAACAGAAGAAATCCATAATAAGTTCGGCAATCGATGCGGGCAAAGAAGCGATGGAAAGAGAGCGGGAAAAGTTCAGCGAGGAACACAAGCCAAGCGAAGAACAATCAGTTTGAAAAGTTCCGTAATGGGCAAGCTGATTGTTGTTTCGGTTGCCTCCAACCATTTCAAAGTATCAAATAAATGCTGGGAAACCTTGTACAATTCAGGTTTCTGATTCCAGTTTTTAAGTCAGCCGCTAACCGAAATCAGACTGAAAGCCCACTTCCGGTGGGCTTTTTCACAAACGATACTTCTCATCTTCGTCAGCTATGCAAAATTCAGATAAATACAAAGAGTTCTTTTCATTGTCGTTTTACAAGGCTCTCTGGGAGAAAAACCCGGACGACTATCCCGGTCTGCAACAGATTTATGTTAAATGTATCCAATTCATATCCAGGATTTTGCGTGATTTCAAGGAAGACAGTTGTCTCCTTCGCGCATCGGCCCTGGCCTTCAATACCATTCTTTCCATTGTCCCTCTATTCGCTCTTGCTTTTGCAGTCGTAAAGGGCCTCGGTGTACACACGGCCCTGGAATTATTCATAATAAGCAAGCTTACCGCCGGTTCACAGGAAATCGCAAACAGGATCATTGCATATATCGACAACACCAAAATGGGTTCCGTCGGAGCAGTGGGTCTTGCCGCCCTGATTGTTACGGTGATTGCTCTTCTTGGAAACATCGAAGAAGCCTTCAATGATATATGGGGAGTGAGGGAAACCCGAGCTTTCGGCAGAAAATTCAGTGACTATGTAAGTGTTGTTGTCAGCGCTCCGATTCTGCTTATTGCAGCCACGAGCATAACCACCAGCCTGCAGAATCAGAACGTGGTGGGTTGGTTATCAGGTACCGAATACATCGGTGAACTTATTTTTTTTGCTTTTAAACTCGTTCCGTATATAAGCATCTGGGCTGCGCTGGTTTTTCTTTACTACTTTATTCCCAATACCAAGGTCCGGCTCCGCTCAGCTCTTGTTGGCGGTTTTTTTGCGGCCATCATATGGCAGGTTGCCCAGTGGGGCTATATCCATTTCCAAATCGGTGTTGCCAAGTACAATGCTATTTACGGGACTTTGTCAGCCTTGCCAATTTTTATGATATGGATATATACGAGCTGGATCATTGTGCTTTTCGGCCTAGAAATCGTTTGTGCTCACCAAAACAGTAAGACCTTTCTTCATGATACACATCACGCAAATCTGAATTACGCTTCTCGTGAAATGTCCTCTCTGGTCCTTATTCTCGCTGCGGCGGACGCTTACTATGATGACGCACCTCCCTGGACTTGCAACCGTTTCGCGGAAGAAACCGGCATTCCGGCAAGGATAGTAAACGAGATTCTTTCACAACTGGTTGAATTAAATTATTTCATTCCGACCGGTGGGGAAAGCCCATCGTTTATTCCCGCCCGAGCACCCGAACACATGTATGTTGATCGTCTTCTCGGGGAAATGAAGAATTACGGGGAACACTTTGAATTACAGGGGATGAAGGAAATCCGGAATTTGCTGAAGGATGTGCTGCAAGACCATGAACCGGGCGCCGTTCCATGTAAATCCGGAGTTACTGTCAGGGATCTGGTTCTGAGATTGCATGAAGCTAAAGCAACGTGCTGATATGACATGTTTTACGTACCTGAACTGCTTCGTTTTGCTCATGCCGTCACTGATTGACAAAGACATCTGTTTGGCATATAGTTGACTGGATTTTCTTAGGTGGTTTAAACAGCAATCGGCATGAGGTTTCGTCCCCTCTGACTGTATTTAAAATTGCGTCCATCCGTGATGCGGGTGCGGCGCAATTGTTTTTCAACGGGGAAACGGGAGAGGTTCCCACCCTGAAAGGAGTCTTCCGTACAGCGGCAAAGATCGCTTGCCGGCGAACAAAAATCGACGGGGAGTTGTTATATACTTTCCGGATAAATGATGGCCGGTTTTACGGGAAACTTTATAGGGCAAAATGACATTTACAGATAATAATCAGATAATAAAATATGCGCGATCTAAAACATATATCAGGAAGGAAAGGAGTTTCCTTCTCCTCCATGTTCGGAAATAAAAAAAGACGGCCGACAAATACATTCAAATCATTGAAAGAAACCAGAAAAAAGCAGGAACGGCTGCGAATTTTACTGCCCCTGATTGCAGTAGCACTGGCTGCCTATCCTGTTTCGTTTCTCATTTCGTCGATGCACAAGGTTAATTGGAGTTTGCCGTCGCTTGTTGCTAAAAAGAAGCTGGTCAGGTCAGCTGTGAAGCTCGATTCAGGCCAATCATTTCAGCTTGCGGTATCTTCTCTGCCGTCAGCCAGTTTTGATGGAAGCCGTCTTGTTTCGTCCCTACATGATGGCGGATCTGTATTGTATACAATAGACCAGCCGGTGCAGCAAAGAGTGGAAAAGGTTATGGCGGAGTACCAGTTGCCTTATGGGGTTTTTGTCGCCATCGAGCCCAAGACCGGCAGAATCCTGGCTCTTGCCGGGCATTCTTCTGTTAACCCCGGTTGGGCTGCCTCATCCTATTTCAATATTTACCCAATGGCCTCGCTTTTCAAAATAATCACCGCATCCGCCGCGCTGGAACAGAAAAAAATAACACCTGATACGGTTTTTTCATTTCGAGGCAGGCTCTATTCGGAAAATCCCGAGTATTGGAGCGTCAGACACGGCAGCCCTTCGCAGCAGGTGTCCCTGTCCATTGCCATGGGAAAGTCCATTAATCCCGTATTCGGACGATTGGCGAGCGATGTGGTGGGCAAAGAGTCAATAATGACCTATGTGGACAAATTCGGCTTCAACCAGAGCCTGTTTCCGGGCATTCCGGTTACGCCCAGCAAGGCTGTGGCACCTAACAATGATGACGAATTGAGGCTGATGGGAGCGGGCCTGGGACGTGAGGTGAAGGTTTCTCCACTTCATGCCGCCGCAATTATTGCAGCAATCGCAAACAACGGTGTCATGTTGGAACCCGTTTTGGCGCAGGAAATAAAAAACAGTGCCGGAAATGTTATATATGAGCAAAACCCCCATACCATAAGGCGTCTCGTGACTCCGGAAACAGCTTGCCAACTTGAAAAGATGCTGTCGACAAGTGTCAACAGCGGTACGTCCAGGAAGGTTTTCCATGACCGCAGGGGAAGACCGAAACTGGCATCGATTAAGGTTTGCGCTAAAACCGGAACAATCAACGGTAAAGACCCGGAGGGAATGTATACCTGGTTCGCGGCTTACGCTCCCGCGGACAAGCCCATGATAGCACTGGTGGCCCTGGTAATTAATCAGGACCGCTGGAAGATAAAGGCATCCTATCTCGGGGAACAGGCGTTGGAGGCATTTTTCAAATGATGAAAGAACCAGTCTCAAATATGGTTCCGTTACCCTCCTGCCTTTAGATGGGAGAAATGCATGGACTGTCTGAAATGCGGGACATGTTGCGTTGCCCCTGATATCACATCACTGCGCAAGCCTCTGGGTGTGGCTTGCCATCACCTGGACGGTTCGGGACTTTGTTCCATATATGGGACCCGCCCGGTTGTCTGCAGTAATTATCAGCCTGACGAGTTGTGTTTGAGAATTGACGCACCGACCCTGGAAGAAAGGGTGAAAAGATATCTGGAGATGTTTGATCTGACGGGTAAAGATGATGGCACCTGAAAAAATTATTTTCAGGTGAAAATTTTCAGAAAGAGTGAATCGTCAATCCATTCTCCGTAGGAAAACTGGGTTTTCCAGTCACCCAGGGAAATGAGTGTTTTTGTGGTTTTCCCCGACACGGATTTATCAATGAACGGGTTATGAAAATGAGCCGCTATTACCACATCGCAGCCCGATTCAAACCGGTTGGCAGCGAACTCTCTCATGATTGCTTCATAGTCCCATTTTCTGTTTCTTTCGTAGTGGCTGCCGCTGCTGTTGCGAGACATCAGTTCGGCGATGAATGAAGTCAAGCGAAACGGGACAGCCGGAATAAGGTACTTCATCAAAGGGTTGTGAAGCAAAAACCTGAGAAGCCTGTATCCGTAATCAGATTCCATGACCTGGTCTCCGTGACATAGATACGCTTTTTTGCCGTTTATGGTAAGAATGCGTGGCCCACGGTATATTTCGGCCTGTAGTATTTTTTCAAAAAAAGGGCCCATATGGAAGTCATGGTTGCCTTCGAAGTAAATGATATGTGTGCCGCTTTCACGCAGCTCCCGAAGTTTTTCCAGAACAGGCAGGTATTGTGTGAAGGGATTGTTCCTGTACCCGATCCAGAATTCAAAGAGATCTCCCAGAACATACAGAACATCCGTGTTTCCCTTTAATTCTTCGAGGAATCTAAGCAGTGTACGATAGTTGAAGTCACCCGGTTTTCTCAGGTGGGCGTCGGCAATGAAAACCTTTTTCATGGCGATAATATAAAGGAAATTGGGTTAAAGGTAAAGGTCGATATGGAAATGCAATTAATAACCATGCAGCGTAATCGAACCCTATAATGAATAGGCTGGAGTTTTGTCAGATGGGATTTATGCGCGATGTTGAAATAACCTGGGAAGATCTTCTTGATGCGTTCCAGAATAATGATATTGAGACTATATATTTTCTAGACAGGGAAAACGGAGAGATTTTTTCTGTTCCTGTTGATTACGAAGATGATGACTTCTGGGAGGAACTGGAGTTGAACGGAGACCGTTATCTGAGAATTCCTGGTTTCGACTATGATCAGGAACGGCTCCTTCTTAACGAGTTTATGAAAGGTGTCTCAAGCGAATCTTTAAAAAATCTGCTTGCTCGCTCTTTGAGCGGCAAATATTCCTATGGCGGATTGGATGAGATTCTCACTTTCTATCCTGACGAGAAAGAAAGGCTGATGGCTCTCAAGGAAGAGTTTGTAGCTGAAAGGATTCGGCACTGGCTGGATGTTAATGATATTTTGGTTGGTGACAATTTTTAACTTGTACTATGTCATATTTTTTTTTCCGGTGAGGTGTGTTCTGAAAATAAGTCCGGAGTTCTTACTGTTAAGACAGAAAGTCTTTCTGACTGGGTGGAGTTAAGATGAGCCAAAGACAGCCTTTACTGTATAAGCTGCTGATTGCCTTTATTCTGATCGGCGCTCTTTTGGCCGCCGGTTATGCTATTCGACATACTTTTTCTGTTTTGCTTCTATCCTTTGCCATTGCCTATCTCATAGACCCGCTGGTAGTATTTCTTGAAAAGAAAAAGTTGCGCAGGATCTACGGTATCCTGATCTTGTATGCAATTCTTTGTGTATTCACAATATTCTGTTTTACTTTTCTTCTGCCTTATTTTGCCTTGAGATGGAATTCCCTTGTGCATGACCTTCCAAACTATGTCCATAAATTGCAGAATCTGGTAACTGGATGGAAAGAACAGGTTAAATTACCGTATGCAACCGGCGAATGGGACTGGTTTCTGGATTCCCTTCAGAGCAATCTCGATGCGATGATCGCCAGGCTCGGCGCCGGCGTATACTCAATGGCAGGGAAAGTTGCCGTCAACCTCTTCAACGTTCTGTTATCTCCCATCCTTGTGTTTTTTATGTTGTTCTACAAGCATGATATCATAAAAAGCGCCAGAGAATGGCTCCCAGCCTCAAGACGAGATCTTTTACTGGCCATCGGGCGGGATATAAACCGTAGTACAGGAGGATTTGTCAGGGGGCAGTGTATCGTATCTCTCATTGTAGCAGGTCTGTCGGCATTTTCGTTGGTACTGCTCGGTGTCAATCATCCATTCTTCTGCGCGATATTTGCAGGTCTTGCTTCAGTTATTCCCTTTGTCGGTGTCATTATCGCAACAATACCGCCTCTCTTTTTCTCCTACATGGAATATCAGGATCCGATGCTGTTGCTGAAGATCACAATTGTTTTTTCGGTAATTTATTTTCTGGAAGGCTATATCATCAAGCCTATTGTCTTCAGGGAATCAATGGATCTGAATCCGCTGGCGACTATAATCATTGTTATGGCTTTTGGAGAACTGATGGGGTTCTGGGGTGTAATACTTGCAATTCCAGTAGCGGCATCATTCAAGATTATTTCACATCACCTTCGGGAATACGATTTGCTGGAGCATGGTTGATCGGTGCGGCAGCTTAAATAGAATTTGTTCTTTCTTTAAAATTGTCCCGAGTCGAGTCTGTTTTCTGCCATTTTCTGAGACGGTCAATAGTTGCAGTGAGGGTTTTTGAAGATAATTCAGGTAGTTTTCCGCCGAATAATTCCCCGGCTGATTTAAACCCATCAATAATGCTTTCTTGTATCATATCGAATTTCTTGAGATCACTTCCCGATATTGTCATGGCAAAGGAAAAAATCCTCTCAGCGGTCTGTTCGGGGTTCCAGTGACCATTATTGTAGACAAGCGCTCTTGCATTTTCCGGAGTGATCTTATCCATAACCGCGCTTTCAATTTCGCCTTTGTCTATCCGGTTTGCCATATGCTGGTTCCGCAGGATATTTGACGTGAGTTTGCTCAGAGTCAGATAAGCGCATTCCCTGCACCGACCTGTAGCCACTGATCCAGAGTAATTGAAAGGCAATGCCTCCCAAGGGTTTAATGTGAAAATATCTTCCAGGCTTTCCTGATCAGATGCTGCATCCACCTGTAATGCATTCTCCACGATTCCAGCTTCCGATGAATTTGCCTGAACTGTTTCAACAGGCGGATTTGCGCTTTTGATCCCTTGAATCATTGAGTCCCCAATCACTGAGAGAAAACTTTAAGTTCAGGACCTGACGTTATTTGACTTGTTGAACTTATCGGAAAAGCAGAGAAAATCTTTAATTTAAAACTTAAAACTGTAAGCAATAGTCTAAATACGCTATTGAGCAATTCAGGCGTGTTAATGTCCACATAAGGACGCAGATTCCCGGACCTTTACAAACTGCGGATGAATGCGTTATCCTGTTGTCCAAATCCTGTTGAGGTTAACATGTCACTACGCATACGCATACTTCCTGAAAATTTGACGAACAAGATAGCCGCAGGTGAGGTGGTAGAACGTCCGGCTTCCGTTGTCAAGGAACTTGTCGAGAACGCGCTGGATGCGGGTTGCAGAGAAATTGTAGTTGAAATCGAATCCGGCGGAAAACGCATGATAAGGGTATCCGACAACGGTTGCGGTATGTCGCGTGAGGATGCCCTGCTTTCCCTGGAGAGGCATGCCACGAGCAAAATAAGGTGCGATGATGACCTGTTCAATCTTTCCACCCTGGGGTTCCGCGGCGAAGCTCTGCCATCCATTGCCTCTGTTTCCCGGTTCACTCTTGCAACCAGAGAGAAAGGCAGAATCGAAGGGACGGAGATTTACGCGGAAGGAGGCAGGATCAGGGAGGTCAATGCTTGCGGGATGGCAGAAGGTAGCGTCTTAACCGTCAGGAACCTGTTTTTTAATACCCCGGCGCGTCTGAAATTCATGAAGAGCGGTGAGACGGAATCCGGACATGTGGGTGACATTATGACACGGATGGCCATTTCCCGTCCGGATGTTCGTTTTATCTATTCAAATGAGGGCAAAGTCGTATTCCGTGCCTTTAGCACTGATTTGAAGGAGCGTATCTCGACCCTTCTTGGCCGTTCGCTGGCGGCTGATCTTTACCCCGTAAATTTACAAGACGATTGCGCGGTTGTTAGCGGCTTTGTCGCAAAACCCGATTTCAGCCGTAGTTCGACGTCCCATATGTATACTTATATAAATGGCCGTTTTATAAGGGACAAGGTCGTGCAGCACGCGATTCTGAAGGCATACAGAAGCATTCTTGAACGTGGCAGATATCCTGCCGTTGTTCTGTTTATAGATGTTCCTGCCGAGAGTGTTGACATAAATGTTCATCCGACCAAACATGAGGTACGTTTCAGGGATCAGGGAAGGGTGTACGATGCTATAGCGGCCGCAGTGGAAAAAGTCCTGGATGAAACGCCATGGTTGCGGTGTCAACCTATTGTGACCATGGCGCCTGAAATCGAAAAAAACGAGACCGTTCCTGAGCGGAAAACAATGGAAGTCAGGGAGAAGGTGGAAAAGTACTGCCCGTCTTGTTTGCCAGGGGTAAAGCAAACATACGATGTTAACTGGAAAGTCCCTCCGCCCGTGCCGTCTGAAAGCCTTGTTCCGAATGCAGAAGCAACGTACTCCTGCTACTTTTCATCGCTTGAGGTTATCGGGCAGTTCCGTGCTCAATACATCCTCTGCAGGGATGGAGAAGACCTGCTCATTGTCGATCAGCACGCCGCGCACGAGAGAATTGCCTTTGAAAAACTGAAAAAGGAATTTGCCCGTGATTCTGTTGAATCACAGAATCTCTTGTTTCCCGATACCATGGAATTTTCATTCAAGGAAGCGGCAGCACTAGGCGAGAATATTCAAAAGATCAATCAGCTCGGCTTCGTAATGGAGGAATTCGGCGGCAATACCTGGGTTTTGAAAGCAATTCCCAGAATGCTTGTGAAAACGGATTATCTGCGTGTCTTGCGGAATATCATCGAGGATTTACAGCGTCTCGGCAAGAGCAGTTCTTATGAACAGGTACTTGCAGATATTCTTTCGCGCATCGCCTGCCATAGTGTCATAAGAGGTATACAGCCTCTTGATTCCAGGGAAATAATTGCTCTTTTTTCGCAATTGGACAAGTCGGGGTTTTCCAGCAATTGTCCGCACGGCAGGCCGATACTGGTGAAACTATACCTTTCGGAAATTGAAAAGATGTTCAAAAGAGGGTAAGTCGGTGCCTGTATCCGGGAAAATAGATCTTGTAATTATACAGGGGCCGACAGCCTCGGGAAAGTCTGAGCTTGCTGTGCGTCTGGCGAAAGAATTTTCCGGAGAGATAATAAATGCGGATTCCATGCAGGTATACCGGAATATGGACATCGGATCCGCAAAACCGTCTCAGGAAATGCTGGACAGTGTGCCCCATCACCTGGTTGGTATCAGGGATCCAGACCAGCCGTTTTCAGCGGCGGATTTTTGCAGGGAAGCTCAAGAGGCGATAGGGGATATACATCAAAGGGGGAAAAAGGTTTTTATTGTCGGTGGTACCGGACTTTATATAAAAGCCCTGACGAGAGGATTGATAAACTCTCCGGGAGGCAGCGAAGAAATAAGGAAAGAACTGGAGTCTGTTGCGGCACAACACGGCAATCTTGAAATATACCGCAAACTGTCAAGTGTTGATCCGTTGACAGCGGCAAAGCTCCACCCGAATGACCTGGTGAGGATAGTGCGTGCCCTGGAGGTCTTTGAGATAACCGGACGTTCCATATCGGAGTTGAGACAAGAACATCAGTTCGGTGATGATCCCGGTTACCGCTGTTTTAAATTGGGGGTAGACGTTGACAGGCCGGAGTTGTTCAGGAGGATAGATAACCGTGTAGATTGGATGCTGGAGAACGGGCTGATGGAGGAAGTTGAAAGTCTTCTTGCTAAAGGTTATTCTCCACGGTTGAAACCGCTGCTTTCCCTTGGTTACCGCCAGATCTGTGATTTTCTGTCGGGAAAATATTCAATGGAGGAAGCAGTGAGGCTTATTAAAAGAGACACAAGACGCTATGCCAAACGGCAAATGACCTGGTTCAGGAAGGATGACGAAATAATATGGTTTGAATATTCTACAAATATTGCTATTATTTTCAAATGTGTAAATGAATTTTATTGCAAAGGAGCGGGATATGGCGAAAGCACCATTTAACATTCAGGACCAATACCTGAACCAGTCGAGAAAAGAACGGGTGAAGGTGGTCATTCACCTCATGTCGGGCGAAAAAATGGAAGGGCATATTAAATCATTCGATAACTTTTCCGTTTTGCTCGAAATGAAAGGCGATGTTTTGATATACAAGCATGCCATCTCACACATAACTTCGGTTGACGGTAATTTCAGGTTGCATCAATAGAGGTTTTTGGTTTATAAGGGGGACGTTGGACGCCGCATATTACACTTTCCTGGGGGAAAGGGCGTAAAACGTCCCTTTTTTGTGAGCTGAAAAGCATGAAAAATAATATATTATTCCTATCTTTTGTTTCCGGTCTTTTTTTTGTCTTCTTCATTGTTTCCTTCACTTTCCTCGGTCCGACGTTTCTTCCTGTTTATATTGCCTTGTTGCTTGCATATTTTCTCGAGCCGGCCGTATCCATTCTCGAAAAGAGAGGAGTCGGGAGGCCACTGGCCATAGCACTGGTCTTTCTCGCAATGGTTTTGCTTTTGGCTCTTCTGGTGGGGTTTTTCGTTTTTTCAATAAAAAACGAATTCCAGAGCGTACAGATTAATCTTCCGGATTATGCTAACCGCTTTTATGACTGGATTCCGCAAAGTGTAAAAAAATACCTGGGTATAGAAACTCCTCAAAAAGCCTATCAGCTTGTCGAAACTCAGATACAGGGGCTGCAGGGCTTATCTGTCGACTTGTTTAAAGAGACTTTTACCATCGTAAAAAAGGCTTTTGCATCGACTCTGGCATTTATCCTGGCCATAGTGGGATATTTTATCATTCCGGTTTATCTGTTTTATTTTCTGAAGGATCTGCACGGAATGGAATCCGGGATTATTGAACTGGTGCCGCAACGATTCAGGGAGGCATTCAAGGCCAAAGCTTCGGAGATAAATGAACTGCTTTCGGCATTTATCCGAGGACAGTTGATATTGGTGACAATCCTGTCAATTCTGTACAGCATAGGGCTGTATTTCATTGGAATCGACCTGGCGGTAGCCATCGGGACACTCGCGGGTGTCGCTTTTATTATCCCCTATCTGGGTACGATATTGGGGATAGTTCTATCCGTTGTAATGGCAGTTTTGAAGTTTCACGATCTGTTGCATCCCGCACTTTGTCTGGGCTGGTTCGGTCTGGTTCAACTCACTGAAGGGGCTGTTATAACGCCTAAAATTGTCGGAGACAAGGTGGGGCTTCATCCGGTTGTAACGATTCTCTCTCTGCTGGTAGGTGGGCAGTTGCTGGGGATTGTCGGGATGTTAATTGCTGTGCCTGTTGCAGCAATCCTAAAGGTGTTGTTCCGTTCCCTGGTTACAAGATACAGGCAATCGACATATTTCCTTGGGGAATGAATCTGAAACTTCGTTGGCGGCAGGAGGTAAAATTCGATTGTAGACAACAGTGCCTCAATTTTTTTTGCGTTATTTACCTCTTGATTTTTTGGTCTTGCTCGATATCCAGAATCTTGAGTTTTTCTATATTCAGCCGTAGTTCTCGATTCTTTTTTTCCAGGGTGATGTTTTCCCCTTTCAGACTCTTTATTTTGCGGTTCAGGGTGGCAATCAGCTCAACAAGAGCGGCTGCATGGGGACTCCAGGAACTTGCCGGATAATCATGCATCAATTTTTCCAGGGTCTCCTGAGCCTGCGAAATATCGTTTTTTGTCTGGCCCGCATCCAGATAAATCAACGAAAGTCTGAACAATGCTTCATCGGTTACGCCGGGAACCCCTTTTGCCGAGCATATGCCAACAAGTACCTGAGTTGCCGATTGAACCCTGTCGTTCCGTAACAGCTTTCTTGCTGTTTCAAGTTTTTCTGCCTGTGATTCAGCATAAAACAAAGACCCGCCTGTTGTACCGTATTTATGAAATGCGGCACAGCCGTAAATGCTAAAGCCCAAGATCAGTAAAATGCAATATTTTTTCATCTTTCATTCCTGCGCCGGTTTATCAGATAGTTGCTTCCAGGGGTTTCCTTTACATATTCCTTGATCTGTACTGCAGCCTTGGCGATCTTGACAGCGGAATCATACTCACCCTTTCTGCAGGTAAGAACAGCTATGGAGATGGTCATGATTGGGAATATTCGATGAACACCATATCGATCTTTCCCCTCTATGGCGCCTTTTGCGAGGTCTTCCTGATTATAGTGCTCACGGATTTTTTCGGTGAATATATCAATTACCGCAGTACAGACCATTCCTGCGTCTCCGGCGGGGACAACCATGACAAAATCATCACCTCCGACATGACCGACAAAGGCGTCTTCGTTTGAGTGGCGTTTTACCGCGTCATAGATTATTTCACCGGTCATTTTTATTACTTCGCTTCCCTTGATGTAACCATAACGGTCGTTGTATGCCTTGAAGTTATCAAGGTCAGCGTAACAAACCGCAAAAGGTTCATCTTCCTGAAGTTTTCGGTCAAGTACTTTTTCTATGGCAATGTTTCCCGGCAGTCTTGTCAAAGGACTGGCATCAAGACACATCCGTTCCAGAATTTTCAATTTTTCAGCCATCCTCGTAAAATCGCGTGACAGGTCGCCGAATTCATCTCCTGGAGGTATCTGGGGATCGTAGTCGAAGTCGCCTTCGGCAATACGGAAGGTGGCACGCTTCAGTTTTCTCATTGAAGATGATGTCGTGTAAACGAAAACGCCAACAACTGCCAGGGCCAGAAGAAATCCTGTAAGCGATATCATAAAAGACCAGCGTACGGTCAGGTTCTGTTTGTTGTTGGCGTTTTCCAGTTTATCGTTAAGGAGTATTTTCTGGTCACTGTAAAGTTTATCAATTGAATTTCTGACTTGTTCCGCCGAGTTTTTCAAAGCTTGCAGATCAGTTGTCTTTTCCTGGAAGAGCGGGGTAACGCTTGAAGTGAAAATTTCGTATGATCTGGATACAGGAGCCAGCCGGTCCGGAGAAACCGTGCTTTCCATTTGTTTGACGGTATCAACAAATTCTGTTTCCCTTCGTTGGAACAGATCTATGAATTCAGGACTTTTCAATATGGAATATTTTGCGGCATATTTTTCCTGGGCATTGATGGAATCAAGAAGCCTGTTTATGGAATTCATGCTGGCAAAATCATTCCTGGCGATATCTTTTACAATTTTGTTGAGAGAATATAAACCGGTTGTCGCGAAAAGAGATGCCGCCATGCTGAAAAAAGCTATTGCTACGCAACTCGCGGCGAGCTTCTGGATGAGGGTAAATCTTCTGCTGGCTTGTTTTGCTTTCATTTTCAACCTTAATTATGTGAAATCACTGTTGTCTGTAATCTGGTAAATTTAAAACCTGGCTCTGAAAAATCAATTAGGTTATATGATATGTCCACGAAGCCTGGAACGCTAAATATTTGGTTATAAATCCGTATTTAACCCGGATTTATCTATCAACATAAAAATAAAACAATTAAAAATATGCTGTGGTTAGGCCAAAGTTATACTTGCAAGCCGCCGATAATCTGGCTGAATTATATACTTTTTACTTGAATGATGGAAGCCATTTCTTGCTCATGAAATTTGATTACCTCTGGTATAGTAATAGTCATTATTGTACATGCGACAAAGAGGGCAGAATCCGGTCTCTGTGTGAAAAATAAAAACTGATTTTCTATGTTGATCACATATTCATTTTGACTAGCGGAAGAAAGTTTATTGGTATGTAAAAAAAAGGTGACAAAGACAGCGTCCAGGTTAATCGGCAAAATCAAAAATAATTTGCATTTTATTACTCTTTGCTATAAATATACTACTTTAGTGTTATTCAATACATACTTCCATTTCAGGTGAACTCCAGTTGCCAAAAGAAATAACAATTCAAGAACTTCGCAAATCAATAGATTGTATAGATGAGGAGATCCTGGATCTTCTCAACAAGCGGGCCTCTCTGGTTATCAATGTCGGCCGGTTGAAAAGCGCTGAAAAGCGAGATTTTCATGTGCCCAGCAGGGAGCGGGAAATTTTTGAGCGTCTTACAGCGAAAAACAGCGGTCCTTTTCCGAATGAAGGACTCAAAAGCGTTTTTCGCGAGATAATCTCAGCTTCCCTTGCCTTGGAAGCTCCTATGAAGGTGGCATTTTTTGGTCCGAAAGCCACTTTCACCCATATGGCTGCCATGCAGCATTTCGGCTATTCCGCCGAACTGGTTTCCCAGAAATCCATTCCCGCTGTTTTTGAGGAAGTCAGCAAGGGGAGAGTGCAATACGGAGTTGTGCCCGTAGAAAATTCTACAGAGGGTATGGTTTCGCATACATTGGATATGTTTATGGAGAGTGACCTCAAGATCAATGCGGAGGTTTTGCTCGAAATACATCATTATCTTCTCTCCCGTACCGGACGAATGGAAGATGTGAAAAAAGTCTACTCACACCCACAGCCCATAGCACAATGCCGCAATTGGCTGGCGGAGCACCTGCCCAACATTCCCGTAGTGGATGTGGCGTCCACCGGTGTGGCGTCACAGATTGCCAGCGAAGACTATACAGCAGCGGCCATTGCAAGTGAGCTGGCGTCAAATCTGTACGATCTCAAAATTGTTCAGGCAAGGATTGAAGACCAGGTCAACAATTTTACCCGTTTTCTTATAATCGGTAAAAAAATGACGGATCCGGGCAAAGATGACAAGACCTCCCTGATGTTCTCCGTCAAGGATGAAGTTGGTATCCTGTACCGGATGCTGGAACCTTTCGCCAAAAGGCAAATAAATCTCAGTAAAATCGAGTCCCGGCCTCTTAAAAAGAAAGCCTGGGAATACATCTTCTTTCTTGACCTTGCCGGGCATATATCGGATCCGGTAATTGCCGATGCAGTCAGGGAGTTGAAAGATTGTTGCCAGTTCGTGAAGGTTCTCGGATCATACCCACGGACAAAATGAGAATTCTCTTTCTCACCACCCGCCGGATTTCTTTTTGATGTTTTCCGAATAAAGCAAATTGGTTGACAAAGGAGATGTTGCATGCCGCTCATTCAACGAATGGCGGTGGTCGGCGTTGGCCTCATAGGAGGTTCGCTCGCCCGCGTGCTTCGTGAAAATAAACAGGTTAAAGAGATTGTCGGCATCGGCAGAACCGAAGGAAACCTGCGAAAGGCCGTAGAACTTGGTGTTATCGACTCCTGGAACACTGACCCTCGCGAGGGGGTGAAAGGGGCGGACCTGGTATTTCTCGCCGTTCCGGTTTGCTCCATTACAGGACTGGTTAAGGATATTGCCCCTTTTTTATCACCAGGGTGCGTGGTGACAGATGGGGGAAGCGTAAAAGGTAAAATTGTTGAAGCTTGTGAATCCATGATGCCTGAAGGTAGATACTTCGTTGGAGCACACCCGATTGCCGGTACTGAAAAATCTGGAGTTGGAGCTTCATTTTCGACACTTTATTCCGGAAAACGCTGTATTATCACACCGACTCAGAAAACATGCGGGAAAGCTCTGGATAAAGTGGTGAAGATGTGGAAGGCCGCCGGCTCCGAAGTTGTTATAATGGATACCGAGAAACATGACAGGATTGTTGCCGCAATTTCACATCTTCCGCATATGGTAGCCTACACCCTGGTTAATGCGGTAGAAGGTTATGACCGCTTTGACGAAGGCATACTGAAATACTCTGCCGGAGGTTTCAGGGATTTTACCCGAATAGCCTCTTCCGACCCTGTGATGTGGCGGGATATAACCTTAATGAATCGCGAAGGAATCCTGGAAACGATGGATATATATTTAAGATATTTCCATCAGCTCCGTTCGCTGGTTGAAAAAGAGGATGGGCCCGGCCTGGAAAACTTTTTCACCGAGTCTAAAAAGAGTCGTGACGCCATACTGTGATGATTCGTGGAATCACACCACATATTTTCTTTATAAGCATTATGGGAAACTGCCGTAATACCTTTTGGAGTTGTTTTGAAAAGACTTGCCGTAAAAAGAGCAAATTCGATCAAAGGTGAAATCACCGTACCCGGTGACAAGTCAATCTCTCATCGTGCCGTTATGCTTGGTTCCATAGCACATGGCACAACCACTGTGCGCGGTTTCCTCTACGGTGAAGACAACCTGTCCACAATTAATGCTTTTCGGACAATGGGTGTTGATATAAAAGATGAGGGAGGAACCGTTCTTATTAAAGGAAGGGGCCTGCGCGGACTTGAAGAGCCTTCGGATGTTATTGATTGTGGCAATTCCGGCACATCCATGAGGCTCATTACCGGACTCCTGGCTGGTCAGAAATTCTTCTCTGTTCTGACAGGGGACCAATATCTACGCAAAAGGCCCATGAAAAGGATTCTCGATCCTATGGGAAAAATGGGCGCCGAAATATACGGACGTTCGGGCGGTAATCTTGCTCCCCTCGCAATAGTCGGTGGTAATTTGCGCGGAATAACTTACGAATCGCCGATTTCCAGCGCACAGGTCAAATCCGCAGTCCTCCTCGCCGGGTTATACGCTTCCGGTGAAACCAGAGTAATCGAACCCCATCTGTCTCGTGACCACTCGGAACGGATGTTGAAATATTTCGGTGCCGATATAGAGATAATGCCCAATGGCGTGAAGGTTACAGGAGAAAGGGAGTTACAAGGTGGGGAAGTTCACGTACCGGGGGACATTTCTTCCGCTGCTTTCTTTATTGTGGCGGCATTACTTGTTCCAGGCTCGGAATTACTGATCAGAAATGTGGGTGTGAACCCCACCCGGACCGGTATCCTTGATATTTTGTCCGCAATGGGTGCCTCGCTGGAATTGAGGGATAAACGTGAACTTTCCGGAGAACCGGTTGCAGATATTCTGGTGAGATACTCACTCCTGAAAGGCATTGAGATAGGCGGTGACCTTGTACCGAGAGCTATTGACGAGTTTCCCGTAATATGCGTGGCAGCTTCACTTGCTGAAGGAACCACTGTTATCAAGGATGCGCGTGAACTCAGGGTAAAGGAAACTGACCGGATAGCGGCTATGGCATCAAACCTTGGAAAAGCCGGAGTCATGGTAACGGAAACGGAAGACGGTTTGCTCATAAACGGAGTTGGTGGTTTCCGGGGATGCAACGCAGAAAGCTTCGGCGACCATCGTATTGCAATGTCGATGCTTGTCGCCGGGCTTGCAACTGCCGATGGTATAACAGTTGATGATGTAGAGTGTATCTCTACTTCATTTCCCAATTTTACCGATTTGCTGGACAAGGTGTCTGTCAAATGAGTAACAGCAGAGAAAAAGACGTCCGTAAAGGGCTAATTATTGCAATCGACGGACCCTCCGGTGCCGGGAAAAGCACAATCGCACGGCTTCTGGCTGACCGGATGTCCTATCTCTACCTTGATACCGGCGCCATGTATCGGACTGTCGCACTTATGGTCAAGCGGTCTGGATTGTCGATAAATGACGAAAACGCCCTTTCGGAAGTATGCGAACGTGTCGATATTTCGTTTGAACGAATGCAGGATGGGGGCTACAGGGTGTTTTCCAACGGTGAAGATGTTACAGGGGATATCCGTACGCCGGAAATCAGCCTGTTGACTTCACATATATCCGCAAAAAAAGTTGTGCGGGATTTTCTGCTTAAGCTTCAGAGGCAGATAGGCTCGGTTGGCGGAGTAGTTCTGGAGGGGAGAGACATTGGAACGGTAGTTTTCCCTGACGCCGATATAAAATTTTTTCTTACTGCCTCAGCAGAGGAAAGGGGAAAAAGGCGCTTTCTCGAATTGCAGGCGAAGGGAGAAAGCACGACTCTCGAACAGACTATTTCTGAAGTTGTGCAGCGAGACATGCAGGATGAACATCGCGAACATGCCCCGCTTCGGAAAGCAAAGGATGCCATAGATATCGATACGACATCCCTTTCCATAGAGGAAGTTATTACTAAAATGGAGAGGATTGTCAGGGGAAAATTTCGCTGATCTACCAAGCTGGTTGTTAAATTTTGTTTTCGTGAGAAATTTCAATAAATATTAAATCGTGGAAACCGTTTTTTTGCTTGCCGTATGACTTGACCAGTGCACAAATAAAAATTACTATGCTGTATTGTTACAAACTTTGCTGAAAAAGGATTTGAATATTTTGAAAATTATTCTCGCAGAACAGGCCGGCTTTTGCTTTGGCGTCAAAAGGGCTACACAGATGGCCTTCGAAGCCGCGAACAAAGGGGGTAAGACTTTTACCCTCGGGCCTATCATCCATTCTCCACAGGTTGTGAAAAAATTAGAAGAGATGGGTGTGAGAGTTTTGGAAAGTCTGTCCGGTCTGGATAACGGAGCGATAATCATCCGCTCTCACGGTGTTGCATCTGAAGAGCTGGAAGAGGCTATCCGCAAGGAACTGGAGATTATTGACGCCACTTGTCCATTTGTGAAAAAGGCCCAGGAACATGTGAAGAGCCTTTCCATGGCCGGCTATGATGTGGTCGTGGTTGGAGATGCGGACCATCCCGAGGTCCAGGGAATCGTTTCCTATGCAAAGGAGAAAGTTTACGTTGTCGGATCCGGCGATGAAGCTGCAAAACTGGGGAAAATGGGCAAAATAGGCATTGTTGCCCAGACGACCCAGTCTTTTGAAAACCTGAAAAATGTTGTTTTGGAATGTTTGATGAAAGCCAGCGAAATCCGGGTATTCAACACAATTTGCGATGCAACCGCAGTGCGCCAGGAAGAAGCAAAAGAGCTTGCCAAAAAAGTGGACTGTATGGTAGTTATCGGCGGTTACAATAGCGCGAATACAAGACGTCTGGCCCAGGTTTGCGCTGAACTGCAGCCTAAAACGTATCATATTGAAACGGCGCAGCAGCTGGATTACGTGTGGTTTGAAGGCGTGGATACGGTAGGTGTCACTGCCGGCGCATCGACTCCGAAGTGGCTTATTGATGAAGTAATCGAGCGAATCGAACTGCTTAATAAAGATAAAAAGAATTGAGTTTTCACAGTTGTATGTTAGCATAGCGAAAGGTAAACAGAAAAATTCAGGGGGTGTGTTTTTAATGGGTGATGAAAAAGGGATGAACAACAACAATGAGCCGATTCTCCGGATTAACGATATTGACGAAGATGTGGATCAGGGGTCAAAACAGGAATTTGAAGAACTCTTCAAAGAAAGTCTGCGGCAACCTCATGTCGGAGACATCGTAAAAGGGGTCGTTGTTCAGATAGATCCTGATTACGTCCTTGTCAACATAGGATATAAATCAGAAGGGTGCATACCCCTGAATGAGTTTCTTGATGAAAGCGGAGAACTCACTGTTAAAGTCGGGGATGAAGTTAAGGTATTGTTTGAAAGAAAAGAGAACGTTAAGGGATATGTTGTCCTTTCCAAGAAGAAAGCCGAAAAAGAAGCAATATGGGATACTATAGCTGAAATAGAGGAGAAGGGAGAGCTTGTCGAGGGCAAAATAGTTGCCAATGTAAAGGGTGGCCTGACTGTCGATATCGGTATACAGGCATTTCTTCCCGCTTCACAGGTTGATATCAGGCCTGTTGGTAATCTCGAAAAATTGATTGGCCAGACTTTTCAATTCAAGGTCGTCAAGTACAACCGGAAAAGAGGGAATATTGTTCTGTCCCGCAGGGCGTACCTGGAGGAAGAAAGGGATAAAAAGAAAAACGAAACCCTTGCGAATCTCAATGAAGGTCAGATTGTTGAGGGAGTTGTGAAGAACCTTACCGATTACGGTGCATTTGTCGATTTGGGAGGAATTGACGGCCTGCTTCATGTTGCCGATATGTCCTGGGGCAAGTTGAACCATCCCTCTGAAATGATAAAAATCGGTGATACCCTAAAAGTCAAAGTTCTGAAATACGACCAGGAAAAAGGCAAAATTTCTCTTGGTCTCAAGCAGACCAAGCCGGATCCCTGGCTTGATGTGGAGTCCAAATATTCAGTTGGCGAAAAGGTCGTGGGAAAAGTTGTCAGTCTAACCGACTATGGTGCGTTCATAGCCCTTGAAGAAGGGGTTGAAGGTTTAGTGCACGTTTCTGAAATGTCATGGACGAAAAGGGTGCGTCATCCATCCGAAATACTCAAGGTCGGAGACGAAGTTGCGGCCGCGATTCTGGCAATAGACGTCGCAGCCAGGCGTATTTCTCTCGGCCTCAAGCAGGTACAGGCTAATCCATGGAATGTAATAGACGAAAAATATCCTGTCGGAACGAAGATCGAGGGTCAGATAAAAAATGTCACTGACTTCGGCGTTTTTATCGGAATGGAAGAAGGTATAGACGGTCTTGTACATGTATCTGATATGTCATGGACAAAACGGATTAAGCATCCTGGCGAATTGTACAGTAAAGGCCAGACAGTTCATGCCGTAGTGTTGAATATCGATCCGGAAAATGAAAGATTGTCCCTTGGTATAAAACAACTGACGCCTGACCCATGGAGTGAAATACCCATCAAATACAAGGCTGGAACCAAGGTCAAGGGCAAGGTCACTTCGATTACTGATTTCGGAATTTTCCTGGAGATCGAAGAGGGAATAGAAGGCCTCATCCATGTTTCGGAACTTTCCCAGGAAAAAGTACCCTCTCCCAAAGGCTTTGCGAATGTCGGTGATGAAATGGAAGCGGTCGTTCTCGGTGTGGACACCAATGAGAAAAAAATAGCACTTTCGGTCAAAGCGCTTACGACCACAAATGAAAAGGCTCAATTCAGTGCATACATGGATTCCCAGGGGAATGCAACTTCAAATCTCGGAGACCTTCTGAAAGAACTGAAGAAGAATGGAGACGCTGATTCCTGAAAGCGAAATAGATAAGAGGATTATCAAACTGCAGGCATTTTTATTTGCATCAAGAACAAGATGTCAGTAAATTTTTCAATAAGGAGAATTTTTACATATGACCAAAAGCGAACTGGTTGAGAAACTTTTGACGACAAATACCGTCTTGACTCGCAAAGATTCTGAAATGGTGGTGGACATCGTTTTTGACAGCATGCGTAATGCACTCAAAAACGGTGAGAAAGTAGAAATTCGCGGATTTGGGAGTTTTACCATCCGGGAGCGGAAATCCGAGAGAGGCCAGAAATCCGAAAAACGGCCAGGTAGTGAATATTCCTTCGAAAAAGACCCCATTCTTCAAGACGGGCAAGGAACTTCGTGAACGTGTAAACAATTCCTGATCCCGCACAAATTGCCCGGGTGGCGGAATTGGTAGACGCAAGGGACTTAAAATCCCTCGGCGCTTGGCGCTGTACCGGTTCGATTCCGGTCCCGGGCACCAACAAAGACAAGCCTTTGCGAGTATTCACCCGCAAAGGCTTTTTTATTTTCGCTCGAAGTTTTTTCTGTAATTATTAGGGATTATACCGTAATTGCCATCGAAAGGAACAGTCCATGTCCACTGTTACCATCGACAATCAAAACCGACTAACCCTGCCGTCGGAGCTTGTTGACCGGCTCGGTCTCAAGCCTGGTGACAGTATGGGGGTGAATTTGGATGGGGAAGGTCGCTTGGTTTTGACGGCCCTGCGTGGACCGGAGATATCCAGAGGAGCTTCCCTGCAGAAGGAGATTAACCGCAAAAACCTGGAAACACCGATTCAATTCATCAAGGGAGTGGGGCCGAAAATCGCTGAAAAATTAGCTAAGAAGGGTATCATCACGGTTGAAGACGCATTATATCTTCTGCCGATACGCTACGAAGATCGTCGGGAATTGCGCAAGGTAAAAATGCTTCGACCGGGGGTCACGGAGGTATTTTATGCGGAAGTGATAAGTGCTGGTCCCGAAGCTACCAAAGGGGGGCGCAGGTTTTTCGAGGCAATAGTCGGTGATGATACCGGTACCATATCTCTCAAATGGTTCAATTACAACCCGCGCTATATGAAAGGAATCTGGCTGACGGGAAAGAAAGGGATATTTACAGGTGAAGTGGTCAGATTCGGTTACCGGAGCGAGGTCCACCACCCGGAGGCGGACTGGATAGGTGACGGAAGGGACCTAAACGCGGTAATGGCTGCCGATCCTCTGAATTTCGGTCGGACCGTACCCATATATCCCCTGACCGAAGGCCTGAACCAGAGGCTAATGCGCAAGGTACTTAAAGATGTAGTCGACGGGTTCGCACACTGCATCGAAACGTACCTTCAGCCCGACATTATGTATCGCCACAAATTGCTGCCTGTTCACAAGGCTGTCCACGATGTTCACTTTCCGCAAAAATCCGCCGACCCAGGGCCATTTAATGAATGGTTAACCCCGTCCCAGAGGACTTTGGCCTTTGATGAACTCTTCTTTCTGGAACTGGGCCTTGCATTGAAAAAACGGGGTGCGGGCATAGAGGAAGGCATACCTTTTCATATTACACATAAATATAGCCGTCCACTCCTTAAAATGCTTCCATATTCCCTCACAAACGCGCAACGAAGGGTCCTTACTGAAATAAAGAACGACATGGCAGCCCCCCATCCAATGCACCGCCTCGTACAGGGTGACGTGGGGAGCGGCAAGACAATAGTGGCATTGCTTGCCGCTCTGCTTGCGGTGGAAAATGAATACCAGGTTGCAATCATGGCGCCCACCGAAATCCTTGCCGAGCAGCACTATCTGAATATTCATCGCTATTGCGAAGAACTTGGAATAGAAGTTTGTCTGCTTACCTCGGCACTTAAAGGGAAGGCAAAAAAAGAGCGCTTGGAGGCCATCGCAACTGGAAAGGTAGAGATAGTAATCGGAACTCATGCGGTAATCCAGGAGAAAGTCGAGTTTTACCGTCTTGGCCTTGGAATTATAGACGAACAGCACCGGTTTGGTGTCCTGCAAAGGGGTATTCTGAAAAAGAAAGGACAGAATCCGGATATACTTGTGATGACGGCTACCCCGATACCACGAACCCTGGCCATGACGGTCTACGGTGATCTTTCTCTTTCGGTGATTGATGAACTCCCGCCAGGAAGATCTCCGATAATAACGAGGTTATGCAATGAAATTCAGCGGAAAGATGTCTACGGGGCTATCAGGGACGAAGTGCGCAAGGGTAGACAGGCGTATATTATTTATCCCTTGGTCGAAGAAAGTGAAAAACTGGAACTGAAAGCCGCTTCACAAATGGCACAACTCTTTGCTGAAGAGATATTTCCTGACCTGCGGACAGGATTGCTTCACGGCAGGATGAAGCCTGAGGAAAAAGAGGCGATTATGGGGGCCTTCAAGTCGAAAAATACGGATATCCTGGTGGCGACGACCGTCATAGAAGTGGGAATTGATGTTCCCAACGCCACAGTTATGGTCATTGAACATGCCGAACGCTTTGGCCTTTCCCAGCTTCACCAGTTGAGGGGGAGGGTAGGTAGGGGCAGCGGGCAATCTCGCTGTATATTGCTTGCAAGCGGAAAGCTCACAGCGGATGCCGATAAGAGGCTTCGAGTAATGGAAAAAACCGGCGACGGTTTCAAAATAGCGGAAGCCGATCTGGAGATACGTGGTCCGGGCGATTTCCTCGGAACGCGTCAGGCTGGCCTTCCTGAATTCCGGGTCGCGAACATTTTCCGTGACGGCAGGCTCCTGGAACTTGCAAGAAGTGAGGCTTTCTCACTGGTTGAGAAAGATCCGGATCTTGTTTTGCCTGAAAATGTACATTTGCGGCAGGAACTGATGAGACGATGGGGAAAGAGACTTGAATTGGCCGGAGTGGCATGATGCAACTTATTGTTCATGTTCTTCTGACTTCATGGTAAAATTTTACAAATAACCGCCGGGAAAGCCTCGCCTTATAGGCGGGGATGAAAGGCGTCTGGTTTGGTGAATATACTTGATTAAATTTATACCTTTGTATTATAAATGCAATGAAAAATAAGATGAATATACAATACGAGTCAACCCGTCATGCGAAGTTTCTTCTCTCCTACCACTTGATATGGTGCCCCAAGTATCGGCGGTCCATTCTCGACATGGAAGAAGTGGTTGCGGCTGTTCGGGAGACAATAGAATCCCGCGTTGCTGAGATTGGCTGCACGCTCATTGCGCTTGAGGTCATGCCGGACCATGTTCATCTTTCATTGTCGGCACCACCGCGATTTTCTCCTTCTCAACTTGCAGGAAAGATCAAGGGTGGTTCTGGTTCGACCCTTGCCGCCCGGTTTCCCGAACTGAAAAAGAAGGGGTCGATCTGGTCACGTTCGTACTTCTGCGCAACTACTGGCACGGTGTCTTCCGAAGTGATCCGTCAGTACATCGAAACCCAATGGAGCAGAATAGTTTGAGAACCTTTGTCTTTAAGGCATACGTTTCCAGGCGAAACCGGAAACTGCACCGGCAGATCGACGTTGCGTCGTCGGTGTGGAACCATTGCATTGCTCTGCACAGGCGGTACTACCGGCTTTTTGGCAAACACCTGAACCAGTTCCAACTGATGAAGCACATCACTAAGCTGAAGCGGCTGCCACGTTATTCTTTCTGGTCGGAAGTCGGCTCCCAGTCCGTACAGGACGTGGTGCAGCGAATCGAAAAAGGCTACCAGCTCTTTTTCAAGTGTGCCAAAGACAGGAAAGCGGGCCGGCCGTCTTCGCGCAAGGTTCGACCTCCGACATTCCGGAAGCGAGCCAAATACCAGAGTTTCACACTGAAGCAGGCCGGCTATTCCCTGTCCGGCAACCAGCTGTGGATTGGTAAACAGCAATACCGCTACTTCAAGTCCCGCGAGATTGAGGGAAAGATCAAGACCCTCACCGTAAAACGGGATGCTCTGGGGGACATCTTCTTCATCTTCGTCACTGATGCCGAGCATCAGACACTCCTTGCCGCGACTACCGAAATAGCGGGCATGGATTTTGGGCTGAAGGATTTTCTCACTATCAGCGATGGAAGAAAAGAACCTGCCCCTCAACCACTCAAGCACGCACTGAAACAACTCGCAAAAGCAAACCGTTCTCTCAGCAGGAAGCAGAAGGGCGGCAATAACAGGAGAAAAGCCAGAAAGAACCTTGCCCGCTTGCACCGGGTAATCGCCAACCGGCGCAAGGACTTCCATTTCAAGCTGGCCCGGCAGTTAGCTCATCGCTACAACGCTATTGCCATCGAAGACCTGAACCTGTCCGGCATGAAGGCGATGTGGGGCAGAAAGGTGTCCGACCTGGGCTTTGCCGGTTTTGTCTCGATCCTGGAACACCAGGCAGCCAAGACCGGCTGCCAGATCGTCAAGATCGACCGCTGGTTTCCGAGCAGTAAGTTGTGTAGTTCCTGCGGAACCATTATCGAGAGATTGTCTCTCCGAGACCGGACATGGGCCTGCGACTGTGGCGCAATCCATGATCGGGATCTCAATGCTGCACTGAATATTCAAAGAGCAGGGACGTCTGCTCTT
Source organism: uncultured delta proteobacterium (assembly GCA_963815135.1). Taxonomy (GTDB): domain Bacteria; phylum Desulfobacterota; class Desulfuromonadia; order Geobacterales; family Geobacteraceae; genus CAIWTU01. Next base: position 365,447 of record CAWFFO010000001.1, read on the forward strand.
GGGCTAGGCGATGTAAGACCGGTAGCGATACCGGCAGTTGCTGTCTGAATCCAGAATCCTCGCCTTTCAGGCGGGGAGTACGTCAATCGATTTTATCAATTCAAAAAGAAATGGAGGTATGAAAATGGCGGTATGGAAATGCAAAAATTGTGGTTTCAGCAAGGAAGGGCGTTGCAAACCGCAGAAATGTCCCCAGTGCCAGGAAAAAGGCGGTTTTGAAAAAGAAGAATAGTTTTCATTTCCCTGGATTTAAAGTGATAATTGCTTTTTTCGGATAATCGGCATGACGATAAAAAAGGCCTGCTTGAGCGGGCCTTTTAATGTTGCATGCCGGTAAGAAGTGAAACTGTCTATTCATCACCATACCATCCGGATAAATGGGGCTGGAAGACGTTGTCGATTATATGGATTATTCCGTTGGAACATTCGATGTCGGTTTTAATGAATTTACCGTTGTCAACTACGATTTCACCTTCATCAATGGTGATTGTAAGAGATTTGCCGTTTTCGGTGCCGAGGGTTTCCATTTGTTTGATATCGTTGAAAGTGTGTCGACCGGTGGTCAGGTGATAGGAAATCGTCGACTTGAGGCTTTCAGAGTCACCAAGCAGACTTGCAGTGTTCATCCTTGAGAATGCTTCGTCATTGGGGGCGAAGAGCGTGAATGGGCCCGGTCCTTTTAATTTATCGTTCAATCCGGCCTTTTCGATTGCTTCTAAGAGCGTCTGCATGGAGCCTGCTTCTGACAGGCTGCTCAAGATATCTTGCATGGCAATTTTCTCCTTGGAATTTTTAATTTGATAATGATTTATTCAATCCAATATATCCCGTAACAGAGGAAAGTCAACGAGAAGAATCTATTAAATTCGCTAATTTTGCAGGAACAATTAATTGGAAAGGAGAATAAAATGTCTGAATTTAATAATGTAACTGTAGTCAGAGAGGCAAACGTTTATTACGACGGCAAGGTGACAAGCCGTACAATACTTTTTGACAGCGGCTGCAGGAAAACACTGGGGATCATGCTGCCGGGAGAATACGAATTCAACACGGATGCCCCGGAGTTGATGGAAATAATGTCCGGTGAGCTGGAAGTGCTTCTGCCGGGAAAAAGCGATTGGCTGACAGTGAAGGGAGGAGAATCTTTCGACGTTCCAGGTAAATCCCAATTCAAGCTGAAGGTCAGGAAGGTAATGGATTATTGCTGTTCGTTCATAGGTTGAAATATGCAATGCTGTATAATTCCAGTTGCAAAAAAGCCTGCAGATGCAGGCTTTTTTGATATTGATCAGATTAAAAACGATATACAGCTGATTGGCTTTAGATTTCCGAGTGCTGGACCAACCCTGTTTAGGATCCGATAAAAATAAGGAAAACAGCGACAACAGCGAATGCGATGCCCCAATATTCCATTTTTATCAGGAAAACGGTTCTGACAGGGGCTTTTCTGTTTTCACGGGAAGCGCGGTTGGAATGTCTGCCAATGATCCAGACGACTATGCCAGCAACCAGAAGACAGAGGCCTTTCGGCCAGAGGTGGGCTGAGTAGTAATTTTTACCGAACAGAAAGTCTATTGCGTGCCGGAGAGGGAAAAAGGAAATTAGGGTCACTGCTACAAGCAATGCAGCGCTTTGCATGAAAAACACAACATCCTCCTTGATCGGGAAAATGTGAACCATTCAGTCATCGTTTTGCATGTTACACGTGCCTACGTCAAATAATACGACATAATACATCAGGTGCAAGCCATTATATTGGAAATGGAATATTTATTAGAGTTTGTGAACTATACAATAAAATGCAGCAGAACAAAATAAAAAATGTACTGAAATTTAATAAAAAGTTGCGATAAACCGGCTGATATGAATCCTCGGGAGGAGGGGTATTTACTTCAACGCGGTGAAATTGCGTCCGGATTGTTGGTTTTGTAAACAGTTTCATTATCATTGGGGATCGAAAGAAGGAGGAGGAGATGGTCAACCGGAACATAAATGCTATTGACAGGGTGTTTGCACAGGTATGCTCTGCCTGCCCCCTCTGCCGTCATGCGCGCATCAGGCAGAAAGGCGCATCTTTCTGGCTTGTCATGCATATAGAGACTGGCATATGCCCTTTTTGCAAGGCCTATGAGAAAGTACACGGCCGAAAGGCTCATGAGCTGAATCAGATCCCCGACACAATGACGCAGAAATAATTCAGCATTTAACCGAACATGACGGATATTGATGCTTAACCCGATTTTGGCGAAAGCAGATAGGTATCAAATATAATGCGGTCACCGTTCTATCCGACTTCCGCATAAGTCCTTTCCCTGTATTCCACACCGAGCGAATCTGCCAGATGTCTGACCGCCCCGGTATCAAGTCCAGGAACGGTTACTGCAGATGCGACAACTTTCGGAATGTATTTCCTGGCTTCTTTCAGAAAATTGCAGACGGCTTCGAAACCATTTTTACCGAAAGGCGTACGGCAGAGCCTGTCATATGTTTCCGCATCCGGTGCATTGAGGCTCACGGAAATGCAATCGATCAAACCCTCAAGCTCGGGCAGTATGTTTCTTCCATATACCAGACTTGCCTGACCGTCGGTATTGATCCGTATTCGGCATCCTTTCATTTTCAGCTCCGAGGCAACTTCCTTTATAAGATCCAGCCTGAGCATCGGTTCTCCGTAGCCACAGAAAACCACCTCATCAAATCCGGAAACATCACCGATAGCTGCCATAACTTCTTCAAACGAAGGTTCGTGATCTAATTTGAGATAGTGCCCCTTTACCGAAAAATCCGAGAATTTTGCACAGAACGAGCATCTGTTCGAACAGCGATTGGTAATATTGAGATACAGGGAATTCCTTATCCGGTAGGCAATTTGGGCTTTCTGCTCCCCCTGGCGGATTCCGAACAGACGTTCCGCATTCAGTGAAGTAATACGGCAGATATCTTCCAGGCTAAGCCCTTTTAACTCTGCGACCTTTTCCGCGACTATACGCACGTTGGCAGGTTCATTGCGTTTTCCCCGATGCGGAACTGGTGAAAGATAAGGGCTGTCTGTTTCAAGCAGAAGATTTTCTGTTTTAATGCCGCGGACCACTTCCCTGAGTGACTCATTGTTCGGAAAAGTTATCGTGCCCGGTATGGATATGTAGAAACCCATGGACGTACATTCCCTTGCCATGCACAAATCTCCTGAAAAGCAATGCAGCACGCCTCCGACCTCGGCAGCGCGCTCTTCTTTCAGTATATTAATCGTCAGTTCGTGGGCGTCGCGGTCGTGGATAATGATCGGCAGGGAAAGTTCCCTTGCCATTCGTATGAAACGACGAAACACCTTTTCCTGTATATCCCGGGGGGAATGGTCTCGAAAAAAATCCAATCCTATTTCACCTATGGCGACTACCTTTTCATTTTTAGCGACAAGGTCGGTGATGATTTCGTAACATTTATCATTCACCCTGGATGCATCGTGGGGGTGAATACCAACCGAACAATATATATGATCATGGGCGGCAGCCATTTCACAGGCAGCCACACTTGATTCCATATCGGCGCCTACGGCGATAATTGACTTTACGCCGGCTTCATTTGCACGATTCAGCATCTGTTGAAAATCCGATGTGTATTCACGGCCGTAAATATGAGCATGAGTATCAATAAGGTATGAAGTTTCGGACATCTATCTTTTCCTTTTCATTGCTTCTGATCTGACATATGTAAAAGCTAAAATCCTCTAAAGTGTTTCTTTTGACTGCAATTCATCCCGTTAAATCAGGTTACCAGATTAATGAAGCATCATTTTACCTTCACTGCCAGTTTAGCAATATTTCCGGGTAGATGCCATACCTGTTTGTATAACGGCATTATATTCCGGCCATCATGGCTGAGTTGCAATCATATTTTCATGATGTTATAAAACGATATGGATTCTTTGATTTTTACGCTAAATTCAGTAAACTTGAATTCAGATGATGTTATTCAGATGATGTTATTCAAGGAGGCATTAATATGAAAAAACTGATGGCGGTTATTGGAATTGTAGCGTTGCTGTCTTCCGGATGCGCAATGCAAAATAAGACTCAACAGGGCGCAGTTGTCGGTACCGGTGTCGGAGCTGCCGTGGGTGCCGGTCTTGGTGCAGCGATCGGCCGCAGTGGCACCGCCGCACTGATTGGCGGTGCAGCTGGAGCACTCGCTGGTGGCCTTACCGGGGGCGCCATCGGCAACTACATGGACAAGCAGGAAACGGCAATGCGCCAGTCTCTTGCCAATGTAGAGGCTGCCAATGTCCAGAGAAATCAGGACATGCTGACTGTTACTTTCAAATCCGACGTTCTTTTTTCGGTCAATTCTGCATCTCTGAAACCGGGCAGTTACGATGAACTGAACCGCGTCGCGAGGGTGCTCAACCAGTATCCGCAGACTACCATTACCATTGCGGGCCACACAGACAGTACCGGATCGGAGGTCTATAATCAGAAACTGTCTGAGCGCCGGGCTGAGGCGGTTAAGAACGGACTTGCGGGAATGGGCGTAAACCCTGCACGGATGACGGCTATTGGTTACGGTGAAAGCAGACCGATTGCGGATAACAGCACCGAAGCCGGAAGGCAGATGAACAGAAGGGTGGAGATCCTGATCAACCCGCAGACTGCCCAGCAATAAGTAAGAAACACTTATGTATTTAACTCACCGCTCTGTCGATTAAGGCAGGGCGGTTCTTTTTTTGCGATTAAAAGAAGCAGATTTTCTTGAAATTGTGACTGCATGGAACATCAGGAAGCTGAAAAACACGAAATGTCGCATGATATCGCTGTATTCTGTTGAAAAAAACCTGCAAAATCCTTATAAAGTCAATTGATGATTAATTTTGAAAGGAGTATTTGTGCGCATTTCTGATCTGATGAACAGGCACGGCCAATTTCTCTCACTGGAGTTTTTCCCTCCAAAAGACCGGAAAGACTGGCCTGCTTTTTTCAAGGTTGTTGACAGGTTGCGTTCCATTAATCCGCTTTTTGCCTCTGTTACATACGGAGCCGGGGGAGGTACCCAGGAACATACCCTGGAAATAGTGACACGCCTGAAGAAAGACTTTGACCTGGAGCCTATGGCGCACTTGACCTGTGTCGGGGCAGCTTGCCGGGGAATAAACGCTTTTCTCGAAACACTTTTGGCGGAGGGAATTGACAATGTGCTGGCCCTCAGGGGAGATCCGCCCAATGACCAGGACATTCCACTTCCCGAAGACAGGGATTTTGTTTTTGCATCGGACCTCGTGTCTTTTATACGGGCAAATCATCCACATATGGGTATCGGTGTCGCATGTTATCCTGAAGGTCATCCTGAGGCCGTGAGTCAGGAGCATGACCTGGAGTTTCTTAAGTTCAAGCTTGGACAGGGTGGGGATTTTGCCGTTTCCCAACTGTTTTTCGACAATGATTACTATTGGGATTTCCTGCGACGGGCCAGGAACCTGGGTATAACTAAACCTATAATTCCCGGTATAATGCCGATTTTTAACCTTAAGGTCGTTCAGAAAATAATATCTCTCTGTGGTTCGTGCATTCCGGAACAGTTCATGATGAAACTTGAGCAGGCCCGGGAGAGCGGTGGCGCAGATGCGGTGCAGGCCCTCGGAATCGAACATGCGCGTAATCAGATTCAGCAGCTGCTGGACAACGGTGTCCCGGGTGTTCACCTGTATACCCTGAACAAAGATGATGCATGTCTTGAACTGATTTCAGGGCTGGTTTTCAAATAGTCGCCAGATGCCGGCGGCAGATATTCAAATAAAAGGAGAAATTAAATACAAATATGAGCAATGACGGAAACAAAGTAATCTACTCCATGATCGGGGTAAGCAAATTCTACGAAAAAAAGCCGGTAATCAAGGATATCTCCCTTTCCTATTTCTATGGTGCAAAGATAGGTGTTCTCGGTCTGAACGGATCAGGAAAGAGTTCGCTGCTCCGAATACTTGCGGGGATCGACAAGGATTTTAACGGCAAGACGATCCTGTCGCCCGGCTACTCTATAGGTTTTCTGGAGCAGGAACCTTCTCTTGACGACGGAAAAACAGTGAGGGAAATAGTCGAGGAGGGCGTCCAGGAAACTGTTGACCTCGTTAACGAGTTCAACAGAATAAACGAGAAGTTTGCCGAGCCGATGACCGATGACGAAATGGCCGAATTATGCGACAGGCAGGCTGCTGTCCAGGAAAAGCTGGATGCTCTGGATGCCTGGGACCTTGACAGCAGGCTGGAAATGGCGATGGACGCCCTGCGCTGCCCGCCGGGAGATACTCCCGTAAAGGTTCTGTCGGGTGGTGAAAGGCGCCGGGTAGCTCTTTGCCGGCTGCTGCTGCAGAAACCGGATATCCTGCTGCTTGACGAACCAACAAACCATCTTGATGCGGAGACGGTCGCATGGCTTGAACATCACCTTCAGAGGTACGCGGGAACGATAATCGCCGTTACCCACGACAGGTACTTTCTCGACAACGTAGCGGAATGGATACTGGAGCTGGACAGGGGGGAGGGAATTCCGTGGAAAGGAAACTATTCTTCATGGCTCGAGCAGAAGCAGAACAAACTGAAAGTCGAGGAAAAGAGCGAAAGCGAACGTCAGAAGACCCTTCAGCGCGAACTGGAGTGGATTCAAATGTCGCCCAAAGGCCGCCATGCCAAGGGAAAAGCGCGAATCAGCGCCTATGAGCAGCTGCTGACGCAGGAAAGCGAGAAAAGGGAAAAGGATCTGGAAATCTATATTCCCCCGGGACCGCGGCTGGGAAATGTCGTTATCGAACTTGACGGCGTGACCAAGGCATTCGGGGACAATATTCTCGTGGAAAACATGTCATTCTCTTTGCCGCCGGGGGGTATCGTGGGGATTATCGGGCCGAACGGAGCGGGAAAGACTACCATGTTCAGGATGATTACCGGCCAGGACCAGCCGGACTCCGGCTCAATCAGGATCGGAGATACGGTTAAGCTGGCCTATGTTGATCAAAGCCGTGATGCCCTGGATCCAGGGAAGACCATCTGGCAGATCATCTCCGATGGTCAGGACACTATCCAGCTTGGCAGCAGGCAGGTCAACTCACGTGCTTATGTGGCAAGGTTCAATTTTTCCGGCTCCGACCAGCAGAAAGCGGTTGGAAGCCTTTCCGGCGGGGAGCGTAATCGTGTCCATCTTGCAAGGATGCTGAAAGAAGGCGCCAATGTGCTGCTTCTCGACGAGCCTACCAATGACCTTGATGTAAACACCATGCGTGCGCTGGAGGAGGCCCTGGAGAATTTTGCCGGTTGTGCAGTTGTTATCAGCCATGATCGCTGGTTTCTCGACAGGATCTCGACGCATATCCTCGCTTTCGAGGGGGACAGCAAGGTTGTATGGTTCGAAGGAAACTACTCCGAATATGAGGCGGACAGAAAAGCGAGACTCGGAGTTGCTGCTGACCAGCCGCACCGGATCAAGTATCGCCACTTGACCAGAGCATAGAGCCTGTTAACGGCATTGAATAACTGTGCCGGACGTTGATTCTTCGCATTCATGTGTGAAGAGTGAATGTCCGGCTTTTTTGTGTCGATAATGTTGCGGATGCGATGCTTTACAATCAGGGCGATTCATATTACCATGAATCCGTTACAAGCATAAAACAACAATTGCTTACAAAAGCTGTCGGGAACATTTCGGAGATTTTTATAAATGTGCTGAACCCGTATTGCAATTTCATGGAATCGGGAAACAGCCATGAACCTATGTTCCGTGCGTTCTTCGAGCCTCTGTGATGAGATGCTTTTTGTTTGAGAATACGATGGAGACCCGATGGGCAGTCGAACACTCCTGAACATAATCGAAAATATCGAGCCTGGTATAGTCATTCTCAATAACGACCTATCCGTTTCCCACATTAACCGGATGTTCATTCTAATGTTCAGCCATTTCGAAAAGGAGCGACTTTTCCGGGGGAACATTCTCGATTTTCATAATGAAGAAAACCGGAAAAAAATGGTCGAGCTTCTGAGTCTCACCAGGGATGCGAAGCGCCAGATCCCCCTGTCGCTGAAGATCATCAGGCATGACGGAATGGACTGCTGGCTTCTGATCAAGCTGGTCCCGATCGTGGATGGAACCATGGCTGACGAAAAGATCTGCGCGCTGTTTTACGACATAACGCAATTCGTTTCTTCTGAACGTAAACTGACCAGAATTCCCGTCTCCTCCGGGGATGAAATCCACCTGCTCAAGCCTGAGGAGATCATTTATCTCAAGGCGGACAATATTTATTCGCGTGTTTTCACCGCAACCCGTGAGTATCATTGCGATCTTTCTCTCGGTGCGATCGAGAAACGTCTCAATCGCGATTTATTCTGCCGTATTCATCGCAGCTATCTTGTCAATATTGCTAAAGTGCGAAAGGTCCTGCGTGACCGTTCCGAATGTTCGGTTGATTGCGGCGGCGATGAAATTCGTCTGCCGATCAGTCGCAACAAGTTGCAGACATTCCTGGCTGAAATTGGCCTCAAATAATTTCCGGACCGGGCGGCAATCCCGAATCTGACTGATGTTTCTTTTACTTCCGGTTTTCAGCTTTTCACAAGTTTTTCACACCACCGACAAATTACTGGTTTTAAAACAGTGATCCTTTTATTAAAATAATCGCTAATATCAAAATTTCTACGAGGAGTGCGCATATGAGTGATGGAACGGTTTGCAAGCAGGACCTTCGGAGTGTCGACCCAGCTGCGGTAGAGATGCTCAGGATCGCCGACAGGGAAGGGTATGAGACCATGTGGGAGCGATACGAAAAGCAGCAGCCGCAATGCGGTTACGGTCAACTGGGAACCTGCTGCCGGATCTGTTCCATGGGGCCCTGCCGTATCGATCCGTTCGGCGAAGGCCCGACTCGCGGTGTCTGCGGCGCAACTGCCGATACCATTGTTGCACGCAACCTGGCGCGCATGGCGGCGGTGGGTTCCTCGTCCCATTCGGACCACGGGCGCAAGGTGGCACTGCTGCTCAAAGCGGTGGCATCGGGCAAAAACAGCGACTACAAGATTACTGATAGGGATAAATTGATTGCGGTGGCCGTCAGGCTGGGTATTGAAACCGAAGGACGAAAAATCGAGGAAATAGCACTTGACGTGGCCGATGCAGCCATAAACTGCTTCGGCAAGCAGGACGAAGAGCCGCTTATTTTTCTCGAAAAGTACATGCCGATTAAGCGCTTCGAACGCCTGAAAGGGCTGGAAGAGACCCTATATGAGGCAACCGGTGCCAAAATAGGCTTCCTGCCGCGCGGCATCGACCGTGAAGCCGTAGATATCCTGCATCGCACTCATTTCGGCTGTGATGCTGACCCCCTGTCTCTGGTAGCCCAGACCGTTCGCTGCTCGCTTTCCGATGGATGGGGTGGTTCTCTGATAGCTACCGAATTGCAGGATGTGCTGCTCGGCACTCCTAAAATCAGGTCCGTTAAAGCCAATCTCGGGGTGCTTGAGGAGGGAAGCGTCAATGTAGTAGTTCATGGCCACGAACCAGTTCTCTCGGCAAAAGTTGTAGAAATGGCACAGCTGCCGGAAATGAAAGAAGCCGCGGAAGCTGTCGGGGCGAAACGGGTCAATGTCGTCGGCTTGTGCTGCACCGGAAACGAGGTGCTGCTGCGCCAGGGAGTCGGTATGGCAGGCAACGAAGCGCAGAGCGAACTGGCGATCATGACCGGAGCGGTCGATGCGATGGTTGTCGATGTTCAATGCATCTATCCGGCACTGGCAGATCTCTGTTCCTGCTATCATACGCAATTCATCACCACCAGTGAGCAGTCAAAAATACCTGGAGCGCTTCATATCCAGTTTGACGAACATGAAGCCGACGCTATTGCAAGCCGTATCATACGCACGGCCATCGAAGCGTTCCCGAAGCGGAACAAGGCACGGGTATATATTCCTCAACATACTGCTAACGCAGTTGTCGGCTTTACAGTTGAAGAAATTCTCAAGGCGTTGGGCGGTACTCCCCAGCCGCTCATAGACCTGATCGTCAACGGCACTATAAAAGGTGTTGCCGGTATTGTCGGCTGCAACAATGTCAAGGTGCAGCAGGATCGTTTCCACAGGGAACTTACAACCGAGCTTATCAAACGCGATATCCTGGTAATCGGTACCGGTTGCTGGGCCGTGGCCGCGGCCAAGGCCGGCCTGATGGATCTTTCAGCACAGGAATTGGCAGGTCCCGGTCTGCAGGCGGTATGCGGTCAGCTCGGCATTCCGCCGGTCCTGCACATGGGTTCATGTGTCGATTGTTCGAGGATGCTGGTCCTGGCCGGCGGTATTGCCGATCACCTGGGTGTAGACATCTCGGACCTGCCACTGGTTGGTTCGGCTCCTGAATGGACTACGGAAAAGGCGGTTGCCATCGGGTCATATTTCGTCGGCTCGGGAATTCCGGTTCATCTCTGGCCATTGCCGCCGATTCTGGGCGGACCGGCCGTACAAGAATTCTCACCCAGGACGCCAAGGATGTGCTGGGTGGATATTTCTTCGTGGAAGAAGATCCGGTTGCCACTGCAGACCGGATGGAAAAAATTATCATGGAGAAACGCTCCGCGCTCGGCGTGTGAAAGGAAGGATAGCGAATGTGTACGGTGAATAAAGGATTCCGTGTGGTTATCACCGGCAAGGGAGGGGTTGGGAAAACGACCCTGACTTCATGCCTTGCCGCGGTAATGGCCCGCAAGGGGATAAATATTCTGGCTGTAGACGAGGATCCCCAGATGAACCTTCCCTATGCACTCGGGCTCGGTGTTGAACGTGCCTCGCAGATAGTACCGCTCAATCTTAACAGTGAATATATCGAAGAAAAAACCGGAATCAGCCCAGGAAAAAGCGGCTGGGGCGCAATGTTCAAACTGAATCCGGATGTGGATGACGTGGTGGAACGATTCGGTTTACAGGTGGCGGAAAATCTGAACCTGCTGGTGATGGGTACTGTGAAGCAGGCAGGAGGAGGGTGTCTGTGCGCCGAGAACGTCCTGCTCGATTCAACCATACGCCATCTGGCTCTGAGAGAAAATGAAGGGATCCTGCTCGACACCCAGGCCGGTGTGGAGCATTTCGGCAGGGCTCTTTCCAAAGGCTTCAGCCATTGCCTTGTGGTTTCCGATGATACCTTCAACGCTCTCAACGTGGCCTGTCACTCGGCTTCGCTGGCGAGGCAGATTGGTATTCCCATGGTCTGCCTGATTGTGAACCGTTCAAATGAAAAGACTTCGGACAAGATGGTACGTTTTCAGGCCGAGACCGGAATTGATTTTTCGCAACTGTTCAATGGAACGTTGCAGTTGCCGGCTGAATCCAGGCTGAATGAAATGGAACCCGGTGTTACGGCGATTACTGATGTCGCGGAAAGCGGCTATGCCAACGCGGTAATCGATCTTGCTTCGCGGTTGAGCGCTTCGGCTTGCGGTTGCTCCACGGCCGGCGTGAAACGTTGAAAGGGAGAAAATAACATGAAAAGAATTTTCGTTGATTATAAGAAATGCCTGGCCTGCAAAGCCTGCGAGACCGCATGTGCCGAGCAGCATCATCCGTCAAAAAGCCTTGTCGGCGCATTGGGCGATGCTCAGACCGAAATCAATGTACGGGTCCTCGGAATCGAGCATGAGGCTTTTCCTCTTTCCTGCCGCCACTGCGATCCGGCCGACTGTCTCAACGCCTGCCCTTCAGGCGCCCTGCGGAGGGACCCGGAAAGCGGAGCGGTAATCATAGATCCCGACATGTGCAAGGCATGCGCCATGTGCGCCATGGTTTGCACTTTCGATGCCATCTCGTTCAAGAAAACCCACCGTTCCCGTTATGACAGGGAGGTTGCTTACAAGTGCGATCTGTGTAACGAGCATACAAAACAGGGTGAAGAACCGGCATGTGTAAAAGCATGTCATTCGGGAGCCCTGGTTTATGCTGAATACGATGCCGCCCGCAGTCAAAGGGCGGTCAAAAGCCTCAGGACCTATCTGCTGGGCGATGCCGGAGTGCCCGCCCATGTGGAGCTTTACAGGGAGTTGCGGCGCAAGGAATTCGCCAGACGACGGGGTGAAAGATGAAAGTTGTAACAGTCGGGACGGGGATGGCGGCAGCCGAGTTCGTCGAACACCTGCGACTGGAGGGGTTCGATGGCGAGATAGTCATGTGTGGTGACGAGGATTATGCCCCTTACTCACCCTGTGTAATTCCTTTTTTTCTTGCGGGAGAGCCGCTGGATACCGTTTTCTGGAAAGGAAAAGATTTTTACGGGAAATACCGGGTAAGCGCCAGGCTCGGCGATCCGGTCGTAGAAACGGACCTTGAAAGGCGAATTATTACGACCGCCACGGGCAGACGCGAATCATATGACCGACTGTTTTATGCGGCGGGTTCACGGAATCGCTATACCAATCCCCAATGGCTTGAAACAGCCGGTGTATTCGGATTCAAGACGCTCACCGATATGGTGTCTATCGATCGCTACATCAGAGAGCATAATGTAGAAAAAGCCGTTGTGTTCGGTGGCGGTTTCATCGGCGTCGACGCTGCCCTTGCTCTCCATACTCGGGGTATCGAAGTTACAGTTATCCATCGCAATACACGACTTTTGTCCCAGATGACCGACGAAGAGGGCGGTCTTTTCGCGACTTGCAGGCTGGGTGAAAAAACCGGGATGGATATCCGTTTGCGAACCACGGTCGATGATATTCGCGCAGAGAACGGAATGCTTTCAGCTGTGAGGCTGTCGGACGGAGGAGAGATAACGACTTCCCTCCTGATCGTAGCCGTCGGGGTGTCGCCCAATTCGGAGCCTTTAACGGGCAGTGATTCAGGCGTTTCCGGCGACGGACAGATGATGGTGAGTGAGGGTGTCTATACGGCCGGCGATGTCGCCGTGACCCGACATGCAGTCAGTGGAGACGACGGCATTTATGCTAATTATCCCAATGCCATGCAGCAGGCGCGTGTCGCGGCACGGCACCTTGTTCACGGAGACGGTGCCTATTCCGGATCACTGAATTGTACGGTTCTCAGGAAGCATATTAATTTCCCCGTGATCTCGGTAGGCAGTTTCATCGGCGAACCGGTCACATGGCAACGTGGCGATGTCTGGCGCAGAGTTTATCTGCGTGACGGCATGATCAACGGCTACATCATAATCGGCGATTGCCGCCTCTCAGGGTATCTTTATCAGCAATACCTTTCCCGTAAGAGGGTTGACGGGACAATCAAGTCCGTACTTGCCGGAGCCGGTCATGAGGGGCCTTTCCGCGAGTTGCTTGGACTGGGTTCTTCTGTGACCGGATCTGGCCGGGTTTCCCTCAGCTTCAGTTAAAGAAGTAGCGGAGTCCGACGGTCATGGAAAAACTGGTCGGATCGAAGTTGCCGATCTTGTTGCCGAATGTCTTAATATCGGCATCCGGGGCGAGAACCCCTTTCATTTCAGCGTTGAGAGCTATGCTGCTCTGAATGAAATAGTCTACTCCCGCGCTGAGGTGAACCCCGACCACGTCATCGACGCTTGCACCCTGGTCAGCACCGTTAAGCAGGATGTCAAGGCCGGCCCCTCCATATGGGACAAGGTGCATGACCGGGATATCAGTAAAACGGTATTGACCTCCCAAGGCAATATTGGTGATATCGAAATTAACCCCGGCGGTGGAGCCGAATCCGGCATATGTGATATCCAGTTCCGCGGCTATATTACGGGTCACACCATAGATAAAACCGCCTCCACCGATGAAGTCCACGTTGGTTCCTATTGTGCCGAGACCGAGTTCGGTGCTGTCCGAAGGCACAATAAAACCGAGCCTGCCTGTTACCCCCAACCTGTGTTCGATACTTTCCGCCATTGCGGATTCCACCGAAACGGTAAGTGCCAACGCCACGAAGAATGCTAGTATAAATTTCTTCATAATTCCTCCCCAAATTATATTCCATCGGAAATCAAATTAAATATACAACAAGATAGGCTGTTGACAAGGCTCTGCGCGTTAACAAGTTTGCCTGAATTTATTTGTTCTGTTTATTCTCTGCATTCACAGTCTCAGACAGCAAACCTGTTGACAAAACGGTCTTCCGTGGTTAGTTTTTTTCTAATACCTTCCATAAAAGGAGTAAACCTGCTATGACTGAACAGGAAAAGGAAAATATGAATAACGGAAACGGCGGGGATGCAGGTGAAAAGGAAAAGGAAACAGGCGGGCTTGTGGTCGCCACAGAAATACTCCCGAAATTCCTGCCTGTTTTCCCCCTGAAAATGCGGCCCGCCTTTCCCGGAATTCTCATGCCCCTGGTAATTAAGGGAGCGGAAAAGGTTGCGGCCCTGAAACGCGTCATGGAAACCACGGATCGGACCATCGGCCTCGTTCTGGTTAAGGATATGGAAGGTGAAGAGACTCCGCAAAACATGTACAGGGTTGGTGTGGCCGCCAAAGTGCTGCAGGTCGTGCACTCGGACGAGGAAAGCGCCCATATCCTTGCTAATAACCTGGAACGCTTCATAATCGAGGAATTATCGGTATCGGAAGAAGGGCTGGTAGCCTCGGTATCATACCATTTCAGTGCCGAGCTTTCAGTTAATCCGGAGCTCCAGGCTTATTCCATGGCAATAATTTCAACTCTCAAGGAATTGATACAGCTCAATCCGCTCTTTTCAGAAGAGACCAAGCTGTATCTAAGTCGCTCCAGTATGGACGACCCAGGCCGGCTCTCGGATTTTGCCGCTAATCTTACCAGTGCCGAAGGACGGGAATTGCAACAGGTGCTGGAGACATTCGATGTGCGCCATCGAATCGACAGGGTTCTGGTCCTTCTTAAGAAGGAACTGGAAATATACCGCCTTCAAAGCAAAATCACCAAACAGATCGAAGAGACAGATTTCCGCTCGCCAGCGCGAGTTTTTTCTCCGTGAACAGCTGAAAATGATAAAGAAGGAACTCGGCCTGGAGAAAGAGGGGAAAGTCACGGAAATCGAAAAATTCAGGGAGCGTATGAAAGCCTTGAAACTTAACGATGAAGCGACAAAGGCGGTTGAAGAGGAACTGGAAAAATTGCAGGTCATTGAACCGACATCACCGGAATATAATGTAAGCCGCAATTATCTGGACTGGTTGACGATATTGCCGTGGGGGAAGTACAGCAAGGATTCCTATAACCTGGCCAAGGCCCGGAGGGTTCTGGATCGAGACCATTACGGCCTCAAGGATGTAAAAGAGCGCATTATTGAGTTCATAGCTGTCGGCAAGATGAAAGGTGACATATCCGGATCGATTCTCTGTCTTGTGGGACCACCGGGTGTCGGCAAGACATCGGTCGGGAAAAGCATTGCCGATGCTCTGGGAAGGAATTTTTACAGGTTTTCACTGGGCGGAATGAGGGACGAGGCTGAAATCAAGGGACACCGCCGTACATATATCGGCGCCATGCCCGGCAAGTTCATACAGGCGATGAAGAGGGCCGCGACTTCCAATCCCGTCCTCATGCTCGACGAAATTGACAAGATAGGGATTTCTTATCAGGGGGACCCGGCCTCGGCGTTGCTGGAGGTTCTTGATCCGGAACAGAACGCGACTTTCAGGGATCATTACCTGGATGTTCCTTTTGATCTTTCCAACGTGTTATTCGTGGCGACTGCAAACCAGTTGGATACCATCCCTCCTGCGCTTCTCGACAGGATGGAAGTAATCCGGCTGGCCGGTTACATACTGGAGGAAAAAGTCGAGATTGCTAAGCGTTATCTGATTCCCAAGGCAATTGAGGGGCACGGACTTAAAAAGGAGCAGGTAACAATAGAAAAAGATGCTCTGATTTACATAATCGACGGTTATGCGCGCGAAGCCGGAGTGCGGAATCTGGAAAAAAGGATCAAGAAAATAATGCGTCGGGCCGCCATGGAATTCGCCCAGGGAAAAACCGACTCGATCAGGATAGTCAGAAAAGATGTCGAGAGCTATCTCGGGAATCCGGTGTTCAATCCGGATGAACTGTTCGAAAATACGCCCGGTGTGGTTACCGGCCTTGCCTGGACAAGTTACGGCGGCGCGACACTGCAGATTGAAGCCGCAGCAGTCACGAGCAGTTCCAAAGGATTCAGGCAGACCGGACAACTGGGTAACGTGATGGTTGAAAGCTCCAACATTGCCTACTCTTACGTAATGGCCCACCTTGCACAATATGGCGCCGAAACCGACTTTTTCGACAAGAGATTCGTACATCTTCATGTGCCGGCCGGAGCTACTCCCAAGGACGGACCGTCGGCCGGGGTTACCATGGCAACGGCACTCATTTCGATGATCATAGGAAAACCGGTTCTGAAAAAACTGGCCATGACCGGAGAGTTGACCCTGACGGGAAGGGTTCTGCCCATCGGCGGCGTAAAGGAAAAGACCATAGCCGCAAGGCGTTCAGGGATTAAAAATCTCATTTTCCCGGAGGCAAACAGGAAGGATTTTGAAGAACTCCCCGATTATCTGAAAAAAGGTCTCAAGCCTCACTTTGTCAGAGAATACGACGAAGTTTACCGAATAGCATTCGGGATAAAAAGTAAGTAAATCCCCATGGTTTATCTATATTTTGGTCTGTATTTTATGTATGACAGGCGGGGGGGCAGACGATTTCGAAGTTTGTCTTCTCTGCCCTGCCTGCAGTGATCTGATCGGCATGAAGTATTTCTTTCAGAGCGGATTGCTTGTTAATTTCAGAGCCCTGTCAATTCATCGCTCAGTTCCAGAAAAACCTGTCCATTGCGTGAAAGCTGCATTAACGGACTCGTGAAGACAACATTGTCTGTAAGATACCCTGTAGCCAGGTATGACGCCACCCCTTTGGATGTGGCAACCAGTGTCCCAGGTGTTATGATCGGTAACTGTTCGAAGTATTTCATTTCGGTTTCCTCCCCGGCTGTCAGAATTTGGTCTAGCCAGTTATTTCAGGCTCTGGGATTCATTTGCAAATGACCATCAGTTTCTATACAGCCGTCTCTGGATAAGCCGGATGATTCAAAAGGTGAATAGTCGAAGCATCGACTGTTTCGCATCTTCCGTCTTGGTGTTCAATAAGAACCCTTCTGTTACCCAAGTCAAAATGCCTTACTGAAACAATCTCTCCTGCAGGGAGCCAGATTGCGTGTTTCATCTCCGCACCTCCCTCCAGCCTTGTCGATAGAAAACCTGACAGGTTTTCATCGATATCGGCGTACCTGTTTGTCATGTGTTCTCCCATATATCTAATTGTTTTATCAAATTCAGGATTTATCATTTTACATCTGAATTGACTTTTTAATGAATTCTTTGCATCTTGTATACCAATATAAATGTTGCTGTAATCTGCTTGAAATATTGCTGTATTAAATTGTTGATTTCTTTGATCGTTATATTGGTCGCCAAATAGTTGACAGAAAGCGTAAATATTAATTTACACATTCTGTCAACATAGATGCTAAAAAAGGCGGGATGGTTACCGCCTTTTTCATTGCATTGATAATTTAAGCTTTCTTCTTCTATTTCAGGTTGTAAAAAACATTTTTTCCCCTGAAAACAGAGACGCTTCCAAGTTCATCCTCGATTCGAAGCAGCTGATTGTATTTACAGATACGGTCGGTACGGCAGAGGGATCCGGTTTTGAGTTGGCCGGAGTTTACGGCCACGGCTAGGTCCGCCAGGGTAGTGTCTTCGGTTTCTCCCGACCGGTGGGAGATGACGGTGGTGTAACCGGCACGCTTCGCGGTTTCTATGGCTTCAAGAGTCTCGGTCAAGGTGCCGATCTGGTTCAGTTTAATGAGTATGGAATTGGCGATTCCCTTGTCAATGCCTTCCTTGAGTATTTTGCTGTTAGTGACGAACAGGTCGTCTCCCACAAGCTGGATTTTTTTGCCAAGCCTGTCGGTAAGCATTTTCCAGCCGTCCCAATCGTTTTCAGCCATACCGTCTTCAATGGAGATAATCGGATATTTGTTTACCAGGTTTTCATAGAAATCCACGAGCTGTTCCGGGGTCTTCTCAGGCTTCTCCTCGTTCTCCAGGTAATATTTACCATCCTTGAACAGCTCCGAGGAAGCTACGTCAAGGGCGAGCAGGATATCTTCTCCAGGTTTGTAGCCGGCTTTTTCAATCGCTTCCATGATGACCTGGAGCGCCTCTTCGTTGGATTTCAGATTTGGTGCAAAACCACCTTCGTCACCGACTGAAGTATTGTATCCCTTATTTTTCAGGACGCTCTTCAGAGTGTGAAATACCTCGGCTCCCATCCTCAGCGCATCCGAAAAATTTCCAGCTCCGGCGGGCATGATCATGAATTCCTGTATATCAACATTGTTGTCTGCATGTGCGCCGCCGTTAAGAATATTCATCATCGGCAGAGGCAGTTCCTTAGCATTTACCCCGCCGATGTACTGGTAGAGCGGCAGTCCCACTTCTTCGGCTGCAGCCTTTGCCACGGCAAGGGAAACGCCCAGAATGGCGTTTGCACCCAGGTTGCTTTTGAACTCGGTGCCGTCAATCTGCAGCATTTTGCTGTCGATTCCCACCTGGTCCGTAGCTTCCATGCCGATAACCTGCTCGGCGATCAGGTTGTTAACGTTGTTTACAGCCTTTAATACACCTTTTCCCATATATCTGGATTTGTCACCGTCCCTGAGTTCCAATGCTTCACGCTCGCCTGTTGAGGCTCCGGAAGGAACAGCGGCTCTTCCCATAACTCCGGATTCGAGAAAAACTTCAACTTCCAGTGTAGGGTTGCCTCTCGAATCGATTATTTCACGGGCATATACATCAGTGATTTCACTCATTGTCGACTCCTTGCGAAGAAATTTGAATGGCAGGTCGTCGGACCTGGAAACAACGGGAAAATATATATCACACTTTGACCGAAATGCAGCACAAATTAATTTTATTGTAAAAAGGAGGAGATTACCTTTAATCGTTACTACTGTTTACGTTGACATAAGCCGAGGATAGACGATATAGTAAAAAATCGGGCTGTAAAATGCTCTCATCCAGCCGGGTTCAAACCGGCAGATGAATTAAATGTATTTAAGGGATTGTCTGCTAAATGCCTACTGATCAGGTCCGTACGGAAAAAAAAGGCAAAAAGCCGTTTGTTTCACGGGCACGGAACTTTTTTTATCGTTTTACGGATAAATTGACGGAAGAGAAGAACGAACACAAAGTCCGGATTTTATTGCTTTTCCTTACTGCCGCTCTCCTCTCTTTGCTGATCGTGCCGGATCAGCATTTTGTCACTTCCAGGTTTAATGCCGGAGATATTGCTACCACCGATATCCGGGCTACCCAGAGGTACATCCTTCAAGACGAGATACTCACGGAGAAAAAACGTACAGCCGCCATGGCATCGGTACCGTTCGTATATAATTATTATCCGAACAGGGCCAAGGAACTGACGGGACGATTTGAACAGGCATTGTCCCTGGTTCCGGAGGCAAAAAACCGTGATACGACCGAAACAAAGGATACACTGCTCAGGTCCGTCGCTGAAGCACTCGGTTGCAGTATAACTGTCAGGGAACTTAATACCTTGGAGAGGGTAGGGGCAAAAGAAAATTTTCTTTCAGAGATCAAGAGAATTCTGACCGAAGTCTATGCTCGCAAGGTTGTTGCAGATAATAAGCTGTTTTCCGCCGACAGGAGCCACGGGATCGTGATAATCGATACCGAAAGCGGAAAGATTGCTGATCGTTCGGATGTTGCCGCATCCTCGATAGATGTAGCTGAAGCGGGCAAAATCCTGCAAAAAATGTATATCAAGGGTGCGGGCGGATACAGGAACTCTGAAATTATCAAAGGAGTTCTCGTCAAGGCGCTTCAACCGAACCTTGTTTTCGACCGTGACGCAACGGAGAAAAAGAAAAGTGAGGTTTCCGCGGCCGTGAAGCCTGTATTTTTTCAGGTCAAACGCGGTGAGATGATCGTCCGGGAGGGAGAACGGATATCCGAAGAGCAGGCCCTGAAACTCAACAAGATCTTCCAGGTCCGGCAGGGTATCCACAGGTTTTTTTCCGGTATCGGGATCTTTGCGATTATCCTTGTCATTTTCTACTTTCCATATCGTTTCAGTCAGAAAAGTATCAGGAAGTTCAGCCCTTCCTGCAAGGACCTGATGTTTCTGTCCACGTTAACGCTTATCGTTTTTCTCCTTCTCAAAACCTCCCATAACATATCATCGGCACTGGGAATGACCTTCCCCCATATAGATACGAACATTTATTTCTATCTCTTTCCCTTCGCAGCCTCGACAATGCTGGTTAGAATAATACTCAATTCAGAGGTGGCTCTCGTATATTGCACCGCCTGCGCGCCTCTGCTCGGCATACTGTTCAACAACAGTCTTCCTGTTGTAATATATGCTTTGCTGGGAGGAGTGATCGGCGCTCACGGAGTCCGGCACTGCAAGGACAGGGGAACCATTTATACGGCCGGTCTGAAAGTCAGCGTGGTAAACATGGCCCTTGCCGCGCCTTTCCAGTTCCTTAATGACGGCATGTTTTCCATGCAGATCGTGTATGTGGTCATTTTTGCTTTTATTGGGGGAATTATCAATGCACTTGTCGTTTCCGGGACAATACCGGTTGTAGAAGCGCTTTTTCAGTATACTACCGATATCAAACTGCTCGAGTTGTCGAATTTAAATTCTCCGGTGTTACGGGAACTCATGATTCGCGCTCCAGGAACGTATCACCACAGCGTGATGGTCGGCAATCTCGTCGAAGCAGCGGCCGAGGCTATCAGTGCAAATCCTCTGCTCTCGCGTGTAGCAGCATATTATCACGATATTGGAAAAGTCAGTAAGCCGCTCTATTTCATTGAGAACATAAAGGGCGTTGAAAACAGACATGACAAGCTGACCCCGAACATGAGTGCTCTAATTCTTATTTCCCATGTTAAAGAAGGTGTAGAAGTTGCCCGCGAGAATCGGCTCGGCAAGCCAATTATAGATATAATCCGGCAACATCATGGCACCGCACTCATAAAATATTTTTACCAGAAAGCCAAAAGTCTTGACTCTGATGAGACTTCTTCTGTGGACGAATCAGATTTCCGATACCCCGGCCCCAAGCCCCAGACGAGAGAAGCCGGTCTTGTAATGCTTGCCGACTGTGTGGAGGCCGCTTCGAGGACATTGGCAGACCCGACCCCTTCACGCATCCAGGGGATGGTACAGAAGATCATCAATAATATTTTTATCGATGGCCAGCTCGAAGAGTGCGAATTGTCGCTGAAGAGCCTGCACGAGATCGCCAAAAGTTTCAACTGTGTGCTTTCAGGGATTTACCATCAGAGAATAGACTATCCCGAGCCTGCGCATAAGGTGAGCGAGAGGAAAAAGAACGTTGAAAATTCTGATAGCGAACAGACAAAAACGACATCGGATACCGCTGAAAAATCTGAAAAAGGCAGCGGAGATGATCTTAAGAGACTTGGGATATCCAGATAGCGAGCTTTCCATTTCCATTGTCGGGGACAGGAGTATCCGGCGGATAAACAGGGAATATCTGGGGAAGGACAGACCGACTAATGTCATCTCTTTTTCCATGCGGGAGGGGGACTTCGGAGAGCTTAACCCCGATATTCTTGGCGATGTGGTCCTGTCAGCGGATACCGCCTTGCATGAGGCCGAAGAAGGAGGAACGACATTCTTTGGCCGGCTGGTTTTCCTAACTCTGCACGGTATCCTTCATCTGGCCGGTTATGATCACGAGAGAAGCGGTGAAGAGGAAGCCGCTAAAATGGAAATGAAGGAACGTGAAGTTTTCGCCATGCTTGAAAATGAGGGTCTGGTTTAAAGGCAGGAAGGAAATAGTCCGGGTTTTTTCCGATTAACAGGTCTACTATGAAACCGAAAACATATACTGACTCAATTAACTGCGCGATTGAAGGTATCTTGTATGCCGCAAGGACGCAAAAGCACATGCGAAACCATTTCCTGACGGCTCTTGTCCTGTTGTTAACTCTCCTGATTATGAGAGTTTCAACACTGGAATTCATCCTTATAGCCATTTGCGTTTCTTTCGTACTTTTTGCCGAGTTGATGAATACCGCCATTGAGGTGGTGGTTGACATGGTATCTCCGGATTTCCACCCCCTCGCGAAGGTGGCGAAGGATGTGGCCGCTGGGGCTGTGCTTGTTGCGGCCATAGGCGCGGCCGTGATGGGTCTCCTTATATTGTCCCGCTATATTTTTCCTGTTTACAGGGAGGCACTTGACATGATCGGAACACCAACCGAGCTTGGAGCAGTTGTTGCAATACTAATTGTTATAATTTCGGTTGTCATCCTGAAGGCACTTGCGGGCAAGGGGGCTCCGCTTCAGGGGGGATTGCCCAGTGGACATTCCGCCGTTGCATTTTCCATAGCCACTATCGTATCCTTCGCCTCCATGGATCCAGTCAGCTCTGTTCTGACTCTTGCCATGGCACTTATGGTATGCAACTCAAGGATTCTGCTGCGTCTTCATACCATCAGGGAAGTTGTTTTCGGGGCCGGACTCGGATTTGCACTCACCTTGATTGTTCTGGTATTGTTCAAACATTTTTCTTGAGCCTAATTTAATTGATAATGTATATGCAGAATTACAGCATGATAATTCGATGCACTTGTTACGGAGGATATTCATAATTGGAAGAAGGTTCCAGGAAAAGGCCGGGACTAATTGAATTGATGATGCGTTATTTGACCGGTCGAAAGAAGGTAACAGAGGAAGAGATTCAGGAAATCATGGCGGCCGGTGAGGAAGAAGGCCTCATTAACGAAGAAGAAAACGCCATGATACGCTCCATTCTCCAGTTTCGGGATACGGTAGTCCGTGAGGTAATGGTGTCCAGGACCGACATGGCCTGTATCAGCAGCGAGGCGACGGTAAGTGAAATATTGAGGGAAATTATAGCCTGTGGCCATTCCCGCATGCCTGTCTACGAAGAAACGATCGATAACATTGTCGGCCTGGTTTACGCGAAGGATCTCCTCAAATATTGGGGGATGGAGACTTCGACTATAAACCTGAAAAATATCATGCGGACACCATACTTTGTCCCGGAAACGAAAAACCTCGAAGAACTTCTTCAGGAATTCAAACTGAAAAGGGTTCATATTGCCATTGTAATCGACGAATACGGCGGTACATCCGGGCTTGTGACCATAGAGGACGTACTTGAGCAAATAGTAGGTGATATCCAGGATGAGTACGATCTCGAAGAGGAATGGATAATACAGCTGCCGGACGGTGCTCACGAGGTTGACGGAAGGTTCCCGATCGAGGAACTGGAAGAACATCTCGGGATAGAGATCGAGAGAGATAAATTTGACACGGTAAGTGGTCTGATTTACCATCTGACCGGAAGGATCCCGAGTATCGGTGAAGAAATCGACGGTGGCCGCTTTCAGCTGGTTATACTTGATGCGGACGAAAGAAAGATTAAGAAAGTGCGGATCATACTTAAAGAAGAAGAAAAAGAGGAGTCTTCAGAATAGTGGATTATTCCAAGTTCGGATTACCTGAATTCAAAGGGTGCAAAAAACGCGACTATATAATGGCTTTGGTTTCCGGCGGACTGCTTGCGCTGTCCTTTCCCAAGCCGGAGTTTTCGTTTCTGGCCTGGTTTGCTTTTGTGCCGCTTCTGCTTGCAGTGGGTCGGAAAAGCGCGGGAAAAGCTTTCAAGCTCGGCTTCATATCAGGTCTTGCAGCATACGGCGGAATTCTGTACTGGATAAATATTGTCGTGACGGAGTACGGAAATCTTCCGTTTGTCGTCAGTTTCATCGTTTTCATGCTACTGGCCGGTTACCTGGCACTGTATATCGCCTTGTTAATGTTTCTTGTTAGAAAGGGAGAAGAGAAGGGAGTACCGCTGCTGCTTTCTTTCCCGGTATTATGGGTCGGATTGGAGTATCTTCGTTCTTTTCTGCTTACAGGATTTCCCTGGGCGAGCCTTGGCTATTCCCAGTATCGCGTTCTACCTTTAATCCAGGTTGCCGACATCACCGGAGTCTACGGTCTGAGTTTTCTTGTCGCCCTTGCAAACATTGCCGTTTATCAGGTAATAAAAAGCCTTGCCGGGAGGGAACGCCGGATTCATCCGGGAAGAAGTGTCGTCATTTTTCTGGCTCTTTTTACGGCGACAATGGTTTACGGAATCGAAAGGATGGACCTTCCTGAGACGGGTACACCCGTCAAGGTTTCCCTGATTCAGGGCAATATTGATCAGTCCGTCAAGTGGAATCCCGCTTTCCAGGAGAATACACTGGCAATTTATGAGAGGCTTACACATCAGGCGGGCTCATCCCGACCCGATCTTGTTGTCTGGCCCGAAAGCGCTGTTCCCTTCTTCTTTCAGGATAATGAGAAGGATGCGGCCGGGATCAAGAACCTTGCCACTGAACTCAACAGCTGGATGGTTGTGGGCAGCCCCGCTTATGATAATTTTGGCGGAAAGATCAAATACCGGAACAGTGCATACCTGATATCCCCGAGGGGCGAGGTCGCTGGGCGAAGCGACAAAATTCATCTTGTTCCTTTCGGCGAATATGTTCCACTCGCGAACCTCTTGCCATTTGTACACAAGCTGGTTGTCGGAGTGGGTGATTTTTCTCCGGGGGAAGCGACCGCGCCGTTAACAATTGACAAGGGAAAAATCGGCGTGCTTGTTTGTTTTGAGGGTATTTTTCCTGAACTTTCGCGAAGTTATGTCAGAGAGGGTAGCCGTCTATTGGTTAATATCACTAACGATGCCTGGTACGGACGATCATCCGCTCCCTATCAGCATCTTTCAATGACCGTATTCCGCGCCGTCGAAAACAGGGTCCCGCTGATACGCGCCGCAAATACCGGTATATCTGCCATAATTGACAGCAATGGCCGCATCATCAGCCAGACTCAGCTGTTCAGAGAGGCTTTTTTGAACGGTACAGTTCGAATGGGAAGCGGAAACACCATATATGACCGTTTTGGTGACATCTTCGCACAGTGCTGCCTGGCATTGTCCCTGATCTTCACCTTGGCGGCTTTTTTCAGAAAAAAACAGACGAAAAGAGGAATTATTCATGTTTAGAGAAGAAATATCAAAAATTGAGGGCCTTGAAGAGCGGATATCGAAGTTACGGGGGTCACTTTGACATAGATCGCAAAAGGGAGGATATCCAGGAACTGGAAGCTCGAATCGCAACACCCGGTTTCTGGGACAGGGGCGATGAGTCTCAGACGGTACTCAAGGAGAGAACCGTCATGGAAAAGACCCTTGAGGCATGGGATCGGCTGAATCGTCAGTTGGAGGATATTAAGATCCTTATCGAGTTGGGAAGCGAAGCTGAAGACGAAGTTACCCTCAATGAAGTTAATGTTCTTAATGCTGAGCTGGAAAAAGGAGTGAGCCGTCTCGAATTCCAGAAAATGCTGTCCGGTCCCCATGACAGGAATAACTGCTTCGTTTCCATAAACTCCGGGGCTGGCGGGACGGAAGCACAGGACTGGGCTGAAATGCTTCTCAGGATGTATCTGAGGTATTGCGAGCGGAAGGGGTGGAAAACGGAGATCACCGACTACCAACAGGGTGACGAAGCGGGTATAAAGGGTGTCACTTTTACGGTAAACGGTGAATACAGTTGTGGTTACCTGAAGGCAGAAGCAGGAATTCATCGTCTGGTTCGCATTTCTCCATTCGATAGTAACGCCCGCAGGCACACTTCATTTGCATCTGTTTTCGTTTTCCCGGAGATAGAGGACGATATCGATGTAAAAATATCTGAAACTGACCTGCGCATCGACACTTACCGGTCCGGCGGTGCCGGCGGTCAGCACGTCAATGTAACCGATTCGGCGGTTCGTATAACGCATATTCCGACAGGAATAGTGGTAGCCTGCCAGAATGAACGCAGCCAGCATATGAACAAGGCTACGGCGATGAAAGTATTGCGGTCAAAGCTTTATGAGCGTGAACTTGAGGAAAGGGCTGCCAAGGCCGCAGAACTTGGCGGTGAAAAGAAAGAGATTGGCTGGGGAAGCCAGATTCGTTCCTATGTGCTTCATCCTTACAGGATGGTCAAGGATCTCCGTACCGGTGTCGAAAGCGGGAATCCGGACGCCGTTCTCGACGGGGATCTGGAAGATTTCATTGTTGCTTTTCTGATGGGAGTACGCAGGGAAGACAGGGAGACAAACGAGTAATGTTCTTAAGAGTTTCTGTAATTGCGACTTTTTTTATAATAATCGTAACCGTAACCGCTTGTGCAGGACCAGTCGGCCCGGTTTCGAGAATTGGCTATTCAATACAGGTGGGCGCCTTTTCCGAGGTCCATAACGCAGAACGGCTTACCTCCAAACTCCAGGGCAAGGGGATTGAAGCATTTTATTTCAAGAAGGACAACGGTTTGTATGCCGTCAGGTTCGGTGATTTTCCTCAACGTCACGAAGCATTGAATTCGGCTAAAAAACTGGTTTCCGAGCGTGTTATCACTTCTTTCTTTATCGCGGAACCGCAGAAGGTGAAATTGGAGCTTGAGACTCGTCATCCGCAAAAAAAGGAACCTGTCGCAAGTACCGGGCAAAAAGATGATATGGGATATATAGCAGCGAGAACCGCGGAAAGATTTGTGGGAATCCCCTATCGCTGGGGTGGCAACACTGTTGTTGACGGAATGGACTGCAGCGGTTTCGCAAGAGCGGTATACAACCTTTGCGGTGTAAATATTCCCCGAACAGCCATTGAGCAGTTCAGGGTCGGGCAGAAAATCGACAGGAATGAACTGCAGGACGGCGACCTGGTTTTCTTCGGTAATTCAGATGATCAAATTACCCACGTCGGTATTTATGTGGGTAACAACCGTTTTGTTCATGCGCCGAAACGAGGGGAAGATATCAAGATTTCTATCTTGAATGATAACGGTTTCGGCAAGAGTTTCATGGGCGGAAGAAGATATTTCTGATGCTGGGTTCATATCCGAAAATAATTCATCACGCGTGTTGATTTGATTTGCAAGCATTCAGTCTTGGTTAATACATTTACATATTAAATAATGAGGTTTTAGATGGCATTTATCAAACCGTTCAAAGCGTTGAGACCCCGGAAAGATGTCGCCGACAAGGTCGCGGCGCTACCATATGATGTTATGAATGTTACAGAAGCCAGGGAAATGACCTATGGAAACCCGAATTCTTTTCTGCATATTTCTCGTCCTGAAATTGAGTTCCCGCCGGATACGGATTTTTACTCGGATGCGGTATACGAGAAGGGAAGGGAAAATCTGGACAGGTTCTGCCGTGAAGGCATAATGATACATGATCCTGAAGAGTACTATTATGTATACAGGCAG
Organism: uncultured delta proteobacterium; assembly: GCA_963815135.1. Lineage (GTDB taxonomy): Bacteria > Desulfobacterota > Desulfuromonadia > Geobacterales > Geobacteraceae > CAIWTU01. The sequence continues at coordinate 392,781 of CAWFFO010000001.1, forward strand.
AAGATGGGTTCGATAATTCAAACCGGCCTTGTCGCCTGTGCCGGAGTGGACGATTACCAGAGTGGAATTATAAAAAAACATGAACTTACCCGCCCTGATAAGGAAGATGACAGGGTGAGACACATCGATTACCTTGACGCGAATGATGAGCCGGTCTTTTATACCTATAAAAGCGTTCCGGCCATAAACGAGATTATCGCAGTGGTAACTGCCGCCGAACCGGAATATGACTTCACGACAGATGACAAAGTGACACACACAGTCTGGATTATCAAGGATAAGGATAAAATAGAAAGGATTACTTCTCTTTTTGCATCCATTCCATCCCTTTACGTTGCAGACGGACATCACAGAAGCGCTGCTGCGAGCAGGGTGCGAGAGATAAGAAAGTCTGCGGACCCGAACCATACCGGCAGGGAGGAATATAACTATTTCCTTACTGTTATCTTTCCCGACAACGAACTGAATATCATGCCTTACAATCGGGTTGTCAGGGACCTAAACGGTCTTACGATTGCCGGTTTCATGACCAAGGTGAACGAAAAATTCACGGTTGTCCCGGTTGGTTCTTCGTATTCACCTTCCAGGCAGCATCATGCAGGCTTATACCTGGACGGGAAATGGTATCAACTTACCCCTAAGCAGGGCTCGTTTGATGAAAATGATACGGTTTCAAGGTTGGATGTTTCAATTCTCCAGGACAATCTGTTGAGCCCGGTTCTTGGCATCCGTAATCCCCGGACAGACCAGAGAATTCAATTTGTAGGCGGAATTCGTGGAGTCGAGGAACTTGAAAGACTTGTCGACAGCGGAAAATACAAAGTTGCTTTTTCCCTGTACCGGACTTCCATAAAAGAGTTAATGGAATTGGCCGATTCAGGGAAGATTATGCCTCCGAAATCCACCTGGTTCGAACCGAAACTTCGGAGTGGGTTATTTGTTCATGCACTGAAATGATATAGAGCCAGGAATATGATTTGCCGGCATGCTTAATTATAGGCAGTATTTGTGTGAGGAGGGGAAATGAAAGCTTTGCTTCTGGCGGTTTTCGTCCTGATGTTTACAGCCTTGCAGGCAACGGCGTCCAACAGGACAGCGACCTGTTTCCTCGACGGAGCGAAAATAGAGTATGAATCAGTTTACACAAATGGTTGTCTTGAGCTGAGTCTTCCCGGTGGCTTCATAAAAGATTCATTACGCATCAAACCGGTGGGGGATACCACCATTCAGCGTGTGGAAATCCGGCGCGTCGGAACGGACCGTATGAAAGAAAATGAGATCGCGATCCTTACTGAACAGAAAGTCCTGCTTGCCGATAAAATCAAGGCCCTCGATGCCAGGGAACGGATTTTTACTGCTGCGGCCAAATCGCAGAGCGGGCGTGCTCTGCGGAGAACCAAAACCAACCCTGATCCTTTGACAGAGGTCCGAAAGGGTACGGCGTTCGCAGTATCGCAACTGGAATCGGTTTTTGCCAGGAAGCGTGAATACGAAAAAGATCTGGCGGATCTCAATACGAAGTTGTCCACACTACGCACAGTGAAAGACACTGAGCACGAGGTCTGCTACATATGGTTTTCAAAAAAAAGTGGCCGTACTCGCATTTCGTATCTCAATTCCGATATAAACTGGAAGCCTATATATGATTTCCGACTCGATGGCAAAGGCCAGGTTCGCATGGTGATGCGGGCCTTGTTTAATACATGGGAAAAAGATTCAACTTTTTTTGTCATTGATGGAAAAATCTCCGATGCAAGTTATGATTCTATTATTCCGACATATGTTGCGAAACAGTACGACAAGGTGGAGGAATATATATTTCCGATTGAAAACCAGGTGCTTTCCCAGGTTCCGGTCAATTCTCTCTCTTTTTCCTTCATTAACGGCTCCGGCCGGAAGTTTTCTCCCGGCGACGCCTCCTGTTATCTCCAAGGCGAGTATATAGGCGGATTTTCATTCAGGGGAGCCGCACCCAAAGAATCAGTCACATTAGCTGCAGGAAAACTTTCGGTGCGCTGACACGTTATCGAATGTCCATTGTGCCAGGTTTTTAATTACAAAATTGAGATCCTGGAGCAAAAAATCATAAAAGCAATTCACCGAATTACCGCTCTGTTTCCATGTCACCTGCCGTTTCCGGTCAAGTCTTGAACAACATGCAATTACGGCCTTTTTGCTTGCTTAAATAAGTGAAATGGGGTAATTTGGCTGCTTGTCATATTGGTCCGGCTGTGGCCGGTTTGAAAGGAAGGTTTAACGTATTGGAAGAGATAAGCGAACTTTTATTGCAGAGAAGGAAGAAGGTTGATGCCCTCTGGGAAGAAGGAATAAATCCTTATCCTAACGATTTCAAACCGTCACATACATCGGCTGATGTATTCAAGGCATATGGAGTAGTTCAGGTTCTGCCGGAAAATCCGGAAAAATTCATTGTCGCTGGGCGGATCATTGCCCGAAGGTCATTCGGAAAAGCTGCCTTTATCCAGCTGCAGGACCGTGAAGGAAGGCTGCAGCTATATATTAAGAAAGATTCGGTTGGTGAAGAAGCATTCGCTGTTTTTGAAACGTTTGATATCGGGGATATTATCGGCGCGGAAGGCTTCCCTTTCAGAACTAAAACCGGGGAACTGTCTCTTCATGTCGAGAAAATCCGCCTTCTGACCAAGTCTTTGCTGCCTTTGCCGGAAAAATTCCACGGACTTACCGATGTGGAAACCCGATATCGGCAGCGCTATGTGGATCTTATAGTAAATCCTGAGGTGCAAGGATGTTTTCCTCAAGCGAGCACGCATCATCAACCATATCCGCGAATTCATGATGGAGCACTCTTTTCTGGAAGTGGAAACGCCGATGATGCAGCCGATCCCCGGCGGGGCAACTGCACGTCCTTTTGTTACCCATCACAATGCTCTGGACATGCAGCTTTTCCTGCGGATTGCACCGGAGCTCTATCTGAAAAGACTTGTTGTCGGCGGATTCGAAAGGGTATTCGAGATCAACAGAAACTTCCGAAACGAGGGGATCTCAGTCCGGCATAACCCTGAATTCACCATGATGGAGTTCTACCAGGCATATGCCACATATGAGGACCTGATGGATTTCACCGAGGAACTTCTCTGTCATGTCGCCGACAAATTGTTCGGTACTGCTTGATTTCACTTACCAGGGAGAGGAGATCAGTTTCCAGCGCCCCTGGAAACGCCTGACGGTGAAGGAGGCGATTCTCGAGTACGGCGATATAGATGCCCGCTCTCTGGCGGACCGCGACCTGGCATATGCCTATGCCGAGAAAATCGGTCTGGATCTCCCTGAGGATATCGGCTATGGCAAGCTGATCATCGAGATTTTCGAAGAAGTGGCCGAAGACCAGACTGATACAGCCGACTTTCATCACCGCCTATCCCACGGAGGTTTCGCCCTTTCCCGAAAAAATGATCAAGATCCGGAGGTAGTCGACCGGTTTGAGTTCTTACTGCGCTGGGCGGGAGATTGGCCAACGCATTTTCCGAGCTGAACGACCCCGTGGACCAGAAGGAACGTTTCCTCCGCAGGTCGCGGCGAAAGACAAGGGCGACGAAGAGGCCCATTACATGGATGAGGATTATATCCGCGCACTGGAATACGGAATGCCCCCGACAGCAGGCGAGGGGATCGGCATCGACCGTCTGGTCATGCTTCTGACCGATTCCCCATCGATCAGGGACGTCATTCTGTTCCCGCAACTGCGTAAGGAAAAATAGCAAGATATATGCCCTACGAACTGTTTATCGGTTTGCGCTACCTGAAAGCTAAGCGCAAAATCGACCTTCATCTCAATTATTACCCTGATTTCAACTGCCGGGGTCGCGCTCGGTGTGATGGCGCTGATTATCGTTCTGGCGGTGATGACCGGTTTTGAAGAGGATCTGAAGGACAAGATTCTCGGCACGAATGCGCATATAGTGGTCTTGAAATCAATGGCGGAGAAATCGCCGATTACGATAGCCTGATGGAAAAGCTGAAAGACTATGCCGGGTGTGGTTGCCGCGACACCGTTCATCTACAGCCAGGTCATGATCTCCACCGGGAAGAATGTATCCGGTGTAGTTTTGCGGGGTATTGACACGAAAACCGACCCCCAGGTCACAAACCTATACAAGTCCATGGTACGAAGGGAAGCTCGCTAATCTGGACATGCCAGGCTGCTGTCTCAGGGGAGCGGGAGCAGATACTTCCCGGAGTCATAATAGGCAAGGAACTGGCAAAAAATCTCAACCTGTACATGGGTGATACCGTAAACGTGATTTCTCCCCTGGGCAACATAACTCCCTTGGGAATGATTCCCAAATTCAAGCATTTCCGCGTTGTAGGTATTTTCAATACCGGCATGTACGAATATGATTCGACCCTGGCATATGTGATCTCTCGGCGAGGCGCAGTCATTTCTCGGCATGGGCGACACGGTGACGGGCATTCAACTCAAAGTCAAGGATGTCTACAAGACCGGGGAAATGACGCGTGGGATCAACCGGGAACTCGGCTTCCCTATTATGCCCGGGACTGGATGCAGATGAACAAGAACATTCTCTTTCGCCCTGAAGACGGAGAAAATGGTCATGTTCATCATCCTGACCCTGATCGTGCTGGTTGCTGCATTCGGTATCGCCTCAACCCTATTCATGGTAGTGATGGAAAAGAACAAGGATATTGCGATCCTGAAGTCCATGGGGGCTACCGGCAGAAGCATCATGAGGATTTTCGTCCTGGAGGGGCTGATGATCGGTGTTTCCGGCACTGTAATGGGAGTTTCGGTGGGCTGCGGTGGCGCTGAATCTGGAGTCGATAGTCGCTTTCATCCAGAATGTGACCGGTTTGATCTTTTCAGCAAGGATGTCTATTACTTAGACCATTTTCCCTCTCAGGTGGTGCCGTCCGATGTCCTGCTCATTTCGGTTACGGCGGTTCTGATATCATTCATCGCGACTTTATACCCGTCCTGGCAGGCTTCCCGGTTGTCTCCCGCGGAGGCGCTCCGCTATGAGTAATTTGTTCCAAGTAACAGATATATACAAGTCCTACGGACAGGGAACCAGCGGGTTGAAGTGCTTAACGGTATCTCGTTGGAAATCGAGGAGAAGGATACAATTGCTCTTGTCGGCGCGTCGGGAGCTGGAAAGAGCACACTGCTGCATATACTGGGAGCCTTGGACAGGCCCACGTGCGGCAAAATACTGTTCAAGGGCGAGGATATATTTCGCGCAGTGATGCGGTGCTTGCGTCATTCAGGAACCGTTCTATCGGCTTTGTTTTTCAGTTCCATCATCTCCTGGCGGAATTTTCCGCATTGGAAAATGCCATGATGCCCGCCCTGATTGCAGGAATGAAGAGGGAAGAGGCAGCGCTGGCCGCTGAACTTCTTGAGGAAGTGGGCCTTTCCCATCGCCTGACTCACAGGCCGGGAGAACTTTCCGGTGGTGAGCAGCAGCGTGTCGCCATTGCCCGGGCGCTGGTGTTGTCGCCGCGGCTTCTCCTTGCCGATGAGCCGACCGGTAATCTGGATATGAAAACTAGCGAAGGAGTACAGTCTTCTTGCCGAAATTCACGGGAAAAAGGGGATTACCCTTATGATAGTAACTCACAACGAAAATCTTGCCGCCAGAATGAAGAAGACCATAAGACTGGTAGATGGCTGTATTTGACGGCATTTAATGTATATCGCGGACATATTTCTCTTGTTACGGTATTACTTTAATTATTTGGAGGGAGCTTGTTTCCTATACGAAAAACTATAATCCTTATATTGATTATTCTTCTGTGCGGGGTTTCTGTTTTTGCCGCCGACGATCGGATTGCCAAGATAATCATCAAGGGAAACCAGAGAATAGATACTGCTGCAATCATGATGGTTCTCAAGAGCAAGAGTGGTGAATTTCTTTCCCCGGAAAAGGTTAACCAGGATGTCAAGGATATTTACAAGCTTGGGTACTTCGAGGATGTCAAGGCCGAAACCGAGAAGAGCGGCAAGGGCATAGTACTTGTTTACAACGTGGTTGAAAGGCCGATTGTCAGAGATATTAAAATTGTCGGCAATAAAGAAATCTCTCTGATAAAATCCGCGGCGCCATCGATGTTAAAGCAAACGGTATATTTTCCGCCAAGGAACTTGCCGCAAGCGAGAAGAAGGTCAGAAAACTCTATATGGACGAGGGTTATTACCTCGCGGATGTTAATGCTAAAACTGAGAAATGGGGAAAGAACGGCGTAAGGATTGTTTTCAATATCAATGAAGGGAAAAAGATCCTGATAAAAACGATCAGGTTCGAGGGAAACAAGGTTTTTTCCAACTGGAAATTGCACAGGACCATGCAGACCAAGCAAAAATGGTTTCTGTCCTGGATAACCGGTGCCGGCACCTACAAGGAAGATGTCCTGAAAAATGATGTCAATCTCATTGCCGACCTGTATTACAACAAGGGATATATAAACGTCAAAGTCGGGGAACCGCAGGTAAAACTCCTGCCTGACAAAAGCGGTCTCATCGTCACAATCGATATAACTGAAGGTGATCAGTATAAAAACGGTCAAATAGATTTCAAGGGCGACCTTATAGAAAACAAGGAAGAACTCGCTAAAAAAATAAAAATGGTAAAGGGCGAGGTATTCAGCCGGGCGGTATTGCGTGAGGATGTATTTGCCTTGACGGATGTTTATACGGACAAGGGTTATGCCTTTGCGAACGTGACCCCGCTGTCCAAGATAAATCCTGAAACGAAGACCATTGATGTTACTTTCGAATTCGACAAGGGCGAAAAGGTATATATCGACAGAATCAATATCAGCGGCAACACCAAAACTCGCGACAAGGTAATCCGCAGGGAGTTCAGACTTTCGGAAGGGGATCTGTACAGCAGCAGCGCGCTTAAGAGAACAAAACAGAATCTGAATAATCTCGGCTTTTTCGAAGAAGTTAATATCTCGACTGCCAAGGGCAGCGCGGAAAACAAACTTGATCTGAACACGGAAGTAAAGGAGAAATCCACGGGAAAATTCAGCGTCGGCGGCGGCTATAGCTCGGTTGACGGAATAATCGGACAGGTTTCGATTCAGCAGGATAATTTCCTCGGGCTTGGATTGAAGGGAATCCTGTCCGGCTCACTGGGTAGTAAATCGCAAACATATACGCTTGGTTTGACCGACCCTTATTTCCTTGACAGCAAGTGGACCCTTGGAGCCGATATCTATCGTTCGGACAGGGATTACATAAATTTCACCAGAAGGGTAACAGGCGGAGACATCAAGGCGGGATACCCCATAAACGATGATCTCAATACGTTCTGGATATATAAATATGAAACGAAGAAGATATTCGATCAGACAACGGCGCTGCTGGCTCATCCTGAGCTACTGACGGAAACCAGCGGGACAATCGGTTCTTTGTACGGAAGTCTTACCCTGAACAAAACCGATTACCGTCTTGACCCGACCAGTGGTTTTGTCGGAACTTTATCGGCAGAATATGCGGGACTCGGCGGAGACCAGCGGTTTGCCCGTTTTATCGGCGAATCGGCCTATTACATTCCTTTCAAGTGGAACTCGGTAATTTCACTGCGTGGAACGCTGGGTTATATTATGAGAAACGGCAGGGATATACCCATCGATGAAAAATTCTACCTGGGCGGTATCAACACTGTACGCGGGTACAGCAGCCGAAGTGTGAGCCCTTACACAATTATAAATACGGAAACCCAGAACGAAGCGGGTGTGGTTACAAGTACCCCGAATTATATTTATCTTGGCGGTGAGAAAGAAGCGGTCTTCAATGCCGAATATGTATTTCCGATTGTTAAGGAAGCGGGAATACGCGGAGTACTCTTTTTCGATGCCGGCAATGCGTATGGCTCCGGTCAGCAGCTTTTCTCCAGCCTGAAATCCAGTTATGGATTAGGCGTGCGCTGGTATTCACCGATGGGTCCGTTACGGCTTGAATACGGCATTCCGGTTAATCCAAGGCCGGGTATCGACAGTTCGGGTGGAAAACTTGAATTTTCCATAGGCGGTTTTTTCTAAATATTTGCTTGAAAAGGAGAAGAAGATGAAAAAGTATATTATTTCCCTGTTTTTTTTGATCTGTCTGGCGCTTATCCCTTTGCATGGCGCACTGGCCGCGGATGGAGTCAAGCTGGGATATGTCGATTTGCAGAAAGTGCTCAATCTTTCCGTTGAGGGAAAAGCCGCTAAAGAGCAGCTTTCGGAAAAAGTAAAAAAGTATCAGGATGATATTAATAAAAAGCAGGAAGAGCTGAAAAAGCTTAAGGATGTGCTGGAGAAGCAAGGCTCGCTTCTATCGGAAAAAGCCAAAAGTGAGAAAGAAAAGGATTATCAGCAGGGTCTGAAGGAATTCCAGAGAATGACAAAGGATGCTCAGGATGATCTGCAGGCGAAGGATGAAGAACTTACCAAACGCATACTGGGTGAAATAGAGAAGGTTGTACAGGATTACGGCAAGCAGAACAATTATTCGATTATCTTTATTCGAAATGAAAGCATGATTTACGCAGACGAGAAATCCGATTTGACGGATTCGATCCTGAAAATATTTGATGCTGCAAAAAAATAAAGGGAGATACTTGCGTGGAAAAAAACCTAAAAGAACTTGCGGTTCTTCTTGGCGGTCGTGTTATCGGCGATGAAAACGCGATTGTCAACGGTCTTGGAACTCTTGACGAAGCAACTGAAGGACAGATTACCTTCCTGGCAAATCCTAAATACGCTTCCAAAGTGGAAACGACACGGGCGACTGCCGTGGTGGTGCCTCCCGGGGCGGAACGGTACGGCAAGAATGTAATCGAAGTCAAAAACCCGTATCTCGCTTTTGCAAAACTTCTGACCATGTTTCACGTCAGGCCGCCCGCTCCTAAAGGGGTAATGAAGGGGGCCATGGTAGGGGAAAATGTTGTTTTGGGCGATGATATAACCATTTGTCCAGGAGCTTATGTAGCTGATGGTGTGAAAATCGGCAGCCGTACGGTGATATATCCGGGAGTAGTTGTTTATGAAGGTGTGGAAATAGGCGATGATGTTACATTGCATGCAAATGTTTCGATCAGGGAAGGATGCCGTATCGGAAACCGCGTTATCGTTCACGGTGGTGTTGTAATCGGAAGCGACGGTTTCGGCTATGCACCTGATGGAAAGGGATATCACAAAATCCCCCAGATAGGGATTGTTGTAATTGAAGACGATGTAGAGATAGGTGCCAATACAACCATAGACAGGGCTGCCCTGGGTGTGACACTCATCAGGCGTGGAACGAAGATCGATAATCTTGTCCAGATAGCCCATAATTGCATAATAGGCGAAAATTGCATAATTGTCTCCCAGACCGGTATTTCAGGGAGTACCAAGCTTGGCGAGCATGTAACGGTCGGCGGCCAGGTCGGCATAGCGGGACATCTTGAAGTCGGCGATAACGTGATGCTTGGGGCCAAGTCCGGTGTCCATAACAGCATATCGGCGGGCCAGATTTTCAGTGGATACCCGGCTTTCCCACACAAAGAATGGCTCAAGTCATCAACGGTATTTTCCAAATTGCCGGAGATGAGAAAGACCATAAACAGCCTCGAAAAACGTATTCAGGAACTGGAATCAAAGCTGGATCCTGAAAAAAAGTAATTATATTAACTGTATTGCAATGGCAAGGAGCGCAGAATGCTGGATATTAATGAAATTATGGATATTCTCCCACACCGGTATCCATTTCTACTGGTGGACAGGGTGATCGAGATGGAACCCGGTAAAAGGATTGTCGGAGTTAAAAATGTGACCATCAACGAACCCTTTTTCCAAGGTTATTTTCCCGGTCACCCGGTAATGCCCGGTGTGCTGATAGTGGAAGCCATGGCGCAGGTCGCCGGGATTACTTGCCTATCTTTCATCCGACGATGAAATACGAAAAAAAGTTTGTTATTTCATGTCAATAGACAATGCCCGTTTCAGAAAACCGGTTGTTCCCGGTGACCTACTGCGGTTGGAAATGGAATCTACCATGAACCGTCGTGGAATATGGGGATTTAACGGCAAGGCTTATGTCGATGAGAAACTGGTTGCAGACGCCGATCTGAAGGCAACTTTTGCCGACAGGTAAATATTTTTAATTATGCGGTTTCATGCAAAGCTGGAACAAGGCGGCATTCAGAGTTCAGGACTTACGATAACGGGCGAGGTTCGGCAACTCTTCTGACTTCCGGCAACTGTAAACTTAATGGAGTTTTTGATGATACATCCTTCAGCGATTATTTACCCTGGAGCTGAAATTGACGTTGATGTGGAAATTGGACCTTATGCCGTCATTGGTGAAAACGTAAGAATAGGCAGGGGCACGAGTATCGGGCCGAGTGCGGTAATTCAGGGATGGACCGAAATAGGCGAGGACAACAGGATATTTCATCTCTGTTCCGTTGGAGCAATTCCGCAGGATCTCAAATATAAAGGTGAAGAAACCCGTCTCAAGATCGGCAACGGGAATATAGTTCGTGAATTTGCGACGATACACCTGGGTACAGTTACGGGGGACGGAGAAACCACCATTGGTGACAATAATCTATTTATGGCATATTGCCATGTAGCCCATGATTGTCATATCGGTAACAACGTTGTCATGGCCAACGGCGCAACCCTTGCTGGACATATTACAGTTGAAGATTACGCAATTCTCGGCGGATTATCCGCAACACACCAGTTTGTAAGAATTGGAGCCCATGTAATGGTTGGCGGAGGGGCTATGGTGGGACAGGATGTTCCGCCGTATACCGTTGCCAGCGGCGACCGGGCAACACTGCACGGGCTCAATCTTGTGGGCCTCAAGCGCCGCGGTTTTACAGATGAAATAATAGCGGACATAAAAAAGGCATATAAGATACTGGTACGCTCAAACCTGCGCGTCGAGGAAGCCCTGGAGCAGATCAGGAATGAGGTCCCACAGTCGCCGGAAATTGCCCATTTCGTGGAATTTGTTGAGAAATCTGAAAGAGGGATATGCCGTTGAAAAAGACAAGGGTCGCGGTAATAGGTGTCGGGTATCTGGGGAAATTCCATGCAGAAAAGTATGTTGCTCTTCCAAATGCCGATCTGATAGCCGTTGTGGATACGGATCAAGGTAAAGTCGATGAAATTTCCCTCAAATATGGAGTAAAAGGGTACACCGATTATCGTGACATACTTGACAAGGTCGATGCCGTGAGTATCGCCGTTCCAACCGTATGTCATTTTGATGTGGCAAGGGATTTTCTCCAGCATGGTGTTTCCATCCTGCTTGAAAAGCCGATTACCAGTACGCTTGAAGAGGCGGAGGAATTGATCCGGATTGCTCACGAAAAGAATGTCGTGCTGCAGGTTGGTCATATTGAAAGATTCAATCCGGTTATCATGGCTTTGAATAGTTTGATCACAGAGCCTCGTTTTATCGAGTCCATCCGGATTGCTCCCTTCAAACCGCGTGGTACAGATGTAAATGTCGTTATTGACCTGATGATTCATGATATCGATATTATTCAGAATATTGTCCGCTCGCCGATCAAGCAGATAAATTCCATCGGGGCTCCTGTTTTCACTCCTGAAGAAGACATAGCAAATGCCAGGATTGAGTTTGAAAACGGTTGCGTCGCCAACGTAACCGCCAGCCGCATCAGCCTGAAGAGTGACCGGAGAATGCGCATCTTTCAGCCTGACTCCTATATCACCTGTGATTTCCAGTACAAAAAGGTTGCGGTGTTTCGTAAGGGGGAGGGGGAAATGTTCCCCGGTGTCCCCAATGTGAAAATGGAAGAAAAAATACTGGATCAGGTGGATGCCTTGCAGGAGGAGATTGCCTCTTTCCTTGAAACAGTGCGGACCGGATCTGCTCCTGTTGTAACCGGTGAAGACGGAAAAAGAGCGCTGGAAACCGCCATTCTTATCAGCAGGAAACTGTAATGATAGATAAATCCGCAATTTGCGATGTGTTTACAACCATATAAAAAATATAAGGTGAAGTTTAATGATACCGATGGTAGATCTGAAAACGCAGTATCTGGAAATCAAGGATGAAATAGACAGTGGAATTTTTGAAGCACTGGAAAAGTGCCAGTTTATACTCGGTCCGAATGTTTCCGCATTTGAAAATGAAGCTGCAGCCTTTCTCGGAGTTCAGCATGCGGTTGCGGTGGCTTCCGGAACCGATGCTCTTCACCTGGCTCTGGTTGCCGCCGGGATAAAACCCGGTGATGAGGTCATCACGACTCCCTTTACCTTCATCGCCACGGCCGAAGCCATCCGTTACGTGGGTGCCAGACCGGTTTTTGTCGATATAGACCCGGACACATACAACATCAGCCCTGTTGAAATTGAAAGGGCAATCACACCTGCAACCAAAGCCGTAATTCCGGTCCATATATTCGGTCAACCCGCCGATATGAGTGCCATTGAAGATATCTGTGCCCGGCACGGCATCCTCATCATTGAAGATTGTGCCCAATCATTCGGAGCAACTTCGGGCAAGCGTATGACCGGATCCATCGGCTCCGCGGGCTGTTTCAGTTTCTTTCCCAGCAAGAACCTGGGCTGTTATGGCGACGGCGGCATGATTTCGACTGATTCCGGCGAAATGGCTGAAAATTTAAAGGTCTTGCGTAATCATGGAAGCAGGATAAGGTATCACCACAATATGATCGGATTCAACAGCCGTCTCGATGAAATCCAGGCAGTAATACTACGTGCAAAATTGAAACGGATCAACTCATACAATGAAGGGCGTAGGAGGGTTGCGGGATTATACACCTCGCTTCTTGAAGAGACGAATTTGAAATGTCCGTATGAGGACGGCAGGGGAGTCCATGTCTATCATCAGTATACTCTTTTGAGTGACTGTCGTGACCTGATAATCAAGTCGCTTGCCGAATCCGGAATCGCGTCTGCCGTATATTATCCGATTCCGCTTCATCGTCAGGAAGTTTTTGCAGATGAGTATCTGAATCTGTCGCTTCCGGTTGCTGAATCGGTCGCCGACAGTTGCTTTTCGCTCCCCATATTCCCCGAGATGACTGAGGGGCAGGTGGAAGAAGTGGTGTCTGCTGTAAAAAGAGCCATAGTGTAGTTGACCATTTTCGAAGATTGCTGGAAATATGTTCCGGAGGAATTCCATGAGCCGAACGACAAGGTTTTTGCCGATACTTTTGCTTGTTTTGATGATGGCGGTTTTGATAACCGCATGCGGTAGCAATCATAATATTTCATCCGCGGTTTTGTGGGGTCACAGCGCGGTAAGAAGCAGTGACGGCACCCTGCGCACATGGGGGGCAAACGGTTTCGGACAACTGGGCAACAATTCAGCCAACGACAGCTACACCCCGGTGATTATTGGTAATTATTCTTCCATTGCCATTGGAGGGGGCCATACAGTCGCGATAAACAATGACGGGACGGTATCCACATGGGGGTACAATTCGAACTACCAGCTTGGCAACAACTCCACAGCCAACAGTACCAGCCCTGTATTGTTAGATGCCTCAAAATTCAGCGGGTTAGCTATAACAGATGTAGCTGCCGGGTCCAGGCATACTCTTGCCCTTGCGAGTGATGGTACTGTCTTCGCCTGGGGATATAACGGCTATGGCCAATTGGGCATGGGAAGCGGTGATATCACCGACAGAACGACACCAACCAAAGTGGCGGGTTTACCGACGGGGACAACGATTACCAAGATCGCTGCGAGCGGGTTTTTTAGCCTGGCGCTTGACAGCAACGGCAATGTCTGGGCCTGGGGAGACAATACCTATGGCGAGTTGGGGCAGGGAAGCACTTCAACGACACCTTCCGGTGTTCCGTTAGAGGTTATGGATAACAGCGGCAATGCTTTAGGGGCTTCAGTAAAGATAGAAAGTATCGCTGCCGGCGGCAGCCATGCGTTTGCCATCGACTCGGCTGGCAACATCTGGGCATGGGGATACAACTATTACGGCCAACTCGGTAATGGAAATACCACCACCCAGACTACCGCGATCAAGGTGTGGGACGCTGCCAATGGGGTGGCCACGGCGGTTTCCGCCGGTCTGGATCATTCCCTAGCGCTTATAAACGGACAGGTCTACTCGTGCGGCCATAATTACAACGGCCAGCTTGGGAACGGCGGTGCGCTACTGTCCGATACACCCTTTACCACATTTCAGTTGATATCAGGCACACTGCCGAATGTTGTCAATGTGACAGCTGTCGGCAACCAAAGCATAGCAGTAGACGCCAATGGCAATGTCTGGACCTGGGGCCAGAACACATATGGTCAGTTGGGTGACGGGACCACGACTGATCGCAGCACTGCGTCCAAGATCTATTGAATGAATGTGACATTGACTGCCATTGTAGTGACACTTGATTGAAATAATTACACGATAAGCCAAACATGGTCATTGTGCCGTACTGGCGTCCCGATGCGCATTTCACGGAGGGACCTCCCGGCGCAATGACTTTTTCTTTTTTCAGTTTAAAGAAAGAGGAGATGAGCCACTGAACAAACGAATCATGATAATTGCCGGTGAGGCCTCGGGTGATTTGCACGGCGGCAACCTCGTCAGGGAAGCATTAAAGATGGATCCCTCTCTTTCCTTTTTCGGGATGGGAGGAGCAACGATGCGGGCTGCCGGAGTCGAAACTCTTGTCGATGCATCCGAAATGGCGGTTGTAGGACTTGTGGAAGTACTTTCGCATTTTCCTGTTATTTTCAGTGCCTACACAAAATTGAAGAAAATTCTGAAGGAAGAACCTCCTGACCTTCTCATCCTCATTGACTACCCTGATTTTAACCTCAGACTGGCGAAAATTGCCAAAAAGGCCGGAGTCAGGGTTCTCTATTACATAAGTCCACAGGTATGGGCCTGGCGGGTCGGAAGGGTTGCAAAGATAGGTGCCGTTGTTGACAGAATGGCGGTTGTATTTCCGTTTGAAGTTCCTTTTTACGAAAAGGAAGCCGTTCCAGTGACATTTGTTGGTCACCCTCTCGTGGATACGGTCCGTCCAGCCATGACCCTCGGTGAGGCACAACTTGAATTTGGTCTTGATCCCGCCAGAAAAACGATCGGATTGTTTCCAGGCAGCAGAAGACAGGAAATAAGGAACCTGTTTCCGGTAATACTTCAATCTGCGGCTTTGCTGCAGAAGCGTATTCCGGATGTGCAATTTATTCTGCCTCTTGCATCGAGCCTCAAACGTGAAGATATTGACTGCTATCTCGATACGGCAGGTATTGATGTCATCGTTATCGAGGGAATGGGTTACGACGTGATGCAGGTCTGCGATGCGGCGATTACCGTCTCTGGTACCGTTACGCTGGAAATAGCCATGATTGGCGTACCGATGGTAATTATCTACAAGGTGGCGCCGCTAACATACATGCTTGCCAAACGGCTGATCAAAGTCGATCATATCGGTTTATGCAACATTGTCGCTGGCGACCGGGTAGTAAAGGAGTTGTTGCAGCATGATGCCGAACCGGAAAAAATTGCAGATGAAATCGAGAGAATTATTTATGACCCCGACTATGCGGGTACCATGAAAAAGAAATATGACATCGTAAGGGATAAATTGGGTAGCGGCGGCTGTTCGGAAAAAGTCGCCTCCACAGTGCTGGAAATGCTCAGGATGTAAATAAAATTATGAATACTTTTGCAAGAATTCTTAAATTCAGCAAACCTTACTGGTGGCGGATTGCTATTTCACTTGTTGCTACGCTGGGTGTGGCCGGGATGAATGGGGCCATTGCCTTGATGATAAAGCCGGTACTGCAGAAAATGTTTGTCCAGAAAGATATGCAAATTTTCATTCTGCTTCCCATCGGCATTGTAGCGATTTACGTTGTTCGCGGCATCTGCCGCTTTACCGCGGGCTATTTCATTTCAACTGCGGGCCAACTCGCGATCCAGGATATCAGGGAAGATTTTTACAGGAAGAACATGTCGCTATCAATGCGGTTCTTCAACAACAATCCGACCGGTTCGCTGATGTCGAGGGTTTTGAACGACGTGACCACGATGCAGGACGGTGTGGCCAATATCGTCACAGGTCTGCTCAATGACGGGTTTTCCGCAATAGGGCTCATTGCGGTCATATTTTACCGGAACTGGCAACTGGCCCTCGTATCGATAATCGCCATTCCCGTTACCGTATATCCCGCCCAGAAAATCGGAAAACGGATAAAGAGGTTGTCGTCTCAGGGACTGGGAAAAATAGGGGATATTTCAAGGATACTGCAAGAAACCTTCTCCGGGATAAAGGTGATAAAGGCCTTTGGCCTGGAACAGCGTGAGATAGGCAAGTTCGTCAATTGCAACCGTGAATTTTACAACATTGCCAGGAAAGCAATCAAATACAACGGCCTTTCAACGCCGGTCATGGAAGTTATCACTTCTCTGGGTATTGCCGGCGTTATCTGGTACGGCGGCACCATGGTCATGCATGGAAAGATGACTTCCGCCGATATCATTTCCTTTATGGCGGCCATGTTGATGCTGTTTAACCCTATCAAGGGGCTTCTTTCGGCCTACAATGTTATTCAGCGATCCTTGGGCGCCGCCGATAGGGTCTTTGAAATACTGGACGAAGTACCTGATATACAGGACCGGCCGGATGCGATAGAGATCGACAGAGCAAAGGGAAATGTGGAATTCAGGGAGGTGTCGTTCTGCTATAATGAAGAATTCGTACTTAAAGATATAAATCTTTCGGTCCGCAATGGTGAGGTTGTTGCCTTTGTCGGGCCTTCAGGTGGGGGAAAGACAACGCTGGTTTCCCTTATTCCGAGGTTTTACGATCCGACCACTGGATCGGTGTCAATAGACGGTACGGATATCCGTAGTTTGAAATCGAAATCTCTGCTTGACCAGATTGCGCTGGTTGACCAGGAGACCTTCCTGTTCAACGATACGATTGCCAATAACATAAGATATGGCAAGCCGGAAGCCTCCATCGATGAAGTAAAAAAGGCCGCGGAGGCCGCATTTGCCCACGATTTCATAATGGAAATGCCGGAAGATTACGATACCAATATCGGAGACAGGGGGGTAAGGCTCTCAGGCGGACAGCGGCAAAGGTTATGTATTGCCCGTGCCATCCTGAAGAACGCCCCGGTCCTCATCCTCGACGAGGCGACCAGCGCACTGGATACGGAAAGCGAACAAATGGTGCAGAAAGCATTGAACAACCTGATGAGCAACCGTACGACGCTGGTGATTGCACATCGACTTTCAACCATATTTCACGCGGACAAGATCGTGGTACTGGAAAAGGGCGAAATTGTCGAGTGCGGGACTCATCACCAACTGCTGGAGCAGGACGGTCTGTACAAAAAACTTTACGATATGCAGTTTGCATGAAAAACTGCGGTATTTGAACTTGTGGCTGTAACGGCGGAGCATGACGACCTGTCCGCATATTGTCAGTTTTGATACTCGAGGCGCTTTCGATCTTTGCCCATATGATAATATACTTCCTTTACGATACCCTTCTGCTGTTTGCTTTGCCGATAATTATCGGCTACCATCTTTTTCGTTCCCTGACCAGGGGAAGGCCTGCCGCGTTTCCCGAACGGTTCGGCTTTCTCCCCTCAACAGAAAGGGCTAAGGTGGACGGGCATGATACGATCTGGGTCCATGCCGTTTCCGTTGGAGAAACCATAGCTGCGAAATCCCTCCTGAAAGAACTCAAGAAACGTTTCCCGCAAAAGAAAATAGTATTGTCAAATGTCACGGAAACGGGCAGGAGCATTGCGTTAAAACTGCCTGAAGCAGATCTCTGCATATATTTTCCTTTTGACTACGGTTTTGCCGCCCGAAAGCTGCTGGACGCGATCAGGCCTTCCCTTATCATAATTGTCGAGACTGAAATATGGCCTAATTTCCTGAGAGCCGCCCGCTGTCGCGAAATTCCCGTGGTTTTGGTGAACGGCCGTATTTCAGACAGGTCTTTCGAAAGATACAAAAAACTGCGGTGGGTTTTTGAAAAGGTGCTGGCTGATTTTTCCGCCTTTTGCATGCAGACCTCTGTTGACGCGAACCGCATAGCTGCAATGGGGGCGCGACCGGCAAATATTCATGTCACCAACAATCTTAAGTATGATATACCCGTTGCCCGACTTCCCGAAGAAAGATTCCGCGTATTGAGGGACGCATACCATATTCCTTCGTCAATCCTTGTTTTTACCGCCGGCAGTACACACCAGGGTGAAGAAGAGCTGGTAATAAAAACCTACAAGGAACTCTCAGGGAATAACAGCAACATTTTTCTGATTCTTGCGCCGCGGCATCCCGAACGGGCAGCAAAGGTTGCTGATTTGTTGAGAAACGAAGGCATTGCATACACGCTGCGTTCAGGGCTTGATAACCGATCGCCCCAATTCCGATCAGGTGAGGTCCTGCTGCTTGATACGGTGGGTGAGCTGGCCGGTCTGTACGCGATTTCGGATCTGGTCTTTGTCGGAGGTAGCCTGGTTCCTGTCGGAGGACATAACATTCTTGAGCCTGCATCTTTGGCGGTGCCGGTTATTTTCGGGCCGTTCATGAGCAATTTCAGGGAAATTTCGGCGATGATCCTCAAGATAAACGGCGCAGTGCAGATTGCCGATGGTATTGAGTTGACAGCTACAGTCAGAGATTTGCTGGAAGATGAAGACAAACGGCATGATATCGGTGCCAACGGTGCAAGATTGCTTGAGGAAAACAGAGGCTCGACGGAAAGGCATATGGAAATAATAGCTTCATTTTTGGAAAATACCGCTCAAGTCAGCCCTGCTAATGACGAAACATTTGACCGAACTATCGGTTAGGCAGACAAAATGGCCCTGGATCATTATTTCAGAAATCTTGTTGAAGGCAGGCGCCGCGGCCTGTTAGAATTGACACTTTTGGCGCTGCTTGCGGTTCTTTCTTTACCTTATGCAGCTGTTTTACGTCTCCGTGCCTTCGCATACCAGTGTGGATTGTTTCGCACCCGCCGATTGCCCAGGCCGGTCATCTCGGTAGGCAATATTACAGCCGGAGGTACGGGTAAAACACCCATTGTTGCCCTGATTGCAAGTTATTACATCAACAGGGGAAAAAATGTTGCTGTATTGTCCCGCGGCTACAAGGGAACATCCGAGGGGAAAACGGGAATCGTCTCTGACGGTAAAAGTATATTGATGACTCCCGTGGCGGCAGGTGATGAACCCTGTATGCTCGCAGAAAAAATTCCCGGACTCATGGTTGTGATCGGTGCGGATCGTTACCGCGCCGGTCTTCATGCAATAGAGTCTTTTGACCCTGACCTCTTCATTCTTGATGACGGCTTCCAGCATCTGCGTCTGCATCGAGATCTCAATATTCTTGTCATGGATCATGCGAGACCTCTTGGGAACGGACGAGTACTGCCTGCCGGACTGCTTCGTGAACCGCGATCGGCTGCGGGAAGGGCCGATTTGATTATATTTACACGTTGCAGTGACGAAGCGGACAGAATACATTTCGACGGGATCAAGGCCTGCCACGCATTCCATGAAATTGCACGATTTCTTCCTCTCACGGGAAGCGATAAGGAAGATGTCCCGGATATTTTAATGCAAAAAGGTGTCGCTTTTGCCGGTATTGCAGATCCGGACTCCTTTTTCGCCATGCTAGGAAAGAGTGGTTTGAACATAAAAGCTGAAATTAAGTTCCCGGATCACAGCAGGTATGATGAGCGTGAGATTGATGAAATAATTTCAACTGTCAAATCCGTCAATAGCGATTATCTTGTCACAACTGAAAAGGATTCGGTAAAGCTGGGTCCTTATCTGCCGAGGCTTGGCAGGATCTACTCCTCTGTCTTGGAAGTCAGGATTCCTGATATGAAATTTCTGACGGAAAGGCTGGAAAAACTTCTTTAGCAAAAAGGGGGGAATATGGCATTATCAAAAGATCTGCTCGATTTACTTGTCTGCCCGAAATGCAAGGGCAACCTGACTATACTTGATGACGGTACCGGACTTGTCTGCCCGGCCTGTCGTTTGAAATACCCGATCAGGGATGAAATACCGATTATGCTCGTGGACGAGGCACTAAAAATCGGTGAGGAGTGAGAAGTGAGGAGTGGGGAGAATAAGCGGATTCTTGTGCTCCGTTACAGGTTCATCGGTGATACCATTCTGACGGTGCCCTTTCTGAGAAACCTGAGGCGGGCAGAGCCGCAAGCCTACATCGCATGGGTGGTAGCGCCCGGTTCATCGGATGTCGTGAACGGCATACCTTATATAGATGAACTGATCTACTGGGATCCGGTAACCATCCATGCCGACAGCAAGGGCACACACCGTACTTTTGCAGACAAATGGGCGTTTATCAGGGGATTGCGGGAAAAGCGTTTTGACAAGGTATATGTGCTTAAACGTTCGCTTTCGAGCGCCATCATTGCATTGCTTACCGGTGCTCCTGAACGGATCGGTTTCAATACCGAGGGCAGAGGGTTTCTCCTTACCAAAAAGGTGCCATACCGGCATGATCAGCATGAGGTGCGGAACTTTCTGGATGTGCTGAAGAAAGACGGTGTCGTTGTGGACGATGACTATCTCGAAGCGTGGCTCTCCGATGAAGAAAAGGCCTTTGCCGATAAATTTCTGAAGAGTGCGGGTGTTTGCCCCGACGAAGTTATAGTTGCTCTTCATCCTTTTACGGCCAACCCGCCGAGGGCATGGCATCCGGACAATTTTATCCGGCTTGCCAACAGGCTTCAGGAGAAATACAGGATCAGGATTCTTGTTTTCGGCGGAAAGCGTGATGTCGATCCGGCCCGAAAGTTTCAGGAAGAAATTACACCTTCTCCGATCATGGCAGTGGGGACTACAACATTGAGGGAATCCATGGCGCTCCTTGCCCGCTGCAGGCTGCTCATATGCAACGACAGCGGCATAATGCATCTGGCCGCATCGCTTCGGGTACCTCTGGTTGCGCTTTTCGGCCCCCAGTCGCCGGCGAAATTCGGCCCATGGGGAGAAAAATGCATGATCATTTACAAGGCATTCAACTGCAGCCCCTGCAAACAGAAATTCTTCCAGGAATGCGAGCCTTCGGAAAGAATGTCCCCCCGGTGCATGGAGGCTATCGGCGTCGGAGAGGTGCTGGAATCGATAGAAGAATTCGGAGGTCTCGAGGATGTCGGGTGAAAGGTCGAAGATATCGGCATTCGTTATTACCAAAAACAATGGCGACAAAATCGAGGAGTGCATAAAGTCATTATTGTGGGCGGATGAGATTGTTGTGGTAGACGATTTCAGCACCGACACCACTCCGGAGATATGCAGCCGCTACCCGGTGAAATTTTGCAGTAATGCATTCGTGGGATTTCAGGAACAAAAAAATTTCGCCACTAACCTTGCCGAAAATGACTGGGTTCTGAAAATTGATGCCGATGAACGGGTGACGGAAGAAATGAAGAATAGCATCATGAGCCTAACCGATGAGGATTTCACCAGGTATACCTGCTTCGAATTCAAACGGCTTACCTGCTTCTGGGGGAAATGGATACGTCACGCCTCCCTGTATCCGGACTACAATCCCAGGCTTTTTAATAAAAAACGGGGAGAATGGGGCGGAATAAACCCCCATGACAAATTCATAACGCACGGTGAAACGAAAAAGCTGGACGGGGACATCCTTCATTTTCAGAACTGGGACCTGTACACCTACGCCAACCGTACTGCGACCTATTCGAACATATCGGCCATGGAGTATCACAAACGGGGCAAAAAGGTAAAGTGGCATCATTTTACGGTTCGCCCACTTTACACTTTCCTGTACAGGTATTTCTTCAGGCTCGGTTTTGTTGAAGGAGTTCGCGGTTTTGTGATATCTTTCATGGGAGCCGTCGGTACGTTTCTCAAATACAGCAAGCTGTATGAACTTCAGCACGATATGACGGTTATTAAGGTTTGTGAAGAAGGAAACCCAGGTGAAAAACCGCATTGAAGTCGGCAAAAAGATGAAATTGAGGACCAAGTGAAAGTTGAAAAAATCGACATTATTCTCCCGAACCGGATCGGTGACACCATACTGACATTGCCTTCACTGATATGTCTCAAACAGCTTTATCGGGAGTATTCCACCGTCAAAACGGAATTATGCCTGCTCAGCCATTTCCCAATGGCGGATATACTTAAGTCTCTGGATCTGTTCGATGTCGTTCCGGTAAGCACTGCCGGCAAGCTGCTCTCGTGGTTGTCCCCAGCCGACAAAACCTTCTTTCTTTCCACGACAACCAAAAATATCGGCTATCGATCCGGACTATCCCATGGTTTAAGACTGCCGAACAAGCGTCATATCAGGTTTTCCGTTAATCTGCCTTATCTGAGTTATCCAAATCCCGAATCGGTGATCCCGGAGCCCCTGGTGAAATTTCTCAAAACCGAGTTCGGTTTTTCGAGTTACACCATCCGCCATTTCGGTATCTGTCTGCAACTCGGCTTTACAGTCGAACAGATTCAACGTTCATTCCGCTTCGATACCGGCAGTATATCATTCAGAAAAGATTTTTTTGACTGGAAGCCTCCTCTGTCTTCACGGTATCTGGTTTTCTGCATGGAAGCGGCGGCCGGAAGCGGTAAACGCAACGCCGACAGACGATGGAAAGAAGAGTATTTTCTCCAGCTTGCGGAGTTCGCCCATGAAAAATACGGTGTGCATGCGGCGTTCATCGGCATCAACGAACTTCCCGCGATTCCCGATAAGCCATATATGCTTGACTGCAGGCATAAGCTGAGTTTCGTGCAGACGGCGCTGCTTCTGCATTATTCGTGCGGCTACGTGGGGAACGACACGGGCCCGCTGCATTTGTCTAACCTTATGAAAAAGAACGCCATCGGTATTTATATGCGACAGGTGGCGGTGTCGGATTACGGACCGCTATTTCCACAATTGACAAAAAAATTTTTAAAGCCGGAAAGTCCTGACGAAATTTATCCTGCTTTGGATGATCTGGTTTCAAAGGCGGCCAGGAGCGATTAAATAACCGGGACTTGGGTATCTGAGTTGACCACTGCGGCAAGGAGATTTCCGATGCCGTTTCTGTAGGATTATTCCAAACAGGAAGATTTCTTCCGCACAATGTTGTTATGGAGACGGAAATTGGAATCTGATGACTTTTTGCTGCAAACACCTTGGGACAAGAAAGTTTTCGGTTTTGATACCTACGAGATCAAAACAATAACAGATCAGGCATTGAATGCTTCAACGAAGATCCCCGGACACTTTACCGCAAAGGTCGACCCGCTGCAGTCGAAAGAGCTGTTGAACAAATATAATTATTACTACTGCGATACCCTTATGGAGCCGTATTGCAGGTTTGAAGACTTCAGGGGGCATTTTGACGGGTCGGTGAGTGTGAGTCGTTCAGTCACCCTGGATGATATCCTTGCCATGTCACACGGAGCTTTCCGACATGGAAGATTCCACCGTGATTTCAATATCAAAAAAGAGCTTGCCGACTTGAGGTATGACAACTGGGTCGTCCAATTATATGAATCAGGTAATATCTTCGCTTTACTGTATCTGAATGATCCCGCTGCATTTTTCGGGGTAAATAAAAACAAAGTCGTGTTACACTCAGTCCGCGAAGATTATCGCGGCAAGGGACTGGCAAAATATCTTTGGACTGCGGGATTAATGGAGCTGTTTAATTCTGGAAATGCCGAGTTGACAAGTTCGGTTTCTGCTTCCAATACTGCTGTGGTGAATTTGTATTCGTCTTTGGGTTTCAGGTTCAGGAATCCCGTCGATGTCTATCATTATTTCAATCCTGCATGCAACTTGACTTGTTCTTGACACTCTTGCTGGAGAAGTAAATTAATGCGTATACCCTTCAATCAACCGTACATGACCGGCAAGGAACTCTGGTACATAAGCCAGGCTCATCACAATGGAATGCTCGCCGGAGACGGTGATTTCACCAAGAAATGTCATGCCTGGCTCGAGAAGAATACAGGCTGCCGGAAGGCGCTTTTGACCCATTCATGTACGGCGGCGCTGGAAATGGCAGCGATCCTGGCGGACATCCGTCCTGGAGATGAAGTGATCATGCCTTCATTTACCTTTGTCTCCACCGCCAATGCGTTTGTCTTGCGCGGCGGTGTGCCGGTTTTTGTGGACATCAGGGAGGATACTCTTAACCTTGACGAAAGGCTGATCGAAGGCGCCATCACTCCGAAGACAAAAGCGATTGTTCCTGTTCATTACGCCGGTGTTGGCTGCGAGATGGACGAGATTATGGATATCGCCGCGCGACACAGCCTGCTGGTGATCGAAGACGCCGCCCAGGGACTAATGGCAGATTATCGTGGTAAACCACTCGGTAATATAGGTCACTTGGGGGCGACAAGTTTTCATGAGACCAAGAACCTCATTTCCGGTGAAGGCGGTGCCCTCCTGATCAATGACGAGCGTTTCATCGAAAGGGCGGAAATCATAAGGGAAAAAGGGACCAATCGCAGCAAATTTTTCCGCGGACAGGTCGATAAATATACCTGGGTCGATATAGGATCGTCTTATTTACCCGGTGAATTGATTGCAGCCTTTCTTTATGCCCAGATGGAAGAGGCGGATTCCATAACTAGGCGGAGGATTGAGATATGGGAGAAATATCACTCAGCCTTTGCCGCTCTGGAAGCTGAGGGGATTGTCAGGCGGCCGGTTACTCCGGCGCATTGCAGGCATAACGCGCACATGTACTATTTGTTGACCAGGGACCTCGGGCATCGCACTGAAATAATTGCCAGACTCAAGGCCGAAGGGATGCATGCTGTTTTCCATTATGTGCCGCTGCACAGTTCTCCTGCCGGCAGGAAGTACGGCCGCGTTCATGGAAGTCTGGAAGTAACCGATTACATAAGTGACAGTGTTGTGAGGTTGCCTTTATGGATCGGAGTGGAAGAGGTGGAAGAAAATATTGCCGGCAAGATTGCGGAAATGATTCATGGATAGCAATTATAAAATCATACTGGTAAACAGTGCCCGCAAAGTGAGCGGCGCCGAAGAATTCCTGCTTGATCTGGCGGAAAATATTCAGCCGCACGGTTATTCCCCCTCTTTCTTTGTCAGGTCCGGCGGGGTATTGGAGAGCAGGGTCAAGAGCCGCGGTTATCCCTGCCACGCAGTCTTCTCAGACAACCCGCTGCGCGTTCCCGTCGCCATAGCCGCCGCCCTGCGTGCGGAACAGCCTGAAATCGTTCTGGCCGGCCGCGAGCATAATATATATCCGATTATTTCCGGATACCTGCTTGCCGGACCATGGTTGAAGAGAAGACCGAAAATCGTGCCCGCCCTGCAAACCCCCACTGGCAGACGCTATCCGTTTGCCATCAACTTTATGAGCGGGATTGTTGCTGGTTCCGAATATGTGGGGCAAACATTCTACGATGTGAATCCGGGATGGAAACAGAGGGCTGAAACCATATACTGCGGGGTCAGGATCCCTCCGGTTCCCGAAGAGAAAGGGTATCGTGACCGGCCTCGTCGGGTTCTTTCGGGGAAGAAGTTCCCCGTAATCGCCATGGTCGGTGAACTCTGGAAAAACCAGACCGAACTGATAGACATCGGCGCTTTGCTTCAGGAGAGGTATCGGGATATCACCATTGCATTTGTCGGTGGCGGAAATGACGCCGACCTGCGGGAGAAGATATCCGCTTTCGGACTGGAGAAAAACTTTGTCCTGACCGGCAGGATTCCGGTGGAACAGATACCCGACCTTTTTTACGATCTTGACCTTTCCGTTTCAACTCACCGCAATGAAGGTCTTGGAATAGCCAACATCGCATCGCTGGCTGCCACGACCCCGCTCGTGGCGTACAACAGCGGCGGTATTGCCGAACTTGTCCGTAAAGGCGGTGGTGTTCTGGTGGATGGAGGTCCGGCTGAGTTCGCCGAAGCGGTGATTACGCTTCTGGACAGCGACGAACGGCGGCGGCAAATGGGTTTGGAGGGTCGGCGCGTGGTCGAGGAAAATTTCAGCGTTGCAACTATGGGGCGAAGGTACCACGAATTTTTCAGGAGGCTTTCCCAACGGGACGGAAAATAGACAAGTCAGGAGCCACAATGAAGATTCTTTTTGTTATTGGGTCCCGCCTCATGAGCGGTTGCGAGGACCATCTGTTCGATCTTGCAATCTGGCTGCGTGATCATGGGGTGACACCGGTATTTCTGGTGCGGGCCGCAAGCATGCTCCAGGAGAAGCTGGAAGAGCAGGGCATCAGATGTCATCCGGTGTTTATCCCCGGCAAAAAACCCGGTCTGCCTCTCAGGATTGCCAAAGCCATTACGGCTGAACAACCGGACGTCATCTCCATCAACCGGGAACACAATATTATGCCGGTTTACGCGGCAAAGCTGCTGGCACGACCCTTTCTGCGGCGCCAGCCGAAGATGGCGGCCGTGTTCCATACGCCCACCGGGCGTTGGTATCCTGGACTCGGGCGCTTTGACGGCGTCATCGGCACGTCCGACTATACGGCTGAATCGTTCGTGAAAGTGAATCCCGGCATCAGGGGGAAGACCGATGTCATACATTACGGGATTTCCCTGCCTCGGATTGATGTGGCGATTAAAATGAATTTGCAACGGCCGCGCCGGTTTTTTCATGACAGGAAATTTCCCATTATCGGTATGGTAGGGGAACTTTGGAAAAACCAGGAGGAACTGGTGGAGGCCGGAAGCTTTCTGGTAGAGCGCTACCCGGATATCACCATAGCCTTTATCGGCGGGTATGACAGCGCGGAAGCCCTAACGCAGAAAATTTCTGCATCGGGGCTGCAAGACAATTTCGTCCTGACCGGCAGGGTTCCCCGGGAACGTATTCCAGATATCTTCTTCGACATGGATCTTTCCGTTTCAACTCATCGCAACGAGGGGTTCGGTATCGTTCATATAGAGTCGCTTGCCGGATGCACCCCCGTAGTTGCCTATAACAGCGGCGGTCTGGTGGAGATTCTGAGGAATGGCGGTGGAGTGCTGGTGGACGGCGGTACCGCCGATTTCGCCGAAGCGGTGCTTGATTTGCTCGGGAATGAAGAAAAACGGATGCAGCTTGGTAAAGAGGGACGGCGGGTGGTCGAAGAGAACTTCTCCATAGATGCCATGGGAAGAAAACACCTGCAATTTTATGAGAGAATAGTTAAAAGATAATTCGCGGGTTTCGACATTTATTTTCTTCCAAGGAGAATAATGAATGCCGCAACTGGAAGCACTTGCATCTTCCGGCGTTCATGAAAAAGAACTGGAACTTGTCAAAGGCATGGCCGTCCAAAATGTTCTCGATGCTCCGTGCGGTTATGGTGCACTGACCGAAAAACTTCTTGCATCCGGAAAATATGTAACGGCTGGCGACATTGATCTTGACAAGTTCATGCTCAGTCCCGAGACGCGGAATTCGAAGCTGGTTCATCTGGATCTGACTTCCGACGGCCTTCCGGTGGAGAAGAACGGATTTGATCTGGCAATATGCATCGTAGGCATAGAGCATCTGGAGAATCAATGGAACCTGATAAGAAATCTCTTCTCATCCCTGAGGCCGGGAGGTTTTTTATCCTGACGACACCCAATATTTTAAATTTCTGTTCCAGGATGAGATATCTGATCGAGGGAAGATGCGAATTCTTCAAGCGTCCCCTGGTAAAGGGAGAATAGATCCCACATGATCTGAACACTTATCACATAGCCCCGGTTTCGTACTTTGAACTCCAATTTATCCTGGATAGCTGCGGCTTTTCCATCAAGGAATTGCATACCAACAAGTACAGTTCCAGGCATTTTGTATCCAGAATGGTCAGGCCGGTGATAAAGATTCTTTACCGATACAAGAATCACCGGGACATGAAGAGAAACAGGGACGAGTTCAGAAAATTGTACGAAACTATCATGTCTGATGAAATTTTCTATGGCGAAACCTTGATCCTGGTGGCACAGAGGCCGAATAATTCCTGATGTGCAGTCCGCATAAAGTAAAATCGGCTGTCGCATGATAATAACCAAATGGCTCATACTGACAAAATAACAAATATTCTGCTGATCAAACCCGGCGCCATCGGCGACCTCCTGCAGCTGACCCCGGTTATCCGGGTTCTGAAGAGGAAATTCCCGGATGCCCGCATTTCCCTGATCGTCAGTGCACCGGCCACGGCCTCGCTTTTCAGACACAATCCGTATGTGCACGAGACCATTGTTTTCGACAAGAAGGGAGAACACCGATCTGTTTCAGCTTTGCTGGGACTTTGGTGGAAATTACGTTGTGCGCGCTACGACATGGTGCTGAACTTCCAGCGCAGCAACATCAAGGCCTGGCTTCTTGCGTCGGCCGCCTTTCCTTGCCGGGTGCTCGTATATCACAAGGCGAAGGACAGGGTCGTGCATGCCGTGGTCAACCATCTTGAAACGGTTGCTTCTCTTGGAATCGATGCCAATGATGTAGAATTGGACCTTTTTACTTCAGAAACTGAAGAAGACTTTGCAGATAAACTATTTTTTTCGTCCGGCCTGACGGAAAAGAAGGTTGTCGCCCTCAATCCCGGCGCCAGCAACAGGATCAAATGCTGGAGCCCCGGCAGTTTCGCCCGGTTGGCAGACCGCCTGGCTGATGACCTCGATGCGCGCGCCATAATCGTGGGAGGAACCGAAGACAGGGACCTTGCCGACGAGATATGCTCAGGCATGAGGCACAACCCCATCGACCTGGTCGGAAAAGTTACCCTACTCCAGTTGGGAGCGGTTCTGAAACGCTGTTCCCTGCTGGTGAGCGGCGACACGGGTCCGCTGCATCTGGCGACCGCGGTGAGGACTCCAGTCATTGCCCTGTTTGGGGCAATTGATCCGAGGAGAACCGGGCCGGTAGGGCAGACGCACATGGTTATCCGCCACGAGGAAATCCCGTGCGTTCCATGTGTCGCAAAGGAATGCCGCAATTCCGTTCATCTTGAGTGCATGGAAAAGATAACCGTAGACGAGGTTTTCCTGGCGGTTTCGGAGATGATGAAGGGTATTTAGCCACAGACCCACACGAACAAATGCGGACACAACATGATATCAAGTCTATCAATGATCTAATATGAACATATTAGACGATCTGACTTGCTAGATAAAAATGGCTGTATGCGATGTGAATCGTGTTTAAGATGTTGGCTTTTTTGATGAAAATTATTGAATTCGCATTGCTTAAGTTTTGAACTTGTCCGTGTTTGTCTGTGGCAAAAAAAGGTTTCAAAATTATGAGAGTACTTATCGTAAAGCTTTCCGCGCTCGGCGACATAATACACGCTTTGCCGATCCTGGACTACCTCCACCAGGTTTCCCCCGGAATTGAGATTGACTGGATTGTGGAAGAAAACAATCGAGATATTCTCGAGGGAAACCCGCTGATCAGCAATGTTTTTTCGACGCGCACTAAAAAATGGAGAAAATCTCTTTTCTCGTCGGAGACTCGCCATGAGATCGACGAACTGAGGTCGAGCTTGAAGCAGCGGGAATATGAAATGGCTTTCGACCTGCAGGGAAACCTGAAGAGCGGCATTGTTACTGGTTTGTCCGGTGTATCGAAGCGTTTCGGATTTGACAGACACGGAGTTAGGGAGTTTCCGAATATTTTATTCACCACCAATCAGGTGCCGTTGCGACGGAACGATTTTCACATAAGCGACCGGTCGCTGCGAGTCGTGAGTGTTCCTTTTGGACGTGACTATCATAACCTGCACTTCAAAACAGACATTATGACAAGACCTGAAGATGATGCCGCTGCCACGGCATTCCTGGCAACATTATCGGACGGCCTGGTGTTTCTCTTCCACCCCGGTACCACCTGGAAGACGAAGATGTGGCATGAGAGCGGCTGGACAGAACTGGGCGAATCTCTTCTGGATAGATTCCAGGATTCGACAATCCTTCTGTCCTCCGGAAATGAACATGAACGGTCTGTGGTCGAGCGAATTAGTGTGAATATAGGTAAAAGCGCCCGTCCATTGCCAAAACTTTCCATAAAGGGATTCGCGGCTTTTTTGAAAAAGGTCGATATAGTTGTTGGAGGAGATACCGGCCCAATCCATATGGCTGCGGCGGTCGGGACGCCAACGGTTTCTTTTTACCGGGCTACAGACGGAAAAAGAAACGGCCCTCGCGGTGAGAATCATGCAATAATCCAGTCTCCAATGCATTGTAACGCCTGCCTGCGAAAGGAATGCGATAAAGATGCCGAGTGCAGGAAAAGCATCAAGACTGAATATGTAATTAAATCAATTGAGAGGCTGCTGATGGCAGAAAAGGCATGACGCCGCGCTGGAGCAGTATCGAATCAAATAAACATTACAACAGGAGATAATATGAAATCAGTAAGCATGGAAGTCCCGCCGAAAGGCGCGAAAATATCAATAGACAACGGTCTCCTCAATGTTCCCGACAACCCGATAATCCCTTTCATCGAAGGCGACGGCACCGGACCGGATATCTGGCGTGCCGCGGTACGTGTCCTGGATGCAGCCGTGGCCAGGGCTTACGATGGAAAAAAGAAAATTGCCTGGATGGAGGTCTATGCGGGTGAAAAATCATTCAATCTGGGGCTTGGCTGGCTTCCTGAAGAAACTCTAGCTGCGTTTCGTGAGTATCTGGTCGGAATCAAAGGGCCGCTGACGACGCCGGTGGGCGGAGGTATCCGCTCCCTGAACGTGGCTCTTCGTCAGGAACTGGATCTCTATGTCTGCCTCCGTCCGGTAAGGTACATAAAGGGAGTTCCTTCTCCTGTAAAACGTCCCGAACTGGTTGATATGGTGATTTTTCGTGAAAATACCGAAGATATTTATGCCGGGATCGAATGGCAGTCCGGAAGTACGGAAGTCAAAAAAATGATAGATTTCCTGCAAAAAGACATGGGTGTCAAGAAGATACGCTTCCCCGAAACTTCCGCTATCGGAATCAAACCGGTTTCGCAGGAAGGATCGATGCGCCTTATGGAAGCCGCCATCGAATATGCGTTAGCGCACGGCAGAAAGTCGGTGACTCTGGTCCATAAAGGAAATATCATGAAGTTTACGGAGGGTGCTTTCAAAAGCTGGGGATATGAACTGGCTGCGGACAAATATAGAAACAGGACCGTTTCCCAGCGAGAGTCCTGGATTCTCGGCAACAGGGAAAAAGATTCCGGGATTTCCGCGGAAGATAACGCCCGCTCCATCGAGCCCGGCTATGACAACATGACTTCTTCTCAAAAAGAGGCCATAATTAAAGAGGTCGAGAAGACCCTGGCCCTGTGGCCGACCCATGGCGATGGAAAATGGAAGAAAATGCTGATGATAAAGGATTCGATTGCCGACATTACCCTGCAACAGACCATTACGCGCGCGGACGAGTTTGATGTGCTTGCCACTACCAATCTGAACGGTGACTATATATCCGATGCCCTTGCAGCCCAGGTGGGAGGGATAGGAATTGCACCGGGCGGTAACGTCAACTACAAAACTGGGCATGCGATTTTCGAAGCCACTCATGGAACAGCACCCAAATATGCCAACCTCGACAAGGTTAACCCCGGTTCAGTAATTCTGTCGGGCGTGATGATGCTCGAATACCTGGGGTGGACCGAAGCCGCGGGGATAATCAATGAAGCTCTTGGAAAAACCATCAGTGCGGGGAAGGTTACCTATGATTTTGCAAGGTTGATGAGGGCCGAAGGTCAAAACGACGTTGTGGAACTCAAGTGTTCCGAATTTGCCGACGAGATAATAAATAATCTTTGATCTGGTGTATTTTTTTGCAGATTTAATGAATAATGGAATCAAATCATTTTGTAGTAATGGAGGTTGATATGGCGAAAAAGAAAATTGCTCTTATCGGCAGCGGCCAGATTGGCGGCGTAATCGCCCAGATTGCCGCAGAGCGCGAACTGGGCGAGATTGTTCTTTATGATATTGTAGAAGGAGTCCCGCAGGGGAAAGCGCTTGATATCCTTGAAGCCGCACCGGTGGTCGGGCATGATATACAATTGAGCGGTACCAACAATTATGAGGATATAAACGGCGCGGATGTAGTTATCGTAACAGCAGGTCTTGCCAGAAAACCGGGAATGACCCGCGATGATCTCATCGCAACCAATTCGAAAATCATGCGGTCGGTAGCTGTGGCTATCAGGGAGCATGCACCGCATTCCCATGTTATTATTATTTCAAATCCTCTTGATGTCATGGTTACCCTGTGCCACAGGATAACGGGTTTTCCGAAGAACAGGGTCATGGGTATGGCTGGGGTCCTTGATTCAGCCAGATTTGCCAGTTTTGTCGCCATGGAACTTCAGGTATCGATAAAAGATGTCCATACGCTTGTGCTGGGCGGACATGGTGACGATATGGTGCCCCTGACCAGGTTTGCCAATGTTGCAGGCATTCCGGTTATGTACCTCCTTGAAAATAAGTATGGAATAGAAAAAGCCGTCGAAGTGATGGCAGACATCGTAAAAAGGACCAGGCATGCCGGTGGCGAGATTGTGGGCCTGTTAAAAACAGGGTCGGCATTCTGCTCTCCCGCAGCTTCAGCGCTGTCAATGGCGGAGGCTATTCTGAAAGATCAGAAGAGAGTGATTCCGGTGTGCGCGCTTCTCGAAGGCGAATATGGAGTACAGGGCTATTTCGCTGGGGTGCCTTGTGTGATCGGCTCCGGTGGTGTGGAGAGAATTGTCGAGCTGGAGTTGAACCGCGAAGAGCAGGAAATGTTCAATGAATCCGTTTCACATGTGAAAGAACTGGTGGACAGCTTGCCTCTTTGACCTGAAATATGGAATAATAGCCATATAAAAAATGAAAAAGCGAATATATTAAGGACGGCAATATCGCTTCTGCCAAGGAGTGTTCCGTAAAATGGAAAAAAAGTTTCCCGTTATCGAGATTAATGAAAAATTTTGCAAGGGATGTCATATATGCGTGGAGTTCTGTCCAACGCAGGTTTTTGAAATGAAAGGTTTTGTCGCATCGGTAAAAAACCTGGAGGCATGCATAGAATGCATGCAATGTGAATTGAGGTGCCCCGATTTCGCGATCAAGGTGAATCCCTGCGCCGGCGGGGAGGTTGTCGATGAGTAAAGTTGCGTTTCTGCAGGGTAATGAAGCCTGCGCGTACGGCGCGCTTTATGCCGGGTGCCGGTTTTTTGCCGGCTATCCGATAACACCGTCAACTGAAGTTGCGGAGGTTATGGCCAGGGAGCTTCCTAAAGTAGGAGGAAAGTTCATCCAGATGGAAGATGAAATCGGCGCGATGGCGGCGGTAATCGGCGCGTCGCTGACCGGCGCCAAATCGCTCACCGCCACTTCTGGTCCCGGATTTTCCCTGAAACAGGAGAATATCGGGTATGCGTGTATTACCGAGGTGCCCTGCGTTATCGTCAATGTAATGCGTGGCGGACCCTCGACCGGTATGCCAACGGGTCCCAGCCAGTCGGATGTCATGCAGGCGAAATGGGGTACCCACGGCGACCATCCGGCAATTTGTCTCGTGCCGTCGTCCGTGCAGGAGCTTTTTACGGAAACCGTCCGCGCTTTTAATCTGTCGGAAAAATATCGAACACCCGTTACCGTTATGCCCGACGAGATAATAGGGCATATGCGCGAAAGGATCGAGATTCCCGACCCCGGTGCATTGGAAGTAATTAACCGGACTCTCCCTTCTGTTGATCCGGCAGAATACAAACCCTATGATACGCGGTTCGGCGATGTGCCTCCCCTTGCATCGTTCGGATCAGGCTACAGGTTCCACATCACCGGCCTCAATAAGGCCGAGGACGGTTTCCCGACGACAAGGGCGGAGCTGGTACAAAGGGAAGAAGAGCGGCAATTACGTAAGATTGAAGAAAATGCCGACGATATCATTACTTTTGAAGAATATATGCTCGACGACGCTGAAATTGCGATTGTCGCCTTTGGTACTACGGCCCGATCTGCCCGCTTCGCGGTAAGGGAGGCACGAAAGGCCGGCATCAGGGCGGGATTGTTCAGGATAATTACATACTGGCCGTTTCCCGAGAAACAGATCTCTATGATAGCCGGCAAGGTGAAAGCGATTATTACTCCCGAAATGAATCTCGGCATGACATACTACGAAGTCATGCGCTGCGCTGAAGGTAAAGCACCGGTATCGGGGATCTTCCGCGTAGACGGAGAACCCATAAATCCTGGACAGATATTTGACAAGATTAAGGAGATCCTGCGGTAATGTCTTTTGATTATGAAAAATATATAAGACCGGGAAAACTTCCTCACATATGGTGTCCGGGCTGCGGCCATGGTATTGTCATGAAAGGTCTCATCAGGGCAATTGACGCATTGGGGCTGGAGAAGGACAAGACGGCGGTAGTGTCCGGAATCGGGTGCGCGTCCCGGCTTCCCGGATATCTTGATTTCTGTACTCTGCATACTACCCACGGCAGAGGAGTTGCTTTTGCCACCGGAATAAAACTGGCCCGGCCCGAGATGCATGTCATATGCGTCGGTGGCGACGGAGACGGAGTTGCAATCGGTGGAAACCATTTCATCCATGCTTGCCGCAGAAATATCGATATTACATATCTGATAATGAACAATAATATCTACGGCATGACCGGAGGTCAGTTTTCACCGACCACGCCGACCGGAGCCAAGGCGTCGACAACGCCCTACGGCAATCCCGATCCTCCCTTTGACATCGCCAAGCTGGCAATCGGTGCCGGGGCGACTTTTGTTGCCCGCGGTACGGCTTACCATGCCAATCAGATTGACAAACTGCTGCTGGAGGCAATGAAACACAAGGGGTTTTCGGTGGTGGAAATTCTTGACAGCTGTCCCACCACCTATGGGCGCAGGAACAAGTTCAAGTCAGTAGTGGAAATGATGAATCATCTGAAGGAGACGGCAGTTTCAGTCAAGGCCGCTGAACATATGAGCCAGGAGCAGATGCAGGGCAAGGTGCTGACAGGTGTGTTGTACAAGGAAAACAAGCCTGAATATGTCGAAGAGTACCAGAAAATTGTGGATTCTGCGAAAGGCGCATAGCATTTACATGAATTGTTGCGCTGTTCTGGTAAACAAAATTCATTATAAAAGCAGGTTTCAATCCATGTCTGCGAGTGCAGGCGTTTCTGGCAACGTGGCTCGTTGACATTCATATTTCAGGTTAATGAATTGGAAAGGATATCGACTGATGTCGCAAAGGTATGAAATGAGGTTTTCCGGCGCCGGTGGTCAGGGGCTGATTCTAGCGGGAATCGTCATGGCGGAGGCTGCGGCGATCTATGACGGAAAACAGGCCCTGCAGTCTCAGAGTTACGGTCCAGAGGCCCGCGGGGGTGCTTCCAAGTCGGAAGTGATCATATCTGATCAACCCATAGATTATCCAAAGGCAACTGCTGTTGACGCACTGCTTGCTCTTACCCAGGAGGCCTGCGACAAATATTGCGGCGATCTCAAAGAGGGTGGGCTTCTCCTTCTCGACTCCGATATGGTCAGGAAAG
The DNA here is from genome assembly GCA_963815135.1 of uncultured delta proteobacterium. GTDB lineage: Bacteria > Desulfobacterota > Desulfuromonadia > Geobacterales > Geobacteraceae > CAIWTU01. The sequence goes on from CAWFFO010000001.1 coordinate 428,280, forward strand.
TTCCGAAAGGGAAATTTCACGTCGTGAAATTTCCCATCACAAATACAGCCAAGAATGAGATAGGCAGAACGATAGTCGCGAATATTGTCGCCTTGGGCGCCATGGTAGCCCTGACCGGTATCGTGTCGAGGGAAAGTGCCGAGAAAGCCGTGTTGGCGAGGGTCCCTGAGGCTTTTGTCGATCTCAACCGCAAGGCTTTTCTTGCCGGATACGAAAAGGCACTTGCCGCAAGGAAATCCTGATTTCATTTCGTTTCGGGTCTTCTACTGTTGTTCCGTCATCCTTTTCGTGTTCTTTTTATGAGGTGATCACAGATGCCATCGGAACTGTGCGACATGTCCCTCCGGCAAACCCAGGAACTCCTCCGGTTGACCGACAAAACCCTTCAAAACATCTGCTGCAGGAAATTTACCAGCGAAGAGTTGTACGAGGAGGCTTTGCGTGGTGTGCTCGGAGGAAAGGGCAGGCGTGGGCCGGGCAGCATTTTGCTCGTATTCAGGGATACGGAAAGTAGTGTTCAGAGGGGGCGGGTTTTTAATCTGAAAGAAGGTGAAATGGCGGAATCTGAAGAAATCACTTTTTATCCGTCATCAACTTATACACTTGACATGTCGAGCGCGGAGACAGTCGTTTCAAACTGGTGCGACATCTGCGAAAGTGTCGAAGAATACCAGGCTAATTTTCATCCAGCGGTGAAGACTTTTGTCGGCCGTTCCATAAAAAATTTCGTCTGCAACCGTATCAGTGGAGACAAGCCGGGGATTCTTCTCGCATATAATTATCCGGGTGAGGCAACCGGTTACGATGCGGATGTTTTGCGAAGCCTGTCTGTGGTCATAGGATCTCTGGTAACCCTTTCCAATGAAGTACGGGAGACCGAGAAAGCATTCATATATACCATTGAAGCACTGGCCCGGGCATGCGAGGCTGCCGAGGAAGAGACCGGAAAACATGTTGTCCGGGTAAATAAATATGCGGGAGCTCTGGCCGCCAATCTGGGTTTGCCTGCGTCTTTCGTGGAAACCATTTCCTATTCGGCCCAGATGCATGACGTGGGCAAGATAAAGATTCCCAATTCGATTTTGTTGAAAACAAGTCCTCTTGACGATGTGGAGATGAATTTGATGAAAATGCACCCTGTCTACGGAGAACAGATTTTAGGCGATTCGCCCCGTCTTGCCACGGCCAGGGAGCTTGCCATTTCACATCACGAAAACTGGGACGGAAGCGGGTATCCATATAATCTGAAGGGGGACAAAATCCCGTTGGCGGGACGGATTGTAAAGCTTGCTGATGTATATGATGCTCTTAGATCGAAGAGAAGCTATAAACCTGCCTACGGCCATGGAGAGACCCTGTATATTTTAAGGGAAGGGGATGACAGGGTCATTCCTTCGCTCCATTTCGATCCTGATATACTTAAGACTTTCTTCAAAATCGATTATATCTTTGAAAGTATATATGAGAGCCTGGGCGGCGCCATGCCTTGATGCACACACACGGTAAATATCTTGAATGTATTACGCGAAACGATGACAATACTCGGACAAGAGGACTGATTGCAGGGATTATTCAAAGAATATCTTGAAATATATGGTTACTTATTTCTGTTCCTCGGTACTTTTCTGGAGGGAGAAGCGGTTTTAATCCTGGCGGGCTATTTCGCCTTCCAGGCAAAGTTGAATATTTTTGGTGTATTGCTGACGGCGTTTGCCGGTTCATTTCTCGGTGATCAGTTTTATTTTTATATCGGACGCTGGCGGGGAAGATGGCTGATAAATCTTTTTCCGGCAATGGCAAAAAAGTTCCGCAGGGGACTTAAGCTGATAGAGAAATACGGCTCTTTTGTTGCTTTCATATCCCGTTTTACATACGGGTTCCGTATCCTGCTTCCCATAATCCTGGGGATGACCAGGCTTTCCAGGATCAGATTTCTGTATCTGAATCTCGGCAGCGCTTTTACCTGGGCAGTCATTTTTTCCATGGCAGGGTTTCTTTTCGGAAAAGGAGCTTCGCTTTTCATCGAAAATCTTGACCGTTACGAACCATACGTCATTCTCATCCTGTTCTGTCTTATCGGCTGCATGTGGTTTGCTCATTTCATACATATCTGGTGGCTGGGTAGACCGGCCAGGCGGCGACTGAAAAGGATGCGCAAACGGAGAATGGACAAAGCTTCTCAAATTGAACCCGATAGCGTAGATTGAACAGAAACCAAAATAATATGATTAACTACAGAGACAAAATAACCATAATTCTGGTTGAGCCTCAAAACCCCGGAAATGTCGGCATGGTTTGTCGCGCCATGAAAAACATGGGATTGTCAAACCTCCGTCTGGTAAAGGGATGCAGCAGAAGTCATCCAGAAGCCCGTAAATTTGCCGTCTCGGCAGGCGATTTGCTGGAAAAGGCACGGGTCTTCACTTCGCTTGAAGAAGCCCTTGAAGACCAGGAAATAACCGTTGCCACCACACGCAGGCACGGCAAATACAGGAAAGAGATCCATTCTCCGGGAGAAATATCGCGCAATATTCTTTCCTCTGTCGGGTCGAATCGCGCCGCCCTGGTATTCGGGAGGGAGGATAGCGGCCTGACGACGGATGAACTTGCCCTGTGTCGCTGGCATGCGACAATTCCGTCTTCGGATGAATACGGGTCTTTGAATCTTGCCCAGGCAGTTTTGATTTTCTGTTATGAGTTGTTCCTCGGACAAGGCAAGGTAGTCCCTGAAGAACAAAGAAACCTGGCAACTGTTACTGAAATGGAATCGCTTTACCGGCATATGGAGAAAACCCTGCTCGGCATCGGGTTTCTCAATCCGCAAAATCCGGCCCATCTCATGCGAACCCTGCGGCGCATATTTGCCCGTTCGGCTCTGGACAGCCGCGAAGCTACGATCCTGAGAGGGATGATGTCCCAGATTGACTGGGCTGCGAGCAATCTTCCCAAAGGCGGTTCTTCATGAATGTAACATATCTCGGGCTTCTTGCCGGGGCCGCCACAAGCGCGGCGACAATTCCACAAGTGGTCAAATCCTACAGATCAAGAAATGTAAGGGATATTTCCATCTGGCAGCCGGTGTTGCTTGATATCGGTATCGGCTTGTGGCTTGCCTATGGTCTCCTGATCGGGGACATTCCCCTTGTCCTGGCAAATACGTTCTCGATCGTGTGCAATTCAATGTTGATTTATATGAAAATTGCTTATTGCAATGATGACAAAACCGGTGCCGATGATTATATTGGCAAGGAAAACATTTCAACGGAGGAAATATGACCAGATATATGCGATTTATTCTATTGGCAATGATAATTCCCCTGCTTTACGGATGTGGCTATAATTCGATGCAGGCCAACGAGGAGGCCGTAAACGCAGCATGGGGCGATGTCGAGGCGGCATACCAGCGCAGGGCCGATCTGATACCCAACCTTGTGGAAGTAGTAAAGGGCTATGCCAAGCACGAATCTGATACCTTGAAAGCGGTTACCGAAGCAAGGGCAAAAGTCGGATCAATACAGCTGTCAAAAGACATGTTGAACGATCCGAAGGCAATCTCCAATTTTCAGCAGGCACAGGGGAATCTTTCAAGTGCGCTTTCGAGACTTATGGTTGTAGTGGAACGGTACCCGGATTTGAAAGCGAACCAGAATTTCCTGGATCTGCAAAATCAGCTGGAAGGAACGGAGAACAGGATAAACGTGGCAAGGGTCAGGTACAACAAGGCTGTACAGGAATTCAACACCAGCATCCGGGTCTTTCCCAATTCTCTGACGAATTCCCTGCTGCTCCATCTGACACGCAAGGAACCGTTCAAGGCCGAAGAAGGCGCCCGGGTCGCCCCCAAGGTGAAATTCTAAGAGGGGTTTCGGTTTTTCTGTCCCTAATGATGTGAAACGGGTTTTCTATTCTATGAACTTTAAAAGATTCTTCTTTACAATCCTTTTTTTGATAGTTCCCATGCTTGCACATGCTCTGGAAGTTCCACGGCTGCAAGGGTATGTCAATGACTATGCCGGATTGCTTTCGGCCGGATCAACGCAAAAAATAAGTGACGAACTGAAATCTTTCGAGCAAAGCGATTCAACGCAGATAGTTGTTCTGACAATTCCCTCTCTCGAAGGGGACAACCTTGAGGATTTTTCCATCAGGGTCGCCGATGCATGGAAGATCGGGCAAAAAGGAAAAGATAACGGGGCAATCATACTAGTCTCAAAGGAAGATCGAAAAATAAGGATAGAAGTAGGAAGGGGACTGGAAGATAAGCTGACCGACCTGGTTTCAGGCAGGATCATACGATATGAAATCGCTCCACGGTTCAAGGCGGGAGATTACGACGGTGGAATAGAAAACGGGGTTTCTTCCATTATTGCCGTGGTGAAAGGTGAATATAAAGGTCAACCTGATGTTTCTGAAAAGACCGGCAAAAAAATAGGTTCCTCAGTTTTTACTATTCTGGTTTTCTTCGGAATAGCGATTGTTTTTCTCGGTGCCATTTCCAGGCCTCTCGGGGGGCTGGCGGGCGCGGTCGGACTTCCCCTCGTTGCCTCCATGGTTTTCCCCGGGCTGGCAATTCTGGCGCTGGGCGGGATTGCGCTTGCCGGTTTTTTTGTCGGCCTCTTTCTGACTTTTCTCTTCGGTGGCGGCGGAGGAAGCGGCGGCGGTTATTTCGGAGGGGGGCCTTTTTTGGGAGGCGGATACGGAGGTGGTTCCTTCGGCGGTGGTGGCGGGGGCTTCTCCGGCGGCGGCGGCGATTTTGGAGGTGGTGGCGCTTCCGGTGGGTGGTAATTATTTTGTGAAAGCTAAGGATCTGATATGGCAACAGGAAAATCTGCTGATTTCTTTAACGATAGGGAAAAAGAAGCGATAAGGCATTCTGTGGAGACCGCTGAATCTTCCACATCCGGTGAAATAGCCACAATGGTCGTCGATCACAGCGAAATATACCGGGAGGCGGAAATCCTGGGTGGCTTTCTGCTGGCCGGTCTGCTTGCTTTTATCACCTCTCTGTTGCTTGAATATGCCTCCATTAAAGCCGGGACCGCCGATTGGGGTGTAATTAATAATAATAGTGCTCATTTCCTCCATTACGGGATTTACATATGGACATACATCCCCCTGGTCATCCTGTTTTTCTTTCCTTCGAGATTTATCTTGCAAAAATATCCAGTGCTGAAACTCGCGCTGGTGGGAAAGAAGAGGATGGAGCGAGCAGTACGGGAAAGAGCCGTGCGAGCATTTTACGAGAAAAGACTCTATAAGACCCGAGATGAAACCGGAGTGCTCATTTTTATTTCCCTATTGGAACGCAAGGTCTGGATCCTGGGCGACAGGGGAGTAGACAGGGTCATCCAGCATGCTTTCTGGCAGGGACTTGCCAGCGAGTTGTCTGCCGGCATTCGCGGCAACAGCGCAGGTGAGGCTCTCTGTGCCGTCATTGAAAAAATCGGCAAGGAGATGGCAAAGCATTTCCCAAGGAAACCAGACGATACAAATGAATTGAGCGATGAAATAATCCATTGATACAAATTAAAAACTGTCATGTAGCTTGTGTTCCTGATCATCTGTTCAGGTTCCGTATTGATTCTTCATTGAAAGAGTTTGAAAATTTATTCTCAAGACCACTGAAAAAATCCCGCCAAAAAACATCTTCTCCAAAGACCACTAATTGATTCCAAATGTTACCAGAATGAATAAATTGCTGTTCAGAATCTGGAAAAAACATGTAACAGCCTGTATTTACAGATATATTTATCACGTTTAATTGCCTTCTGTTCAGAGTTTAAACATTTTCACTCGCATCGCCTAATTTGGTACAAATTTGTTTAAGCCTGAAAAAGTCAATAATTATGACATGTTATAAAATTGACGTGTCAAAATTTTGTTTTGGTATCCTAGTTGCTTTAATAAAGTGTCAAAACAATGTTTTCATATAAAAGTGATAATTGTAACTGTTTGTATTTATTGGTCAAAAGATAGTGTGTCAAACAATTGAAATGAACTGTCCGGTAATTGAAGTGTGAAACCTTTATACAGCATTTTAGTGGAAGTGGTTCTTTGTACCTGAGAAAGCAAGGAGGGGTTATGGCAAGAGGAAGAATTTTGATAACTGATGACGACAAGCAGACGAGGGATTTGTTGGCTACTTTTCTCGGGTATAAAGGCTATGAAGTATTGCAGGCGTGTGACGGAATGGAGGTGTTCGAGAAGATAGACCTTGACGAAATCGATCTGGTGATTACCGATCTGATGATGCCCAGAATAAACGGTCTAGAATTCATAAAGAAGTTAAAGTCAATTCGTCCGGAAATAGTAACGATTGTTTACAGTGCATTCGGCAATTCGGAAATGGCCGCGAACCTGTTAAAGGCCGGGGCGTTCTTCTACCTTGAGAAGCCTTTTGACCTGGAGGAACTGGACCGGCTGGTGCAAAGCGGCCTTGACCATAACGCACTGCAAAGCAGAAGTTACAGGAAAACACCGAGTATAAAGAACCGGACACTGATAAATATTATTGGTGAAAGTGAAAAAATGCTGTCACTTTTTGAACTGATAGAAAAGGTCGCCGAGTCTGATTCAACAGTTCTGATTCATGGTGAGAGCGGTACCGGCAAGGAGCTTGTAGCCAAGGCCATCCATGAATTGAGTGAACGTAAAGACAGGAATTTCATTCCCGTCAATTGCGGCGCAATTCCGGACGAGCTTCTCGAAAGTGAGCTTTTCGGCCATGTGAAAGGATCGTTTACCGGAGCGACAACCACGCGGATGGGCCGTTTTGAAATGGCCGACAAGGGGACACTTTTTCTTGACGAGATCGGCGATATGAAGTCAAATCTCCAGGTTAAGCTTTTGCGGGTTCTGCAAAGCAGAGAACTCGAACCCGTCGGAGCTACGCGGTCGAAGAAAATTGATGTCAGGATTATTGCAGCGACACACCAGAACCTGGAAAAACTTGTAGAAGATAAAATCTTCAGGGAAGATCTTTTCTACAGACTGTCGGTAATTCCCATTCACATTCCGCCTCTGCGCGAGCGCAGAGAAGATATACCTCTGCTGATAAAGAATTTCATGGATAAGTTCAACAGGGAAAAGAAGAGAAATGTTACCGGTTTCGACAAGGAAGCCATGGAAATGCTGTGCGCCTTCTCCTGGCCGGGAAATGTACGCGAGCTGGAAAATCTTGTGGAGCGGATGGTTATAATAAAAGGAAGTGGGGTTGTTACAGCCAATGACCTGCCTGAAAAATACCATGGCCGGAAATCCAAACCGGTTCTGGAAGCGGTGCCTTTGCCCAATAACGGCATCTGCCTTGCAAGTGCAGTTGAAGAATTTGAAAACAAGCTGATCAGGCAGGCACTGGAAAAGACCGGCGGCAACAAAAAAGAAGCTGCAATACTTTTGAATCTGAAACGTACCACCTTTATTGAAAAGCTCAAAAAAAAGAAAATGTTCAGCGGCGAACATGCTCTTGCAAACTGATTGAGGATTTTTATGGCAATTGATGCGCTTTCAGCTAATTCATTAGCAAAAACCTGTTTACTTGAAGCTAATCTAAGGAACGAAGTGCAACAGACTTCAGATAATGGGTTTGGCAGGATTTTGAATGAAACAATGAGTGCCGTAAGTAATGATAAGACAGGTATTAATAAAGAGAATGCGGTTGATGTCGCAGAAATAATAAAACTGGAGATGATGAGAAGTTCACTGTCGCTCGGGGAGGTGAATCCTGAACCTGCACAGGGTGAAATTGAAAACAAGATAAAGCTGATTTTAAAATATTTTGATAAGTATAAACAGGAAAATCCACAATCGAACGCAGTGGCGGAAAGTCAGGGTTGCAGTAATGTGTCAACTCAGGCAAAGGATGGAAGTGGACTTGATTCAATCATCAGTAAAGCTTCCAGTGCATATGGAATAGACCCGGGTTTGATCAAGGCGGTTATAAAAGCCGAAAGCAACTTCAACCCTCAAGCAGTTTCTCCCGTCGGGGCACAAGGCCTGATGCAGCTGATGCCGTCGACTGCCAAAGGGCTGGGTGTGGTGAATTCCTTCGATCCCGAACAGAATGTCATGGCAGGAACGAAATTCCTGAAACAAATGCTGGACAGGTACAATGGAAATCTGGATTCAGCACTTGCCGCTTATAATTGGGGGCCAGGGAATCTGGAAAGAAAAGGTGGTGCTCTTCCGAAAGAAACCCGGGAATATATGACGAGAGTAAAAGGATATTATGCTGAATATTCGGCATGATATTATTTGATAATTCAAGTAATAGATTAAATAGTTGACCTAAATTCAGAACAGCCCCATGATTAATTCATGGGGCTTTTTGTTTATGAGTCTATTATTCAGCCGTAATCCTGTATTAAAATTACAATCAACCGAAAAGCAGGAAAAATTACATCATTATAGATGAAATATGAGTTTTGCATGCTTTTGCCAGAAGAAACTTCATAGTATATACTCTAAATTCGGAAGATCTTTTTCATCAACTTTGTCAAAAAGGAGATATCAATGGGCAACAGGCAAAAAACCGTCGGTATTCTGACAGGGGGCGGGGATGTTCCCGGTCTTAATCCAGCCCTGAAATCACTGGTCAACCGTGCCCTGGAAAACGGATACCGGGTGCTTGGAATAAGGCGCGGATGGGATGGGATTCTTCGTTACAACCCTGATGATTCTCAATCTTTCGAGAAAAATATTATTCCACTCGACAGGAACGCTGTGCGTACCGTCGATCGAACCGGGGGCACATTTCTCCACACGAGTCGTACAAACCCGTCAAATGTGGCGGAAAATGAAGTTCCTGAATTCTTGCAGGCAGCGGCACATGATATTTCCAGTAAAGGTAAACGGGATTATACCCGGCACGTGATCGCCAACCTGGAGCATCTCGGCATTGATGCTCTGATCCCCATCGGCGGAGATGACACTCTCAGCTATGCTGAACGTCTTCACCGAGAAGGTTTCCCTGTGATAGCAATACCTAAGACCATGGATAACGATGTCTATGGAACCGATTACTGTATAGGTTTTTCTACTGCGGTCACACGCAGTGTTCATTTCATACATGACCTGAGGACCAATGCCGGCTCCCATGAAAGAATTGCCATAATTGAATTGTTCGGACGAAACTCGGGCGAAACGTCGCTTGTCTCTGCTTATCTTTCCGGAGTAGACCGCGCGATAATATCGGAGGTTCCCTTCGATGTGGAAAAGCTCGCCGCCATGCTTGATGAAGACAAAAAGGGCAACCCCAGCAATTATGCGATGGTTACCATATCCGAGGGAGCAACGATGCTGGGCGGACAAACAGTGGAGTACGGGTCGGAAGACGCCTACGGACATAAAAAGCTCGGGGGGGTAGGCATGCTTCTGAGTGATGCGGTAAAACGACTTACTGGGTCCCATATTATCTATCAGCAGCTATCCTACCTGATGCGCTCAGGCGCCCCGGATTCCCTCGATCTCATGGTCGCGTTCAATTACGCCAATATGGCAATGGACCTGATTGTCGAAGGGGTTTCAGGTCGCCTGGTTGCCCTCCAGCGAGGCACTTACGTACACGTTCCACTCAGCACTATCATGGAGGGGCTGAAGCGGGTCGACGTCGACGAACTTTACGATACCACGCAGTATCGGCCCAAGGTTCGACATGTGATGGGAAAGCCGATGTTTCTGTATTGAATTGCCGTATGGCATCAGGTGCCATCCTTACTTTTTTATTCTCATATCAGAAATATTTTGTTATAAAGAAACAGCAGTTTTCTTTGTATTTTCGCCTGCCCGCATTCTCTCTCCAGTCCACATCAGGGTTGAAGAAATCAAGGAGTCTCAAAAACGGGAAAATTTTCAAATATTTCCTCTTGGAATCGAGGTATCAGCAAACAATGCCTATTGCAAAAATTGAAGGAGCACTGGAAGACATTAGACAGGGAAAGATGGTAATACTTGTCGACGACGAGGATCGCGAGAATGAAGGCGACCTTACAATGGCGGCCGAACTGGCCACGCCGGAGGCCATAAATTTCATGGCCAGGCACGGCAGGGGCCTGATCTGTCTGACACTGACCGAGCAAAAATGCGACGAGTTGAGGCTGTCGCCGATGGTGTCAAATAATACATCACCTTTCAGTACCGCTTTCACCGTATCCATTGAAGCAAAAAAGGGCGTGACAACGGGGATTTCTGCTGCCGACAGGGCCCATACCATAAAAACGGCGGTAGCAGAAGGCTGCAAGCCTGAAGATCTGGTCAAACCGGGTCATATTTTTCCTCTCAGGGCACGAACCGGCGGGGTTCTTGTCCGGACCGGCCAGACTGAAGGGTCCGTGGATCTGGCCAGGCTGGCGGGGCTGCAGCCTGCAGGAGTTATTTGCGAAATAATGAACGAAGACGGAACCATGGCGAGGATGCCGGAACTGCAGAAGTTTGCAAAACAGCACGGTCTCAAGATCTGCACGGTGGCAGACCTGATTGCCTACCGGATGAGGAAGGAATCTCTAGTCAGGCAAGCTACAGTGGCACTTATGCCAACCATATTCGGAGAGTTCAAGGCAGTCGCCTTTGAAAACGACGTGGACCAGCTTGAGCATCTTGCCCTGGTCAAGGGTGAAGTGAAGGGTGACGAACCAGTGCTGGTACGGGTCCACTCGGAGTGTCTGACCGGGGACGTATTCGGCAGTTGCCGCTGCGATTGTGGCGACCAATTGCATCATGCCATGAAAATGATCGATGAGGCAGGCAAGGGAGTTATACTATACATGCGTCAGGAGGGCCGCGGTATCGGGCTCACCAACAAGCTGAAAGCATATGCCCTTCAGGACGAAGGAAAAGATACCGTAGAGGCCAACATCGAACTTGGATTCAAGGCGGATATGCGTGACTACGGTATCGGGGCGCAGATACTGGTCAATCTGGGCATCAAAAAAATCCGGCTGATGACAAACAATCCCAAGAAAATGGTTGGTCTGGAGGGATACGGCATAGATATTGTCGAGCGGGTGCCGGTTGAGATAGAGCCTACTATCTGCAACCTTCGATATCTGCAGACGAAACGTGAGAAAATGGGTCATTTGCTGGAAAACCTTTAATCACAGTAAAATCTTAAATGATTAAAATATTAAATTTCCGGAGTGAGGGTATGCCAAAATTTATTGAAGGAAGTCTGGATGCGAAAGGGTTGAAATTCGGCATCCTGGTAAGCAGGTTCAACAGTTTTATTTGCGAGCGTCTTCTTGAGGGAGCGCTGGATGCGCTGCTCAGGCACGGCGCTGTAGATGGAGATATTGAAGTGGCGAGGGTGCCCGGGGCATTCGAAATTCCCTTGGCTGCCAGAAAAATGTCCGAAACAGGACGATATGACGCGATAATATGTCTTGGTGCGGTAATCCGTGGTTCAACACCGCATTTCGATTACGTTGCCGCTGAAGTTTCCAAGGGGGTGGCGCACGTATCTCTCGATTCTGGGATACCCGTTGCATTTGGTGTTCTTACAACCGACAGTATCGAACAGGCGATTGAAAGAGCGGGTACCAAGGCCGGCAACAAGGGCTTTGATGCGGCCATGACAGCTATCGAAACAGCGAATCTGTTCAAGGGGCTGAAATAGTGGGATCCAGAAGAAGAGGCCGCGAACTGGCCTTGCAGATGCTCTATGCCCTGGACATGAACCCTTCGAATCCACCGACATCCTCCCGGTACATGCTGGATGATGCCGGGATAGACCTGGATTCCGTGGAATTTGCCGAAGATCTGGTGCAGGGGGTTATTGAAAACAGGGAACTGATAGATCAGAAGATTCATGAAAAATCAAAAAACTGGTCAATCCCGAGAATGGCCAGAGTCGATCTGAACATTCTTCGCATGGCAACCTATGAATTGCTGATTCGCAATGATATACCCAGAAATGTCTCCATCAACGAGGCGATCGAAGTGGCCAAAAAATTCGGTACCGAGGAATCGCCGGCATTCATAAACGGAATTCTCGATGAAATAGCTGCCGATGTGCCTGATAAATCAAATAAAATGTGATGGTGTTGTTGGACCGGTGAGAGGAGGAGTATGAAGGAAATAAAAGTTGGATTACTTGGTTTCGGTACCATTGGTACCGGTGTTGTCCGGTTGCTAAGCAGCAATTCTTCAGTCATAGAAGAAAAACTCGGTGCGAAACTGATACTGAAAAGCATAGCCGATCTTGATACGAAGACAGACCGTGGTGTTGAAGTGGCGCCCGGAGTACTTACCGCGGATGCCGAGCAGGTGCTGACCGACCCTGAAATTTCGATCATCATCGAGTTGATAGGCGGCTACAAGCCTTCCAAGAAATTCATTCTCAAGGCAATAGAAAACGGAAAGCATATAGTTACCGCCAACAAGGCATTGCTGGCCGTTCACGGTGAAGAAATTTATGCCGCGGCCGCCCGTAAAAGGGTCGAGATAAGGTACGAGGCCGCTGTTGGTGGTGGAATCCCCGTATTGTCGGCAATCAAAGGGAATATGGCGGCTAACAGGTTCGATACGGTGCTCGGAATTCTCAACGGCACCTGCAACTATATCCTGACTAAAATGACACGGGAAGGGGCAGATTTTTCCGATACATTGAAAAAAGCCCAGGAACTAGGTTATGCCGAAGCGAACCCGACTTTCGACATAGAAGGCATCGACACAGCTCACAAACTCTGTATTCTGGTCTCACTATGCTTTGGCACTAGGGTGGATTTCAAGGATATCTATACCGAGGGTATCAGCTCCATTTCGTCAATTGATGTCGATTTCGCCCGCCAGTTCGGATACAAGATCAAACTTCTCGCCATCGGTAAACGGGATGGGGAGACAATCGAGGCACGGGTACACCCCACCATGATTCCGGTCGATTACCCGCTGGCAGATGTTGAAGGCGTTTTTAATGCTATAAGACTGACTGGTGACTTCGTGGATACGGTAATGTTCTACGGCCGTGGAGCCGGTATGGATCCCACCGCCAGCGCCGTAGTGGGTGATGTGATGGCGATTGCTCGGAACATAATGGTGGGTGTCAGCAGGAGAAGCGCTCCTCTGGGATTCCTCGATGAAAAAATTGTAACGCTTCCCATAAAACCGATCGGCGATACGGTGAGCAAATATTATCTCCGTTTCAGTGTGGTCGACAGGCCCGGTGTTCTGGCAAAGATAGCCGGAGCCCTGGGGGAAAACGGCATCAGTATCGAATCGATGATACAGACTTCGAGGCATGAAGGGGAGACCGTTCCCATTGTGATCATGACACACGATGCGCGTGAAATGGATGTTAGAAAGGCCCTCAAGGTAATTGAAGAGATGCAGATAACAACTGAAAAAACAAATCTCATCAGGATTGAAGACGCCCTGCAATAAGGTTTGGATTTCAATTCAGTGGTAATAGAAAAGGCGTTTGTGCAAGAGCACGGACGCCTTTTCTATTCTCTCATTAACCAACTACCGATCCGGTGACAGTGACCGGTAACCAGCTTAGCAGAACTTCCAAAATGGTGAGTGCCTGAAATTTAATTTTCAGTCACGCATCACGCGAATTTCCATCTTTCCTTCCTTTGGTATGAGCTGGCTGAAATAATTTATCGACGTGAACATTTTCGAAGACCTGGGCGCTATCATGGAGCTGAACCTGCCGACGTATATCAGATATTTAATTCCATAATTCAGGGCGGTTTCCAGGTTAGTTTCGCTGTCTTCCGCGAGTAAGGTTTTCATGGGATCATAAGCGATTTTTTCCTGAAGCCTGCCCCAGAAACCGTTATCTTCCTTTGGCAGTCCAAGGTCATGGGCGGAGATAATACCGGAAAAATAGTGTCCAAGCCTTGTCTTGCGCAATTTAAGGCTGAGAGTTTTGCTGTGGGCGTTTGTCACCAGGTAAGACGGTATGCCTTGATGTCGCAGGAACAGGAGAAATTCAACCACAAAAGGGTGAACCGCAATCAGGTGATCTACTTCCTGCTTGAGAACAGGGATGTCGAGTCCGAGCCTTTGTGACCAGTAATCCAGGTCGGTCCAGTTCAGGGTGTTTTCCTGGGAACGGAACAGGCCGTAAAGATACTCCTTTGCTTCTTCTATGGGAAGACCGTATTTACCGGAATAAACTTTGGGAACGTGCTCCAGCCAGAAATAATCGTCGAAATGACGATCCAGCAGGGTGCCGTCCATATCCAGAAATACGGTTTCAATGCTATTCCAGTCAAGTATCATAAAATCCGACGTAGAGTGGGAAGATGCCTTAGAGGGCATTTTCGGAAATATAATTTCTTATTTCGGCAAGATCGGCATCCTTTATTTCACACCTGGACGGCAGGTTTTCTATGCCTGCCAGCGCGGCCGGTCTTGGAGGCTCGATGCCCGTTGCCGTTTTTACCGCATCGCCGAATTTGGCGGGGTGGGCCGTAGCCAGGCAGATGACCGGTGTCCCGTCGGTAACCGTGTCGAGGGCGGCCTTCACGCCAACGGCCGTGTGCGGGTCTAGAAGATATCCAGTTTCTTTATGGAAGGCCGATATGGTTGAGAGGGTTTCCTGCTCATTGACAGATTGCGAGGAAAAGACCGCCAGGACTCTTTCCCTTTCGACATCGGTGAATTCCATGCTGCCAGTATCGGAAAATGAAGCGAAGCTCTCGCGGACCCTTGCCGGATTCTCGTCATACAAGTAATAAAGGTAACGTTCGAAATTCGATGCCACCTGGATGTCCATGGACGGAGAGACGGTCGAGACGACCTTGCCCAGGGAATAATCTCCGTTATTGATAAAACGAGTCAAGATATTGTTTTCGTTGGTAGCAAGCAGAAGCTTTTTTATGGGCAATCCCATCCGCTTTGCCACATAACCTGCGAAAATATCGCCGAAATTGCCGGTCGGCACGGAAAAGATAACCTCGCGGGAGTTGTCTTCCGATATCCTGAAGTATGAGTAGAAATAATAGACCACCTGGGCAAGTACCCGCGCCCAGTTTATGGAGTTTACCGCACCGAGAGAATACTTCTCCTTGAACTCGAGGTCGTTGAAAAGAGCCTTGACCATGTTCTGACAGTCGTCGAAAGTTCCCCGAACGGCTATGTTGCGTACATTGTCGTCGAGAACGGTGGTCATCTGCAGGGCCTGGACCGGTGAGGTTTTGCCGTGAGGGTGGAGAATGAAAATGGCTATATTCTCCTTGCCGCGCACCCCGTAAATCGCGGCGCTTCCGGTATCGCCGGAGGTTGCGCCGACAATATTCATTTTCTGTTTACGTTCCTTGAGAAGGTATTCGAACAGGTTGCCGAGAAGTTGAAGAGCCACATCCTTGAAGGCCAGGGTAGGGCCGTGGAACAGTTCGAGTATATAAACGCCGTCTTTCCTGACGGTAGGGGTGATCTCATCGCGGTCGAATGTTGAGTAGGACCCGGTTAGAAGTTTTTTCAAATCTTCAGGCGGGATGTCGTCGGCATAAAGGGATATCACCTGGAAGGCGAGATCCTGATAAGACAAATTCCTCCATGAGTCAAGTGTGCTCTTGTTAATGAAAGGAATACTTTCCGGTAAAAGCAGGCCTCCATCTGTGGCGAGACCCATCATGACCGCATCTTTGAAGCCCACCGGCTCAATTTTTCCTCTGGTGCTGATGTATTTCATACTCGTTTCCTGTCTGTCTGGTAATTTTTGCCATGGCGTTGACAGCGCAAGTCTAGCAGTAAATAAAGCAAAAGTGAAGCGCTTTGCGGCTGATCTCAATTACCTGCCTCCCGTCGCTTAATTTTACCTCAGATCGTGGTTTCGATGCGGTTGCGTCCGTTCTGCTTTGCCCGGTAAAGGGCGCTGTCAGCCAGCATTATCAGTTCTTCCTTGTCCCTGATTTGCTGTGTGAATGCAGCCACACCGAGGCTGACTGTAATGTCCAGGTCCTCTTCCACCTGCTTTCTGATTCGTTCGCCGACAATGCACGCTTCAGTCAGTTCAGCTCCCGGCAGGATAACGAAAAACTCCTCGCCGCCATAACGTGATACGAAATCCATTTGCCTTACCTGTGCGGATACAACCCTGGAGAACCTCACCAGAAGTTCATCTCCGGCGGAATGGCCGTGAGTGTCATTATATTTCTTGAAGAAATCTATATCAGCCATCAATACCGAAAGTGGTTCATGGGACCTTTTTGCCTCGGCTATGCTTCTTTCAAAAACTATTTCCATAAGACGCCGGTTGGCGAAACCGGTCAGCGGGTCATGGAGCGCTAGGGTTTTCATCTCTTCGTAGAGTCCGGCATTTTCCAGTGCGACTGCAACCTGATTGCCGATTGCCCTGAGAAGGTTATTCTTCGATTCGTCTATTGTCGATGAGGGTTCCAGATAAAGGGACATGACACCAACAAGCCTGTTTTTTGAATGAAGGGGAATGGCTATGTGGCCGCATCGGACACCATCAATTGAATTGCCCAGGTATCGGTTTTCCTGAGCTATGTCTTTCGTGAATATGATCTCTCCTCTTTTAGCCGCCAGTCCGCACAGACAATCGCCTATTTTTACATCTCCGTGTGACTGCAGGGGGTCTTCATGACCACCAACAGAGGAAACCAGTTTCAATTTGCTTTCATCCAGAACAAAGATACCCCCGCGTCTTTCCACATCGAGCATTTCCAGTTCAATAATCGCGTCGAGGATTTTGGGAAAAAGTTGGTCTAAGGCCAAAGAATTGCTCATTGTTGCCGAGATCCTGTAAAGAGCTGATAATTCGCAATATCTGTCCTTAAGCTTTTTTTGATAGAGTTTTCTCGTGGAATTATCGCGAATTACACTTACGATCAGACTTTCACCGTCCATGCAGGTGATTGCGGAGCTAACCTCAACCTGGACCGGTCTGCCGTCTTTTCTGAGGAATATTGATTCGAATTTGACTCTGCCGTTATGTTCAAGGGATTGAATTCGATGTCGGTTATGTTTCCTGTACTGCGCCGATTCAATCGAATCAAAGTCAAGAGTGCTGATATCCCTTTTACTGTAACCGGTATGCTCCAGAAAAGCCCTGTTGGCATAAAGAATCTTCCCTGAACAATTCTGGACCAGAATGGAATCATTTGCATGTTCGAGCATCTGGGTTTTAAAATATAACTCTTTTAAAGTATCAGTGTAACCCGTGATATTCATTCCGGTGCAGATAATGGAAGAATTTTTACCAGTCTCGTCCTTGACCGCCTGCATTTGCCATTTCAACAGTTTTGGAGCGAAATCTCCTTTTACTTTCCAGTAAATATCCTTGTTGAATGGAATGTCCCGGCCCTCCCCATCGGCAAAATAGCGCCTGGCGGCTTTACAGTCTTCATCGGAGATTAAATAATCACCCACGAATTTGTTTTTCACCTCTTTCTCTGAATAACCGGTCACCAATTCGCAGGCAAGGTTGAAAGAGAGAATGTTGCCATTCCGGTCCAATTCACTCATCATGATAACGGGATTTTGCTTGTGTGCCGAAATAATGCCTGAAGCATTACGTGAAGTTTCTCTTTCACGCTCCAGTTCAACAGAAAGTAATGCAAAAGGCTGTGTGAAGCAGGCAAGCATAAACACCTTGCGAATTGCCAGCAAAGCCAGAATATTTGCTGAATTTTCCAAAAAAAACATTCTTGTCGATAAATTCGACGTGGAAATTGAAGACAATTCGGAGATGGAAAGCAGAATGAGTGCCACGGAGAGCAATTTGAAAATGTTTGATGGGAAGTAATGTCTTTTCCAGGCAAGCAACACGAGTGAGATCAAAAATGTAAAAAAGAATATATATCTGCTGATGCCGGTATTGGAAATTTGCTTCAAACTATCTGAATGATTACCGGGTATTGATCCCGAGAGAAGGAGACCGGTCAGAAGTACAATTGTAATGAAAAAATATGCGAATATTTTTCTGTCGGTCAGTCTGCAACCCAAAAGAAGGGGTGCCGCCAGGAAGGCAAAATTCCTGATGCACTTACCGAGAAAGTCGAGCAGAGGAGCCGAATATACGAGGTCCGGGTACGATATCCCGTAATTTGCGAAAACTGTCTGGCGTATAAATTCCACTGCTCCATAAAAGAAAAAGGAAATTCCGGTAACCCTGATATATCCATTTGCGGAATTATTCAGTGAATTTAAGTATATTGAGAAGATGGCGAAGGAAACAAGTACACTGAATATTGCCGAAACATCTGAAAATAACAACGGATTCAGCAAATAAAGCGTTGCCATGCAGACTGCAGGAATAATGAAAACGGGCAAAATGAATTTTCTGAAAGTGATGGTTTCTGAAATGTTCATATTGATCCCAAAACAGATTCTTTAATGGGAAAACCTGAAGATAGCGGATCAAATCGGGAAAAAAATGTTTATTACAGGTTAAATTGACGCAATTTTCTTTTCTCTCAAGGATACCACGAAATAAATGTTTCGATATTTAATGTCCCTCTCATACTCGCAAGGTAGATTTACTTATGTGAAATTTCAAGATGAAGTTTTCGGGTTTATGTCCATACGCAATTGAATCACGTCGCTGAGTGTGTATACTGAACAAAGATCTGATTTTAAAAAGAAAACAGCTGGCGAATCGCAATGAGGTCCGACCGGAGAGAATTATTTGAATAACGAATCGGGAAATGCTGGACAAATTATCCGATTGAATGGGGAAGACAGGTCATGGTTGAAAAGGTGTGCAAAAGAAGGGAAGAATGGCGGAAGCAGCTGACAGCGGAACAATACCACGTTACAAGGGAGAAAGGGACCGAAAAACCCTTTTCCAATCAATATTGGAGTAACCGTGAAAAAGGCATTTACCGGTGCGCCTGCTGCGACCTTGACCTGTTCAATTCCGATTCAAAATATGAATCGGGTACCGGGTGGCCCAGTTTCAGGGAACCTGTGTCTCAGGAAAATATTGCCGAAAAACAGGATTATTCTTTATCAGTATTGCGGACGGAAATCCAGTGCCGGAGATGTGAAGCACATCTAGGCCATGTGTTCAACGACGGGCCGAAACCTTCGGGACTGCGTTATTGCATGAACTCCGCCGCCCTGAAGTTTTATCCTGTTCGAAAAACAGGTGTGTCAGGAAAATGAATCATGCCTGAAAAGACCCGGATGCCAAGCGAAAAAATAGAGGTAGTTGCCTATGCCGGTTACAGGGAAGAGGAAAGCCCCAGGGCGTTCTTCCTTGCCGGCAAGAGGATAGAAGTCTTGAAAATTGTCGGGCAATGGTTCGAAGAGGCCGCGGGTCGCAGGGAAAGATACCGGTGTTACAGGGTCAAGGGAAGCGACTGGAAATCCCATGTAATCTGTTATGATGAAGGGAACAAGGAGTGGATCCGCCGGATAAAATCTCAATGATCCGAGATGAAGTTAAAGGGCAAAAGACAAGAGGGGGGGTGTTTGTCTTTTGCCCAATATCCCAACGTCAGATTATCTTGTTCAGGGAATATTCTATTATTCCCTCAGCCCCGTGTTTCAGCAACTCGGGAATAATATCTCTCACCTGTTTCTCGTTCAATACGCTTTCTATGGAAACCCAATCCGCATTATGCAGGTTTGAAACAGTCGGGTAATTCAGGCTCGGCAGCATCTGTATGATCTCCTCGACCTTTCCTTTGGGAGCGTTCATTTTCAGCCCGACCATGTTTTCCGCCCGCAGCGCCGATTGCAGAAGGGTTGATATCTGCTCGATTTTTTTTCGTTTCCAGGGGTCTTCCCACGATTGCCGATTGGCGATAATGACCGGGTTTGAGGTCATGAGGGTTTCAACAATTCTCAGCCCGTTGGCCTTTATGGTGGAACCCGTCTCGGTAACTTCCACAATGGCGTCGCAAAGACCCTCAACGACCTTGGCTTCTGTTGCTCCCCAGGAAAATTCGACCGTCACTGGTATATTCCGATCAGCAAAGTATCTCTTGGTAAAACCGACAAGCTCTGTTGAAATGGTCTTGTTTTTCAGGTCTTCCGGGCATTTAACCGGGGAATCCTGATTGACGACCAGTACCCAGCGTGCGGGCCTGCGGGAGACCTTCGAATATACAAGATCACAGACGGTAACCACATCGGAATCGTTTTCCATGACCCAGTCCCTGCCGGCGATTCCCACGTCGATGGTCCCTTTTTCCACGTATTTGCTCATCTCCTGGGTGCGGATGAGGTTGCATTTCATATTGTCATCGTCAATGGACGGGAAATAGCTGCGGGAGGAAAGGGTGATTATCCATCCCGCCTTCTTGAACAGGTCGACTGTGGCGCTTTCAAGGCTTCCCTTGGGAATGCCGAATTTAAGGATATTATCACTCATTTTTTGTACACCTCGTCCGGATTGAACAGCGGGTTTGAGTGCTCTACCCATTCGTCGCCTTCCCTCTTGACATAAAAACAGCTTCTGTTGCCGGTGTGGCAAGCCGCTCCGCCATGCTGCCTGACCTTGATCAGTACCGAATCGGAATCGCAGTCGGTATAAACCTCCATTACTTCCTGCACGTTTCCGGACTGTTCCCCCTTCATCCAGTACTTGTTCCTGGTGCGGCTGAAAAACCAGGTCTTGCCGGTTTCCAGCGTCAGGTCAAGGGTCTTTTCATCCATGAATGCGAGCATCAGGACATCGTTGGTTTCATAATCCTGGATGATTGCGGGGATGAGTCCGCCCATTTTTTCAAAATCCAGCTTTATCATTCCGTGACCTTCCTTTCGTTCTCTTTTATCAGTTGCGAGAAGAATTTAAATACAACGCGATGGACAAAACTGTCAACCTTATTGTTCCTTTTTCCATGGCACTTGCGTAGCTGAGGGGGTGAAGAGGCAACAACTCTTCAGGCGCCAGGCTAATAGTAGACCGTCCTCGTGCGGTGCCGGGGCCGAACCCTGAACCGGGGAAGCTGTCCCCTGTTCCAGAGATACTGGTCAAGGATCATGGAATTTACATTCCTGCCGGACTGTTTCAGTTCATCAACCAGCAGCTCGACCGCATGCACCGCGCAGGCGCGTATTTCTATTTCCTCCGCCGACCCCGCCGGTATCTCTTCTTCATTTTCGATACGCGACAGCAGACCGTCTTCGTAATTAAGAACACCGTCCAGTCTCAAGACGTGAGGAACCAGATTGTCAGCGAAAATGGTGAGGTTGTCAATATCATCGAACCTGCCAGGACCCTGGCCGTTGAAGGAAAGATAGAGGTCTGCCGCGGTTATCTGCGCCCTTTTGAAGAACTTCACTTTCTTTCCGTCATATGTTGCCGAATCATCGAAAAATGGCATCCGTTTCAGCAGCAGCAACAATTTCTCCGCAGAAAAACCGGCAGAATTTACCAGGTTGATGAAACTTCCGTCGAAATGGGAAATGAGATATTTACCCAATGCGTTGAGCGCTGCGGCAAAAAGATGCATAAGTTCAACCGCATGATGGCAGGCGGGGTCCTGGTGAAAGATTTCAAAACAGGAATCATGGGATATTTCCACCAGCTGGTTCGCGGATAAAGGTCCATGTTCCTTAAAATAATCATTAAGGAAAGAAGCAACTGTGAAGTAGCCGGACATACCGTTTCGTTTCCGCATGTATGGAAAATACCCCGAAC
This sequence comes from uncultured delta proteobacterium, assembly GCA_963815135.1. Taxonomy (GTDB): domain Bacteria; phylum Desulfobacterota; class Desulfuromonadia; order Geobacterales; family Geobacteraceae; genus CAIWTU01. The sequence continues at coordinate 449,836 of CAWFFO010000001.1, forward strand.
CGAAATTAATAGAATCGAGAGTCAAAAAAAAAGCGACCGTATCGTCTCCATGTCCGAGAAAATGGCATGAAGGGTCCGGCAAAGGTGTTGCCGTTTTGTCCAGCGGCAACTCCAAGGCATACGTCTTTAAACGATTGTTATTTATATGAACGTGTAACGAACGTTCGGCGACTGCCTTGCAGGATGAACGGACCTGGCACAGGAGATGACTTTCTTCGGTGGATTTTTCCATTAACAATACCTCAACAGATCAATAAGCAGCATGAATTATCAGTATTGAATTTGACAGAAAATAACAGGAATAAAAAGCGAAATCCAGGCAAGCAACGCCAGGGTCGTAACAGTTATAGTTCATGATATAATTATTGACAGCAAAAGTTGAATCTCAGTGATAAATTGAATTGCAAGCCGGTTGTCCGGACCGGTTCCGAAGTTATCAAAAGCCGTTATTCAAATAGACGTCCCGCTTACATAATAATGATCAGAAAAAAAAGACTGCCCAAAGGATCAACAGCATGATCAAAGAATATCTGCATATGATTTATGACGAGTTATATTATTTTGTAAAAATAACGGTCAATTATGATAATTTCTGGCTGATTACGGGTTTTGTCGTGGCAGCCGGACTGGTGTTTTATCTCTTTTTGCGGACACCGAAAGTTTGACTTGCAGCATTCCAACCGGTTTTTATATCTGTCCTTACTTTTCTGTAAATGGCTGCATAAGCCGTGTTATGGATTGATATGGAACCATTCTGAAACGCATTGCGATAGCTGCAAATGCCGGATCTGTGTTCAAAGCCAGTCGATATTCCCCCTGAACCACCAAAATATGAAAAAGGAGTAAAGTACTTGAAAAAAATCATTTTCGGGATAACTTTGGTTTTCCTTCTATCGATCAATGTCTGGGCGGCAGACTCAAATTCAGGGAAGGTTTCCGTACAGGTCCTGGCAAAAACGGATTCCAGTTGGAATGGAGATAAACTGCCCGCTTATCCCACCGGGAAACCGCAAATAACCATCCTGAGAATAAAAATTCCGGCAGGGGCAAAACTGCCGTGGCATGAGCACCCGGTTATAAATGCCGGAATTCTGTTGAGAGGGGAGCTGACCGTAGTGACAGATGACGGCCAGAGGTTGCACCTGAAGGCCGGAGATTCAATCGTGGAGGTCGTTAACAAGTGGCATTACGGTATGAATGAGGGCAGCAAACCGGCTGAAATAATAGTTTTTTATGCAGGTTCACCCGGCTGTCCGGTAACAGTTAAAGAGTAATGGTAAAATGAACCTTGATTCGGCAGTTGCAGGCATCCTCCGTTCGCTCCGGAGGCCTGTTTCTGCTGCTCTAAGCTCATTTCGCTACAGCCGATAAACTCACCCTTCGGGTTCAGACAATATCGGCTGTCCACACTCCATTTCGCCAAGAGCAGCAACGTATCAGGCCTGAGTTGCTTACTGCGTACACCTCCAACTGCCGTTTTTAGGATTAATATTAAATTGCCGTAACGGATTGTTGCTGAGGCAGTTACTGTTAAAGCTGATTGCTAAAGCCAATGAATTGAATTTTGATGGAAGCCCTGGATACTAAAAGTGTTCAAAACTCAGGAGGATAACATGTCTGATAGTGATTCGTTGATTACCCGCCGGAAGTTTATAAAGCTCACTTCTACTGCTCTCGCCGCCGCGCCGGTGGTTCTTTCCGGGGCTACATCCGTTTTGGCTGCTGACCGGAGAGGGCAGGAGGGCGGCAAGAAGCGTCAGGATCTGAAAATTGCAAAAAATCTCGTTCGTGTTGCCAGTGTTTCTACCGCGGTGGAAGGTGGTGTGTTGCCGCACCTGGTTAAGTCATTCATGGCAGAGACTGGGATTGAAGTGGCATTGACCTCCATTGAAGAACCTTATCTTCCTGCGGGGAAGGGGATGTTTGACCTGGTTATCGCACATTTCGGACACAGGGACACGGAAAGATTTGTTATGGACGGTCTTGGCCGCTGGCCGCGCACGGTCTTTTCAAATCAGCTCGCTCTTTTCGGTCCGACCACCGACCCGGCGAAAGTGCGCGGCCTTTCCGATCTCGTTCTGGCTTTCAGCCGGATCGCCCGGGCCGGAGTTCCCTATATATTGAACGATACCCGCGGCATAAGGTATCTGACGGAAATTGTCTGGCGCGCCGCGGGAAAGCCGCCCAAAGGGGCATGGTATATTGATAATGACGGCAGCAAGCGGGATGCTGTCGAGTTCGCCGCCAAACATGGCGGGTATGTTATCTGGGGCCTCACACCGTTCATTCGGGAACAGAAGGCGGCCCATCTTGCCTTGCAGCCCCTTGTAACCGCGGATCCGATACTGCAGCGCATCATGGTGTCGGTAGTGATAAATCCGGATCGTGTACCGGGAGTGAACGCGGATGGTGCCTCTAAATTTCAGGAATACCTGCTTTCTCCCGCAGCCCAGGCGAAGATGCTGGACATTCATTATCCAGGCATTAAACAGGCTGTATGGGCACCGGCGGGACGCAATAACGCCACCAGGGTATTGCCGGACTAAATATTTCATCTGTTAACACTATTTTAATTGGAATCGCTCGAAAAGATTTCCATGTCATTTGTGAATAACAGGCACAATGACATGGATAGCCATGGCCAAAGTCCAAACAAATGATACTTTAAACAAAATCCGTGTCCAAATATTGATGATAAACATCTTGTAATTTCATTGTTAGAGTTTTTGCGCTAATAGTTCACATAGTTATTTTATATGGTATAATCCGTTTTAGTTATAATGCCGTTATTATTTTACTATTAATTAGTATAATATAGCGATATATTGTCCATATTTTTATCTAGCCTACTTGACGGTGGATGCAACAAGCCTCTCTCAGGAAGACTTTCTGCAAGGAAAGGGTAGCAAATGAGGTCCTTATCAGCCTTGTCGATCCGCACGATCCTCCTCATCCTGGTGTTTCTTATCATGCTTCCTTGTCTTGGTATCGTCCTGTATATCGGTTTTGAAAGCCGTTACCGTTCCATCGAAGAGGTTAAGGCAAGAACCCTACGACTTGAACAGAGACTGGCGTCTAACCAAGAGCGGGCTCTGGATAACACCCAGCAGTTTCTCACGATTCTGGCAAAACTCCCCATCATCCTCGACCGGACTGAGCCTGATTGCAGTATACTTCTGAAAAGCCTTTTGTTGCAGAATCCCTGTTATGCCAACATCACGGTGGCCGATCCAAATGGTCGGGTGTTTGCATCCGCCCTCCCATCTTCTAACATTGATATCTCTGAACGAAAATATTTCAGGGATGCAACTGCTACCCGCTCTTTCTCGGTAGGGGGGTATGACCTTAGCCATTCCGACGGGAAACCGGTACTGAATTTCGCTGTTCCTGCAATTGATACCAAGGGGAAAATCAGAGCGGTCATTGTTGCGGCCTTTGATCTTAATTATTATGGTCGTCTCTTTTCCCAGGAGAGAATAACCTCCGGTTCGGCCCTTGCCCTGACAGATTTCCATGGTACCCGTCTCTATCGTTACCCTGATAATAAACTTTATAGTGGATCAAAAGACCTTCCCGAGATGATCAGGCGCATGTCCGGAAAGCCAGAGGAGGGGACTTTTATTGCCAGAGGCATTGATGGAGTCCTGCGCTTCTATGCGTTCAAACGTCTCCGCCTTGATGATAGGGGACCCGCCCTTTATATGCGAGTTGGGATACCCGCACGCAAGGTGGTTGATGAGGCAAACTCAGCTATGTTTCGTAACCTGGTTTTCATGAGTGCAATCGCCCTCTTGGCCATGCTCTGCGCATGGTACCTGGCTGACGTTCTTATTGTGCGACGCTTGTTGAGGCTCGTTGATGCATCACGCAGACTCGGTGAAGGGGTGTTAAGTGTTCGTACAGGTCTCAATCATGGGGACGGAGAATTTGGACAACTTGCGCGTTCCTTCGACGAAATGGTTGAGACACTTGAAAAACGGGAAACCGAGCGCGAAGAGGTGGAGAGGGCACTGATCACAAGTGAGCGAAATCTGGTTGAGGCTCAATCTATAGCGGGTTTGGGGAGTTGGGAATATGACGTGGAACGGGATGAGGAGTTTCGATCTGCCGAGTTCTTCAGGATTCTCGGACTCCCCCAACAGGTGGCGGGTCGCGCAAATGACTCGGTCTTTGATTACATCCATCCCGATGACAAGTTATATGTGCAGGAAAGAATCACCGCAACACTTGAGAATGGGGCCCCCTATGATGTGGAGTATCGCATCATAAGACCAGAAGGCGGAGAACGGATCGTCCATGCACAGGGAAAAGTTTTTGCAAACGAAGCCGGAAAGAATACCAAGTTCGTCGGAACTATTCTGGATATAACCGAACGCAAGAAGCTTGAACAGAAGTTCCTTCAAGCCCAGAAGATGGAGGCAGTCGGACAGTTGGCGGGAGGAATCGCCCACGACTTCAACAACATCCTTACCGCCATCATTGGCTACGAACACCTGCTGCTTGACAAGGTGGTGGACGAAAAGGCTAGACAATGTGCAATGCAGGTGACAGCGCTTGCCGAGAGGGCCGGAAACCTCACGCGGGATCTGCTTATGTTCAGTCGGAAGCACACTTACGACCCAAAGCCGCTGGAGATGAACGACATCATTCGAAAAGTCGGAAAGTTGCTGATAAGGCTCATCGGCGAAGATATCGAATTCCATACCAACCTGTATGATGGGTTACTGCCGGTAAAGGTCGTTTCCGGACAGATGGAACAGGTATTGATGAACCTGGCTACCAACGCCAGGGATGCTATGCCCAATGGTGGTTTGTTGACAGTGAAGTCGGAGCTTGTTCACATAGACAGTGACTTTATAGCGATGCATGGATACGGAACAACGGGTAATTACGCGCTCATTTCCGTATCAGACACCGGAACGGGTATGGACGAGAAGGTCCGGGAACGGGTGTTCGAGCCTTTTTTCACCACAAAGGAGGTGGGAAAGGGTACCGGCCTGGGGTTGGCTACCGCCTACGGCATTATAGAACAACATGGTGGCCACATCAGTGTCTATAGTGAACCTGGAGTGGGGACCACTTTTAGAATACTAATACCGCTGATGGAGATGGACAGCGCTGAAGATGATAGTATTAATGAGAATATTGTTTCTGTTCGGGGTTCGGAAACCGTCTTGTTGGCAGAGGATGAGCTGGAGGTTCGGGAATCGATAAAGTCGCTTCTTCACGCTAATGGTTACAGGGTAATCGTGGCAGTTGATGGCGAGCATGCTCTGGATAAGTATCTGGCGAATGAGGAGGTCATAGATCTGCTGCTGCTGGATGTAATCATGCCGAAGAGAAACGGCAGGGAAGTTTATGAGATTATCAGCAAGGCCTGCCCGGATATAAAAGCCATTTTCATCAGCGGTTACACCGCCGACATAATCAAGCGGAATGCGATCCCTGACGGGTGCCGTCTAGTTACAAAGCCTTTCTCACCACATTCACTCCTGGGGCAGCTCAGGGAAGTGCTGGATGGAGACATTCCGCCCTCCAGCTAATATGAGGTCGCCTCAATCCTGAAGTATTCATCTACAATATTAAGATATTAGCTGTTTCCTGAAATCGGTAATTAAATTGCCGGTCCACAATATTCCGCAGACAACAATTTTCATGCTTGTCTTTAATCCCTTTTCGCTGGTCCGTTTTATTTCTTTCATGCAATTGTCTTTCATTTTTAACAAAAAAGATCAAAACTTAATTATACAGAAAATCATTTAAAGTCCTCAATGGGTGTGCACAATATCTGAAATCAGGGGTTATATGTCGAAGACAGTTTCTCTTCGATTTTTATAAGTTATAAAATTTACATAACTAAAATATATTTATTGTACTCCCTCCTCAAAATCAACATACCTATCAATTTTATTCGTAATTATTTCATGACCACCATGCTCATTTTGTTAAAAAATACAAACAAATTAAACAATTAAAGTGTTATCAGATTTTGCCGATATAGATACGTGTATATCGCCCTGATCGATAAAGATATTTAAATAAAAAGGAGATCGAATATGAGTAAAAGCCTTAGGAAGGTAATAGATGTAAGCAGCGAGAAATGTGTAAACTGCCACGCGTGCATAACCGCATGTCCGGTTAAATACTGTAACGACGGCAGCTCCGATTATGTCGAGATCAATTCCGATATGTGCATCGCTTGCGGACATTGCATTGCGGCATGTACACATGATGCAAGGATAGCTCTTGATGATTTTGATGAGTTCATGGAGGACCTGAAGGCTGGAGAGAGGATTGTCGCCGTGGTTGCTCCGGCAGTGGCCTCCAATTTCCCAGGAAGATATCTCAACTTGAACGGCTGGCTGAAAAAGATCGGGGTGAAGGCGGTATTCGATGTGAGCTTCGGAGCGGAGTTGACGATAAAGACATACCTTGAATACATAAAGGGCAAAAAACCTAAAACGGTCATCTCGCAGCCGTGTCCCGCCATTGTCTCATACGTTGAGATTTACAAACCGGAACTGCTGAAATATTTGGCGCCGGCCGACAGTCCAATGCTTCATACAATAAAAATGATAAAAAGATTTTATCCAGAATACAAGAATCACAAGGTAACGGTAATCTCGCCTTGCCTTGCCAAAAAGAGAGAATTTGAAGAAACCGGTCTTGGTGACTACAATGTCACTTACCGGGCAATTGATGCTTACCTTACCCGTCAAAAGATCAGGTTGAACGACTATCCCGCCACAGATTACGATAACCCTCCTGCAGAGAGGGCGGTGCTCTTTTCCACGCCCGGTGGTCTGTTGAGAACGGCGGTCCGTGAGGTACCCGGTATGTATGACATGACCAGGAAAATTGAGGGTGTGCCCACAATCTATCATTATTTAAAGAAGCTTCCGCAAAATATCGAAAAAGGGACTGCCCCGCTGCTCGTAGACTGCCTGAATTGCGAAATGGGTTGCAATGGGGGACCTGGAACCCTCAACCAGGACAAAACTCCCGATGAAATAGAATCCCTGGTTGAGCAAAGAAACAGGGAAATGCAGGAGAAATACCGGAAAAAAGGCATTTTATCCGGACAAAGGACAAAAAGAGTTCTTCGGAAAACAATTGAAAAATTCTGGGAACCCACACTCTATAAAAGAACATACCTCAATCTGGCAGACAACAACACGATAAGAAAACCGACTGCCCAGGAACTGAAAGAGGTATATAAATCGATGCGTAAGTATTCGGATGAAGATATTTACAATTGCAGCGCCTGCGGATATGGGGAATGCGAAAGAATGGCGATAGCAATTTTCAACAATCTCAACAAATACGATAACTGCCATTATTACAAGCAGGAACTGATCGTTGAGGAAAATAAAGAGATAGAGGACCTGAAAAGTACCATGGAGCAGAGGTTTGTGGATGAGATAGGCATTGCAAGAAACGTTATTGCAGCTCTGTCCCAGATGGAAGAAACAAATACCTCCATAGCGCAGATGTCGAAAAGTCTGCTGGAAACGTTCCAGGATCAGGAAAAAGATTTCAGACTGCTTTTAACTGAAGTTCAGGCTTCGTACGAAACTACCGAGAAATTTGATCCGATTGCCAATGCTATAGATGATATTGCCGACAAAACAAATTTACTTGCGCTCAATGCCTCCATTGAAGCTGCCCGTGCCGGAGATGTCGGGAAGGGATTTGCGGTTGTTGCCGGCGAAGTGAAGGTACTTGCTGAAACATCCAGGACGGAAGCGGCCAAGATAAAACCCTATTCGAAAGAGATAAAAATGGTGTTCGAGAAAATTCGAGAGAAAGCCGAGACAGCCTCCAATAACTTTGTTAATACTGCCCAGATGGTCATGCAGGTTACCAAATCCACGGAACAGATGTCACAGGCCACGTCGGAAATCAATGCGGAAGCACAGAAGCTGACCATCAATAGTTAACTTGAATAATTATAGTAATACAGGCTGATTTATGTAAATGAATGCCTCGGCAAAAGCTTCTGTTTCTATTGATTGGCGGTAAGCTTAAAAAACTTTGCGCCAAAAGATTGTTGGGATCCGGCTCTTCTATTTTTGCCGCTGGGAAAAAATAACATTAAGGATAATTTTCAATCAAGTTTAAAAACATTTATCCGATAAGTAACTTCAATAAAACAAAAGGGGGGGATATCAGATGGCACTGATTACCTGGAATGACAACTACAGTGTGATGGTGAATAAATTTGATGACCAGCACAAGAAGTTAATCGGAATGGTGAATGACCTTCATGACGCGATGAAAGTTGGAAAAGGAAAAGAAGTTCTTGAGAAGGTACTGACAGGGCTCATCCAGTACACAAAAACCCATTTTGAGGATGAAGAGAGACTGATGAAACTGCATAATTACCCTAACTATGAGCAGCACAAGAAAGAACATAATCTATTAACTTTGCAGGTTCTTGATCTACAGAAGAACTTTATTGAAGGAAAGGCCGTGCTCACTCAAAATGTCATGACTTTTTTGAAAGAATGGCTGCAAAACCACATAAAAGCTGAAGATAAAAATTACGGACCATTCTTGAAAAGCAAGGGGATTGCATAAAAACGAGATGAATCCTCTTTGAAAAGAAGAGCCAGAACTCCTTCGAATAACTACATTTAAATGTTATGGTTGTTTACCCACAATGAAAATAAAACAAGCTGCTGATGTCCAACTCATAGGAAGGCAACCGATCCTCAACAGAAACGAGGAGGTAGTATCTTACGAACTGCTTTTCCGATCGGTCAATTCAAGAGAAAGCGCAGAAGTGGATAACGCTTCTTACGCCACATCAAATGTCATCCTCAATACCATGTCAGGGTTCGGCCTGGTGCAGCATTCTGGGACGTCACAAAGGATTCATCAATGTTGAACTGGATCTGTTGATGAGCGACAGCATTGAGATCCTGCCGAGTGAAAGGATTGTCCTGGAGTTGCTGGAAACCCTTGAGGTTACTCCTGAGCTGGTGCAGCGTTGCAGGGTTCTGAAAGACAAGTGGTTTGTTTTTGCCCTAGATGATCATCAATTTGACGTCACTTATGCGGACCTGTACGAAATTGCGGACATAGTAAAGATCGACCTTTTCCAGTCGCCGGTCGAAACGTTGGCCGACATGATCAAAGACTTCAGCGACTATCCGGTCAAGTTTCTGGCTGAAAAAGTGGAGACCCGGGAAGAGTTTCTCCGATGTCTTGAACTGGGTTTCGAGTATTTTCAGGGGTACTACTTTGCCAAGCCGAGCGTCCTGGAAAAAAAACGAATTGATGAAACAGCTTCGACTCTACTCAAACTGGTGCGCCTTTTAGCCGAAGATGCCGATATGGGTGAAATTGAGCAGGCCTTTCGTAGAAGTCCTGGCCTGACGTACAAATTGCTGCTCCTGGTAAATTCGGTCTCTCTTGGTGTCAGAGAGAACATTCGATCCATTCGTCATGCCCTGTCTATTCTCGGCCGTCAACAGGTACAGAGATGGGTGCAGTTGTCTCTTTTTGCCTCTGATGACAATAGGGGGCAATTGAATCCACTTATGGAAATGGCGGCTGTACGCGCCAGCTTCATGGAACAACTTGCCCATCGTCATCCCCTCCTTAAAAGTGATTGTAAGTATGCCGAGCAAGCTTTCATGGTCGGCATACTTTCTCTACTGGAAAATATCTACAGTATTACCGCAGATGAAATCGTAGCCGTTTTGAACCTGTCCGAAGAGGTCAGAAAAGCGCTTGTTGCGAAGGAAGGCACTCTTGGTCGTCTCCTGGAAATAGCGGAACTGCTGGATCTTTCCTATTGCCGGGTAACTTCCGAGCAGCTGGAAGGACTGGGTGTCTCCCGTGAAGATGTACTGGCTGCACAGGTTAAAGCCTTCCAGTGGCTTGGTGTCGAGAAGTTCTGATTTGGTATTGTATAAATGGTGATTAGTTTAAACATGTTTCAGGAGGGAAATAGTGCCTATCGTAGAATGGAACAATTCTTACTTACTTGGAATCAAGCAGTTTGACGACCATCACGAGCTTTTGGTTGCATTGCTGAACAAAACATATCGACGCTTTCGTCTCACATGAGACAACGGAGAAATTGGGCAACATACTACATGATCTTATAGCCTACTGCGAATATCACTTCGAAGTAGAAGAACGCTGGATGCACAGGCACGACTTTCCACACCTCTATGAACATGTGAACAACATGAAGAATTTTCCAGTGAAATGGAAGCCTTTCGCCAAGAGTTCGTCAATGGAAATGACCTGATAGCGCCAGGTGTGCTGTCTTACCTGAAAGATTGGCTTTTAAACCATATCCTTTGTTCTGATGTCAAGTTGCGACAGTTTGAAGGCACTTTAGGCGCACCTGGTCAATCAAGCAGACAGTCGGATTCAATTGAACTTGAAAAATGAATCTAATGTTGAATTTATGGAAAGTCTTGTCGTCTATTCATTATTTATAAAATATGAAAAGAATGAATGTTCTGGGGATTTGACAACCCACCATATAAAGAGATAGATGTCCAAATAGGCAAGCTAACCTTGGCTCATTCTGCTGTTGAACTTATTTTTTTCCGGCGAAACTGATCCAATTATTAAGCACATCTAAAACACAATTTTTCAATATGTATTCATTTCCAATTTTTTTCCAATTTTTGTGCGCATTCCGTAAGCAACATTTCCAATTCAATTTTTGAGCATTTGTCATGGAAATGAACTCAAAGCCAATTCCTTTCTCCAAATAATGTCCATTTTGAAAAACACCGGGAAAGGTTAATATTGTTCTCATGGATAGCAAATAGCGAATGGTTCAATATTGTCGATTCTTAACCTGATTGATCGCATTTCCATTCGTTTTTTTGATTGGATTTTTTTTTGAGTATGATAAATTTATCAGTCAATAATTGGGTTCAATCCCGGCCTGTGGGTCTGGAACTTTAATGCATCCAACTGTTTCTGCCTGCGTTGCGTAAACTCAGATTGAGAATTGAACTGTACGAGGTCAAATCATGCCCCTCAATAATATGTCAACTTCAGGGACAGGCGAAGATGATGTGAAGACTGACGAGGATGTCAGAAGTGTCATCTTCATGCACGAAACGGCATCGGCCGCGAGCTGCTCCAACTTTGAGAGCTCAATTACCTCCGGAACAGCGAGCCAGATCATACCGACTGAAGAAATGCCGGTAAAAAATGCCGAGAACTCCCGCGGTGCATGTATTCTCACTGACCAGGGATTCCTTCCCATGAATCTCGACGAAGAACTTCACTCCATTTTCACCATCGTAAAAGCCGGGACCGGCCACGATTTCAGCTCCTACAAGAGCAATACAGTCATGCGTCGGATCGAGCGGCGCATGATGGTGAACGATGTGGGCGGAATCGGAAATATATCGCCCTGCTGCGGGAAAATCCGCACGAGGCCAAAGCCCTGTGCCAGGACATCCTTATCGGTGTAACGAGCTTCTTCCGCGACCCGGAGGCATTCAAGAAATTCCAAAAAGATATCTTCCCGCGGCTTTTTGCGGAGCGGCGACCCCGATGAACCTGTGCGGGTCTGGCATGCCTGCTGCGCTACCGGTGAGGAAGTCTATTCGATGGCCATGCTGGTCCGCGAATACATGGACGAACGTAAGCTGAGACGTCAAGGTGCAGATCTTTGCCACCGACATCGACGAAGTTCCATAGCCCAGGCGCGGACCGGGATATATGATGACGATATCTGCGCAGGTCTGGACGAGGAGCGGCTCAGGAGATTTTTCACCAGGAACAACGGCCGCTGGCAGGTGATAAAATCGTTGCGGGAGATGATCGTTTTCGCCCACCACAGCCTGATCAAGGACCCTCCCTTCTCGCGGCTCGACCTCCTCGTCTGCCGTAATTTTCTCATTTACCTCAATCCCGACATGCAGAAGCGGCTCATATCCCCTGTTCCACCATGTCCTGAAACCGGGGGGTGTTCTTTTCCTTGGCTCGGCGGAATCGGTCGGACATTATTCCGATCTGTTCGCCACTATCGACAAAAATGGAAGATTTTCCCACGCACGGGAAGGTGAGCGCCGTGCAGATGTGCTTTTTCCCAACTACCACTCAGTCCGCCTGACCGGGGAGAGTCCATGCCTGCCCGCCAGTCAGGCGCAGAGGAGCCGTGCCAACTGCAGTCCTCGCCATAAGGTCCTCGCTGAGAGCTATGCTCCGCCAAGCGTGGTGGTAAATAAAAAATATGAATTGGTCCATACTCACCTCCCGAACCAGCCGATTCCTGGAGATGCCTGAAGGAGAGCCGACCCGCGATATCCTGAAGATGGCGCGTGAGGAGCTGCGGCCGGTCTTGCGGGCTGCGATCTACAAGGGGTTCGCCGAGGAGAAGGAGGTTGTCTTCCGGGGAGTGAAAGTCGGCAGCAACGGGGATGAGGTAACGATAAATGTCCTGGTGAAGCCGTTTGACTCACCCCGGTCGGCCGAAAACTGTTGATGGTCATCTTCGAACCGGCCGTCACCACAGACAGCATTTCCGGTCACTAACGGGAAGTGAAGAGTCGCCTTTAGGTGATGAAACTTCCAGGGAGTTGCTGATCCGCCAGCTTGAAGAGCAGCTGCGGATAACCCACGAGCAGCTCCAGGCGGTCACCGAACAATTGGAAACCTCGAACGAGGGGTTCCTGTCGACCAGTGAAGAGCTGATGTCCATCAACGAGGAATTCCAGTCAGCCAACGAGGAACTGCAGAGTACCAATGAGGAGTTGGAGACCTCAAAGGAAGAGTTGCAGGCGCTGAACGAAGAACTGGTTACAGTCAATTCCGAGTTGCAGGCAAAAGTGGAAGAACTCAATCTGGCCACAACCGATATGGAAAACCTCCTCACCAGTTCGGGGATCGCCACGATCTTCCTTGACAGGCTGTTGAATCTCAAGGGTTTCACACCGGCCGCTGCCGCCGTTTTTAACCTGATCCAGGCCGATGTCGGACGCCCCTTCCGCCATGTTGCGGGCAAAATCAGACTGGCCCACTCTGAGTCATGATACTGAAACGGTGCTTGCGGGGCAGCCCTTCGCCGAACGGGAGGTGACTACCCTTGATAGCAAACGGAGTTACCTCAAGCGGATTTTTCCCTACCTGAACGCAGCGGGGAAAATTGACGGCATTGTTGTTACGCTCATCGACATCACCGAGCGTAAACGGAACGAGGCCGAAGTGCTGGAGAGCAAATTGAAGCTTGAGGCGGCTTTAGCCAGCATGAACGATGCCGTGTTTATTTCCGATGTCGAGGGGCGGTTTATTGATTTCAACGATGCGTTTGCTACCTTCCACAAGTTCAGGAACAAAGACGAGTGCGCCAAGACCTTTGCGGAATACCCTGAGATTCTGGATGTGTTCATGTCCAATGGAGAGCCGGCACCCGTGGAGCAGTGGGCAGTCCCGCGGGCACTCCGTGGAGAGACGGCCGCAAATGCGGAATATATCCTGCGTCGAAAAGACACGGGCGAAATGTGGGTGGGAAGCTACAGCTTCGCACCCATTCGCGATAAGGACGGCGTGATCATAGGGTCGGTGGTTGCGGGTCGGGACATCACGGAGAAGAGGCGGACGGAGGAGGCGCTGCAGGAGAGCGAAGAGCAGTTCAGGACTCTTTCCAACGCCATCCCCCAACTGTGCTGGATGGCGAATGCCGACGGCTGGATATTCTGGTATAATCAGCGATGGTATGAGTATACCGGCACTACCCCCGAGCAAATGGAAGGTTGGGGGTGGCAGTCGGTCCATGATCCCACGGTGCTGCCTCAGGTTCTTGAACAGTGGCAGGCCTCAATAGCAACGAGAAAACCTTTTGACATGGTTTTTCCGCTCCGGGGGGCAGATGGCGTATTCCGTCCCTTCCTGACCAGGATACTGCCGGTGCACGATCGGGACGGCAAGGTTGTCCGATGGTTCGGCACCAACACCGATATTACCGAGCAGCTTAATACCGAACAAATACTGCGCCAGGGGAATGAGCGCCTCGATCTCCTGGCTGACACGGCGGGACGCCTTCTCGCATCGGATTCTCCACAAAAAGTTGTTGATTCCCTCTGTCAAAAGGTGATGGCGCTTCTGGACTGTCAAGCCTTCTTCAATTTTCTGGTGGACGAAACAGAGGGTCGGCTCCATCTCAATGCCTGTGCCGGTATCCCGGAAGAGGAAAAAAAGAAGATCGAGTGGCTCGACTACGGGGTGGCGGTCTGCGGTTGTGCAGCGCGGGAAGCCTGCCGGATCGTGGCCGAGGATATTTCGAACGCACCCGATCCAAGAACGGAACTGGTAAAGTCATACGGTATCCAGGCTTACGCCTGCCACCCGCTGATTGCCCAGGGACGGGTGCTCGGAACACTCTCCTTCGGCACTCGCACGAGGACCAGGTTCTCTGATGATGATATTGCGCTCATGAAGGCGGTTGCCGACCATGTCGCCATTGCCATGGAGCGCAAACGCTCGGAGGTTGCGCTGAAGAATGCCCATAATGAACTGGAAATCCGGGTCAGGGAACGGACCGAGGAACTCCGTGAGAAGGACCAGCTTCTGCTGCAACAGAGTCGCCAGGCGGCCATGGGTGAGATGATCGGGAATATTGCCCACCAGTGGCGTCAACCGCTCAACACGCTCAGCCTGACGATAGGAATGCTGCCGGTCATGCAGGAGACAGGGAAACTCACTCCGGAGAATCTCAAGCCTCTGGAAGAAAGCGCAATGGGGATAATACAGCATATGTCCCAGACCATAAATGACTTCAGCAATTATTTCAAACCGGACAAGGAAAAGGTCCCATTTCAGGTCAGCGAGGCGGTGTCAAGAACCATGACTCTGATCAGGGACAGCTTCGCAAACCGCGAGATCGCCATTGAGGTAATGTCGGTGGACAACCCCGTCATTGACGGCTATCCCAATGAATTTTCGCAGGTACTTCTCAATATCCTTCTCAATGCCAGGGATGCGTTATTGGAACGGAAAATCCGCGATCCGAAGGTCAAGATATGCCTGGATATTGAACACGACAAGGCAGTTGTTACCGTTAATGACAACGCCGGCGGGATTCCGGAGGATATCATCGAAAAGATATTCGATCCTTATTTCACCACCAAGGGGCCGGAACATGGCACCGGCGTGGGCCTTTTCATGTCCAAGGGGATCATCGAGAAGAATATGGGCGGTCGTCTAACCGTCAGAAATACAGATAAAGGTGCCGAGTTCAGGATAGAGGTGTGAAGATGCAGGTTTCTGGAAGACAGAATCCCATATCCATAATGTGTGTCGAAGACGAAAAGCCGGCAAGGGAAATCCTCTGCCGGCTCATTTCAATGAAATACCCCGGATGCAAGGTCCATACTGCGGAAAACGGCTCGGTGGGGCTGGATACATTCAAAGGACACGGGGTGGACATCGTTCTGACCGATTTGAACATGCCGGTAATGGATGGAGTCCAGATGGCTCGTGAAATGCGGGGGACAAATCCGAATGCCTGCATAATTGCCTTGACGGCATACAACATCGAACAGTATCCCCCGGAGGAGTCAGCCGACCTATTCGATCATTTCCTGCCGAAACCCGTCAATCCGGAACAGTTGTTTAACGCAATCGATGATTGCGTATCCAGGATGTTTTAAGCAATATTTAACATCCCCCTCCAAAATAAGCTAAGCCACCTAATTTATCATTTAATCCACGGTTTTATCATACCTGATAAAAAGGAAAAAGGCCTGCAATTGCAAACCTTTTTCCTTTCTTGTTTAAGCTATTTGTTTAAAGATCGCAGAACAGGTTGGTGCCGGGATTTTTCACCGGGCTGCAAAGCTCCGACTCATCGTGTGAATTGGCGCAGCATATGGCACACGTCACTTCCCCGCCTTTTTCCTTGAGCAGCACTGAACGGAGTTCATCGGGATTCTGGATCTCGCATATTTTTTCTTTTTTGCCTTTCATACCTCACTCCTCCTTTCGGAGAGTTTAATTTCCTGCATTCCATCCGGTATCAACGGAAGGAAGTTTTCCATCACTCCTCTTATATGGTACTCATTTTTGGTAAAACTGACAAGTCGGTTGATGACCTGTAAATATAGGATATATTTTCTGAGTATATTGACGACACAAAATAGAAAAAGCAACGAAGGAGGAATCAAAATGTCAGAAATGTTCTGTAACCAATGTGAACAGGCCTCCAAAGGAGTAGGCTGTGACATCATGGGAGTTTGCGGCAAGAACCCCGAAGTTGCAGCGTTGCAGGACCTGATGCTCTACGGTCTGAAAGGAATGGCAATTTACGCCGACAAAGCCCGAGAATTCGGGGCAAAAAACGAGGAGATCGACCTCTTCATGTTCGAGGGGCTCTTCACCACCGTGACAAACGTGGATTTCGATCCGGTCCAGATCGCGGGAAAGCTGCGCAGGTGTTACGACCTCAAGGAAAAGGCAAAGGTCATCTATGAGGCTGCATACCGCGAAAAGAACGGTGGTCATGCACCCGTGATAAGTGAAGGACCCGCCGCATGGGTTATTGCCGGCAATCTGGAAGGACTGGTCAGTCAGGGCCGCGAACACGGGGTGAAATCCCAGCACTCCGACCCGGATATCCTCTCCGCGATAGAAATCGTCGTTTTCGGGCTCAAGGGAATGGCTGCCTATGCTGACCATGCATACATTATGGGCAAAAAAGATGAAGAGGTATTTGCCTTCTACCACAAAACGCTGGCCGCTACCGCCGACAAATCAAAGAGTCTCATGGACTTCGTCGGTCTTGCCATGGAGATAGGCAAGATGAACCTGAAGGTCATG
Source organism: uncultured delta proteobacterium (assembly GCA_963815135.1). Taxonomy (GTDB): domain Bacteria; phylum Desulfobacterota; class Desulfuromonadia; order Geobacterales; family Geobacteraceae; genus CAIWTU01. The sequence continues at coordinate 466,636 of CAWFFO010000001.1, forward strand.
GGAATGCTCAACGAGGGGCATGTTGAACGTTACGGCCACCCGGTTCCGACCAAGGTTCAACTGGGAACGAGGAAGAACAAGGGGATCCTCGTTTCCGGCCATGATCTGAAGATGCTGGAAGAACTCCTCAAACAGACGGAAGGGAAGGGGATAGACATCTATACCCACAGTGAGATGCTACCGGCCCACGCATATCCGGGTCTCAAGAAGTATCCGCACCTTTACGGCAATTTCGGCGGCGCCTGGCAGGATCAGTTCAAGGAATTCCCGGATTTTCCCGGTGCCGTAATCTTCAACACCAACTGTATCCAGCGCCCGGCGGATGTATATACGGACCGTCTTTACACCTGGGGACTGGTTGGCTGGCCCGGCGTGAAGCACATCAGCGGCTGGGATTTCAGCGAGGTGATCAAGAAGGCGCTGACTTGCCCCGACCTCCCCGAAGCACCGGGCAAGGAAATTCTGGTAGGCTTCGGCCATAACGCGGTGCTCGGCGTGGCGGACAAGGTAATAGAGGCGGTCAAGGCCGGGGCCGTGAAGCACTTCTTCCTCATCGGCGGCTGCGACGGCGCCAAGCCCGGCAGGAACTACTACACCGAATTTGCGGAAAAGGTGCCCAAGGACTGCGTAATACTGACGCTTGCCTGCGGCAAATACCGCTTCAACAAGCTGGAGTTCGGCGATATCGGCGGCATACCGAGGCTCCTGGACGTGGGCCAATGCAACGACGCTTACTCTGCCATACAGATCGCCCTGGCCCTGGCCAATGCATTTAACTGCGGAGTGAACGAGCTTCCCCTGTCGCTGATCCTCTCCTGGTACGAGCAGAAGGCGCATGTCATCCTGCTCACGCTCCTTTCCCTGGGGATCAAGAACATCAAGTTGGGACCGGCTCTGCCTGCATATATAACCCCCAACGTTCTCAACTTCCTGGTGGAGAACTTCAATATCGGCCAGATTACCACGCCTGAAGCGGACCTCAAGGCGGCTCTGGGAGGCTGACAGCAGATTACCAAGTCAAAAAATGAAAAAAGGCGCCAAGCAGCTCGGCGCCTTTTTTCATTTTTTGTTTACGCATCGTGGTAATACTGGACTTAAAAAATAACTTTTAAGTATCGATAGTTTTGAAAATTAACCTGTGTCGGTCCTCAATCGGCAGAGCCGGATTCGTCCCTTGCCGGCGAATAGCTTGCCCGGATGCCGGGAGCTACGCCCGTTAATGTGGTGTTTTGGCGTTCAGCCCGGTTTCCTCAGCCGGCAGTTTTCTCATCCTCAAGACCTCTTTCCAGGAGTAAACAAAAGCCGGGATCACTACTGTTACCGTAAACAGCCCGATAACCAGGTATCCCATGTCGAACGGCACGAAGCGGCCAAGCCCGCCAAGGTCCGCGAAACCGGCTGCGCCGAAAAGAAGTCCGCCGAAGAAAAGCGTTCTGCCGCCGGTCTGTGCTCCGACCCGCCTGACCTCCTGTTCCGTCAATGCTTTTGTCCACCTTAAAGAGGCGCCGAACAAAGACCCGATCAGAACCAGCATGATCATCGTTCCCAGTCCGAAAAGAAGTCCGGGCAGAAATCCCAGCCACGGCCCCGGCATTTTGGGAGCCGCAACCGTCATGATGAAAAGCGCGAAACCGCCGAAACCGAACCCGGCGATGAAACCGTGCAACAACGCCCATCGGGCGGGAGGCGCCATTACCGGACCGTCCGTTTGAGCATGATGTCTCGTTACGACACTGCCGCTGTTTTCCGTCAACATGCCTTCCTTATGGTGGTGTCCGATAAAATGGAAATGGAGATAGCGGTTACGGCGGACAACAACTGCGCCGGCGGCCGACATTGCGATACCGACAATGATGTAGACTATTCCTTCGACCATGGGTAAAAGGAGAAACTTGCCCAGAGCCAGGTAGGCCAGTTCCGAAACCAGCATTCGCTGTAATGTAAACGCGGAGGAAAAATACAGGCCGGCCTTCATCCCCTCTTTTCCGCTTGCGCCGCCGATCGCATAGCTGAAAGTTATGGGCCAGGTATGCTCGTCCGGCAGAATCCCGTGCAAAAGCCCGAAAAGGAACGAATACGCCATTGCCATAAGCGCCGTCATAAAAAACCTCGAAGCTGGAGAGTGGTCAGTAATTTGAAAGACAAAGGATTTCCTGCCCGGAAATTATACTTCCTTGAAGAGATGTTTCAAAGCTTTTGTTGATTAACCGCGTTTGTTTTGTATGCTATTTAAAGGAAAACGTTCATTTTGAAAGATACCTAGCGCATAACAGGCGGTCATCAAGCTAAGGCGCTCCGGGGACTAGCGCCGGTCAGCGGTGGCCTGACCCGGAAACGCCCGGATGAGAAACGGAGAGGAACACAAACTCTGGTGTCTGATTATCTCCGCATCATAACCTATAACATTCATCGCTGCGTCGGCGTGGATCGCAAGATATCGCCGGAACGTATCTCCGAAGTGATCGCCGTCCATAATCCGGATGTGGTAGCCTTGCAGGAGGTCGACTACGGGCAGGCGCGTCCGACTTCTTACGATCAGGCCGCGATTGTCGCGGAAAACCTGAATTATTCGCAGTTCTGGATCGAGAGAGAGCGTTGCGGCAATGCAATACTGAGCCGTTACCCGATGAAAATGGTCAAGGCCGGCGGACTGCACAGGCCCCGCAGGTGGCATGCCATTGCAAGGCGGGGCGCGATCTGGGTTGAAGTGGAAGCGAACGGCGTCCGGATCCAGGTAGTCAACACGCACCTGGGACTTACTCCCGCATCACGTCTCAATCAGGCGCGGGTCCTTATGGGGCGGGAATGGCTGGGCAGTCCTGAGTGCCGCTCTCCCATTATTCTCTGCGGGGACTTCAATACCCAGCCCGGCTCGACGGTCTTCAGATTATTCGAAACAAGACTAAGGAATGCCGGCGGGGTGACGGCAAGCGGACAGGCTGAAAAAACCTGGCCGAGCTCGCATCCCATGGTTGGCATAGATCATATGTTCATTTCCGGCGACCTTGCCGTTGAAACCATGACTGCGCCGGTTAACGGACCGGCGCGGGTGGCGTCGGACCATCTTCCACTTTTTGCCCGGCTCCGCCTGCCTGACAATGCTGTCGTGGATAACCAGCATCAACGTAACTGACTGTGGATATTGTTGAAAGCCGGCGCAAGGCTTTTCTCAATGGAAGACCTTTTTTATGCTAATTTACTCGATATAAGGTCGCCGCTTAACCTTCCGGATAGTCCCTCATTTCAAAACCCCTGTCAAAGAGGGCAACGGCAATATTATCTCCCGGCGACAACGAAGTCCCCGGCGCGATTGTCGTTAATCCGGTGCCCTCGGTGAGTGATGAGAGACGTGCGGAGCACTGGCTTCCGGTGGAGGAAGCAATGTAGCGCCCATCCCGCATGTCAACGGAGAGACGGATAAGGTGAGGGCGGTCGCCTTTGTTTTTGATCGGTTCGATCAATTCCGCCGGGACAACCGGGCGGAAAATGCGGGTATGCCCGGTCATCCTGAGAATTGCCGGCCTGACGAACATTTCGAATGAAACCATTGCTGCAACAGGATTGCCAGGGAGGGCGAAGACCGGCTTGCCCCGCAGAACGGCAAAGGCAACCGGCTTGCCCGGCTTCATGTTTACCTTCCAAAATTTGATTTCGCCTCCGAGGGCTGCAATCGTCTCCCGTACACGATCCCTGTCGCCGACCGATACCCCCCCGGTTGTAATGAGGATATCCGCCTCAAGCCCCTCGAGTATGGCTTTTCGTGTTGCATCCTCATCATCGTGGGCGATACCGAGCATTACCGGTTCTCCTCCTGCATCCAGAATCTGTGCTGCGATTCCAGAGCTGTTGCTGTTAATGATTTTAGCCGGAGAAAGCGGCTCTCCCGGTTGCAACAGCTCGTCGCCGGTGGCAAGCACGCCTATTTTCGGCTTTCTGAAAACCCGCACGGAAGTCATTCCGCAAGAGGCAAGCATCGCGATTTCCTGGGGTCTGAGAACACTTCCGGCGGAAATTACCCTGACGCCGGACCGCACATCGCTACCCCGTTTTCTGATGTGGGAACCGACCTTGATATCCCCGGTTATGCGTATATCGTTACCATTTATTTCGGTTTCCTCGATTGGGACCACGGTATCGCATCCGGGCGGGATGGGAGCGCCGGTCATGATCTTGACCGCTTTTCCCGGTGCAACCGGATCAGAAATATCCATCCCTGCCGCGAGAAATCCGGCTACATTAAGAAAGTACCCCTGGAAAGCTTCGCGGGAGAACGCATAACCGTCCATGGCCGAATTGTCGAACATCGGAAAATCAAACGGTGCATGGAAATCCTCGCTGCTTACCCTGTTCAGACCATCGAGCAAGGGGATTTCCTCGCTTGAAAGGAGTCTGGTGTTTTCAAAAATAATTCCACGAGCTTCCTCAATGCTTACCATAAGCCGGCTCCTTCTTACTGATAAGGATACATCAATACGCAAAGAAACATCCATTCCCCGGGTACGCCATTGTCTTACATCATACCAGAAACTTGTCCTCGATAAAGTCCGCTACCATCTCCGCGTCGTTAATATCCAGACACGGCACATCCAGTTCCAACGGTTCGTCGCTGGCCACTGCCAGAAGACCCGAAATGCGTTCTTCGCCCCGACAGAGCAGCGAATCGCTAAAATTTTTGCGATGCAGTTCGATCTTGGGTAGGGTGCTTTCCTTGAAACCTTCGGTCAGTACGATGTCCATGTCGGTGAAGTAGGTCGTCAGCAACTCTTCAACCGAGGGTGATTCAGCGTGCTTTTTCACAAGGGCCAGCTTTTCCCGGGAAGTAATTAGCATCGAATCCGCCCCGGCGGCGGTCATGCGGTAACTGTCCTTACCCGGATGGTCGATATCGAATTTGTGTGCGTCATGTTTGACCGCGCCCACCCGGTAGCCGCGCTTCTTCAACAGGGTAATGACTTTCTCCATGAGAGTAGTCTTGCCTGTTCCGGATTTTGCCACGAATGAAACCGCCTTGACTGCCATATGGCTTATTCCTTTCCTGCCCGGATAAGATCCTCAGGGGTATTGATGTTGGTGAATGATTTCCCCTTGCTGTCGAACAGATCGAGCTCATCGCCGTCAACATATCTGACCCTGACCTGGGTGTAGAAATCGATGATGCGGTAGCTTTCCCGTCCCAGAAGATCCATCATCGGATCGAGGCATCGTTTTGAGTATAATGCGAAGAGCGGCTCTAATCCCCGCCCGGTTTTCGGTACCACGGCATCAAAGTCATCTTTTAGTGAACATAAATGATGCAGCAGTTCCCTGTTCGGGTAAATCATATCACATGCTGCAGCAAAGACATGCCCAGTCTCAGCATAGCTGAGGCCGGTAAAAAGTCCTCCCAGAGCGCTGCCGGGATAAATGTCCGGCACAACCTGCATGCCATAGCCTGCGAAACGCTCATTCCGGTCACCCACCAGTAAGGTTTGCGCAAAATTACCTCTGAACAAATTTAGCACCCGTTCAAAAAGAGGTTTCCCGCGAACATCGAGAAAAGCCTTATCCATTCCCATCCGGCGGCTCTTCCCACCGACCAGGATGACCCCTGTTATGTTGTCCAGACGGCACTCATGCATGACAATCCCCGCTCCCCATAACATTCTACCCCGGAAATCCGCTGTCCGCTAAAACAGACAACCGTGCCGTTCTTGCGGGATTACGGATTCCGGACAGCCGGAGCTTACACTTAATTGCCAATACGCGTTTTGACCCATGTCAAATATTTAATAATTTTTTGTTCTATCACTAACAAATGCAAATCCATATATGCAATATTCCACATAAGTATCTGAAAAATCCTCATATTTGTTTTTTTGACTTAGGTCAAAGAAACACGAACACATCTGGTTTATAGGATTAGTCGAGCTTTAACTAATAACAAGTAAGCTTTTCTTATAATTAAAAACATTTCAAAGGAGCTGATACTTATGCCGATCTCCGGAGTAGTAATCAAATGCAGGCCCGAGTGCGCCGAATTATTAGCGATTTCTCTGGCGAAACCCGATTCCGTGGAAATTCACGGTTCCCTTCCGGACGGCAGCCTCGTGGCCGTCATCGAGGCCGACAGCATCGAGGCTGAAACCGCAATTGTAACGGGTCTGCTTGAAAAAGACGGGGTAATTGATGTGAGACTGGCCTATCACAACTTCGAGGACATTCAAATGGAGTCATGAACATATGGTGCAGGTTCGATATGACGACACTTACCGCGCAGAATGTTGCGTGAAAACGTAACCGAACGGAAAATAAAGGAGGATTTGTCAATGGAATGGACCAGAAGGAAGTTCCTGAAGGCAAGCGCGGCAGCGGCTGCCTTTGCGGCGGCTGGCGCGGCGCACCTGGGGAAAAGGTTTGTCAGTGAGGCGGAAGCCGCCGAGAAGGGTGTTACCTGGGGGAAAGCCCCCTGCCGCTTTTGCGGTGTGGGGTGCGGTGTTCTCGTCGGAGTCAGGAACGGAAAGATAATCGCTACCAAGGGAGATCCCGCCGCTCCCGTCAACAAGGGGCTGAATTGCGTCAAGGGATATTTTCTTGCCAAGGTCCTTTACGGCAAAGACCGCCTGACCAAGCCGCTTATCCGCAAGGGAAACCGCTTCGTAGAGGCTTCATGGGACGAAGCGATGGGTCTCATTGCCTCAAAATTCAAGGAATCCATTGACAAACATGGACCTGACTCGGTCGCCATGTTCGGCTCAGGCCAGTGGACGGTATTCGAGGGCTATGCGGCATCCAAGTTGTTCAAGGCGGGCATAGGCACCAACAACATCGAGCCGAATGCCCGTTTCTGCATGGCTTCGGCGGTGGCTGCCTTCATGAATACCTTCGGCTCGGATGAGCCGATGGGGTGCTACGAAGACCTTGACCTGGGTGACACCTTCTTCCTCTGGGGGGCCAACATGGCCGAAGCCCATCCGGTCCTCTTCTCCCGCATAGTAGACAACAAGCTTAAAAACCCCCACGTCAGAATCATCGATCTGGCAACCCGCAGGACACGCACCACCCAGATGGCCGACATGTTCGTCCCCTTCAGGCCGCAGACCGACCTGGCGCTTCTGAACGGTATCGCCCATGTGATTGTCCGCGAGAAACTTTATGACGAGGACTTTCTCAAAAACCACGTGGTCTTCAAAAAAGGGAAGGAAAACATCGGCTACGGCCTGGAAGACAAGTTCAAGTTCAACGATGAGCCGAAGGCGATCACCTTCGAGGAATACCGGGAGTACCTGAAGCCATACACCCCCGAGCATGTGGAAAAGATCTCCGGGGTCCCGGCGGAGACAGTGGTGGAACTGGCCCGGATGTACGCCGACAGGAAACGCAAGGTGAATTCACTCTGGACCATGGGCTTCAACCAGCATTCGCGCGGGACCTGGGTGAACAACCTGGCCTACAACGTCCATCTGCTCACGGGCAAGATCGGCCGTCCGGGTGAAAACCCCCTGTCGCTGACCGGCCAGCCGTCCGCCTGCGGCACGGCCCGCGAAGTGGGCACCTTCACCCACCGCCTTCCCGCCGACATGGTGGTGAATAACCCGGAACACCGTGAAAAGACCGCCAAGATATGGGGAGTCCCCGCTTCCAGGATACCTTCGAAGCCCACGGTTCATGCCACGGAAATGTTCAAGGCCCTTGATCGCGGCGATATCAAGGTCATGTGGATCCAGGTCACCAACCCGTTCCAGTCGGCGCCGAATCTCTCCCGCTACCGCAAGGCGGCACGCAAGGATGGGCGTTTCATAGTCGTTTCCGACATCTATCCCACCCGTTCCACCGAACTTGCCGACGTGATCCTTCCCTCAGCCTCCTGGGTAGAGAAAGAGGGTATGTTCGGCAACACCGAGCGGCGCACCCAGCACTGGTTCAAGATGGTTGAGCCTCCCGGCGAGGCCAGAAACGATCTCGATCAGACCATCGACCTGGCGCGGAGACTCGGACACTGCAATCTTTTCGATTATGTTGGGAGCACGGAAAAGGCAATCTGGGAAGAATACCGCCAGTTCACCATCGGTGCCGGAAAAGACCTCGCCCCATACGAAACATACTTCGGTGTGAGGGGGCTGCGCTGGCCGGTGATCAACGGCAAGGAGACACAGTGGCGCTATTCCGAAGGGCATGATCCCTATGTGAAAAAGGGAGAAGGAATCAAGTTCTACAAAAACAAGGGCACCGGCGGCAAAGCGGTCATCTGGGCACGCCCCTACGAACCTGCCGCGGAATCGCCCGACAGTCAATATCCCTTATGGCTCTCGACCGGCCGCGTGCTCGAACACTGGCACACGGCAACCATGACCGGCAGGGTCCCGGAGCTTAAACGCGCCTATCCCGTGGCGGTGGTGGAAATCCATCCGGACGACGCGAAAAAACTGGGCATCAGGAACCACGAAAAAGTGCGGGTCAGCTCGCGGCGCGGAACCATCGTGCTTCCATGCGAATTGAACGGTCGCGGCAAACCGGAAAAAGGGAGCGTGTTCGTCGCCTTTTTCGACGAAACCAAGCTCGTCAACGAGCTGTGCATCGATGCCTACTGCCCGATTTCGAAGGAACCGGACTACAAGAAATGCGCGGTGAAAGTGGAAAAGGCGTAACAACGACCCCATGACTGAGGAGGAAATAAGATGAAAATCGTGGTCAGATTTCTCGCTGCAGCAACCCTGCTGCAATTTCTGTTTGCCCCGTTTGCGGTATTAGCCGACAACCGGGTACCGACTGAAAAGGAAGTGATGCAGGCGGAAGATGCGCCGCCGGTAATACCCCACCGGGTTGCCGACGACGCTACCTTCAGGAACTGCCTTACGTGCCATGAAACGGGGAAACGGGGAGCTCCCGTAACTTTGCATCCCGAACGGAGGAACTGCACCCAGTGCCACGTTGCCGGTTTCGTGAAAGGCAAGATCGTGAAAAAAGGCAAAAATAAAAAGTGAAGCTCAGCCGCAAGGAGTTTTTGAAAAAGGGGCTCCTCTCCATCGGTGAAATTCTGGGCACGGCCGCGGGTGTATTGGAGATGCCGGGAATCCTCGAACCCGCGGTTAAGGATGAAGGGGAACAGGAGCTGCCCGGAGGTTCCGGCAGTTATGCCGTTGCCCACAACGAGCACTGCCTGGCAGGGAAATGCGGCTGCTTCGTTTGCGCGGAGCGCTGCGAGGCCCGGGCCATTACCGTGGTCATCGGCAAGGGAATACAAATCGACGCAACGGCCTGCACCGGCTGCGGCACTTGTACTTATCTATGTCCTGTCCTGCCCAAGGCGGTTTCGATCGCGCCTTGAAAACGGTAAAAAATGTTTTTCAGCAAGCAAAATTGCTACGGGATCCTGCTAATTAGGATCCATGTTGAAAATGCGCGAATCTACATCTAATGAGGGAGGTGGGAATATGTCGGTTTTTTCTAAATCCGGCAGGAAACGGCTGGTTGTCCCGGGAATTGTGGCTGTCGTGGGAATTATAGTGGCGGCTTTCGTTATGGTTGGTCCGCCTAAACTGCTGGCAAAGTCCGACGCGGTCGGTTTTTGCGCGGGATGCCATGTGATGGAGGGCGAGTATGACGCCTTCATGCATTCCGGGGCTCACCGCCGCAATAAGTGCTCGGACTGCCATCTGCCGAACGGGAGCATGGCAATCCATTACACATGGAAAACGATCGACGGCCTGAAGGACGCGTTGGTCTTCTATTCGGGCAAGGTCCCTGAGCGGATCAGGCTTTCGGAACATGGCGCAAAGGTACTGCAGGCGAATTGCATCAGATGCCACGAAGAAACGGTTTCAATGATCAATACGGAGCGCAAATGCTGGAGCTGCCACCGCAACATAACCCATACACGTACCGGATCAATTGAAACACTTTAAAATTATTCAAGAAGGAGGAACACCAATGAAGTTGAAACTGTTGATAATGGCTGCCGCCCTGGGCCTGCTCGCTGTCGGATGCTCTCCGCAAAAGGCCGAACCGGTGAAAACGGCACAGATTCCTGACGGCACCATCGACCCGGCGCAATGGGGAAAGGTCTACCCGGTCGAGTACGAAATGTGGCTCAAGAACGACGAACACAACGATCCGGGCTTCAGCAAATATAAAAAGGGAAATGACTACTCTAAATTAATGGTGGACAAGCTCTCCGAATATCCTTATATGGCGCTTCTTTTCAACGGTTGGGGATTCGGCATCTCCTACAATGAACCACGCGGACATGCCCACATGATACAGGACCAGCTTGACGCCGACCCGTCGCGTGTCAAGTCCGGCGGAGTCTGTCTTACCTGCAAGACTCCCTATGTGAATCATCTTGTGAAAAACATGGGCGCCGATTATTACAAATCGCCGTACAAGGAGGTTCTCTCCAAAATTCCCGACCAGAAATTCGCTACCCTCGGCGTGACCTGCATTGACTGCCACGACAACAGGGACATGTCGCTGCGCTATTCCCGCGATTTCACCCTCGGCGTAGCCCTTCGCAGCATGGGAGTCGACACATCGAAGCCTGACCATCAGCTGGAAAGAAGCCTTGTGTGCGCCCAATGCCACTCCACTTACGATATCCCCAAAGACAAGGATATGAAATCCCTCGGCGTGGTTTTCCCGTGGCAGGGGGCGAAACTGGGTAACATAACCATTGAAGACATTATCAGGAATATTAAAACTAATGCCTCTTACGGCGAATGGAAGCAGAACGTGACCGGGTTCAAGCTGGCGTTCATCCGTCATCCCGAATTCGAGCTTTTCTCCAACAACAGCGTCCACTGGAAAGCCGGCGCCTCCTGTGCCGACTGCCATATGCCGTACACCAAGGTGGGTGTTCACAAGGCCTCCGACCACCGGGTCATGAGCCCGTTGAAAAACGGTCTCAAGGGTTGTACCCAATGTCACGCCGAGAGCAAGGAGTGGCTCAAGGGACAGGTAATCGCCATCCAGGACAGGACAGCATCACTGATGATACGCGCCGGCTATGCTACCGCCACCACTGCCAAGCTGATCGAGATGGCGAATAACGCCAGAACCGCCGGCAAAACCATAGATAATGCACTCTATGACAAGGCCAAGGATTACTATCTGGAGGCTTTCTACCGCTGCATTTTCGTCGGGGCCGAAAACTCGATCGGTTTCCATAACCCGAGCGAGGCAATGAGAATCCTGGGAGATTCGGTTGCCTATGCAACCAAGTCTGAAGCCCTTCTGCGCCAGGCTCTGACACAGGCAGGAGTCAGCGTTCCGGCAAAGATCGATTTGCAGCTTGCCAAGTACACCAATAACAGGGGGAAAAACAAGCTCAACTTCCGCAAGGATCTTGAAATCGCCGATCCTTCCGGAGTCCAGGAGAAGTTCTAGGTTAGCTTTGAATAAGGTCAGAGCCAGCTTTTACAGGGGGCTTTGACTGAAAGGTACACAGCAAAACATCATCGACAGGCCGTTTCATTTTACGAAGCGGCCTGTTTCTTTTACAGGTAAAATGCCTGCTGCGATTGACTTCGATCTGTATCAGTTATAATAAGGGTTGAACATAATAATGATACCTGCCTGATATGTAAACAGGAGGCGATTCCGCATGAAGCTTTTTCTTGTTTTCCTGATTTTTTGCGCCGTATTTCTTGTTCTTTCCTGCCCGGGTTACGCAACTGAAGAGTTTGCCATGAAAACCGGAAAGGAATGTGGCTTCTGCCATGTTGATCCGTCCGGCGGGGGGGAACTGACCGCTGCCGGCAAGGTTTACCAGGCCTCGCTTCATCGTGGGGGACAAGCCCCCGGGACAGGTCCGGCAAAGCACATATACAGGCTTGTTATCGGATTTATCCATATACTGACCGGCTTCTTCTGGTTTGGAACCATCCTTTACGTTCACCTGGTGCTGAAGCCTAAATACGCCGCCAAAGGCCTGCCTAAAGGGGAGATGGCGGTCGGACTGGTTTCCATGGCGGTAATGGCCGTTACCGGAGCCATTCTTACTTACTTCCGCATATCATCTCCGGATATGCTGCTCCACTCTCGTTTCGGGATTCTCCTTACCATCAAGATTGCGATTTTTGTCCTGATGGTGGTTTCGGCACTTTTTGTCGTTCTGGTAATCGCTCCCCGCTTTCGCAGCAGAAAGACAACACGGATCGCAACCGGCAAAAGCGAACTCACTCCCGCCGAGTTATCGCAGTTCGATGGCCTGGAAGGGCGACCGGCCTATTTCTCTTACGACGGTAAAGTTTACGATGCTACCGCAAGCAGACTCTGGAAGAACGGTGTTCATATGGGGAGGCATAATGCCGGGGTGGACTTGACAGAGGAGTTGAAACTTGCCCCGCACGGTGAAGATAAAATATCGGCCATGCCCGTTGCGGCAATGTTTGTCGGAACCGCCGAATTTTCCGGCATGACGACGCCTGAGAAGGCCTTCTATAGCATGGCATATCTCAACCTGGCCGCGGTTTTCAGCATCATTTTCATCCTGGCTCTCTGGCGCTGGTGGTAATTATTCTCCACCCACCGACTTTAAAATCCTTTCTCAGGCGCTACAATTTCCACTGGATGTAAAATTTCTCAAGTGAAAGGGGAAAAATTATGAAGGACCATGAACATGTCGTTTTGGGGATTCACATTCAGAACAGGGTAAAGGACGCGCCGGAGGTCCAGAAAATACTGACCGGCTACGGGTGCAACATCAAGACCAGGATCGGACTCCATGAAGTGACGGACAATTTCTGTTCGGGTTCCGGCGTGATTATTCTGGAAATGATCGGCGAGAAGGCCAAGTACAAAGAGCTTGCGGACCGTCTCAATGCGTTTGACGGCGTCGAGGTGCAGCAGATGGTTTTCGGACATGACTAAAATCATTTGACCAGTCCATTTAATGAAAAGGAGCCGCCCTGATGTCTTCAGCCAACATGAAGGAAACCCTTTCTCCATGGTGGAGGAATTCCGTAATCCTCGTCCTCATAACAGGGTTTTCAATACTGATCTGGATAGCCGTCAGATCTTACCACGATGCTCCGCCGGTCCCGGCCAAGGTTGTAAGCGCAAAGGGAGAAACGGTCTTCACAGGGGGCGACATCACGGCCGGCCAGCAGGTTTTTCTCAAGTACGGGCTGATGGAGAACGGCACCATCTGGGGGCATGGGGCTTATCTGGGCCCGGATTTCTCCGCCGAATACCTGCACACCTTGACGCTTGATGCGGGTGAAATGATTGCCCGCAGGGACTACCGGCGCGGGCTCAAGCAATTGTCCGCCTTCGAAAGGGAGACCGTTGATGCAGAAGTCCGGCGCTTGCTCAAGGCGAACCGCTATTCTCCGGAAACGCAAACCCTGCTTTACACGCCCGAGGAAATTGTTTCTTTCAACGGTCAGATTGCAAAATGGACCGCCTATTTATCCAACCCGTCCATAAACGGCGGCCTGATGGTGGGGCAAATCAGGAATTCTGAAGAGATCCGGCAATTGACGGCCTTTTTCGCCTGGACTGCCTGGGCTTCGGTGGCAAACCGGCCGGGCAAATCTTACTCATATACAAACAACTTCCCCTACGATCCGGCAGCCGGCAACACACCGGGCAGCGCCGTCATTCTATGGAGCACCCTGAGCCTGATTACCCTCCTTGGTGGCATTGCCGTCGTACTTTTTGTCTTCGGCAAATTCAATTACCTCGGCTGGAAAGGAAAGGGGGAACTCGTCCGTCCCCTTGCGCCGCCGGGAGTCGCCACGGAAACACAGCGGGCGACGATAAAGTTTTTCGTAATCGTCGCCCTTCTTTTTCTGGGACAGGTTCTGGTAGGGGGAGCAACCGCCCATTACCGCGCCGACCCCGCCAGCTTTTTCGGCCTTGACCTGACAAGCTATTTTCCCGGCAATATCTTCCGCACCTGGCATCTGCAGCTTGCCGTTTTCTGGGTAGCAACCTCCTATGTGGCGGGCGGGCTTTTTCTGGCAAGCTCGCTGGGTGGAAAAGAGCGGAAAGGGCAGCTGATGGGGATCAATCTCCTCTTCTGGGCTCTGGTCGTTGTCGTTTTCGGCAGCCTTCTGGGCGAGATGCTGGGGGTTTACCAGATGCTGGGGAAATTATGGTTCTGGGTGGGGAACCAGGGGTGGGAATACCTGGATCTGGGGCGGGTCTGGCAGCTTTTGCTCGCGGCGGGTCTGGTTTTCTGGCTGTTTCTCCTGTTTCGGGAAATCGCGCCCGTGCGCAGGGACCCGGAACGGGGCGAAATATCGTCACTTTTCATTTTTGCAGCCGCGGCCATTCCCATCTTTTACCTGCCTGCCATGTTCTTCGGCAGCGCCAGCAACTTTTCCGTGGTCGACAACTGGCGTTTCTGGATCATCCATCTCTGGGTAGAAGGTTTCTTCGAGCTGTTCGCGACCGTGCTGGTTACCGTAATATTTTTCCAGCTCGGGCTCATCACCCGGACGACCGCTTCCAGGGTCGTTTACCTGGATGCAATCCTGTACCTGGGAAGCGGCATTGTCGGCACCGGCCATCACTGGTACTGGACCGGCCAGTCCACCGTGACCATGGCGCTTGCGGCGATGTTCTCCGCAATGGAAGTGGTTCCCCTCACACTGCTCACCCTCGACGCCTGGGACTTCATAAAGGTAACCAGGTCGCAGTGCGAAACGTGCGACGAGAAGATGACCGTTCCGCACAAATGGACATTCTATTTTCTCATCGCGGTCGGTTTCTGGAATTTCGTCGGCGCCGGGGTGTTCGGGTTTCTCATCAACCTGCCAATTGTCAGCTATTTCGAAGTCGGCACCCTGTTCACCCCGAATCACGGTCATGCGGCCATGATGGGGGTCTTCGGCATGCTGGCGCTGGCGCTCATGGTTTACGCCATGCGCCAGGTATCATCCGGCAGCCAATGGGTGAAAACGGAGAAATTTGTCAGCATTTCATTCTGGGGATTGAATACGGGGCTTGCCTTGATGGTCGTGACTAATCTCTTTCCCGGCGGAGTACTGCAGTTCATGGATGTCCTGAACAACGGCTACTGGCATGCCAGGGGACCTGAATTTCTCAATTCAATCAGGATCATCGAGTGGCTGCGCATGCCGGCAGACATAATCTTCATCGGCCTGGGGGTTCTGCCGATGCTGATAGCGACCGGGTTGACCTGGGCAGGGCTGGGGAAGACCAGCAGGGAAAATGAAATATTGAAATCTTAATATTTCATTTCATTCTGGAAGCGATTTCAGCGCCATAGTTCTGGGCTGTTCTTGCCCCCGATCCGATTGAAGCTGACTTCAGTTGTAGCGGACCGCTTACCATATCCATTTTGAAGATATTTTTCATCGTGCCGAATATACGGTTAGGCGCCTCTCCGCTCCACCCGTAGGCTCCGAAGGCGCCGCCGGCTTTTCCTTCAAGATTAACCTCCGCCAGAGCGAAGAGGAGGTCTTTCATGGGCTGACTCATCTCCCCATGATATGTGGGTGCTCCCAGAACGATAGCGTCGTAGCCTTGCGGATCCGTCTTTTTCATATCAAAATCGGATATGTTCAGGACGGTCACTTCCACTCCGGAAGACCTAATCCCTTCAGCTATTTTTTGCGCCATACTTCTGGTTTCGCCTGTTCTTGTAGTATACAGGACAAGTGCTTTTGCCATTTTTCTTCTCCTTCGTATGGGATAAATCATCGCAATATACTTATATATACTCTACTGTAAAAAAACATTTTTGCTGAAATATAGCAGGCAGCCATTGAACAGCACTTGATCCATTGTTGCAAAAGCACGAAGTTACACATCACTTGAACAGACAGAGGGAGAACGGCAATGAAATTTCTGATGGACCATGTCGTGCTGAATGTCAAGGACGTGGAAAAAGAAGTGGAGTTTTACAGAGTTGCCCTGGGGTTTTCTCTCGAGAGGCTTG
>CAWFFO010000002.1:0-244186 GCA_963815135.1 uncultured delta proteobacterium
TTTGTTTTTGTCGGGAGCGGCGGCAATGCTGCGCCAGGAGCATTGCCAGACATCTTCGAGTTGTTCGGGGAGAGGTCCGGCGATGGTATTATCGAGACGCAGATTTATCAGCCTGAACATGCCCCCGAAAAGGCAGTTGGAGGCAATGGTCAAATCCAGATCGACTATTTCCTTCTTTTCGATACCTTCCTGTACCATCTCACGCATTATGGCAAACGGTCGGGAAGAACAGATGGGTGTGACCGTTGGCATAAACTCGCTGTGTTTCGCATGCAGCATAAACGCCATTTGTGCCGGATTTGACTCAGTGAGAGCAAATAAATGCGCCATGATAGCTTTACATTGATCATGTGCGGTATCATGGCTGTTCTTGATTGCGAGAAAATCGGCCGTAATTTTCTCCAGAAGAGAATCATATAAAGCCGAGGCAAGCTCCTCTTTGCCGGCAAAATAATGATAGACTGCACCAATGCTGATATTGGCATCGCGCCTGATATCCTGAATCGAGGTGTTGAAATAACCTTTGGTGGTAAATAACTTCAAGGCAGTATCAAGAATGGTCTGCTGAAGGTTTTCGTTTTCAGTGGATTTTTTTAATCGCCTGCCCATCGGGTCCTCTGTGTCGGTAGGAAAGAAAAGCTGATTCAAGATTTGAGCCATTTATAGCACCCTTTGCGCTGACATGGCAAATTCTTTTGCCTGCAGAGGAAGGCCTGCTGCTGCAAGCTCCCTCAGGGACAATACAGACTGCATCAGTGCCGTTCCACAAATTGACGGAATGGAAACATGAAATTTACGTTGCAATTACTGTTTTGACATGGTACAAAACGAATGTTCGTTCGGTATAAATATCAAACCAAAACTAAGGAGGACGAGTATGCCGAAGTATGTCATTGAGAGAGAGATTCCAGGGGCAGGACAAATTGGGGCGGCAGACATGCAGGGCATTGCACAGAAGTCGTGCAGCGTTCTGAGCGAGCTTGGACCGCAGGTCCAATGGGTGCAGAGTTTCGTTACAGAAGACAAAATTTATTGTATTTATATTGCTCCCAACGAGGAGATGGTGCTTGAGCATGCCCGTAAGGGCGGCTTCCCGGCAAACAGCGTGGCCGAGGTCAAGCGCATGATCGATCCGACGACCGCGGAGTAAAAATGCTGTAACTGAATAGGAATTGGCGGCATCAAACTGCTGCCGATGCTGAGCGGAAAATGGTCCCGAGCTTATACAGTCCGGGGCCTTTTTCTTTTTTGCCCTAAAACAGCAAAGGCGGCCGATTGGCCGCCTTTTGAATTAAGTAAAATATTCACGGAATTCCGGCCGGGGAGTATCCCTGGTTCTCCTGTTCCTCGAAGTGTGTAGCCTTGACGCTTACCTGCTCTCTGATGAGCGGAGTTTACGGACTTACAAACTTGTTAACCCTGTTTTGCGCGTTCTTTGCAATGTCATAGTAATAAAACGGATAGTCATAGTTATGGTAAAAGCCTTCCGGTATGTTAGGGACTTTAACCATCTTTGTCGGATCAACACTGGAGCATATCAATACGCTCGTATCAGATAAGGGATCGACCGCGCTTGTAGTTGGATTGATCCGGGTTACTTGAGCATCAGCAAAGTTAGGCTGCAACTGTGGCGGGAGGATGACGTTGCCGCTGGCATCCAGTAGAAGGGACCCGGAGCTTTGATTGACCGTTGCCAAGTCTCCTGCCGTGGTCCAGGTAATAGGGTTGATAGCCATGGCGCCGGGGAATACAATCGGATTTCTTCCCGTAAAGCCAGGACCTTGAGTGTTATATGAAATAATGACTCCCGTATCATCGGGGCCCTGCGCAAATTTCAAATGGGTGTTCTTGGCAAAATATTCCGGCGTGAAGGACCAGCCGATGGCATACGCGGCAATCATTCTTTTGTACACATCGGGATTGGCTTTCATATAGTTCTGCAGCAGTAGCGCGACCACCGTCGAACCCTGTGAGTGACTCACAAGGATGAATGGTCGGTTGTTATTGTAATTTTTGATGTAATAATCGAATGCCGAGATCACATCCGTCGCCGGTGTTCCTCCGATAAAGTCATATACGTCGTCTATGGTCTTCAATCCCAGGGTGTAGACGGCGTCTGCCTGTCTATAGTACGGGGCATAGATGTTACCAATGGAGGCAAATGCGCTAGCCTGTTTCTGAAACGCGTTCTTTGCGCCAGCCACCATGTTGGCATCGTTTATTTCGCCGATAAGCGGACCAGTCGATCCTGCAAAGTACTCGGTCGGGTACACGTAAAAGACATCGACATTTTTTACAGTATCAAGCTGTGAAGGCAGAGACAGCCAGTTGGCTGACTTTGAATAATCAATGGCTGTTGCAGTGTTTGTATTGCCTCCACATCCGGCAGAAATCAAGCAGCATGATAGCACGGCAAGCAAAGCAGGAATAACCAGGCTTTTCATTTTCATTCTCCTTATTAATTGGGTCGTTCTGCAATATAACGCCTCCAAAATACATGTTTTTTACCTTATCGGCAGATTCTTAGGGAGCTTTAAACTTATTGCTAATTAGAGAAAAATAGATCTGCTCCGGATTTTTTGCGCTTTTTTGACCGCGGAGTAAAAATGCGGTAACCGGATATGGATTGGCGGCATCAAACTGCTGCCGATGCTGAATAGAAAAAGGTCCCAGGCTTATACAGTCAGGGACCTTTTTCTATTTTGCCCTCGAAATGGACAACCGGTCCACCGAAAAGCCTATATTTCAAGACCTGACCCCAGAGGCTATGATCGCTTTTAGCATAGCCGGATGAGCAACCTTGAGCTCGATAGCATGCGGTTTCAGAAAGTCATACACCCAGCCGGTAAAGATTGTTGCCTCCATTGCCCCGTACCAGGGGCCGGGAACCTCGGCAAGCCACTTCCGCAGTGACTTGCGTTCGCTGGCAACGATTCCTTGCCGAACAACAGCACCGTCGATTCTTTTGATACAGTAAACGATAGTTTTCTTGTGGATGTCCAATCCAATGTAGTAAAGTGCATTCATGGAAGCCTCCCCGTGGTAATTTGATTTCGGACGGCTTTGCCGGTCCGACCGCTTGCTCTTACAAGCTATCAATACCACCGGAGGCTTCCTCTTCAACTACTACTTATGCATTCAAACACCTTACTTAATTCTTTTTGCAGCCCCTGTCTAAAAGCTCTACAGCCCTACCACAGGTGATGCATCCCACGTCCGTCCCTGCAACAATCTTCCATTCAGCTTCTTCGCTCGCTTCTTCCCATCAACACCCCAGCCGCCCCACTGCTTGAAGAAGAACGCTGAAAGCTGTTCGTCGCATTGATGCTTGATGTTCAGCACCCACTCCTGCCGCATCGGTCGGGCCTTAGGCCCTGACTCCCCTCCGACGATAACCCAGTGGATGCCAGTTAGATCAAGTATTCCCAGATCTTCCAATAAGGGCTCGACGGAAAGGAAGCGGATAAAAGCCGGCACCTGGCGCAGCCAGTTCATTCGCGGTACGCCATGTTGTCTGTCCTCCACTGTCACTCCCAGCCAGGCGTTTTTAGGCGGCTCATAGTCCTTGAAAAATAGTGCCATCCGCTCGGCCCGCTTTGTCAACACCTGAAAAGTATGCTGCGGCGCACGCCGTATAACTTCAAAGACCTGCCGGATGTAGTCATCGGGTATATTTTCGTGAAAGAGATCGCTCATGGAATTGACAAAGTATATTGTCGGCTTTGTCCGCTTAAGCGGCTCGTCCAGCCTGTTGGGCAGCAGGGACAGAGCAAAACCATTCTCGTAACCCTTCACCTTCATAGCTTGCAGGCGCTTGGCCATAGCCTCGGCGTAGCAGTTGGCGCAACCGGGAGAAACCTTGCTGCATCCCACAGTAGGGTTCCAGGTCTGTTCTGTCCATTCTATGGAAGTTTGTGTGCTCAAGTTACCACCTTTGCCAATTGCTCACCTGAATTGTGGTTTGCATTGAAATGAACGAATTTCTTGCTTCGTTTAGATTTTCCTTCATCCGCAAGGTTTCTTACCTTGCCTTCCAACTGAAGTTCGTGGAATGCTTCCTGAAAGTTGCTCTCGAACCAGCCGGTTTCTTCAAGCATGTCGGCCAGTTTATCTATACCGAATAGTTGTGGTTGAGAGGTCAATTGTTTGAGCCAGTATTCTTTGACCACAGAAATGGGGACTGAACCTTGATCTAGCTTGATATTTTCGAAGGCTCCAAATAGCTCACCTTGTCCGGTCGTCTCAATCTTTTTATCATGTTTCGCCTGAATGCGAACAGCTTTTTGTACGAAGTCCAGCGGTTCCGATGCTTCCATGAACTTGACGATACCGAGAGGATGACGGGTCAGATAGACGAGATGATATATGGTTCTGTCTTTGTCAGGGCGCTGGATTGGTACGGTAGCGGAGCGCGCTTTGCGTCCCTTTACCGGCAGAATTCTTTTCAAATTCTCTCGGTAAAGATTGACCAAACATGATTCCTTCTGTTCTGGAATCATGCCATCTGTCTGCGGAACTTGACCGAAAATCTTGATCATATCCTCTTCATGCACTGGGATTTGATGAGCTCGAAGAATGAATTCGAACATGAAATTTATGAGAAACTCGGAATTGTTTCTCTGCAGGAAAGGCTCGAGAGTGGAGGCTTCGACAATATTTTTCCAGCCGAGAGGATCAATGAAGAAAAACGTAAAGGATGAACCGCACCAATCGAGAATTTTATGACGAACTTTGTCGAATTCACCATGGAATGATTCTGTCTCAATCGGAGTTTCCAACGTGTCTAGATATTCCTTGAGCCGACGGTACTTTTTCGCATCTTTTTCTACGAAAAGTGCCCGTAAACGTACACTGGGATTCTTTTTCCGAAGACTCTCGAGGCAGCTTTTCATGGTTGAAAGCGAGCGGCCAATTGATGTGTCGCTCAGATCATCTGAGGCATCCTGCCATGGGCCAGCAAGACAATCGACGTACGATATCGTCGGCTGGGTCTGGCCGATAATCATAAAGAGTTTGAATAGATAGGTTTCCAGGAGGGTGTGCTTAATGTAGGCTTGTTCGCGACCTTTGTATTGTGCAGGAATTTTCATGTTATCTCCACAACATACAAGTTCGACAGAAAATGTCATTTTAAAAAATATGGCCACTTCGACTATTTCTTATTCTTCCGGGTCATCGCTCAATGGAAAATGGGTTGAGAAATTTACGTCCCCACAGATAGTTTTTATCAACCGGGCTAAGCTACGCCTCTTCGCAGGTCCTCTCCCAATTGTCACGAATGGCTGTCTCGATCCGGCCAATTGCATATGGGCGAATTCCGGGGACATCCATGATAAGTTTTGTCAAGGGGAAAACGGAGATTTCCCTTAACCTTCCGGATGCGGCTCCCGGCGGCTTTTCACTGCGACCTGCCGTAACCCGACCTTTTTATTCTCTTCTTGGGTCAGCGTTGATCACGCGACCAGACATCCATTTGCTGCATCAAGGTCTGATACGGGTAGTGTTACTCCCGTATCTTCAATGACCTCTGCAGAAGATTGAGTTTGGGTCAACCCGCCGGCCTCGAAACAGTCATAATGTTGCAATGCGTGTCCATGCACAGTCCCCAGATACGGCAAGGACCGGCGGGAAGATCGTTATTTCAGCAGATTCTATGTCGCTTCTGCTTCAGGCAGCCTTTTCTTCTCTGAAGGATGAAGTCCGCTGTTTCTTGTCAACTGCCATCATGTAGGCAACCATCTTCTGGCAACCGCGAGGGTTGCCCGATTTTTGTTTCCTTTCTTCAATTCCCGTTCATGCACGGCAGCCAGTTGCGGATTCCACAGCGGAGCAATCTTGGCGGCCTCGATGAGTATGGTTTGCAGATGTTTATTCCGTTTCTTGGAAATCGGCCCCGCTGATCTCTTTTCCTGCTGATTCCTTTTGTGCGCTGCACAAGTCCGCAGTAACTGATTGCTTTGCGAATGGAGCTGAATCGTTCAGGATCACCAATCTCTAATACCCAGGTCAGAGCAGTTACTTCTCCGACCCCTCCGATGGTCATAAGTCGCTGCACTCGATCTTTGATCAGACTGTTGTTGCGCAGTGCCTCTATCAAGCCGTTTCTGGACGGCGCGAAACATCTCGAAGCCTGCACGGCTCAGTTTCAGGAGTTCTTTTACCGAAGGCGGTATTTCCTCGACCCGTTCCAGAAGCTCATTGAAGTATTTCTTGCCGTGAAGCCGTTTCTTGCTGTAACTGGCCCCAACCTCCATGAGCAGGCCGGACATCTTGTTCTGCATCTTTACCGCTGTCCGGACGATGTGGTTGCGATATCGCAGTATCCGCCGCAACTCCCGAATCTCTTCCGAGAGCATGTGGCATTCCGGCAGTAAATTAACCCGCAGCAAATCGGCAATCATCTCGGCATCGGCCCGGTCATTTTTCTTCTTCGCGGCAGTGATCGCCTTCAACATCTGCGGGATGGGCCACTTTCAGATCTGCGGCATGCGGTTTGAGGAAATCGTAAATCCAGCCGGTGAAAAGGGTCGCTTCCATTGCCCCGATCCACGGACCTGGCAATCCCTGCACCCATTCAGCAAGTGACTTCCTGTCTGCATCAATCTTGCCCTGGCTGATAAGGCGGCCATCCAAGGCTTTGATGCAATAAGCGATTACCTTCTTGTGAATGTCCAGCCCAATGTAGTAAAATGCGTTCATGGAAACCTCCTTGTGGTCTCTTTCTGGGCGAGCTCGTCTCGACCCAGCCGCTTGTCTCTTACAAGCATTCTGAACCACCTGGGGGTTTCCTTCAATCATGCCTACTTATACATTCAAACACCATACTCAATTGGCGATTTCCCCTGTCTCCTGATTTCCCGGGGAAAATCGTCGGGTCAGAAAATCGTCGGGTCAGGCTTTGGCTTTTTGCATATTTTCGAGGCCATAAAATGGATATTCTGGGCCGCCTTAATCACAAATTTTTGATATCACCAGTAACAAGAAGCATTTAGCCATACTTCCACACGGATAAATATATGGCCACTTCCCATATTCCCTATTCTTCAAGGTCATCGCTCAACGGAAAACGGATTGAGAAATTGATGTCCCCACAATAAATTTTTATCAACCGGGCCAAGCTCCGCTTCTTCGCAGACCCTCTCCCAATTATCGCGAATGGCTGTCTCTATCCGCTCAATCGCATCGACAGCTGCCTGCCGGGAAAGCAGGAAGTGATGCGCTGCAGCAAGGCAGGTTTTGAGCTGACTGAACCTGTTTTCGCCGGTTATGAGCATGGCCTGGGTGGCTTCGTTGCCGGTACGGCCTTGCGGGCAAATGTCATAGGCCGGCGTCAAGGTCAACTCTTTCCCATCCCAAAAAGCGGCATGATTACGGGCGTGATCATCGGTATTGCCGCACAAGATATTAAAAACCAAGCCGTCCAAAAAGCTCCTTGAGGGTTTCCACCGGTTGCGTAAAGCGATGCCGAATGATTTCCGCCAGGTCTTCATAACTGGCATAACGTGCCATCATCTCACGTAAGCCGAGCATAGTCAGGGCGGAAACCATGGATTTTCGAGCCCAACCGGAATCGAGCGCAATGCGGTCGAATCGCTCAATCAGCAAAACATCCTTACCGGCCGCTTTGACCAGCTTGACGGGAGCGGCCTTAAGCCCTGCAATTGAAGCCAGCCTCATGGCAACGTATTCGGCTTTGACGACGCTGTAGAGATCACCACTGGACGAAAATTTGGCAATATACTTGGTGCCCTGATCTTCCAGCAATGCCTTGGGGCGGGCACCGCCAATGGAAGCTGCCATGGAAGAGCGCCTGATCAAGATCGACTGTTAATGGAACACCTCTGTTCAACGCGTTCGGCCGATTCCAGCAACTCTTCCAGGCTTGCATTATTGGGAGCTCTGGGGACGAATTCTGTTGGTGATCGCTGAAAATCAAGCGCACCAATCCGATCGGACCCCGACTCCAGCAGATAGGTGAGCTCATCCAGGCTGCCGGTATCAGTATCCCGCCCCCTAAGCCCGAAATGCCTGTTGATGATTACGCGTCGCCCCCAGGCATCGGGCGCGGCATCGCGAATGCAATTCGGCATCTCCAGGTCGTTGAGCAGGGGCAAAACCCCGGCCCGCAGAGGTAATTCCGGCTCATAAATCGGAATGGCGGGATTCCTGTCGCCTGACCGATCAAGATAGCTTTTGCCGTAGTTGAAATGGATTGTACCGTTATCCGCTTCAAGCTTGCCGGCGACCACGGGTTGCGACTCTCCGGGAAGCCATATCCAGACAAAGGCTTCTTT
Organism: uncultured delta proteobacterium; assembly: GCA_963815135.1. Classification (GTDB taxonomy): domain Bacteria; phylum Desulfobacterota; class Desulfuromonadia; order Geobacterales; family Geobacteraceae; genus CAIWTU01. The sequence goes on from CAWFFO010000002.1 coordinate 8,295, forward strand.
ATTTTGCGGTTCAGAAGTCATCATCCACCGCTTTTGTCTTGTTTTTAATCCGCTTGGGGAGGAGAGCGATTTTACTTTGCGTCAGTTCGATACCGGTTGCAAGTGACTGGTTGTCCTCCTCGAACAGGGGGACGCCAACCAGGGCGGCGACTTCGAATACAAGCCCGATGGACGGAGTCATTTCACCGGCCTCTATCTTCTGCAGTGTCGCTCTGGAAATGCCGGCCCTGGCAGCAAGGTTTTGCTCAGACCATTTGCGCTTTTTTCGCTCGAGCTTGATGTGTTGACCGAGTAAATAAACGGCTTCTTTTGCGTATTTTGAATATGCTCTTTGTTTCATCATAGCCAATCCCGGAACAGAACGACCGATATAATAGTCATTAACAGAGCTAAAAACCACTATATTGGTCATTTGACATATTTTCAAGTAATAATTGATTATTGACTATAATACTATGCATAAACTGGCTTTACGTCCAACATATTGGTCATATAGTGTAATTCGAATTCCGCGAGAATTCTGAGCACTTCATACGTAATTCAATGAGTAATCTTACACCCACAAGTCTCGCAGCACCTTTCAACCGTTTTCCCCCGCACTCTTCGACTCCAACCGCAGATACTGCCCCGGCGAAGCACCCAACGCCTGCCGAAACATGGCGATAAAAGCGCTGAGACTCTGATATCCCAGGTCAAAGACCACGCGGGTAATGTTCTGTCCCGTACCCAGTCGCTCGATGGCCTCCTGCAGCACCAGTCGTTTCCGCCAGGCGCCGAAGGTGAGCCCGATCTCCCGGACGAACAGCCGTGCCAGGGTTCGGGGGCTGGCCCCGGCAAGGGGCGCCAGTTGTTCCAGGTCCCTTCCGCCAGGATGGGGATCAAGTCTTGGCAGGATGGGGGTCAAGTCTTGAAAAGTCACTTTGCATAGGAAAATCGTCGGGTCAGGCTTTGGCTTTTTGCATATTTTCGAGGCCATAAAATGGATATTCTGGGCCGCCTTAATCACAAATTTTTGATATCACCAGTAACAAGAAGCATTTAGCCATACTTCCACACCGATAAATATATGGCCACTTCCCCTATTCCCTATTCTTCAGGGTCACCGCTCAACGGAAAACGGATTGAGAAGTTGATGTCCCCACAATAAATTTTTATCAACCGGGCCAAGCTCCGCCTCTTCGCAGGTCCTCTCCCAATTGTCACGAATGGCTGTCTCGATCCGGCCAATTGCATATGCATCGCTACCATAGCAAATTCATGTGACACTATAAGTCACATTTCACGTTCATGTAAAAAGACTGTCGCCTTCGGTACACAACACCCGCAACGGTACCACCTCCACCCGTTCCGTCAGTGGATACCGCCGATCTCCCGGATAGACCACCAGCAGGCGGTCAAGCCGCAGATCCTCCAGAGCTGCCCGCATGGAGGGGGTCAGTCGCGGTGCGTCGGCCCGCTTGATCTCTACCCCGAAACGCTGGCCATCCTTGAACAGGAGGAGATCCAGTTCCGCACCCGCATGGGTGGCCCAGAAATAGACTTCATCGGGCTGGACCATGCTGATGATCTCCTCGATGACAAACCCTTCCCATGACGCCCCGCATTTTGGGTGAGAAAGCAGCTCCGGCAGGGTCCGGATACCCAGCAGTTGATGGAGAAGCCCGCTGTCACGGATATAGACTTTGGGCGATTTTACCTGGCGTTTTTTCAGGTTTTCGTGCCAGGGCTGGAGCTGCCTGACCATGTAGACCCCTTCAAGAAGATCCAGATAGCGCCGTACTGATGTTTCGCCTATCCCAAGGGAACGGGCCGGTTCAGCGGCATTCCAGACCTGGCCGTGGTAATGGGCAAGCATGGTCCAGAAACGAAACAGGGTGGGCGCCGGGGTGCCGATGCCCAATGAAGGAATATCCCTTTCCAGAAGCGTCTGGATGAAACTTTTCCGCCAGGCGACGCTTTTGCTGTCACTCGTTGCCAGGAACGAAAGCGGGAACCCGCCCCGGAGCCAAAGAACCTCGTGGGCGGACATCCCTACATCCGCAATACTGAAACCGCTCAGCGGGACAGTTTCCATCCGGCCAGCCAGTGACTCCGATGACTGGCGGAGGAGCTCGGGCGCGGCGCTACCCAGAATGAGAAACCGGGCAGGCAATGGTGTTCTGTCGGCAAGGACTCGCAGGATGGGGAACAACTCCGGCCGCCGTTGCACTTCGTCGATCACGACAAGTCCAGTGAGGCCGCGGAGTGCCGTCATCGGCTCATCGAGTCGTGCGAGACTTAAGGGATCTTCAAGATCAAAGTATGCGGTAGAATCAGGTGGAACGAACTGCCTGGCAAGGGTAGTCTTGCCGCACTGGCGGGGGCCGAGCAGGGCCACTATCCGGCTGCGTTCAAGTGCCGTGTCAATGGCGTTGTGGGTATTAGTGCGGGGAATCATAGGTGCATAATACCTTGAAATTCCTCCATGTCAAGGTGGAATTTCAAGGGGAATCAAAAAGGTGACAGGCTACTTGAAAAGCCGCCTGCCCCCTTTTTTATTTTCCGAAACTGTCCCCTCTTTTGTTTGCTACAGCAAGTCGAGTCTTTTCAGCCAATTTGCCAAATCCTTGTCTGCCCTGCCAACTGACTCGCCTTTTATCGCCAAACCGGACAAGACGTTTGCCGTCGGACAAAGCTTTTTGATATCCCGCTCGCTGCTTCCCAGGCCGCTACCCTCATGGGTGCAATAGGGAACTATGGTCTTTCCCGAGAAATCGTACGAATCGAGAAACGTAAAGACCGCCATCGGCATCGTTCCCCACCAATTCGGATAGCCGAGGTAAATCACCTCATAAGAATCCATCTCAGCAACCGTTTCCGTAAGCTCGGGCCGGGCATTACCGCTCAGTTCATCCTGTGCTACACGGGTTGCTTCCGTATAATCTTCCGGATACGGTTTTACGGTCTGGATCTGGAACAGGTCGCTAGCTGTCAGTCCCTGTATTTTCCTGGCAATTACTTCCGTGTTGCCGATGGGCAGATTGACAATACTGCCTCCCAGATAATTATTTCCTTTGCGTGAAAAATACGCGCTCAGGCTCTTTGAATGTGCCATTTTCTGTCCCTTCCCAATCAATCTTTAATCTCAAACAATTCGATAAGCTCGGGATCGATGACCTTGAGGGTTGATTTGTGATTCCTGTTCAGAGGCCGGTCATCTTCTCCAGTTTTTCCGGATAGCGGGCCCCATGTACCGTGATCCTGGATGATGCGCTTTCGATCTCGCTCAGATCCTCGGACGTCAGTTCGACGGCAACCGCGCCGATGTTTTCATCCAGGCGATGCAGTTTGGTGGTGCCCGGGATGGGAACGATCCACGGTTTTTGGGCAAGCAGCCAGGCGAGCGCAATCTGGGCGGTGGTCGCGTTTTTCTTTTCCGCGATGGCACCGAGCAGGTCAACCAATGCCTGATTCGCCTTCCGCGCCTCAGGCGTAAAACGAGGGACGACGTTGCGGAAATCGTTCTTGTCGAAGGTCGTATTCTCGTCGATCTTTCCCGTAAGGAAACCCTTGCCCAAAGGGCTATAATTGACAAAGCCGATGCCGAGTTCCTCGAGGGTCGGTATCACTTCCTTCTCGGGTGTTCTCGTCCAGAGCGAATATTCGCTCTGAACTGCCGTCACGGGTTGGACGGCATGGGCCCGGCGGATTGTCTGGACACCTGCCTCGGAAAGGCCGAAGTGCTTGACTTTGCCCTCCCGGATCAGTTCCTTCACCGTGCCGGCGACGTCTTCAATGGGTACATTGGGGTCGACCCGGTGCTGGTAGAGCAGATCGATGACATCGACCTTGAGACGCTTGAGCGAGCCCTCGACAGCCAGCCTGATCTGCTCCGGCCGACTGTTCAGGCCCGGCGAGCCGGTCATCCCGCGGGGATCCAGATCAGGGCTGAGATCGAATCCGAATTTGGTGGCGATCACTACCTTCCCGCGAAAGGGAGCGAGGGCTTCGCCCACGAGCCCTTCGTTGGTGTACGGACCGTAGACCTCGGCGGTGTCGAAGAAAGTGATACCCCGTTCCACGGCGGCATGGAGAAGGGAGGTCATCTCCTTGGTATCTTTGGCCGGACCGTAGCCGAAGCTCATACCCATGCAGCCAAGCCCCAGAGCCGAAACTTCCAGGCCGCTATTTCCCAGTTTTCGTTTTTGCATTGTTTTCTCCTTTCAACTGTACAGGGACACCTTGTTGATAGTCACATCCTACCATTGCAAAAAAAGAAGGCGATAGACCAATCCTGTCAATTACTTGCCTGATCGCCCAGGGACCTGAATAATTGTTGTAAGGTGAAACTGGGTCAGGTAGTATCCTAATAGAAGGAATTGGTGCAGAAAGGGGCAATTATGCAGGACATTGAGCACGAAAACATTGAAGTTGCGCTAGAAGCCTTAAGAAAGAGCATTGCCCGATGGACCGATAAGCCAGACCGATACAAGACAGCGATTCCGGACCTGTCACTTTTCCGACGGGAGGAACCGACCGGGCCGATCAGCGGCATGTACGAGCCGAGCATCTGCCTGATGGCACACGGGGCCAAGCGGGTGCTGCTCGGAGATGACACCTTTGTGTATGACGGGCACCATTTTTTGATTACCTCCGTGCATCTGCCCACGGTGGTCCAGATTATCAAGGCGAGCCGGGAGGAACCCTGCCTGGGGCTGATGCTGGAACTCGATCAGCGCGTGATTTCACAGCTCATGGTGGACAGCAATCTCCCTCCGCCGCGTCCGCAGCAGTCGAGCCGTGGCATGGCGACCGGCGAGGTGACGCTGCCGCTGCTCAATGCCTTTCAACGGTTGGTCGACCTGCTTGCCGAAGAGAAGGACATTCCGATCCTTGCGCCGGTCATCCAGCGGGAAATCATCTACCGTCTGCTTGTGGGCGATCAGGGTGTGCGCCTGCGCCAGATTGCGTCGGCGGGAAGCCAGAGTCAGCAGATAGCCCGGGCAATCGACTGGTTGAAAGGCAACTTCACCCAGCCGTTGCGTATCGACGACCTTGCCGCGCAGGCCAGCATGAGCAGTTCCACGTTTCATCACCACTTCCGGTCCATGACCGCTTTAAGCCCGTTACAGTTCCAGAAGCAGCTGCGCCTGCATGAAGCCAGGCGTTTGATGCTGGCGGAACAACTGGATGCCGCAACCGCGGCGTTCCAGGTCGGCTACGAGAGCCCTTCGCAGTTCAGCCGTGAATACAACCGCCTGTTCGGGGCGCCGCCGCTGCGCGACATCACGAATTTACGTCAAATGTCTGCCGGCTAGAGGACATAGAAAGTGACAACCCTTTATTCAGCGCACAACACCCAGGGCCGCTTTAACTTTCTTCAGAGTGTCTATGTTTTTTTGCAGGGCGCTGACATTTTTTTCCATGTCACTTATCGTCGTACCAAGTTGAACAATACTGCCGGCAGGACCACTAGTTTGCCCTGCTTGCTTCAACATCTCTCCTCCCAGCTCTCCCAACTGCGCATTCGCGTTGTGCTGCGTCATCGAACCGAAAAGGAAACCCACTGAAAAAATACCGGCGACCATTGTGATACGGACACTGTAAAGGATAGTTTTGCGTGACATTTTAGTTCTCCTTTTTTTGTTGAGGTTGCAATTTACAATGCTCCGTTAAGAGCGGGTTATTTTATAAGTTACCTGGAACAATTTGTGGCAATGCAGCTTCAGGGGCACGGGTTGCGTCCCGGTACCCCTCGGGAATTTATCAGAAAATACGTTACTGATTATGTACAAGAACTACCTGTGCCGGCATCGGAGCCGGGAAGCCGGCAACGGATAACGCCTCCCGGATGGTGCGGTTGCCGTCAAAATATACCTGCCAGTAATTGTCATTATGGCAGAACGGGCGTACAGCAAGAACCGGACCGACCAGATTGAATTCAAGAATTTCCACTTCAACCGGCGGCTGGGCAAGCACATTGGGAACCCCTGCAAGCTTTTCGCGAAGCAATTGCATTGCGGCAACATGGTCGGCGCCTCCGGCAAGCTGGCACTTCAGCTCGACCCTGCGAAACGCATTGGTCGTGAAATTCTGGATGGTGTCACTGAAAACCTTGGCATTTCCCAGCAGTGTAAAGACATTGTCCGGCGTGTTAATGGCCGTGGCGAATAGTCCGATCTCCTTAACAGTCCCGGTTATCCCTCCGGCAGTTACAAAATCTCCCACCTGGAACGGCCGCAAAACGATAAGGAAGATGCCGGACGCAAGGTTGGACAGCAGCCCGCTCCAGGCGACGCCGACGGCAATGCCCACACCTGCCACCAGGGCGGCAAAGGTCGTCGTCTGGACCCCGAAATATCCGAGAATCGCCACAACCAACACGATATTCAGCGTTATTGCCACAAAATTGCCGATATAACGGATCAGGACCGGATCGATCTTCTGTTTTCTCGAAAACCTGCTGCAACATGCGGCCGACAAGCCCGATCAGCCAGCGGCCGACAATCCAGAAAATGATGGCGGCAACGATTTTTGTGCCGATTGCCATAGCGTAAGTTGCGACAATTTGCTGATACTGGCCTATGTTTTCCATATCAAACCCTCCGTTTTTTCGAGTGTTGCTTCCAGATATATTGACTTCTCAAAGGAATTCCCATCAGCGTAAAAAAATTAGTAAATACTTTATTAAGTATACCCGGATAAATTCAATTGCAAAGAGTCGGTTCAGGAACGCGTGGAGGCCTGTTGCAGCTGAACCGCAAAGCGTACGTTGCAGAATATTTTTATTGAGTTATTCTAAAGAAAAACATGACAGGTTAGTTCGAGGTATTTATCGGAGCGACATGATGAAGGATAACCCTGAATTTGTCGAAACAACGGATCATGATGGCAACGGAGGAAAGTGCCGGTTGCCCGACCCATTATGCTCCGCCGGAACGGGTGACCGATGTCGAGTTGCTGGCAGAAGTGAAGGCAATTTCCAGCAATCAGCTCATAGACGGTTTGATGAATATGGCCAACGGCCTTTTTGCCGTACTCAATGAACATCGGCAGATTCTGGCACTCAACGAATCTTTTCTGAAGCTGATGGGCATTGAAAATGTTATCGGATGTAATCGGGCTCCGGCCCGGTGAATATGTACATTGCATTCATGCCTGCGAGATGCCCGGAGGTTGCGGAACCTCTACCCTATTGTGCAACCTGCGGAGCGGTTATTTCCATGATGTCGGCCCTTGCCAGCGATCTTCCCCAGGAAGACACCTGTGCCCTCACTGTGGAGAAAGACAACAAGGAAGTCGACTTGCTCTTCCAGGTCCGATGCTGCCCGATCAACGTTCACGACAGTAAATTCATACTGTTCTTTCTCCAGGATATCAGCCTGCAGCAGCAGCGCGCCAGACTTGACAGCGCATTTCTTCACGACGTCAACAATCTGCTTACCGCCATGCTTGGCAAAAGCGATCTTTTTCAGCTCAAGGGCGAATGGGATGCGGAACGTTTTGCCGAATTGCAGAAACTGGTCCAGCGTTTGGCGCAGGAATTCTCCATTCACCAGGCGATTACCAACTCGATATCCCATGCCTATAAGCCGCTCTATTGCGAAGTGTCGGTCAATTCCATCCTGGATGACCTTGCGGAAACGTTCAAGGGGCATCCGCTCTGTTCGAACGCAAAACTGGAAATATCGAAACCCGAAGACCCGATGACATTGGTGACCGATATGAACCTGGTGAACCGGATCCTGGTCAACATGGTTTCAAACGCGCTTGAGGCAACGGAATGCGGGGGCACGACCAGGGTTTTCATCGAACCGGGCGGTAACGCAGTCACCTTCTGTGTATGGAACAGAAAGCATATCCCGCAGAAAGATGCATTACGGATATTCACGCGCAACTTTACGACGAAAAAGCAGCCCGGCCATGGGCTTGGCACCTATTCGATGAAGTTTTTCGGCGAAAAGATCCTTGGCGGCATCGTAAACTTTACAACTTCGGAACCGGAAGGAACCACCTTCAGGCTGTCCCTTCTGCAAAAGTGATGGATTTCTGTTCGCAGAATGACGAATTTGAAGCCCCTGGAAATTCATTTTTTCAACCAAGCACATCATCTGTGCGCCAGCCGTCCTTAAAAATATCGCAAATATAACCGTTCTTCCCGGTGACCAGCTTCATCAGCACTGGATGCCCGCAAAAAAACAGGCACTTACAAAATTATTCGTAAGTGCCTGTTTTTTTGCATATTTTTGCTTTTAAAGATAATCAATGGTGAAATGATATGGATAAAAAAACCTGTTTCAAGTGACATAATCATCTGCGACAACGGGACAGACAAACCATTATCAATGAGGAGGAGGGTTTTTATGCTGAATTTTTTGATAGTCACTTTTGTTGCATTGGCGGTTGATACAAAAGGAAGGTCGCTAAAGTTTTGGCTCTTGTTATGAATTATTATATGAGATAAATACCCCGGTTGATTTAATTGCAGATGGTGATACAGTTGTCGAGAGTTTTCCAGACTATTACGCACAGATGCTTCTCATTATAATGATAAATGCCATGGATGCATGTTTGGGCCGAAAGGTCGGATTCCAGAGGGTTTCATCGACAAAATCTTAAAATATCTCGTCACCACCAAAGGGGCCGGACAAGGGGACAGGAAAGTTCCGTTCATGTCAAAGGCCATAACAGAAAAGAATATGAATGGCGCTCTTTCCGTGTACAATAAGGGAGAGTGAACGAATTTCATGATTGAGGTCATATATGGAGCAGTTACATAAGGAAACCAGGAAACTCTCGCTTTTGTATGTTGAAGACGAGCCGTTTACCAGAGAGAATCTGCAGAGAGTCATATCGATAAAATTTCCATCAATTACAGTCTACACAGCGGAAAACGGTAAAATTGGTTTGGACTTGTTTAAAAAGTACGTGCCGGACATAGTACTTACCGACATAAACCTGCCTGTCCTTGACGGTATCCGCATGGCCTCCGCAATGTGGGCACTGAATCCCCAAACGGAATTTATCATCCTTTCCGCCAACAGCAGGACCCAATACGAGTCGGATTGCGTTAAAATCGGCATCAGGTCTTACTTGCAGAAGCCGATTTTCCATGAAGATCTTGTGCGCACCATTGAATATTCCGTTGACCGATTGACCATTTGAAATCGTCAGGTGAAGACTTTACGCCTCTGTCATGTATCGGGTGAGAAAAGAAGCATGTTTTGCCCGTTTTATCGTGTTAATGCCCCCTGCCATATCAAAAGCGGAGCTTTTCGAAATATTAAACACAAGACTCGAACTTAATAACTCGAAGCCATCGACTTTATGGAAGCCGTTCTGTGCAACTTGAAGGTCAGATACCCCTGAAAATGGCCGGGAAACTGAGAAAACCGGCTTAGGCAAATTCGTTTATCCGTCAGAAAAAAGTCCCGCCATGAGAATTCTTCAAACCGGCGAACCAAAAACATTCTCTCACCACGCAACGTGCTCACCTTCAGACCGGGCGCATTCCTCAATCAAGAGATCTTTGGTGGACAAATCGTTTTGCTAATATCGTATAAATTATGAAAACATCTTTTTGATTTAACGGACAGAAGGCAATTATTACTCACTTCGAGTACAATAAGATGTGAAGCATCATTTAATTCTCGGACTTTATCAACGCCGGAGGTTGCCCCACCCGGGTCCTTAAAATGTTGTTCTGCAGTGAGGGTTAAAGTTAAAGAGGATCAATATTCAAGTCCACCCACATGCTGAACCTGCGGGTAAAGACATTTCGCAACCCCTTGTAGAATGCTGGGCAAATAAAAGGAGAAAAAATGGAAAATTTTACCAGAGAAGAGGTCATCAGGATTTTACGGGAGCTGGCAGACTCTTTGTATAGAAGAGCTCATGAAGGGCACGAAAGAAGGACGGGCTGCGGAATACTCTTACGCCAAGAAATTTCGCAGCGAAGCAGAAGGTGTTGAAAAAGCAATAGAGATTTTTGAAAATTATTCCAAAAAGAAATAAAAATCTGAAACATCAGCGCCGACGGCCGCTTCAAAAACTGGACAGGGACAACACTGACGGGCCGTGAAACTGATTGTTTCAGGTTGAATTTGAATCTCCTCAATTCCTTGATGACATGTCTCCGTCTGGTATAATGGAACTTCGGGCCTCACGATGGTCAGATGGTTGTTTTAAAACTGAAATCGGGTTGGTCCGGGATGAATTGCCTGCTCAAAGGACCACTGCATTTCGTTGTCTGCATCTCCTTTTCGCTCACTTGCGCAGTGCCTCTCAACCCCATCATGACGGTTTTAAATAACCTTGAACCACTTTGGAGGGATTAATGAAAATAAATCTGTTTACGTTTTATGCCGCCCTCCTTCTCCTGGTGCTTGCCGCAGGAGGAACTGCATGGGCCCAAAGCGATTATCCCGAATATGCCGATACCATGGAGCAGTCAGGTTACGTCTCATATACCGCGGATGAACTGGATGCTCTTCTCGCCCCCATAGCCCTTTATCCGGACCCTCTCCTTGCGCAGATTCTGCCGGCGGCGACATTTATCGACCAGATCGACGAGGCGGCACGTTATGTCAGACAATACGGGAATTCCGCACAGATTGACGATCAACCCTGGGATGTGAGTGTCAAGGCAGTGGCCCACTATCCCGACGTGCTCTTCATGATGGACCAGAAGTACGACTGGACCGTATCCCTTGGGCAGGCCTTCATCAACCAGCAGCAGGACGTAATGGATGCGATCCAGAGACTAAGGGCCGAGGCTCAGGAGGAGGGAAACCTCTCAACAACTCCTCAGCAGGAAGTTGTGGATGAAGATGGTTATATCAGGATCGTGCCGGCTCAGCCTGAGGTGATTTACGTCCCCCAATATGATCCGCTTGTCGTGTATATGGAAAGGTCTCCCTCGTACGGCTTCATTACCTTCAGCATCGGGTTTTCGATCGGCGCCTGGCTGGACCGCGATTGCGACTGGCAAGGGCGGCGCGTCTATTATCACGGCTGGCAGGGCGAAGGATGGGTCAGCCGGGCCCGGCCATACATCCATGAGCAGAGAAATATCTATATCAACAAAAGTTATTCCGTTATCAATGTCAACAGGAAGGTGATCCGGCACAGCACGGATAATTTCCGCGAAGAACTGAGCCGCAATGCCCTGAACCGACAGAAACAAATCCACCCTCAGGCCGGTCAGCCACGGAATATTCAGCCGGGCAGCGGGACCGGAAACCGGGGGCAGATGGTTCGGCCGCCGACAACGATTACCCGTCCCACCACAACCGTTACGCACCCCACCACGACTGTCACCCGCCCGACGGAACGGCCCGACAACAAGGCTCTCTACCGGGGAAGGGAAATCAAGGGGGTGCAGCCAGCGGCCGGATCGGGTTACGGCGGTTACGGAAGCAAAAAGGACGCCGCGACTTACAGTGAACGCGGCAGTTCGAGCAGGGGAACCATGGGCCAGTTCAACCGTCAGCAGCCGAAACCCGCGCAAAATCAACGTCCCGCTCCGGCACAACGACCGGCAATCAACCAGGGCCGGCAGCCTGCGCCCGGACCGGCAGCCAAACCCGCTCCACCCCAGACACCTCCTGCCAGCCAGGGCGGAGAAGACAAAAGGCGGCATCACTAGCGTCCGGATCAATTATTTTCCTTGACCAAGAAAGGAATAGGCACATGAAATATATGCGCGATATCATATTCCGCAGTTCTGGACTTTTTCGGATAGCAGCCTTGATGCTGGCAATTGCGTCAATTCCGGCCGGTGTATTCGCCGCTTCGCCTGAACCTGCACAGAGGCTTTTCGCCTCACCCGAGGCGGCCCGCGCGGCGTTGATCAAGGCGGTCCAGGCAAAAGATCATGCGGAGTTGAAGGCGATTTTCGGCCCGGTAACCGGAGAACTCGAACCGAATGATCCGGTGGAACAGGCCACCGAATTCGAGCACTTTGCCCGTCACGTGGAGGAAGGAGTCGGGCTGGTCAATGAAGGGGAAGGAAAAGCTATCCTGCTTATTGGCGAGAAAAAGTGGCCCTTCCCGGTGCCGATCGTAAAAAAGGGCGACAAATGGCTTTTTGACACCGCGGCGGGGCGCGAAGAGATTCTCAACCGTCGTATCGGCCGCAACGAACTCATTGCCGTTCAGGTCTGCCGGGCCTACGCCGAAGCCCAGAGAGAATACTACGACATGGCTGATCCTGATGGGGACCAGATACCAAAATATGCACAACATATGATCAGCAGGCCGGTGAAAAGAGACGGCCTTTACTGGCCGACGACGGATGGCGAAAAGGAGAGCCCTCTCGGTCTTTTGGTCGCCAAAGCGAAGGAAGAAGGGTATATGCAACCGCGCAAAGCGGGTGAGCATGGTCCCCGGCCATACCACGGCTACTATTTCCGGATACTGGAGAGCCAGGGCCCCAACGCCCAGGGCGGAAAGTTCAATTACGTCATCAACGGCAACATGGTGGCCGGTTTTGCGCTGGTTGCCTATCCCTCCCGGTGGGGAGTTTCGGGAGTGATGACCTTTATCATCAACCAGCGGGGAAGGGTCTACCAAAAGAATCTGGGTCCGAAAACCGCGGAAATTGCCCGCAAGATGAAACAGTACAACCCGGACCTGACCTGGAAACTGGTGGCGGAACAGTGACGCGCCGGTGAGCCTGCCCTCCTTCAAGAAACTGCAAATTTCGTCGTTCTTACCGGGGTCCGGATCCATCCGCGCCGGTGACTCATGAAACCAGAAGGCCATGCACTAAAAAGGCTGTGGCCTTTTTTACTATCCGAATTATTTTTAATTCTCTTAAGTCTTTGGTTCCTTTGGCCGCATAGTTCGGCTTGACTATGTATCCGAAGAAAATGGTTTACAAATTTCGGGCCTCATGATAGTTTAAATTTAAACTATTAAAGGTTGAACCAATGCCAAGTAAATATCGCGGTTCAAAAAAAGAGGTTCAGGCGTTAAGCACTTTCGTTAAGCTGATGCGTGCGGCAGAGGCTGTGTCAAGCCGGGTAACCCGGCGACTGGCGGATTCGGGTCTGACCATAAGCCAGTTCGGGGTGCTGGAAGCGCTTTATCACCTCGGGCCTCTCTGTCAGCGGGACATCGGGAAAAAGATCCTGAAGAGCAGCGGCAATATTACCGTTATAATCGACAATCTGGAAAGGAGAGGATTGGTCACCAGGGTGCGGGGTACCGAGGACCGACGATTCCTCACCATCCGGTTGACCGACGCAGGGGAGAAACTTATCGCGGAAGTCTTCCCGCCCCATGCCGAAGCCATTGTCGGGGAGATGGGGGCCATTACCGAAGAAGAGCAGACCGAACTGGGACGCTTGTGCAAAAAGCTCGGCCTGGGCTCAAAAATAGAATAGTTATTTTTTTTGCACATATAGTTCAAATTTAAACAATTGCATATAAAGCTAATCGGCCGGATTGAACCGGCGGGAACAGTCAGTTAGATAAAGTATAGGTAAACTATGAAAGCACCGCACATGAGCGATGGAGGTTTTCTGAAATGAATAAAATGCCCGTTCTTTTTGTTGGACACGGCTCCCCCATGAACATCAATTCGGACAATGGTTTTACCGTGAGTCTCCGCAATCTGTCCGGGGAGTTACCAAAACCCGAAGCGGTTTGCGTAGTGTCCGCCCATTGGCAGACCAGGGGAACGTTCGTCGCATGCCAGGAAAGCATTCGGCAAATTTACGACTTTTACGGATTCCCGGAACAATTGTACAAAGTTCGCTACGAACCGCCGGGATGCCCGGAAGTTGCCAGACGCGCCGTAGACCTCATGCGCCGGCTTGACCCCTTTGTGCAATGCAATGACCAATGGGGGCACGACCACGCCGGATGGAGCGTTCTCAAGCACCTGTATCCCGATGCGGACGTCCCGGTTTTTCTCATCAGCATTGATATGTCCGCACCGCCCGAAAGGCATGTGCAACTTGCGCGAAAACTTACTCCCTTACGTGACGAAGGGGTCCTGATCCTTGGGAAGCGGGAATATAGTCCACAACATCGGGGACGCGGATTTCAATAATATGGACGCTCAACCGGAACCGCGAGGCGTCGAATTCGACACTATGATCAGAGAGGCATTGGTTTCCAGCGACATCGATGCGCTGATAAATTACGGGCGATCGGGGGAAGCGGCCCGTTACTCCGTGCCCACCGCGGACCACTACCTTCCCCTCCTTTACGCCGCCGCTCTGCGGGAAGAGGGGGAATCGCTCAGCTTCATCTGTGAAATGTTTCAAAACCGTTCGGTTTCGATGCGCTCGTTTCTTGTGGGCGGATTATCATAAATCAAAATTAGGAGGCAGTCATGACAAGAGTTCTCATCGTATTTTACAGCATGTACGGCCACATCTTCAAAATGGCGGAGGCCGTTGCCGAAGGTGTCCGGGAAATTCCCGGCTGCGAGGTCGTCCTCCGGAGGGTCCCCGAAACCCTGCCCGGAGAGGTTCTCGAAAAAATGGGCGCGCTCGATGCCCAAAAGGCGATGGCGCACATTCCGCTGGTTCATCCGGAAGAGCTGGCTTCCGCCGATGCCATAATATTCGGCACCCCGACCCGATTCGGGAACATGTGCGGACAGATGCGCCAGTTCCTTGATTCGACCGGGCAGCTCTGGCTGAAAGGTTCCCTGGTGGGCAAGGTGGGGAGCGTTTTCGCGAGTTCCGCTACCCAGCACGGCGGCCAGGAGTCCACCATTTTGAGCTTCCACATAACATTGCTCCACCAGGGAATGGTGGTTGTAGGTCTGCCCTACGCGTTTGCCGGACAAATGGACAACAGCCAGATCACCGGTTGCTCTCCCTATGGTGCTTCGACCATCGCCGGAACGGACGGTTCGCGGAGCCCGAGCGAAAACGAGCTTGCAGGCGCCCGTTACCAGGGGACCCATGTGGCGACGATCGCCAGGAAGCTCTCGAAGGCTGAGTAAAGTAATAAAATACCGGTAAATATGTTTCCGGGCGTATCGACCCGGGAGTAATGACTTAAAAAGGCCGCATCCGATCAAGGATCCGGCCTTTTTTTGCCTGATACGGATTCAAGTCTTTACCGGAAGCCGGCAAAAGATTAGAATAACGCCCAATAAAAATTTTATCAGGATTGTTTCAATCGGCTAAATTCCAGAAAACGATAAGCGATAGTGCAAAATCACTCGACAAATACAAGAGGAGGCGGGGTGGAGCTCATATCGGAACAGGTGCAGGCGGAAAAAGAGCCCGGTGATCGGATCAACGAGCTTGAAAAACGTGTACAGGAACTTACGTCGGAAGTCGCCAAAAAAAATGAATTGCTCGGCATGGAGAAGTCATTGCGCCGACAGGCCGAGGAAAAACTTATTGCCAACGAAGAAATATATTCCTCCATTTTCAACCACATTGGCATCGGCATATCGGTGATCAGTCCGGACATGGAAGTTGTTTTCCTGAACAGGGTCATGAAGAAGCTGTTCCCCGATATTGATGTCAGCGAGCGCCCCGTCTGCTACAAGAGCTTTAGCATTCCTCCCCGGGACGAGGTCTGCCCGTTTTGTCCGACAATCAAAACATTGCAGGACGGAAAAAACCATGTGATCGTCAACGAAATGCCAACAGAGGCCGGGATGCGTCATTTTAAAATAACCACCGCCCCCGTGCTGTCGGAGGACGGTTCCGTTTCCGCTGTCATCGAAGTCGTGGAGGATATCACCGATCGAAAACTGGCCGAGCAGTCTCTCAAGGAAAATGAGGAACGCTATCGAATATTTACCTCTCTTACATCCGATTATGTCTTCAAATGTTCCCATGCGGAGAACCAACCATACCGGATCCAGTGGATGGCCGGGGCTGTCGAGCCCATAACCGGCTTTTCACAGGAAGAAATTCTTGAAATGGGCTGCTGGCTGAAAATCGTCCATCCCGATGACTTCGAGCTTATAAGTTCCAAACTCATGGGATATTTCCCGGGTGCAAGAGGCACGGCAAAATTCAGGATAATTACCAAGTCCGGTCAGGTTCGATGGTTAAAAGAATCGTGCTGTTGCGAAAACGGGAGCACCCCCGGAGAAATCATTCTTTACGGGACCACACAGGACATTACCGAACAGGAGGTATTGTTCTCCCAACTTGTCAAAAATCAGAAACTTGAATCCCTCGGCGTCTTTGCCGGAGGGATAGCACATGATTTCAACAATCTGCTTACCGGAATAATCGCAAACATATCGCTTGCGAAGATTTTCGTTAATCCTGAAGAGAAAGTATTCACTAGGCTGGAGGAGGCTGAAAAGGCTTCCGGCCGGGCCAAGGAATTGACCCAGCAGTTGTTGACCTTTTCCAAAGGCGGCGATCCGGTCAAAAAGATTGCATCCATTGAAAAGATCCTGATGGATTCATCTTCTTTTGTTCTGCGGGGCTCGAACGTCAGGTGCGAATTGGCGATCCCTGACGGTATCTGGCCCGTCGAAGTCGATGTCGGACAGATAGGCCAGGTGGTCAACAATCTTCTCATCAATGCCGACCAGGCCATGCCGGATGGGGGAATAATCAGAATAAGTGTTGAAAATCTGACGGCAGGACCGGATGATGTCGTGACTTTGAACGAGGGGCACTATGTCAAGTTTTCAATTGAAGACCGTGGGATAGGAATTCCGGAAGAATATCTGGCGAAAATTTTCGACCCGTATTTCACCACCAAGCAGAAAGGCAGCGGACTCGGCCTTGCCACGGTCCATTCCATCATCAAAAAACACGATGGTCATATCTTCGTCGAATCCAAAATCGGCTCGGGCACGACAATCCATGTCTATCTTCCGGCTTCCGGGAAAAAGCTGACGGGAACAATAGCCGAGGAGGAAAAACATCTTTCGGGATACGGCAATATTCTCGTTATGGATGACGATGAAATCATAAGGGAAGTGGCAAAGGAAATTCTGGGGCATCTCGGGTACAGGGTGGAACTTTGCGCTGACGGCAACCAGGCGATAGCGTTGTATCGGAAAGCCATGAACAATGATGAGCCTTTTGATCTGGTTATTATGGATTTGACCGTACCGGGCGGCATGGGAGGGAGGGAAACGATGGAGAAACTGCTGGAGATCAATCACGAAGTAAAGGGGATCGTCTCCAGCGGCTACAACAACGACCCGATTCTTGCCAATTACCGGCAATACGGTTTCAGCGGCGTTGTTATAAAACCCTATAATATCTCCGAGCTGGGCAAGGTTGTGCAGGATATGATCCCGCGCGGATCCACAAACCGCCCCGCCCAACCGGCCATTTAGTTTGTTCAACCGCATCCGCGGATAACCTTGTGAAACCATTCGTTTGCCACATGTGCCTTACCATATCAGATGTTCATTTGTCAGATCAAGGCACCCATTAACAGTCAGATCTTGCCGTTTCAAGCAGCGCGAGCAGGCATAGATAATATCGCGTCGGATTCAATAAAGCAATGTTAGAGCATGTCAGACACTGCATTTGACGGTATGTTCGAAACCTGGAAATGCTATAACCCTATTCGGCAGTTGCAGGCATCCTCCGTTCGCTCCGGAGACCTGTTTATGCTGTCCAAGCTCATTTCGCTACAGCCGATAAACTCACCCTTCGGGTTCAGACAATATCGGCTGTCCACACTCCATTTCGCCAAGAGCAGCGACGAAACAGGCCTGAGTTGCTTACTGCGGGCATCTCCAACTGCAGTTCTGGGATAACCGCTGTGACGGGGAAGTTCAGAATCCGGCCCTGTCAACAACAGCTAACATCCTGCTCTTGACGTTCTTTCTCCCGGGATGATATCCTGCTCCCCCAAATTCACCGGGAAATACAGTCTCGACAGATTTTTATCCGTGTGCCGGAGGAGTAACGTATGTTGCATGGCGTATTGGGTATCGCTTTATTATTGGCCGTGGCCTGGCTCCTGAGTGAGAACCGACGCGCCTTTCCCTGGAGAACTGCACTGGCTGGATTTGCCTTACAGGCGACAATCGCCGTGCTCATGTTGAAGGCGCCGCTGTTCCGGGATATTTTTCTAGGTCTCAATTCCGTTGTCACATCATTCCAGGACGCAACCCAAGCCGGGACATCTTTTGTGTTCGGCTATCTGGGCGGAGGGCCACTGCCGTTTGTCGAGACCAGACCGGGAGGTTCGTTCTCCCTGGCCTTTCAGGCTTTGCCGCTGGTGCTGGTCATCGGAGCTCTCACTGCGATGCTCTATTACTGGCGGATCCTGCCCAGAGTGGTGCAGGCTTTTTCCTGGGTGCTGCGCAAGACCATGGGCATCGGCGGGGCCCTGGGTGTCGTCTCTTCCGGTTGCATTTTTCTGGGCATGATCGAATCGCCTCTCCTCATCCGCCCCTACCTGTGCAAAATGACCCGCAGCGAACTTTTCGCCATGATGGCCACCGGCCTCTCCTGCATTGCCGGGACCATGCTGGTTCTCTATGCTACGGTCCTGCAGGGAGTCATTCCCGATGCCTTCGGCCATATTTTGACCGCTTCCATCATCCATGCTCCGGCGGCGCTGGTCCTGGCATCCGTCATGGTCCCGGAAACGGAACCGCAGACCCTCGGCGGCGAGATCTCATCCTATGAAGCCTCGAGCGCCATGGATGCCCTGACCAGGGGAACCTGGGACGGCCTGCAGCTTCTTTTCAACATCGTGGCCATCCTGATCGTTTTTGTCGCTCTGGTGAAATTGTTTAACATAGGGCTCGGTCAGCTGCCGGATATATACGGCGCACCGCTGACCCTGGAGCGCATCCTGGGAGTGCTCATGGCTCCGGTAGTCTGGCTCATAGGGGTACCGTGGCAGGAAGCACACACCGCCGGAGCACTGATGGGCACCAAGGTGGTGCTCAACGAATTTCTGGCCTACATCGATTTGTCCAGGCTGCCCCAGGCCGCGCTCGGAGCCAAGAGCCGGATTATCATGACCTATGCCATGTGCAGCTTCGCCAACATCGGCAGCCTGGGCATCCTCATCGGCGGACTCGGTTCGCTCTGTCCCGAGCGAAGGGACGAGATAGTTGCCATGGGCGTAAAGGCCCTGGTTGCGGGAGTACTTGCATCATTGATGACTGGCGCAATTGTGGGGATGCTGTGAGGTCATGTGCGCGACTTCCAGAAGTATCTGGTTTGCCAATCATCACCGTATAAGCCTTTTTGGACCGCTATGGCTGACAGCGGCGGGAATAGGGAATCAAAACCGGTCTTGAGTAATTTTATACAGACTGGCCAAACTATTATGGTATAGTTAGAAAAGAAAAAGAATTTCTGGAGTCAATGAAACCCGGAGACTTTGAAGGTCTCCGGGTTTTTTTGTCTGTTCGGCAACAAAAAGTGGCTCCGGTGACCACCACATTGAAAAGGATCAACCTGATGACTGAAAACAAACTATGCTCTTTCTGCATTTCGAAAAAAACATGCAAAAAACCAGAGCCGGCGAAAGAAAACAATTGCAAGGATTACATGCTCAAAACAGACAGAGAATATGACCATAAATAATGGAAATAAAATCCGCGAAGTCTACCCCGGCATCAGGACCTGCCAAGTTATGGCGGGGAAATCTGACGGGAGTGAAAAAAAGGGGAAGTATGAATAGGGTCATAATAGGCTGCAACTATGTAAAGCAACCGCTGTGGAAAGTAATAGTCGGAGTCCCTCTTATTTACCTGCCAATTATCACTACGATACCATTTGTGGCCATGGGAGTCTTCCTCATCAAAACTCACCTGACCTATGTCGGTGGGATGAAAATCAAATCATATTCGGAATTCGTACCATCATGGATTTCTCACAGGTACGGAAACAAGGCCCAGCCGACATTGAACATATCCCGGTTCCATATTGCACATTACAGGCTCTTTTGGGTCTTCAACTGCAAGCTTTATTGTCCACTGAGTGTAGCTTTGTTCAGGTACGCCACGTACCTGGTAAAAATAGTGGAAAACTGGTGGTGTCCGTTTGCCCATGACCGGAAAGACAGTTATGCAGAAGGCGCGATTGACAAGTCCTTTTGGCATGTCTATCCCCGGGAAATCAAAAAACTCCACCCCGATGACCGGAAAAATCCGATGTGGAATGAAAAAGACGGAAACTGATTCAACAATGGCTTGAACAGGATTTTGATTGAAGAATAAGGTATCCGGACCTCGTAAATAAAATAACTTTTTGCAGAAAATACTGAATTTTTTTCTTTTAAATCCGATAAATTCAGTATACACACTTTCAGCCTGTCAAATCGGGTGCAATGCAAAATTTTTGAGATCAGATGCGGTAACCCCGGTGAGCGGAAAGCGGGACCCTGGCGGTAACCCGAATTTTACAAGATACAGGCAGCGCCAGTAAAATTAAATTGAAGGAAATGGTGAGGGTTTTAAAGCATTTGGCATCAGGGACCCGGCATGTTGACAGGATGGGTTTATCATTAAACAACGGCAAAAACCGCGCAACCCGAATTCTGTTTTTTACTTAGTAAAATTTTCGTGGTAATATCTGATTATTAATTAAACATGCGAGGATCAAAATGAAAATTCTGGTAGTCGAAGACGAAAAGAAAGTTGCAAGCTTTATCAAACGCGGACTTGAAGAAGAGAAATTCGAAGTGGATATCGCCAATGATGGAGAAAACGGACTGCAAATGGCCCTTGAGGGTTCATATAGACTGCTCATTCTCGACCTGATGCTTCCCAAGAGGGACGGATTGAGCATTGTCAAGGAATTGCGGTCAAGGAAGATGATGGTCCCAGTACTGATATTAACAGCCAAGGATTCGCTGGAAGACATCATCGCCGGGCTTAATTCCGGCTCTGATGATTACCTGACCAAGCCTTTTGCCTTTGCCGAGCTGCTTGCCAGGGTCAGGGCAATGCTGCGCCGGACCGAACTGGACAGAGGAGCGGAGATCCGATTCGCGGACCTGCGTCTTGACCCGGTAACACACAAGGTATGGCGCAAGGATAAAGAGATTGATCTCACCGCCAAAGAATATGGCCTGCTTGAGTTCTTTATGCGTAATCCGAACCAGGTCGTTACCAGAACTACAATTGCTGAAAATGTCTGGGAGGATACTGTCTTTGATGCCTTTACCAACATTATCGATGTTTATGTAAACTATCTTCGCAAGAAAGTGGACAGGGATTCTGACAAAAAACTCATCCATACTGTCAGGGGTCTCGGATACATCCTGAAGGAGGATTAGCCAGTTTTCTGTTATCCGGCATGTAATTCTACCCCACTTCGGTTATTATTCGGCGATGACGGGGGAGAATTACATGCCGTTTCCAATTATTGTATGTAGAGATGCATTTTGTGAATATCAGACTTTATCCTGGACTGTTCCGGTGGAGAACCACGCCTGATATGAAGCTGAAGTTCACACCTGCTGAGAGAAGAAAGAAAATTGATGCAAATGAAGGAAAATTGCGCGCCGCGAGCTGAATACAGGGATTGCCCTCTGGTTCTTATTGCAGATAATGACTTGTCCAGCAGCTTCCAGATTGGGGAAACCCTGAGACAGGCCGGCTTTGCGGTGGAAGAAATCTGTAATGCGAATATGGTCATTTCCGCCTTCCAGAGGTTGAGACCGGATATAGTCATGCTGGAAGTCTCAATGCCCGGAATGGACGGCTTTTCCATCTGCGAAGGTATTCGCAATCTGTCCGAAGGGTTTACGACACCGGTAATAATGATGGGGGGTGTCGATGATATCAAATCGGTAAAAAATGCTTATAACGCCGGTGCTACGGACATCATTTCAAAACCTGTCAATATGGATGTTCTCAGCCACCGTGTTCTATACATCCTTCGCTCGAGCAGGGCATTTGAAAGCCTGCGGCTAAGCGAAGCACGGCTTTCGGAAGCACAGCGTATTGCAAAGATAGGAAGCTGGGAACACAATATCCTGACCGGAGAAATGTTCTGGTCTGAGGAAGCATATCGGCTTCTGGGAATGGAACCGATCGGAGCCAGAATATCCAGCGAACATTTCAGGCGATACGCTAATCCGTACGACAACGCTGCTTTTGAGCAGTCTTTAAGGGATATTATTGCTGATGGAAAAAGTTTCAATATTGACCAGCGAATTACGAGTCCCAACGGTGGAGAGCGTTATATTCATGTGGAGGCCCAGATAAACAAGAATGAAACCGGACAGCCGGTCTGGGCAGTGGGATATATTCAGGATATTACCGAACGAAAGCAGACCGAAAAGAAAATCAGACGCCTTGCCTACTACGACAGCCTCACCAATCTTCCCAACCGGACACTGTTTAAAGACTATTTCAACCATGCCATAGCTCTTGCCGAACGGGCCAACCGCATTATGGCCGTCCTCTTCATAGATCTCGACCGATTCAAGCAAATCAATGATACGCTCGGCCATACCATGGGTGACGAGCTCTTGAAACAGGTGGCCGAGCGCCTCAGAAATTGCGTTCGTGAGGGTGACTACGTTTCCAGGGACACCTTTGAGGGTATAAGCGAGGATCTGGATACTAAAATTGCCCGTTTTGCAGGGGATGAGTTCCTGGTTCTGCTGGAAAACATCCATGATTATTTTGGCGCGGCAAAGGTTGCGCAGAGAATAACTGACACGCTATCCAGGCCTTGTATTATTCAGGGCAACGAAATTTCTGTAACTCCGAGCATTGGCATCAGTGTATACCCCACGGATGGTGACAACCTGGACGATATTATAAAACATGCTGACATTGCGATGTATCATGCGAAAGAAACCGGAAGAAACAATTTCCAGTTTTATTCGGATTCAATGAACAATGCCGCCATGAATCATCTCGTACTGGAGAACCAGTTACGCAAGGCAATTTTGCGTGACGAGTTGTTTCTCTGCTTTCAGCCCATGGTAGACCTGAAGAAAAAGGACATATTCTGTGTGGAAGTTCTGGTCAGATGGCAACACCCTGATCTCGGAAGTCTGCCGCCGGCCAAATTCATACCACTGGCTGAAGAAACCGGCTTGATAACGGAAATAGACGAATGGGTGCTGCATAATGTCGGCAAACAGGCCAAGGCGTGGCAGGAAAGCGGTTTTCCCACATTCAAATTGTCGGTTAATATATCCGGACGCAATTTCAGGAAAAAGAAATTACTCGAAACAATTGACAGGGTTGCAAGTAATGCACGTATGGATCCGAATTTTCTCGAACTGGAGATTACGGAAGGGGTTCTGATGAACAATGACTCGGACACCATCTCCATTCTGCATGGCCTGAAGGAAAGAGGAATCCAGCTTTCCATCGATGATTTCGGAACCGGTTATTCATCATTGAGTTACCTGAAACGTTTTCCGCTCGATACTTTGAAGATCGACCGATCTTTCGTAAAGGATATCCTGACCGACCCCGACAGTGCAGCGATCACATCCGCCATCATAGCGATGGCCAAGAGCCTGAAGCTTGATACTGTTGCCGAAGGTGTGGAAACAATGGAGCAGATGGAAGTGTTGCTTGAAAAGGGCTGTGGAAAGATGCAGGGTTATTATTTCAGCCCGCCGTTGCAGGTGGTAGAGTTCGAAGAATTTCTCAAAGTATACAAACTTCCTCAATGCGGCTAGCTTTAAGTATGCTGTTTTGAATCTATCCCACCCGAAACTTCAAAAGTGAGCTATTCATTCGGAAATCCCGCCGGTTCCCAGTCTGGTATATATTTGAGGTGAAAGTTGGTTCATAACGATCAAAACAAGCATCAAGAAGAAGGAATTGATGTCCCATACAATCAATTAAATCCGGACACCCTGAGGAATTTGATCGAAGAATTTGTAACGAGGGAATGGTCGGACCTGAGTGATTCAGGCTATACTCTGGATGAAAAAATTGAGCAGGTACATCAACAGTTAAGGGAAAGAAAGGTTAAAATAGTTTTTGACTTAATTTCAGGAACCGCAAATATTGTTGTCTGCCGGTAAATATTCCTACCGGTTTTCCTGACATTTCCAGATTTTTGAGGCAGGTAATTCTGCATATGAAAAAAGCCCCTGAAACACAGGGGCTCAATTTTACATATGTTCAATTAGCTTAATTTTTTCTTACGTTTGCAGCCTGAAGTCCTTTCGGCCCCTGGACCACGTCGAATTCAACATCATCCCCTTCTTGCAGGGACTTGAATCCTTCACCGGTTATAGCGGAAAAATGACAAAAAACATCGTCGCCATTATCCTGTTCGATAAAACCAAACCCCTTTGCGTCGTTGAACCACTTTACTTTTCCTTTTACCATTTTCTTACTTTCTCCTGACAGTTTTAAATTTACCCGGGAACACCCCCGCGTCACCACAGGTCAACCATAACAACTTAACAATAAAAGTCAAGCTTTCAAGCTTCTTTCATTGAAAGATTCGCACATATTCCAGACTTTATACAAATCTGCAGTCAGGCGAATCTGAACTGCATCAATGATGTCATGGTCGCCACAGTCCTGTTATTCTTACCAAATGAGATGATTGCTTCACAAATGAAAAGCCCGCCACATATTCAGCGGGCTTCTGTTATGTTTGATTCATAGAATCCCTTTTCAAGGGTTTTTCCGGTTCGAGTAACCGCCGGATCCATATTCCATTCTATTGTATTTTCCTGCCTGGTGGAGTTTCTTCGATAGAATCGCCCTCCTTTTACGGGTAATTACTTGTCCTCCGTATAATTATTGTAGCACCTGGATAAAAATAATCCAGACATTGAAAAATTTTTTCCGCATAAAAGTTAACCGGCTCCAAAAGTTGAACGACAAAGGCAAGGTTTGCACCGGGAGAACCTGCAGGTGAAGTGATGAAATGACGCAAATTATTTTCTCGATGACCTAATTGAATACCTAACAGATCAGAGACGTACGTCTATTCGAAGTCAAAAGACCCAGGTCAGTCATTTCAATGGAGGCTAAAGGGAATGAAATACAAGATATAAGATAAATATGGCTAAAGCATTTTCCGGTTCTGCTTCAGACAGGAATCATTTCTTCTTTCTGGTTGTCTTGGGAGCTCGAATATTTTTCGCAGCAGGCGCGGCTTCGGATTGAGGCAGGTAAGAATTTGCCGACCCTGGTTGGAGGGAAGAAAAATGAGATACAGCGATTTTCCGGTTTTTGCCGTCACTAAAATGAATAGTCGCCATGGCGGTTGTAACTTCCAGCACTTTGCCGACACCCCATTCAGTGGCTCCTGTGTGACATACAATATTTCCGACTTTAATTGTCATTGGTTCCTGCCTTTTTGTTAGAACTGAAGGAATTTGTACTTTATATTCGTAGTGCTCCTTTTAAATATTGATTCTATAAATTACATTTTGTTTATACTACTGCAATTTGCAAGTAATAGCAAGAAAGCATTATTTAAATAATATTTCCTGCTTGCAATGTTGTTATTGTCGTATTTATTCTTTTATAACAACATTTATAATTCTACTGATTAAATCTCGGGTTTATTTTTTGGGTTAAAACTACTGCAAAAACGGTCATATAAATTATTTTGACAATTTCGATAAAACAATTTGCATTTAAATGCTTGACTTCAAATGTATAAAGCTGTTACGGTGGACAAATCCGGAAATTATTCCGGCTAAAACTAACAGAGAAGGATCAGGAGAAAGTAAGCACATGGTAAATGGAACAGTAAAATGGTTTAATGACAGCAAGGGTTTTGGTTTTCTTGAGCAGGAAAATGGCGAAGATGTTTTTTGTCATTTCTCCGCAATCGCCGGCGACGGATTTAAATCCCTTGTTGAAGGCGATAGAGTAACGTTTGAAGTTACCAAGGGTCCGAAAGGGCTTCAGGCCGCGAACGTAAGAAGAATCTGAACAAGATCTCTCAGCAACAAAAAAGCCCCGGTATTCCGGGGCTTTTTTGTTTGGTAAATCTTCTGGGTTTATGTTCCAAAAGGAGCGAACATGGCAAAACCTAATTTTAAATTTCAGAAGCGGCAGAAAGAACTTGAAAAGAAAAAAAAGAATGAAGAAAAAATGAAACGCAAAGTGGATAAAAACAGCACACAACCTGAGGAGAATCCGGAGCAGTCCCCTGATGAAGAACAGACTCTGTAATTTCTTGCCGAACTGGCTGACAGGCAATATCCGGACGGTAGCCAGACACCCTGATTACATTGACTTCTCCAGTCTTATCCCGCCAAAATTACTCTTCAGCACCGCTGGAATCGCCGGAATGAACAGCCGGCTCTTCAAAACTGATCCTGCCGATTTTCCCGGCCCTGAGTTCCCGAAGAAATGCCTCGCCTGCCCGCTGCACGTCTATCTCCCCGCCTGAGACCAGGCAGCCGAGACGGCGACCGATCTCTTCGAGAGCGGCTGTGGAGTTTTCCGGCATAGTGTTGAATTTATAGCGGTTTTTCAGCTGTTCAGGATAACGTCGCATCATGAACTCTGCCGCAAACAACCCCACATCTGCGGAATCGATGGCACCGGCACCGATGGCGCCACTTGCGGCCAGTCGATAGGCCGCAGTCTGATCACTCATATCGGGCCATAGCAGGCCCGGCGTATCGGAGAGCACTATGCCGTTACGCAAATCTATCTGCTGGGTGCAGGTGGTTATGGCCGGCTTGTCACCGACCTTTGCCATGCACTTTCCCGCCAGAGAATTGATTAATGTCGATTTGCCGACATTGGGTATTCCGACTACCATCGCGCGCAACGATCTGCCCGGTTTGCCACGGGTGGGCGCAAGCTGCCGGCAGAGCCCGGTCAAACGGCTAACCTCGCGGCGTTGCCTGGCCGACAGCGGCAGGGCACGAACTCCGTTCCGTTTTTCAAACTCGCGGACCCATGCTTTGGTGACGGCCGGGTCTGCCAGATCGTTCTTGTTCATCACCTTGATACAGGGCTTGTTCCGGCGCAATTCTTCCAGCAGGTGATTGGAACTGGAATCTGGCAACCGGGCGTCAAGGACCTCTATAATAACATCGGTCTTCCGGATCAATTCGGAAATCTCCTGGTGGGATTTGCCCATATGCCCGGGATACCATTCAATTGCCATGTATATTTTTTCCTCTTGTTTAGAAGTTAACAGCAATGCAGAAATCAACATTATCACATTCGCCTGAATTTATGGGTTTTTTTTGAGTTTATGGATGGCACTGCATAGCGACATTATTAAGGCAGCGCGAAGTCACTGACGGGAACGTTAGTCGATTGTATAAGTCCTGCAGATTAGCTGCTTGACACAACCAACCCTAACCTGTTAGGGTTAGAAATCATAAACCGCCGCATCCTGATAACACTTTATCGTAAGCCCCGGAATGAACCGGGGCTTTTTTTGTTTCGGCGAACATACAGAGGAGCAGCATGAATTTCCAAACATTCCAGTTTCACCCCCACATCGCATCAGCCGTCGCGACGGCTGGCTATACAGTCCCGACACCAATCCAGTCACAGGCCATTCCAAGGGTCCTGGAAGGACACGATGTCATGGGTCTGGCCCAGACCGGAACCGGCAAGACCGCCGCTTTTGTTCTGCCCATACTGCATAAACTTATGCAAGGGGAGCGGGGAATCCTCCGCACACTTATTATTGCCCCTACCCGGGAACTGGCCGAACAGATCAACGAGGCCATAGGTTCCCTGGGAAGAGAGACCCGTATTAAAAGCATAACCATCTATGGCGGAGTAAATATCAATCCCCAGATACAGAAGCTCAAAGGGGGCGTTGACATCGTCGTAGCTTGCCCGGGGCGGCTCCTGGACCATATATCGCAGGGAACCATCAACCTCTCCCAAGTGAAAACACTGGTTCTGGACGAGGCCGACCAGATGTTCGACATGGGATTTCTGCCCGCCATCCGGCGGATTCTGAAGCATATTCCCGACAAACGGCAAACACTTCTCTTTTCAGCCACCATGCCGGCTGATATCAGCAAGCTGGCCCACGACATCCTGCGGGAGCCTGTCACGGTGCAGACAGACTCCACTGCTCCGGCGGCCACGGTCAGCCATGCCCTTTATCCGGTCGAGCAGCATCTCAAAACTGCACTGCTCCTGGAGCTTTTGCACCACACGGACACCGGATCGGTACTGGTGTTCACTCGAACCAAACACCGCGCAAAACGTCTGGGAGAGCAACTGGGAAAGTCCGGTTACCGGGCAACCTCACTGCAGGGCAACCTTTCCCAAAACCGTCGCCAGATGGCACTGGATGGCTTCCGCGACGGTTCCTTCCAGATCCTAGTGGCGACCGACATCGCGGCACGTGGTATCGACGTATCACAGGTATCCCATGTTATCAACTATGACATTCCCGATACCGCCGAGGCATACATCCACCGCATCGGCCGGACGGGCCGCGCCGCCCGAAGCGGCGACGCGTTCACCCTGGTGACCAGCGACGACACAGTCATGGTTCACGTCATCGAGAAGACTCTGGGTGCCCAACTTGATCGCCGCACCCTTGCAGATTTCGACTACAGTGCACCGTCGCCACGCAAGGATCTGGAATTCGCCCGGCCGGAACGTCAAGTGCAGTCGGCTGGAAGATCCGACGGAGCAAAAAAAGTGAGCAAAAACAACCATAAAACCGCGGTGTTGCAGAGAAACAGCAGGCCAGGCCCCCGGAAGGAGGGCAGCGTCACCGGAAGTCAGTCCGCTCACGTCAAGAGATCCGGACAGAAATGCAGGTAGCAATTTGGCGATTGTGATTCATGGCAATGACATGGGCTTGTCGATACCGATTCGAACCTCTGACGGAATTATTTATTAATAATTAATCTTCTTCATTGTGGATATTTACGGAAAAGTCTGATATTTTTAACTTCCATAAAATTCCAGGTCGAACCGCCGGTTAATTGGTTTTTGCCTGCAAGCGGTGAGGAAGAAACTTACAATGTCATTATTACAGGGTTCCTAAATGTTGGGAGTCATAAATTACAATTGCTGATAACAATGCCGTTTGCGTCAGTTTTTTAAGACCAGGCGGTTTTTTTTTGGCATTTAAGGGTGAATCAGCAAGAATGGAAACTTGATTTTCCAGGAATTTGCCACTGTTGTATCGACTTTCAGAAGACTGACGGATGAAACGGTAATTTGCAATTCTGACTCTGCAGAATCCGTTGCAAAAGTATTCAGGAGTTTATTTTATGAAAGGTTTCCCAAGGGCTTCAAACTCAACGGTGTCCCAGGCCACCTTCATCAGACGGTTGTCGGCCGGAGTAATTCTGATCAATCTGTTTGTCTTCGTCCTGGCCGGATTGTCGCTTCTCAAGAACAGACAACAGATTGAAGCGAACGCCGCGGTTACGACCCAGAATCTGTCGCAGGTGCTCGAACAATACATCGGCGGCTCCATTCACAAGATCGATGTGGTTATTCTTACGGCTTCGGACGAGATCGAAAAGCAGATTGCCGGCGGCGGCATTGACAGCCCGGACCTGAACACTTATTTATATCGACAGGCAGAACGCCTCCCGGAAC
The DNA here is from genome assembly GCA_963815135.1 of uncultured delta proteobacterium. GTDB lineage: Bacteria > Desulfobacterota > Desulfuromonadia > Geobacterales > Geobacteraceae > CAIWTU01. Next base: position 37,702 of record CAWFFO010000002.1, read on the forward strand.
TGGATGGTCTGCGGATGGCTGATGCAGAGGGTAAAATAGTCTACGGTAAAGGAGTTGTGAACGGCAACCTGAAAAGCATTGCCGACCGTGATTACTTCACCCATATGCGCGACAATCCAAAGGCGGGCTTATTCATATCCAAACCTTTGATCAGTCGTATCATCGGAAAATGGGTGCTGATAATTGCCAGGAGGGTAAACAGGCCTGATGGCACTTTTGCCGGCGTGGTCTATGGTGTGATTCCACTGGATCATTTTCTCAAGCTTTTCACTTCCATCGATGTCGGCAAACACGGAGCTATCACATTGCGTGACGGAAATTCGGGAGTAGTTACCCGCTATCCCCATAAAGCCGGCAACATCGCCCGGCTGGCTGTATCTGCCAGGCTCCGGGGACTCATCAATTCGGGCCGGAACACCGGTACGTATAAAACCCTGGCCCCCATTGACAAGACAGAACGGACTTACACCTACCGCCGGATTTCCGATTATCCCCTATATATCACCGTAGGCCTTGCCACCAAAGACTACCTTGCCGAGTGGCGTCTTGAAGTCGTCAAAATGTCAGTAGTGGTCACAATCTTTTTTCTGTTAACACTTATGGCATCCTGGTGGATCTGGCACGACTGGAAGCGCAAAAAGGCCGATGTACAGGCTTTAATGCAACAGGAAAAAAAATACCGTACCCTTTTCGAGGAATCAAAGGACACCATTTTGATTTCTGATCCAAACGGATGGATTCTCGATATCAACCGGGCGGGTACGGAACTCTTCGGTTACACGAAAGAGGAGCTGGTTTCGCTGAATCCGGAAAATCTCTACTGCAATCCGGAAGACAGGGAACGGTTATGGCAGAAGCTGCACATTTCCGGCTTTGTAAATGATTTTGAAGTGACGATGACGAGAAAGGACGGTGAGTTAATCATTGTTGATCTCTCAGTGGCGGTCACGAGGGATGAAGACGGAAAAGTATTAGGTCATCGGGGAATTGTCCATGACATGACGGAACGCAAGAGACTGGAACGGCAGTTCCTTCAGGCACAGAAAATGGAGTCTATCGGTCTGCTCGCCGGGGGTGTTGCCCACGATTTCAATAACCTCCTTACCGCCATTTCCGGCTATGGTCAACTTCTGCAGGAAAGTATCCCCTCAACCGACGATTTCTCGCGGGAAAGCATTGAACAGGTATTGAAGGCCGCGCAACGCGCCACCGAACTGACAAGAAGCCTCCTCGCGTTCAGCAGGAAGCAGGCTATTTGTCCGAAGCCGGTGCTTGTGGACACCATAATCCGCGGCACGGACAAATTGATCAGGAGGGTAATCGGTGAAGATATCGATCTGGAAACGGCTTTTTCCGATGAGCCTCTTCAGGTCATGGCTGACACCGGGCAGATCGAACAGGTTTTGATGAACCTGGCGACAAACGCCCGCGATGCAATGCCCCGGGGAGGGCGTCTGCATATTTCGACTCAGGCGGTTGATGTACGGGATGGCTCGGAGGGACAATACGAACTTGCCAGACCCGGAAAGTATGCCCGCATTTCCGTCTCGGATACGGGCGTGGGCATTGAAGGAAAAATCCTGGGCAGGGTGTTTGAACCATTCTTCACCACCAAAGAGGTCGGCAAGGGAACCGGACTCGGCCTGGCAATGATTTATGGCGCCATAAAACAACACAATGGCTCAATACTTGTCACCAGCAACCCCGGCAAGGGAACGACCTTCAGCATTTATCTCCCGATCTTGATGGACGCTCATCAGGGAGAAGAAAATGGCCTGGCCGCCACCGTGCCCTGTTCCCGCGGAAACGAAATGGTTCTAGTTGCGGAGGACGAGGAAATAGTCAGATCATTTATTAAAAATATCCTGGAAAAGGCAGGCTACAAGACCATAGTCGCCGCCGACGGAGAGGAGGCTCTTGAGAAAATCGGAAAATACAGGGAAGATATTTCCCTCATTCTTTCCGATGTAATAATGCCGAAAAAAAACGGAAGAGAAATTCTCGATGAGGCGAAAAGGATCAATCCTTCAACAAAAGCGGTCTTCATCAGCGGATATACGGAGAATTTCATGCAAGAAAAGGGAATATTCGAAGAAGGCATGGACTTCATAACGAAGCCTTTTCAAAAAGACATTCTACTGCGAAAGGTACGTGAAGTTTTGGACGGAGTCTGAACGAATCCTCTGAGAAGAAAAAACCGGGAGTAATCCACGGGCAGGTAAATATGCAGTTTTCCCCATTTAGCTCCGGAGTTCACAACATAACGATCAACTTGATGATGTATAAGAGAGTAAACTGCTGTTTATAAGCATTTACCTCTCTCCCGCAAATCAACGGTCCCTATTGTTTTTTTATGCAACCGTTCTCCGGTCCGGACCGAGGTATTGACCTCCCTTTCCCCTCACCGGGTCAACGCCAACAGTTGCCCAACCGTCTTTTCTCTTAAATTTCAAGAGTTTGCCTGACTCGATATAGTTTCCCAGGAATACATCCTTAACCATGTCATATTTGCCATTCTGATACAGGACACGAATCAACATAGAAAATTCCTCACTTTGATTTTTTGAAGTATCTTCATCAAGTTGGTTCCGGGTTTTCAGAACTGTATTATTTTTAAAAATTCTACCATATATCTTTCAGAGAACAATAAACAAACTCGAGGTATTGAGCTTTATTCAAAACACAGGATCAAAATACTGTGTAAAATCGTCACAGAACAGTCTTGTCTTGAGTTCTGGGCCGACTACCATGCCTTTTGCCAATGACGGATCATATTTCGTCTGTTGCTGTCACATCTGGCTGATAGTGACTTTCCAGGCGGCCAGACCACGCATGATCATCTCAATGGCGAATGTCCCGACAACAAGAGCGGTGACGCGCCCAGCTATGTCGATGTATCGCTGGACCAGTTCTTCGTTGCGCAGCCGAACATAATCATGGATATACTTCAAAATTATCATAAGGCTCACGCTGGCCAGAACTGCAAGCATGATGGAAAGGATCGCATTTACACGGCTGAGGTGTTTCCCCACCACTATGCTGGCTCCTATGGTCCCGGGTCCGATCATGAGTGGCATGGCAATTGAGCCCGCAATGTGCCGGGATTCCCCTCGCAGCCCCTGTATCGCGGCGTTTCCCTCAAATACGAACCTGAGACCGATCAGCAGAAAAACGATGCCTCCGAATACCTGAAACGAGGCAAACTCGGCCTGAAGAAGGTCTCTGAACAGCACATCTCCAAGAATGGCCGCAAAGGAGAAGACGATGATGCTGATAATGGCTGCCCTTATGATCACCTTGCGAAAAACGGGAGTAGGCAGTTTGTCAAATACATCAATCAAATACACTACCAAAAGGAATGGGTTCAGCAGCATGAACAGCAACGCCGTCGCACGTATGAATTCTGACATTTTTCCTCATTTCACTCAATTGTCCAGGACATTGAAACTTAAGCGTGATTCCAATCACATCGAACACACTCCGGAAAACTGTTATCTGACAATCAGCATCAATATCAAGGTTAAATTTTGTACTCATATTATTTGAATGCAAATCATTTGATGTCAACATCTTTTTAGTCAAATACAGTCAAATTTCTATTATTGAAGTGGCTGCAACGGGACCAGCGCCACCCAATCGACCGGTCAGGCACGCAAACCATCTCTCAAGCGCCACCTTTTTTCCTGATCCCGCCGACCCGCAATGAAAAATCCCATGGAAAGACAACCGTATTATGAACCATGCAGAGCGGCTCCCGTAACTTGCGCCCGTTCCAGACGAAAGCAAAACTTGACAAACATCATCTGGTTGATATTGTAAGTTGCGATAAATATACAGAACTGTTATCCACACAGATTCTTGCAATGTCCGGCACATACATTCCGGTTAAATTGATCCTTCATAAATTCAAATGCCGTTCACAACTTTAGCGGTCTCCAGCCCTGGGGGTGCATATGAACGATTCCAGACATTCTGTTTCCGATGGATACATGTATTACCGGCATTCGTTGCCCGTGCGCATAATGCACTGGATCAACTTCATCCTGCTGACCATACTACTGATGAGCGGTTTCGGCATTTTCAATGCTTACCCGATTCTGAACTGGGGAAAATCATCTTATACGGGTGCCCCTCCCCTGCTTGAAATTCAGGTCAGACAAAACAGGAACGGCAACAATGTCGCCGGGATCACACGCATTTTCGGTCACGACTTCAATACAACGGGAGTCTTCGGTGTCTCGAAAAACCGGGAGGGCCAGTTAGTGACACGCGGCTTCCCGTCATGGCTGACAATACCCGGCATGCAATGGTTGGCGATGTCGCGTCGCTGGCACCTGTTTTTCGCCTGGTTGCTTGTGGTCAACGGAATCTGCTATGTCAGCTACTCTATTTTCAGCGGACATTTGAAGCGGGAACTCTTTCCCACCGGAAAAGATTGGCAGTCAACCGGAAGATCAATCCTCGATCACCTGCGCTTCAGGCATCCCACAGGCGATGCGGCCAGAAGCTACAACATACTGCAGAAGATTGCCTACCTTGCGGTAATCTTTTTGTTGCTCCCCCTGATCATCCTGAACGGTTTCGGGATGTCACCCATGATGGACTCATTTCCGCCCGGATGGGTAGATCTGTTCGGCGGGCGGCAATCCGTGCGGACGATCCACTTCATCGTTGCCTGGTCTCTGGTGGCCTTCACTCTCATTCATGTGTTCCAGGTCGTCGTCAATGGACTCTGGAACAATCTTCGTTCCATGATCACGGGACGCTACCGCATCACATGGGGAGGAAAACATGAATAACAATTTCAAGCTCACGAGACGGAGTCTCCTCGCGCGCGCTTTCGCTGGCGCCTGTGCTGTCGTACTCAGCGGCTGCGACAAGTTGTCGGAATCGACCTGGTTCACCGGCGTTCTGAACTCCGGAGAAAAGGCGACGCGTATCGCGCAAAAACTCGTTGTTCCGCGTCGAGCCATGGCGCAGGAATTCACGGAATCCGATCTGTCACCGCAGTTTCGAAGCAACGGAACGTCAACGCCGCGCAATCCGGAATATATTGCGATGGCAAACAAGGATTTTGCGGACTTTCGCCTCGAAGTGGGCGGCCTTGTTGAACGTCCCATGAGGTTTTCGCTTGCCGACATCCATTCGCTTCCCAGCCGCACCCAGATTACGCGTCACGACTGCGTCGAGGGGTGGAGCGTAATAGGTAAGTGGAAGGGAGCGCGCTTCGGCGCTTTGCTGGAGGAGGTACGTCCGAAACCTGCCGTACGTTATGTCGTTTTCCACTGCGCAGACCCCATGGAAGACGATGGGACATCCCCATATTACGAAAGCATCGACCTGGACGACGCATTCCATCCGCAGACAATCCTCGCCTATGAGCTGAATGACAAGCCGCTTCCAATACGGAACGGAGCCCCGCTTCGCTTGCGTGTGGAGCGGCAGCTCGGCTACAAAATGGCGAAGTATGTAATGCGCATCGAACTTGTCGAAGACTTTTCCAACTTGGCGGGCGGAAAAGGGGGATATTGGGAAGACCAGGGTTATGAGTGGTATGCAGGTATCTGAGCAGTCCAGACAGCTTCAGGTCAGAAGAACCGCCAACCGGAAAGAATGAGGACAACGGGAAAGACCGGTGCAATTGACAAGCTTGTTGGTTTACCTGGATGTCAAAAGTGCCGGCCTGTCCTGAAGTTAACACGCAGCCCGGAAAGTTTGCCCGTTATGGTCCCGTATCTACCCGGCGTGATCTGAAAAATAGATGATGCGAACCCGGCAATACCTGGGTTAATATATCGCTCTCTGTCAGCTCACGAATTTGACCAGGAGATAATCGACAATGACGACCATTGATGCCTTGCTGCGGGAAAACCTCGACAAGAACCCCGGAGAAACGGCCCTCCGCTGCAAAGTGGCAGGGTTATGGCAGGACCTTTCATACGGCGAACTTCACACCCTCTGCGAACGCATTGCTGCGGGATTGCACAAGTCGGGCTTCGGTTCGGGCAGCCGGGCGGCACTGATCGGTCCGTCATCGCCCCGCTGGGTCGCGGCGTATTTCGGAGTGCTCAGGGCAGGCGGCATCGTCGTTCCCATTGACAAAGAACTAAAAAGCGCGGAATTGCGCCACATACTGGCGGATTGCGAAGCACGCGCGATTTTCGCAGACTTTGCCTACCTGGACTCTATCCTGGAAATGGCCGGCAACCTGCCTCATCTGGACAAGATTGTTCTGCTTCACGACCCGACCGCGTGTACCTCACCCCAGTCTCCCGAAACAGCGGTTCTTTGCGAGGTGAGAGACGAATTGAAGGTGCTTCTGGAAACTCTCCCCCTTTCCAATGAACAGGCGGAACGGCTTCGTGCCGTTGCCGACAGGGTTGCGCGTTGTGCCGCCGGAACAGCAGGGCTGTTCCCGGAAACAGATGGAATCAACCCGCTTTCCCCCTTACCCGCTGACGGAAAAGAGCTTATCCGGAGCGGCAGGCTCACTTCCTTCCAGAAGTTCTGCGAAGCCGGGCAAGCACCGGACCCTTCTCACACCTCCTGCGATTCGGCCCTGATTCTCTATACCTCGGGCACAACCGGCCGTTCCAAGGGGGCGGTCCTGAGCCATGGCAACGTCATTTCCAACATTCGGGCCGCAGCCTCACGATTCAATGTCAACAACACCATGCACACGCTTTCTTTTCTGCCCATCAACCATGTTTTCGAACAGGTGTGTGGCCTGCTCCTCCCCCTCTCGGTCGGCGGCACCGTTTCCTTTGCCGAATCGGTGAAAAAGCTGGGGGAGAACCTGGTGGAGGTGCGTCCCACCTTCTTTACCGGCGTCCCTGCAGTCTATCGCCTGTTTTACGACCGGATCATGAAAAATATCAGGGGGAAAGCGATCTCGAATCTGCTGTTTTCAGTTCCTTTGGCCCGCCGGATGGTCATCTCCCGTGTCAAAAGAAATTTTGCCGGAAACACCATGTTTATAAGCGGGGGCGCCGCCCTCGACCCTGAAATCGCCGCCGGACTGATGCGCCTGGGTTTCAGGATTTTCCAGGGGTATGGGGTAACGGAAACCTCTCCGGTAATCGCAGCCGAGTGTCCCGGCAGTAGCAGGCTCGGTTCCGTAGGCACCATTCTTGAGGGTGTGGAGGTGAAGATCGAGGGAGCAAACGAAGAGGGGATCGGCGAGATTCTGGTCAGGGGACCCAACGTCATGCAGGGCTATTTCAGAAATCCCCATGCCACGGACGAAGCACTGACCGGCGGGTGGTATCATACAGGAGACCTGGGGCGCCTGGATGACGAAGGTTTTCTCTTCATCTGCGGCAGGGTGAAAAACGTGATCGTTACTCCGAACGGGAAAAACGTCTATCCTGAAGAAGTGGAGATCGAGCTGATGAAAAGCCCGTACATTGCCGAGGTGATGGTATATGGCCACAAGATCGATGCGGTTTCCGAAGAGGTCCATGCACTCATTTTTCCGGCCCAGGAGAGACTTGACGATTACGAACGGAACCGCGATACCGGCCCCATGACCGAATCCGAGGTGGAGGCGCTGATACGGGGCGAGGTGCTGACGGCCTGCCGGGCCCTTGCCGATTACAAGCGGGTTAAAAAGTTCACCCTCCGGGAAGACGAGTTTCCCAAGACCACCACCCGCAAGATCAAGCGGTTCGCCGTGGAGGCGGACGTGTCGACCGCCTGATCCGCCGACTTCCGTAAGGAGCCGCTTCAAAATGGACTATATAGCCGATCTGCACGTCCACTCACCCTTTTCCAGGGCCACGAGCAGGAGCTGCGACCTTCCCGGCCTCTTCGCCTGGGCGCGTGTCAAGGGCATCCAGGTCATAGCTTCGGGAGACTTCACCCACCCCGGCTGGCTCGCGAACCTGAAAGAAACCCTGCTCCCTGCCGAGCCGGGCTTTTTCCGGCTGGTCGAAGAGAACATTCCGCCCCCTCTTCCGGGACTCACCACTTCCGCGGGCCAGGTCCGTTTCATACTTTCCGCAGAAATTTCCTGCATTTACAAGCGGCACGGTTCTGTGCGCAAAGTCCATAACCTGATCTATGTACCTGATTTCGCCTCCGCCGAACGTATTTCAGTTCGCCTGGCGGGTATCGGCAACATCGAATCGGACGGGAGGCCGATCCTCGGGCTCGACTCGCGCGACCTGCTGGAGATCGTACTGGAAGAGGCTCCGGCGGGCTTTCTGGTACCGGCCCACATCTGGACCCCCTGGTTCTCCCTGTTCGGATCGAGATCCGGTTTCGACGATATCGAGGAATGTTTCGGCGACCTGACCCCGTATATCTTCGCCCTGGAGACCGGCCTGTCTTCAGATCCGGACATGAACCGCATGATCTCTGCCCTCGATCGCTTCGCCCTGATCTCCAATTCGGACTGTCATTCCCCCTCCCGCCTCGGTCGGGAAGCGAACCTGTTTTCCACCGGCTTCGATTATTTCTCCCTGCGCGAGGCCATACACGGCAACAGTCGCAAGACCTTTCGTGGCACTGTTGAGTTTTTCCCCGAAGAGGGAAAATACCATCTGGACGGTCACCGTTCCTGCAAGGTCTGCCTGGAACCGGAAGATACCCGTAGAAGCGGGGGACGTTGCCCGGCCTGCGGCAGGCCCCTCACCGTCGGGGTGCTGCACCGCATCCTTGATCTGGCGGACCGGGAAGAACCGGTTTTCAGACCCGACGCACCGCAAACCTTCAGCCTGGTGCCGTTACCGGAGGTGCTGGGCGAGATTATCGGGGTGGGCCCGGCGTCAAAGAAGGTTTTGCAGAACTACGCAGCACTCATCGAACGCTTCGGATCGGAATTCAACCTGCTGCTCCACACCACCCCTGAAGATATTGCCGGGGCATCTCCCGTCCTGGCGGAGGCGGTTACCCGCATCCGTGACGGCAGGGTCATTCGCCACAGTGGTTATGACGGGAGAATACGGAACCATTCGTCTCTTCGAGGAAGGTGAAATCGAGCAAATGGAAAAGCAATTCGGCCGCTTCACCGGGGAAAGTACGAACCGGAGCGGAATGAAGAAGCATGAAAAGCTTTAATAATTCTGAAGAATGCATTTGGAAGCAGATAATATCAGATTCTAACAGTAGGAATCTCAAATAATTATCCAGACAGGCAATATCGAGGGAGAGTCAAGGGACACCAATTACGCAGAATGGAAAAAGACCGGCATTTCTACCGGCCTTTTAAAGAGTCCACCTCTTTTTGTTATTTGAATTTTAGAAGTGTCTCCGATGAATCTTTCTTTGCAGGTTCTATACGCGATTTTTTCAGCTGAACTTCACTTACTTATCACGGGAGCGGAGACACTTTATCTTTTTCACCTTCCTTTGTTTCTATAATAATTCAACGGTCGTAAAAAAGCAAATATGCACCCTCCGCGAAACCGCTCTGCAAGCCGCTTTACATCCGGCTTCAAAATGCCCTCCAGCAAGGATTTACGGCTGACTTGAAATTTATTCCCGTCTTTCAGATCGGGGTATGGGCTGACAGGAGAGCATCCTTTCCTCTTCAGGCCCCTCCCTGTATAAACCGACCATCGCGAGACCATTACAAGTGAAAATCAAGCCCGGTCAGGCAAAGCGAAAATCGTAATTTAATGAAATGGTTGGGTTTTTGAATGATTTTCTGTATGATTACAGTGCCATAGATTGGCACTGATAACAAAGAGGATATCAAATGACGCCTTACAACCAAATGACCAAAAACGAATTAATAGAGGAACTCATAAAAAAAGAAAGGCAACTTTCTACTGCATATGAAATGGTGTCCTTCTCTGGGGATGCTATTGTCGGCACATCAACAGATGGCACTATCTCCAGCTGGAATAAAGGAGCAGAAAAAATTTTCGATTACTCCTCCGGAGAGATTATCGGCAGGAATATCACAATACTGTCCCCAGCCGACCGCCATGATGAAGGCCAGCAGATTCTCGAAAAGATCGAGCGGAGAGAATGTGTCGAGCACTTCGAAACCGTGCGTATTACGAAAGGAGGCAGGCAAATCCATGTCTCCCTGAGTATATCTCCGATCATCGACATGACAGGCCTGGTTACAGGGACATCTGTTATTGCCCGGGATATCACCGAACGTAAACTGACCGAAGAGGCGCTGCGGTTCACTCAATTTACAATCGACCGGACTATCGACCAGGCTTTCTGGATGACTGAGGATGGACATTTCTTCTACGTCAATGATGCCGCCTGTCGTTCCTTGGGATATTCCCGCGACGAGCTTCTGCAGATGTCGGTGCCGGACATCGGCCCGACTTTCCCCCCGAAGTATTCGCCGGGCATTGGCGTGATTTGCAGGAGAACGGATCCGTCACCTTCGAGTCCTTTCATCGTGCGAAAGACGGTCGTGTGTATCCTGTTGAAATACGTGCCAACTATATGGTTTTCGACGGCAGGGAATATAATTGTGCCTTCGCAACCGACATTACCAATCGCAAACTTATGGAAGAGGAATTGCTCCTCACCAAATTCTGTATTGACAAGGCATCGATTACCATTTGCCTGACCGCGGCGGACGGGAAAATTCTGGACGCCAATGACCATATGTGCCGCAGTCTCGGTTACTCACGCGGAGAACTTGTCTCCCTGAGCATTTTCGACATCGATTCCACCATCACCCGCGAGATATGGCCGGAACACAGAAAAAAGGTACGGGCAACAGGTTCCAGGACATTCGAAACCCTTCACCTGCGAAAAGACGGTACAAAGTTTCCCGTGGAAGTTACGGTAAACTATCTGACTTATGGCGACAAAGAAATGGGGATTTCGTTTGCCAGGGACATCACCGAACGCAAACGGATGGAGGAGGAACTGCGCCTTGCCCATGATGAGTTGGAAAATCGGGTTGCGGAGCGGACGGAGCAGCTGGAAAAAACCGCGGCAGCTTTGAGTACAAGCGAAGAAAGATATGTACTGGCAGTTCACGGCGTAAATGATGGTATATGGGATTACGATTTCACCTCCGGAAAGGTATATTTTTCATCACGTTGGAAAAGTATACTCGGATATGAATATTTCGAGATTCAAAATGATCTGTCGGAATGGAAAAGCAGGGTTCACCCTGAAGACTGCCAAAGGGTATTTGATGCCGAAAGAGCCTATGAGGAAGGCCTGGAGTCTTCCTTCGAGATCGAATACCGGCTTCAGCACAAGGATGGCGACTACCGGTGGGTTCTTACCCGTGGAGCCTGCCTGCGCGATTCACAAGGGCGGGCTCACCGGATTGCAGGTTCCATGACCGATATCACCGAACGCAAGAAGCTCGAACAGCAACTGCTGCAGTCGCAGAAGATGGAATCAGTAGGCATTCTTGCCGGAGGAGTGGCCCACGAGTTCAATAACCTTCTCACGGCAATTTTCGGCTACGGGCAGATACTCCAGGAAAGAATTCCCGCGGAAGACGGGCTCTCACGGGAAAGTATCGATAATGTAATGAAAGCCTCTGATCGGGCAGCGGATCTTACCAGGGGCCTCCTTGCCTTCAGCAGGAAGCAGGTAATCAGCCCGAAACCTGTCCGCATCGACACCCTGATCGCTAACACTGTCAATATAATTCAAAGGGTCATCGGGGAGGACATCATCTTCAGTGCCTGCTTTTCAAGTGAAAACCTGCTGGTCAAGGCTGACCCCGGACAGATCGAGCAGGTACTGATGAACCTTGCGACCAATGCCCGTGATGCCATGCCCCTCGGAGGCCGTTTAACCATCACCACGCAAAGGGTCGTTGTTAAAAAAGGAACGGAAGCCCGGTTCGATCTTCCCGAACCCGGCAAATTCGCACAGATTTCCGTGGCTGATACCGGTACGGGAATTGACGCCGGGTTGCTGGCAAATATTTTCGAACCGTTTTATACCACCAAGGAGGTCGGCAAGGGAACCGGACTCGGGTTGTCCATAGCACACGGTATCATCAAACAGCACGGCGGTTCAATCCTGGTCAGCAGTGTGCCCGGCAAGGGAACGGCATTCAATATCTACCTGCCTTTGATTGAAGGTCAAGCCGCAGGGGAAGAAGCAAAAATATCGACTCCGCCGACAAATGGTGTCGAGACGCTGCTGATTGCCGAAGATGAAGAAATTGTCAGGATGTATATGAAAAGAATCCTTGAAAGAGCCGGCTACAAGGTTATAGTCGCCGACAACGGAATGGATGCGGTGGAACGGTTCAGACAACATGATGGCATTTCCCTGGTCTTGTCCGATGTGGTAATGCCCGGAAAAAACGGCAGGGAAATGCTGGCTGAAATCAGAACGATGAAACCCGGAATAAAAGTGATTTTCATCAGCGGTTATCCCGCTCACACGATGTCCGAAAAAGGCGTGTTTGATCAAGGCGAGGAATTTATAACGAAGCCTTTTCAAAAGTACGATCTATTGAAGAAGGTCCGTGAAGTTCTGGACAGCCAGTAAAATAACGGTCAAGTCCATTTTTATCTTTGATCCACATTGCGATAATGAGACAGGACTCTTTCCCTGACAAACAATCACTTCATGTGGCAGGAAAATGACAGTCAATTTTGTTCCGGTATGATTCACATTGAAATCCACCTTTATATGGATGTTATTTTCAAATTACTGAGACAGGGAAAAACATATACTTTCAGGAGGTATCGACATGAAAAGTGTGAAAGGAAGCAAAACCGAAGAGAATTTGCTGAAATCGTTCGCGGGTGAGAGCCAGGCGCGCAACCGCGACAGCTATTTTTCCTCCATTGCCCGCAAGTAAGGATTCGTACAGATTGCCGATATCTTCGAGGAGACCGCCGGCCAGGAAAAAGAACATGCCAAAAGATTTTTCAAATTTCTTGAAGGTGGCGAGTTTGAAATAACCGCCTGTTTCCCCGCAGGCAAAACCGGCACAACAGCGGAAAACCTGCTGGCTGCAGCCATGAGTGAACTCGAGGAGCACACCCACCTCTACCCGGAATTCGCCGCTGTCGCCAAAGATGAGGGCTTCGCCGAAATCGCAGCAGCGTGGAACGCCATTTCGGTAGCCGAAAAGCAGCACGAAAAACGCTTCCGCGATCTTTTATCAAACCTTGAAAACGGACGTGTCTTTGAGCGAGACGACGAAATGGTGTGGCGCTGCCGTAACTGCGGCTATCTGTAACAAGACGAAAAGGGCTCCGGAATTGTGCCCGGCCTGTATCCATCCCAAAGCCCACTTCGAGATTCTCGGGGAAAACTGGTAAGATAACTGTAAACTCCGCCTGAATCGCAGGTGTCCCCGAAAAAGTCTGAACCTGCCCCCTTTTATCATACCAACCAATTGGTGCATGGACAGTCTGCCGGTAATTGTGTCGTAGTCGATAGTGCCGGGCAATGGGCAGCAGATCACCTGTCGGGTCTGATTGGCAGTGATGTGGCAGACCCTTCCAGAAGGAGAAGAGTGAAAGGCGGAATAATTGCGCTTGGATGCTGTCGGAAGGAGAGGATGGAAAATCAGGGCGACCTGTAGCCAGTTTGAGAAAAGGGCGGTGCGAATGCACCGTTTTTTTGTTTTTCATTATATTTTGGCCACACCATCTGTGCCCGGGGTGCAGAAAATCATCCCAAACTGCCGATCTGCTTTACAGTGTTATGGACTTTCCTGTCGGATAAATTTACAAAAATTGAGGTGCATATCAATACCTGAACGTAACTATTTGCAATTATTAAAATATTTAACAGGCAAATAACTTGCATAGACACAGGCAAGGTTGTACTATCTATTCTGGCAAGGAGGAGAAATTAATGAAGAAAGTTATGTCACTACTGATCGTCGTGATGTCTCTTCTTGGATTTGCAGGCGCTTCGTCTGCAACGGTTTTAACCTTTGACGACATCGGCGAGGGTTTTATTATGAGCGGCTACGGAGGTCTGAATTGGGATAATATGTGGACATTAAACAGTGAGACTTACGGACTCCCAAATAGCGGTTATGTAAAAGGTACTGTTTCAGGTCCCAATGTGGCTTATAACGCTTACGCTGAGCAGGCCTTAGTGAGTGACAGTCTGTTCGATTTCAACGGAGCTTATTTTACCGCGGCGTGGAACAACGGGCTTTCAATCCACGTACAGGGTTATGATGCAAATCTCTTGAAGTATGATACAACATTGACTGTAGATACCACAGGGCCGACTTATTTTAATCTCGGCTTTTTAGGCATTGACAAACTTGTGTTTAATTCTTTCGGAGGCGTTCCGGCTGGCCTTGGAGGCGATGGAGAGCATTTTGTCATGGACAATTTTACTTTTAATGAGAACGCGCCGGTTCCTGAGCCGTCCACCTTGCTTCTGCTCTGTGCCGGTCTGTTTGGTCTCGGTTTTTATGGAAGACGTCGCCTGAAAGCTTAGAATTGCCGGTTAATTCGGCGGGTATGAAAGGCGGCACTGATGTGCCGCCTTTTTTTCATGCCAGCCTGGGTGCCCGTAACTGCAAATGATTCTGCCCAATCGGAGGTGTCGCAAAAGTTTACATCTAGTTGCTGGCTCCGGGCATTGATTTTATAGAGACAATGAAACAGTCCGTTACAAACGGATTTCTTGATGGAAGCTTAATAATGGCAATGTGCAATATTGACTTTTCCCATCAGTCGACCGCATTTCAGGGCAAGATATAAACAAACAGAAATCCGGTACACATTTATTTTAAATTCTCCATATGCAATGCTGAATGCCCGGTCAGCTATTTGTGCTTAATGAAGGTTCCTTTTTCGTATTCCTCGAAAGCAATGCGCAGCTCTTCCTGCGTGTTCATGACAATGGGGCCATACCAGGCAACCGGTTCGCCGATCGGTTTTCCCGATACCAAAAGGAAACGGACCGGTATCTCCTGTGTTGAAATGACAACTTCGTCGCCATCGCCGTACAGAATGAGGTCTTCGACAGTGCAGGCGCACTGCCGTTTGAAATCGAAATAATTTGCCCCGACAACTTCATGTGAATATGCGCTCCGCTCCGGATCGAAATAGCCTGATCCCTCGATGACATAGGCAAAGGCAGTGTATCCCCTCTTGATCCGATGGGAAAAAATCTTACCCGCTGGTATGGCAACATCCAGGTATTCCGGATCGACAACGACATCCCGCACCGGCCCCTTCACCCCGTCTACTTCACCGCAGATGATTTTCACTTTTATGTTTCCCTCCAGGTCGACTTCCGGAATCTGGCTGGACACGATACCCTGGTAGCGGGGTTCCATCATTTTATGGGAAGCAGGGAGATTCGCCCAGAGCTGGGTTCCCCACATGAGACCGTCATCCCTTCCCAATGGCATTTCCTGGTGAATGATGCCGCCGCCGGCGGTCATCCACTGCACATCACCCGATTCGATGACCCCTTTGTTTCCCATGCTGTCCCCGTGCTCGACCTTCCCTTGAAGGACATAGGTAATGGTCTCGATCCCACGGTGAGGGTGCCATGGAAAGCCCTTCAGATAATCAGGCGGATAGTTGGAACGGAAATCGTCGAGAAGGAGAAAAGGATCGAGTTGAGGCACCTGGTAATAGCCGAAAGCCCGCTTCAGGTGGACACCCGCTCCCTCGACGGTCGGCTTGCTTTTCCAGACTTTGCTGATTTTGCGTATGGAATGCATACTCACCCCCATGTTGTCGTTTTAATTCCTGATATACCAGCTCAATATTCCGGTTCTCTCCTGAGGCAGGTCCGTTCCGGTCTTATCAGACATGCTCGCTGCTTTGGTTAAATGCATGATTTTCAAGGGATCATCAGAAGTGAAAAGGACCCTCGCAGATTGTCCGTTCCAGTTTTCTGCGATCATTCGGCTCTTCACGCTCTTGCAGATGTTGCGGAAGGATTTCCTTGTTTCCCGGCTTTCCAATTGCAGCCATGGCCTCGACCCGGAACTCTTCCGGGACAGCCAATGCCGTCCTTGCAAGCTCGTAATCGAATCCCTGCATGCCGTGGACAACATAGCCACTGAGGAATCCCTGGAGAGCAAGATTCTCCCATGCGGCGCCGGTATCGAATGAATGGGTCACGGCTGGTTTACCGTTGTGATCAAATGTAGTCTTGGAGATAAAGAGCAGCAATACTGCCGCTTTTTGTGCCCAGACTTTATTACCGTCCACGAGCAGGCCTAAAAAGAGCGGCCAGTGCTCACTTTTGCGGCGGGCATAAAGTATGCGGCACGGCTGGTTGTTAAAGGAGGAAGGAGCCCAGCGCGCTGCTTCGAAAAGCATCATCAGTTCGTCTTCAGCAATTTCCTCTCCGTTCATGGCGCGGGGAGACCATCGGTCGATGAACAGGGAATCAACCGGGTAGCCGGCTTTTCGAAAACTGCTCCCTTTAATCATGTTGATAATCCTTTCAGATCCCCCGGCTATTCATCTCTGTCGAAGTTACCGACTTGGAATAAAAACTGCTTTGTTTCAGTCTCCATCAGGAAAGCGGGAATAAATTCAGAATAGTACTAATTTTACTGCAGAAAAGAAAAATTTCAGTTTAATATGAAAATTCCATACATCTCGCAGGGAAACCGAATAAATTATTGCTCAGATAATACTGGATTTTCCCGCATAAAATCCGATAAATTCTAAAGGTGTATTTCCAGTAAAAAGGTATCTTTATGTTCTATTTGAGCCTGAAAACCAAAATGAGCATCGCCGTCACCCTGTTGATGACAGTTGTCCTTTCGCTGCTGGCTGTTTCGGCTTTCTGGTATTTCGAAATAAATCTGAAGGAAACCATTTCCACTGAACAATTCGCCATGGTTTCTGCCATTGCGGAGGAAATCGACAACAAAATACAGAATGCGCAGGAGGGTCTTGTCGCAGTTGCCGGAAAAGCAACCCCGGACCTGGTCGCAAATCCGCGCAAGGCGCAGGTTTTTCTTGACGCCAG
Organism: uncultured delta proteobacterium; assembly: GCA_963815135.1. GTDB lineage: Bacteria > Desulfobacterota > Desulfuromonadia > Geobacterales > Geobacteraceae > CAIWTU01. The sequence continues at coordinate 54,580 of CAWFFO010000002.1, forward strand.
GGCTGGCACGCAAACAGTTTTCGATAGCGGCATTTTCATTTTTTCTTCTTCCGGAAGACTGGTTGCCGTATCCCCGACCGAGCCGGACCTGCCAGGCAGAGACTACACTTTTCGCGATTATGTCAGTAAAACAATGGCAACCGGCAGGCCGCAAATCTCCGCCCCGTTTTCATCCACGCAGGCACACCACCATCCGATAGTCATGTTTACTGCACCGTTTTTCGACGCCCGTGGGAAAATAGCCGGTATCCTGGCCGGGGCAGTTGACCTGATGAGAAACAATTTTCTCGGCAAACTCGCCACCATCAGGATCGGGAAAAAGGGATACCTGTTTCTTTACAGCACCGACAGGACGATGATTGTTCATCCGGACAAGACAAGAATTCTCCAACGGGATGTTCCCCCCGGCGTCAACAGGATGTTCGACCAGGCAATCGAAGGTTTCAACGGGAGCGGGGATACCATAAACTCCAGGGGTTTGCACGCAGTCAGCTCCTTCAAACATCTTGCATCCACCAATTGGATCCTGGGGGCCAATTTCCCCCAGGCAGAAGTCTATGCCCCTATTTACAGAGCCAGGTGGTATCTGCTGACGGCACTGGTCGCGATACCTTTTCTTTCCAGCGTTGTCGTCTGGTTGCTGATGGGACTGCTGACAGCACCGCTGCTGCATTTCACCGGGCATGTCCGGGGATTTACGGCCAGGGACGACGGCCCGCAACCGGTCCGGATAACGTCGGATGATGAAATAGGCACACTCGGGAAAGCGTTCAATCAAATGCTTACCGAAATAAACAAACAGAAATCGGCCATCCGGGAACAAAAGGAATTTTCGGAGAACCTGCTTCTGAATTCTGCCGTTCCCACTTTTGTCCTGGATATTAACCACCGGGTGATAATCTGGAACAAAGCATGCGAGGAGCTGACCGGCATGAAGGCGGAAAAGCTTCTTGGCACAACAGACACATGGAAGGGGTTTTACCGGCAGGAGCGACCGGTTTTGGCAGACATCATCATCGAAGACGGCGCCAAAGGTCTGTTGAACAAATACAGTTCTTACAACAGGTCTCCTTTCACTCCCGACGGTCTGCAGGCTGAAGGGTGGTGCCTTACGTCTGACGGTAAAGAGCGCTTTGTCTTTTTCGATGCAGCTCCGGTCCGAAATGCCTGTGGAGAAGTTGTCGCGGTAATCCAGACCGTGCAGGACATCACCGAAAGGAGACGGGCAAAAGATGAGCTGGAGTTCAAGAACATCATTCTTTCCACCCAGCAGGAAACTTCCATTGACGGTATCCTGCTGGTTGATAAAGACAACCGCATCATTTCCTATAACCGGCGTTTCGTGGAATTGTGGGATATCCCGCCTGAATTGGTGGAAGCTGGAGATGATGCGCCGGTATTGCAGCTTGTGGCATCGAGGGTTGCCGACAGTGACGGCTTCCTGGCACGGGTAAAACACCTCTACTGTCACAGGGAGGAGAAAAGCAGGGAAGAAATTCATCTTGCCGACGGCAGGGTATTTGACCGGTATTCGGCACCTATTCTTGGAGCCGAAGATAAATACTATGGCAGAGTCTGGTATCTGCGCGACATAACCGAAAGGAAACAGGCGGAAGAGGCCCTGAAAGAGAGCGAACAGCGTTACCGGGGACTGGTCGAGCTGTTTCCGGATGCCATTTACATCCACGCGGAAGGCAAATTGATCTTTGCCAACACCCAAGGTGCGAGGCTCCTCGGCTTGGATAAACCAGAGGACCTTTACGGCAGAGAAGCTCTTGATTTCGTACATCCGGATAATGTTGATTTTGTCAGACAACGCATTGGTAACGCATTTCGCACCGGGGAACCCAACCCGTCGACGGAAGAGATGTTTGTCAAGCTGGACGGCTCATCAGTCCCGGTAGAGGTGGCGTCCGTACCACTCACCTATCAGGGGAAATCAGCCCTCCAGATAATTGCGCGCGACATCACCGACAGGAGGAAAATGCAGGAGGAGCTCTTGAAGGCCCAGAAGCTCGAATCCCTGGGCGTACTGGCTGGGGGTATCGCCCATGACTTCAACAACATCCTCACCGGAATTCTCGGCAACCTGTCTCTGGCAAACGCGAAACTCGACATATCACACCCTATCGCCAGGTATCTCCGGGATTGCGAGAAAGCGACAATCCGGGCAAGCAAACTGACCCGGCAGCTTTTGACTTTCGCCCGCGGCGGAGAACCGGTCAAGAAGCTCATCGAACCGGCTCCATTGATAAGCGATACAGCTTCTTTCGCCCTGCGGGGCTCCAACGTAAAAGTTATTATCGATCTCGCAGATAATCTCTGGAACGTCGAGGCGGACAGCGGGCAGATCAGCCAGGCCCTGCACAACGTCCTGATCAACGCAGCCCAGGCAATGCCCTATGGTGGAGAGGTAACGGTTCGAGCCATGAATGAGACGCTCCTTGACGACAATTCACTCCGGTTGCCGGCAGGCCGATACATCAAGGTCGTCATTGAAGACCTGGGATGCGGCATACCCTCGGAATATCTGGACCGGATATTCGATCCATATTTCACGACAAAGCCTGAAGGAAACGGCCTCGGTCTCGCGTCGGTCTATTCCATAATCAAGCGCCACAGCGGGGCAGTTGAAGTCTCCTCCACCGTCGGGGCGGGGAGCAGCGTCTCGATCCATCTGCCTGCCCTGAATGGCGGCCGGCCGGAATGCGAAATGGAAGGAAAGTTCCCGGCTCTGACGGGAAACGGCAGGATACTCATCATGGATGACGAGGATTTCATCCGTGAAATTGCATCGGAAATCCTGGAGTTCACAGGTTATTACGTTGAGAGTTGCAATGACGGCAGAGAGGCCGTGGAAAAGTATCGGGCCGCATGCAATTGTCATATGCCCTTTGACGCCGTCATCCTGGATCTTACCGTCCCCGGCGGCATGGGAGGCAAAGAGGCCGCCGCTCTCATCCTGGAAATCAATCCCGAAACCGTGCTGATCGTGTCCAGCGGCTATTCCAACGATCCTGTAGTTGCAAACTTCCGCCAGTACGGTTTCAGCGGGGTGGTATCAAAACCTTTCGATACAGGGGGCCTGACCAGGGAACTTGACCGCCTGATCCGAAAACATTGAGGCATGTCTCAATTTTCATTCCAATAAGTAATTTCCCTGCCTTGCACAAGATAAACCTACCCCGTATACTCAATTAAGCATGCAATCGCTGTGTCAAAGGCGGGGTTGATTATTAACTCAATCCCGTTGACGGTCTCCCGGGGGAATATGACGATCCTTTCGGCAATAATCGGCGTTTTTCTCATATTGATAGTCCTTCTCGACGCTTTCGAGACTATAATCCTGCCCCGTCGCGTGACCCGCAGGTTCCGACTAACCCGTCTTTTCTACAGACGAACCTGGCATGTCTGGAAAAAGGTCACATTTATGCTTTTTCCAGTCAAACGCAGGGAATCCTGCCTTAGCTTTTTCGGCCCCATTTCACTGATCCTTCTGCTCAGCCTTTGGGCCGCCGTGCTCATAACCGGCTTCGCCCTTCTTCACTGGGCAAACGGGTCTACACTTAAATCCGGCGGGGGGCCTTCAGGTTTTTTCACCGATCTTTACCTAAGTTCCACCACTTTTTTCACCCTCGGGCTGGGCGATGTTACCCCCGGCAATCTCCCGGCGAGGGTTTTCACAGCTGTTGAAGCCGGGCTGGGCTTCGGTTTTCTGGCTCTCGTCATCGGTTATCTGCCGGCGCTGAACCAGTCTTTTTCCCGCCGTGAAGTTAGTATTTCACTGCTCGACGCCCGTGCCGGTTCTCCGCCCACAGCCGCCGAAATGCTTCGCCGCCACAGCCATGAGCGTGGACTGGAAGCGCTGCGAATGCTTCTACATGACTGGGAACGCTGGTCCGCGGAATTCCTGGAAAGTCACCTCTCATACCCCGTACTGGCTTTTTTCAGATCCCAGCATGACAATCAGTCCTGGCTGGCTTCTCTTACCGTGATCCTTGATACATGTGCTCTCATCATGGCCGGTCTGGAAGGGGCCTGCGAGCGGCAGGCTGAGCTTACCTTCGCGATTGCCCGGCACGCGGTTGTGGACCTGTCCCAGGTCTTCCTCGCAAAACCGCATGCACCCGTCCATGACCGCCTTCCGCCGGACAGGCTGGAGGAATTGCATTCCGTTGTTGCGGGAGCGGGCCTCAAGCTGAGCAAGGGAGACGAGGCGGAACAAAGGCTGAAAGATCTGCGCCGCATGTACGAACCATATATAAACTCACTGTCAATCTATCTGCGCATGTCCATACCACCCTGGGTTTTTTCGGATTCCCGCAGGGATAACTGGCAGACAAGCGCCTGGGAGAGGCGAAGCCGAACTTCTGGAACAGCGGTTACGGACGGGGATGAAATGGATGAGCATTTCTAGGAAAATATACACCTTGGAATCTGTATCGTAATAATCCCCTTCCCATATCGAGGAAGGTGAATTCGTAAAGCGAAAAGTGCTGCATGTAACACGAAGCGGTTATAAAATTCATGTTCATCATAAAAAAAGAGCATAACCGATGCGGATATGCTCTTTATGGTAATGCGTAATGACCGATGTGGAGAAAAACGGGCTCAGGCAGCGTTGCAATTGCTTTCCCATGCGTTGATTTTTCTTTCTCCCTGGACACTTGACGGTTTTTTAATTATGTTCTGAATAAATTCCTGTCCAAGTGAAATCTGCTTGCCGATCAGTCGCAGCTTTTTCCCTCCGGTCAATGTCACCCTTGTCTTGTAATCGAAAAGCGCTTCGATATCGGCAGTGATTTTTTTATCGTTCAATGCCACTACGGAAGCATCCACCAGGTAATCGAATACATCCACGAGCTTCAACTGAACGATGTCTCCCACATCAGGTTTGGGAAGTTCCCGCCAGTTTTGGTTCCGTTCCCAGGCATTCATGATCAATTCCTCCTCACAAATAATAAGATTGACTTGACTCCCATCTACAGATTAATAAAACACGATTTTTTCCCGCTGCAGCGATCCATTGTCATCTCATTACCAAATCATAGAACAGACATGCATTTTTCAACTTTTACTCCACCGTACCGGCATTTGCAGGAAACAGCCGGCAATTCATTCATACGACCGCGCCTATACTCCTCGGGCCATCTTTACCGAAAGGACCGCCAGTCCGGATAACAGGTCTTCCGTATGTGACATTACGCCATCCGGCACATCGATGGTAGCAGATGTAAAATTCCAAATGCCCTTAATTCCCGCATCCACCAGAAAATCGGCCACGCCTTGAGCATCTTCGGCATGAACTGTAAGAATGGCCAGGCGAACATTCCATTTTTTCACAAGTTCCGGCACTTCCGCTATATCGAAAACCCGGACTCCATGAATCAGATCCCCTACCTTCATGGGATCCTTGTCGAAGGCGGCTACAATCTTGTGGCTGTTGTCATGCATTTCCTTATAGCCGAGGATCGCCGTTCCGAGGTGACCCGCTCCAATCAGAAAAACCTGCAACGGTTCATCCCATCCGAGAAAACCCTCGATGAAACCGATAAGATCCGGAATGTGATACCCTATCCTGGGAGTACCGACTATTCCGGTCAGAACGAGATCTTTCCTCACCAGTATAGAGTCCATGTTCATGACTTCGGCGAGCTCGCCGGAAGAGACATGTTCCCTTCCCTTTTCCGCAAGGTCCCGCAATATGCGCAGGTACATCGGCAATCTTCTTACAGTCGGAAGCTTGTCAACTTTTGTCCCGTTATCGCCCATGCTTCTCTTTTCATACAAATTTTGATATATTTTTATCGATAAAATTATATCGATATTTTTTTATCAATTTATCACCGGAATTTACTATGGTCAAGTATGTTTTTATCGAAACCAGATTATTTTATTGCAATCCGTTATTTTTTATGGTATACAACGCGCCAAAATTGGAATAATTTATATAAGTTTCATTTAAAATAGAGAATTGCCCGCAGAAAATTGTTCAATATGAAAATCACTTTCCATACTTCGCTGAACTTCTAAACAATAGAATTTAACATAAAGAGCGCTCATTTCGATCTCTGCCTTGAGCGGACCCAACGAAACCCGCTTTGATACTGATGATAATCCGCGGTATTGGTGCGGGTTTTTACGGGTTCAGCCCCAATAACCCTCCCGATTCTCCCTCCTTTGCCCACCTGATCAAACCACCCGTTCCTTATCAGTATCCCGTGCAGGAAATCAGCATTTAAAAAGCCATTGCTGCAAATCGTCTCCACCAGACATTTACCGGTTTATGCTTGCAGAAGAGATGCGACAAAATGCACATGGTTTCTGCAGAGACCTCGGAATATTAACAGTCAGAAGAAAAAAAGATGAAGGAGGAAAAAGTCATGGCAGTATGCAAGTGCACCGGCGAGCAAGTCGAATTGCCGCAAGATGAACAATTAATGGAATTGCTGGAGCATTACCGGGGCTACGCCGGGGGACTGATCCCGGTGCTGCAGGGGGCGCAGGACATCTACGGCTACCTGCCCGCGGAAGTGCTGGAAAAGATCTCCGGGGAGCTGAAAATACCCTTCAGTGAAGTCTTTGGCGTGGTCACCTTCTACGCCCAGTTTCACCTGAAGCCCCGGGGACGCAACATCATCCGGGTCTGCCTGGGCACCGCCTGCCACGTGCTGGGCGGCTCGAAGATCTTCCAGGCGCTGAAGGACGAGCTGGGCGTGGACAACGGGGGCACCACGGAAGACCTGCGCTTCACCCTGGAGTCGGTGGCCTGCATCGGGGCCTGCGGACTGGCGCCGTGCATCATGATCAACGACGATACCCATGGCCGCCTGGTTGCGGCCGACATGAAAAAAATCCTTGAACAATACGAGTAGGGGGGCAGTGATGAGCAATCTTGAAAAAACGCGCTCCGCAATCGAGGAGCAGTACAGGAAAAAACTGAATCGCCCCCGGATCGTGGTTGGTCTGGGCACCTGCGGCATCGCTGCGGGCGGCAACAAGGTCATGGCGGCCATCAGGGGGGAAGTCAAGTCCCGGGGGCTGGATGTGGATGTGGATTTCACCAGCTGCATCGGCATGTGCTACGCGGAACCGGCGGTGGAAATAGCTCTTCCCGGCGCGGCCAGCGTCGTCTACGGCGGAATCTACCCGGACAAGGTGGCGCAGCTGATCGAAAGCCACGTGGTCGGCAAAAAGCCGGTCACGGAACTGGCCGCCATCCAGATACCCGGCGAGGCCGCGCCCTATAAAGACATACCCGTCATGGCAAAATCCGGCTATTACGCAAAACAGGTCCGCTCGGTCACCTCGCGCCTGGGGCGCACCAACCCGGAAAGCATCGAAGACTACATCGCCACCGGCGGTTACGCGGGACTGGAAAAAGCCGTCGCCATGGAGCGGCTGGACATCATCGACGAGGTCAAGAAATCGGGGCTGAGAGGCCGAGGGGGCGGGGGCTTTCCCACCGGCACCAAGTGGCAGTTCGTCCATGACGCCGCCGGCGACAGGAAATACATCGTCTGCAACGCCGACGAAGGCGACCCGGGCGCATTCATGGACCGAAGCGTCCTGGAGGGCGACCCCCACGCGGTGCTGGAAGGGATGATGATCGCCGGCTACGCCATCGGCGCCGACGAAGGGATCATCTACTGCCGCGCCGAATACCCCCTGGCCATCCGCCGGCTCAACCTGGCCATCGAAGTGGCGGAGAAGATGGGCATCATGGGCGACAACATCATGGGTACGGGCTTCAACTTCAAAATCAGGATCAAGGCGGGGGCGGGCGCTTTTGTCTGCGGGGAGGAGACCGCGCTGCTCAATTCCATCGAAGGACAAAGGGGCATGCCGAGAGTCAGGCCGCCCTTTCCCGCCCACAAGGGGCTGTGGCAGAAACCCACCTGCCTCAACAACGTGGAGACCTTCGCCAACATCCCCTTCATCATCAGGAACGGCGGCGAGTGGTATGCGGCCATGGGCACGGAGAAGAGCAAGGGGAGCAAGGTCTTCTGCCTCACCGGCAAGATCAACCATACCGGCCTGTGCGAAGTTCCCATGGGAATCACCCTGCGCGAGATAGTCGAGGACATCGCCGGAGGGGTCAAGGACGGCAGGAAGTTCAAGGCGGTGCAGAGCGGCGGCCCCTCGGGCGGCTGCCTGCCCGCCGAACAGCTCGATCTCCCCATCGACTACGACTCATTGATCGGTGCCGGCGCCATGATGGGCTCCGGTGGCCTGGTTTTCATGGACGAGACCACCTGCATGGTGGACGTGGCCAGGTTCTTCCTCAACTTCACCCAGCTGGAGTCCTGCGGCAAGTGCACTCCCTGCCGCGAGGGGACCAAGCGGCTGCTGGAGATACTGACCCGGATCTGCGAAGGGGCGGGGGTGTCCGAAGACATAGAGACCCTGGAGCGGCTGGCCAGGGTGATCAAGAGCTCGGCGCTTTGCGCCCTGGGGCAGACCGCCCCGAACCCGGTCCTTACCACCTTGCGCTATTTCCGCGAGGAATACGAAGCGCACATCGTGGACAAGCGCTGCCCGGCGGGACTGTGTCCGGCTCTGCTCACCTTCGCCGTCGTCAAAGACAAGTGCGTGGGCTGCGGCGTGTGCATCAAGGCCTGTCCGGTCGGAGCCATCAGCGGCGAGAAGAAGGCCGCGCACGCAATCGATCCGAAGAAGTGCGTCAAGTGCGGCGCCTGCGTGCCCAAATGCAAGTTCGACGCGATCGTCAAGGCGTAGAAAAGCAGGTAATCAGGCGAAAGACTGAAGGTAGAAATCATTATTGTTGTCTTTGATCTTTTCCAATAACCCTTCAGCCTTCAGCCTATCAACTTTTTTAAAAAGGAGGTAACATTAATGTCTGATGTCACTCTCACCATTGACGGCAATCAGGTAACCGTTCCAAAAGGTACGACGGTGCTTGAGGCCGCCGAGAAAGCCGGAATCTTCATACCGGCGCTTTGCCACGATCCGGAGCTCAGCAAACCCGGCGCCTGCCGCATCTGCGTGGTGGAAATCAAGGGTGCCCGCAACCTGCCTGCCTCATGCGTCACAGAGGCCGCTGAGGGAATGGTGGTCAATACAGCCAGTCCGGCCGTAATCGAGGCAAGGAAGACCAACCTGGAACTGATGCTGGACAATCACCCGCAGGATTGCCTGACCTGCCACCAGGCCGGCGACTGCAAGTTGCAGGACTATGCCTATTTTTACAATGTAAAACCCGGCGCCTTCGGCGGAGAAACCAAGACTTATGATATCGAAGACGACAACCTGTTTATCGTCAGGAACATGAACAAATGTATATTGTGCGGCAAGTGTCTCCGGGCCTGTGAGGAAAAACAGGGACGCGCTGTAATAGACTTTGCCTATCGCGGGTTCAGGACCAAGGTTGCAACCGCCATGGACATGCCGCTTGCGGAGTCGGTTTGTGTCTCGTGCGGCAGCTGTGTATCGGTGTGCCCCACAGGGGCTTTGACCGAAAAGGCGATGATCGGCAAGGCGAGAAAGTGGGAAGTAAAAAAGATCCGCACTACCTGCCCGTTTTGTGGTGTCGGGTGCAATTTTGACCTGAACGTCAAGGATGGCAAAGTGATCGGCGTCACATCAAACGCGGCCAGCCCGGCAAACGGGCGGGATATGTGCGTAAAGGGCCGCTTCGGAACCGATTATGTCCACAGCCCTAAAAGGTTAACCAGGCCGCTGATCAAAAAGAACGGCGAGTTTATCGAGTCCTCATGGGACGAGGCGCTGGATCTGGTTGCGGGCAAACTTGGCAAAATAAAGAAGAAATACAGCGGCGACTCCATAGCGGCCCTCTCTTCCGCCCGCTGCACCAACGAAGACAATTATGTAATGCAGAAATTCATGCGCGCGGGGATCGGCACCAACAATATCGACCACTGCGCCCGAACCTGACACGCCCCCACTGTAGCCGGTCTGGCTACAAGTTTTGGCAGCGGCGCAATGACCAACTCGTTCGCCGACTATCTGAATACCGACCTGTTTTTCGTCATCGGTTCCAACCCGACTGAAGCTCACCCCATGGCTGGTGCCAAGATCATGTCGTCGCTCCTGAAAGGCACCAGGCTGATCGTGGCCGACCCCCGCCGGATAGAACTCGCCGAAAAAGCGGATATCTGGCTGCAGCTCAAACCTGGAACAGATATCCCCCTTCTGAACGGACTGATGCACATCATCATCAAGGAAGACCTGCATGACAAGAAGTTCATAGAAGAGCGGACTGAAGGCTTTGAAGTATTGAAGGCCACCGTGGAAAAATATACGCCTGCAAGGGTTTCCGAAATGACCGGCGTCCCCGAAAAACTGCTCTATGACGCGGCACGGCTCTACGCAACCACCTATAACGCCATGCTCTGCTACACCCTCGGCATCACCGAGCATGTCTGCGGAGTGGACAATGTCATGAGCACCGCCAACCTGGCCATGCTCACCGGCCACCTCGGCCGGGAAGGTTCCGGAGTGAACCCGCAGCGGGGCCAGAACAACGTACAGGGCGCCTGCGACATGGGAGCGCTGCCCGGCGATTACCCCGGCTACCAGAAAGTGGCAAACCAGGATGCGCGGGCCAAATTCGAAAAGACCTGGGGTGTCAAGTTGTCCGACAAACCGGGACTTATGATACCTGACATGATGGACGCCGCGGTGGAAGGCAGGCTGAAGGCAATGTTCATCCTGGGTGAAGACCCGGTGCTGACCGATCCGGATGCACACCATATCAGGAAGGCCCTGAACAAGATGGACTTCGTTGTCGTGCAGGAGCTTTTCATGTCCGAGACCGCCAAGCATGCCGACGTTATCCTGCCCGGCGCCAGTTTCGCGGAAAAAGACGGAACCTTCACCAGCTCAGAGCGGCGGGTGCAAAGGGTGCGCAAGGCCATCGAGCCCATCGGGGACAGCAGGCCTGACTGGTGGATTATCTGTGAAATTGCCAAACGGATGGGATATCCAATGGATTATGCAAATCCCGAAGAAATCTTTGATGAGATGGCATCCCTTACACCCTCTTATGGAGGGATAAACTACGAAAGAATTGAGCATACCGGGCTGCAGTGGCCCTGTCCCACTCTTGACCATCCGGGCACGCCCGTCCTGCATACAAAGAGCTTCACCCGCGGCAAAGGTCTTTTCAAGGCCATCGAGCACACTCCGCCCGCGGAAATGCCCGACGAGGAATATCCGTACCTGCTGTCCACCGGGCGTATTCTGTACCATTATAATGTAACCACACGGTATTCGTCAGCACTGGATGCGCACCGGCCCGAAGAGGCGGCCATGCTCCATCCGGCGGATGCCGCCGACCTATCAGTCCGAAGCGGCGACAAATTACGGGTCACTTCCCGCCGCGGCAGTGTTGTAACCGGTGTCAATGTCACGGACAAGGTTTTGCCGGGGATGATCTGGATGAGCTTCCACTACCGGGAAACTCCCACCAACGAACTGACCGTCAACGCCTTTGATCCGGTCAGTAAAACCGGTGAATACAAAGTAGCGGCGGTAAGGCTGGAGAAAGTAATCTGACGGGAAAACAAAAGCCGGACGCCGTTTGCTCCCGGCTTTTGTAAATTTGAATTAAAACCTAAAACTTTGAACTTTGAACTTTGAACTTTGAACTTTGAACTTTGAACTTTGAACTTTGAACTTTGAACTTTGAACTTTGAACTTTGAACTTTGAACTTTGAACTTTGAACTTTGAACTTTGAACTTTGAACCTTGAACCTTGAACGCGATAACACCCGTATGGATTTGAATCTACATTACTGTAATAAAAAGGAGATTACAAATGACGGAACAGAAACTTACCAACCGCTGGGTGGTGGCCATCATGGGCACCCTGCTGCAAGTCTGTCTCGGAACGGTGTACGCCTGGAGTTATTTTCAGAAACCGGTCATGGCCGCCAACGGCTGGAGCAACACCCAGGCCGCCTGGGCGTTCAGCCTGGCAATCTTCACCCTGGGGCTGACCGCTGCCTGGGGCGGAGTCAACCTCCCCAAGTTCGGTCCGCGCAAACTTGCCATGACCGGAGGTTTTCTCTTCGGCGTCGGCTACCTGGTGGGCGCTTATGCCCTTTCCATCAAGAATCTGCCTCTTTTCTACGCCGGCTACGGCATCATCGGCGGCATGGGCCTCGGTCTCGGCTATGTCACCCCCATTGCGACCGCGGCCAAATGGTTCCCCGATAAAAAAGGCTTCGTCACCGGCATGGTGGTCATGGGCTTCGGTTTCGGCGCGCTGGTCATGTCCAAGATCCTCGCGCCCATCTTCATGTCCATGACCGGCAACAACCTGGTTCAGGTGTTCTCTTACCTCGGCATCATCATGCTTGTCATTACCCTGCCCGCGAGCTATTTCCTGGTTAATCCCCCGGCGGGATTCGTGCCCAGGGGATACACACCTCCGGCAACAACCGCATCGGCCCAGGCCTCCGATGACGCAATCACCGCAAAGCAGTGCCTGTTTTCCGGGAAATTCCTGATGATGTGGACCGCCTTCTTTTTCAACATCATCGCCGGTATCATGTTTATCGGTTTCCAGTCTCCTCTGCTCCAGGACCTTTTGAAAAAGTCCCTTGATCCCGCAACCCTGACCGATCCGGCCGTGGTCGCTTCACTTGCGGCATCGGGGGCAACCCTCATCGCCGTCAGCTCCATCTTCAACGGCATCGGCCGCTTCTTCTGGGGCGGGCTTTCGGACAAGATCGGCCGCGTCCAGACCTTCCGCCTCATCCTCGGCAGCCAGGTGTTCGTTTTCATTGCCCTTCTGTTCGTCAAGAACCCGATCATCTTCGGCGCCCTTGTATGTTATGTCCTGCTGTGCTACGGCGGCGGCTTCGGCTCGATGCCTTCCTTCGTTCTTGACGTGTTCGGTCCGAGACTGATGCCGGTGGTGTACGGCACGATTCTGACCGCATGGGGCTGCGGCGGGATCGTCGGTCCCCAGATCGTTGCTTTTCTGAAAGACAATTTTGCCGCCCAGGCGGCTAAATATACCTTCATGTCCGCCTCCGTGATTCTTTTCCTCGGACTGCTCATCACCCTGGCGCTGAGCAACAAAAAATTCGCTCCCAAAACAGCCCCGCAGGAAGCAGATGCGCTTCCGGCAGCTGATTAGCTTTTTGGCCCTGAAAAATTAGCAGGAAGCCGGAAGTATGGAATTTTCATCGGTTAAGATGATTTTACTATATTTCCGGCTTCCAACTCTTGGGTTCAGAATTTTCAATCCACATGCCATGTCCGAATATAAAATCATATCCAATATAACCGCAGTGATCCTGGCAGGGGGCGCCTCGACCCGAATGAAGAGCAACAAGGCGCTTCTTCCCCATCGCGGCGAACGTTTCATCGAGCGTATTCACCGTCAGATGAGTACGATTTTCCGGGAAATAATTGTCGTTACCAATAATCCCGAGACTTACCTGTTTCTCCCCTGCCGGATGGTCCCCGATCTTTACCCGGCAATGTGCTCACTGGCCGGGATTCATTCCGGACTCGTCCATTGCGGGACACGACATATTTTCGTGGTTGGTTGTGATATGCCGGATTTGAACAAAGCGTTGATCAGGTATCTAGTCTCCATGACGGATGAAAGTGATGTCATCATCCCCGAAGGCCCCAATGGACTGGAACCGCTCCATGCAGTTTACGGCAAAGACTGTCTTCCCTCCATGGAAAGAAACCTGTCTGAAGGGAAAAGAAAAATAAGCAGTTGTTTTGAAGGGTTAAGAGTGACAGTGCTGCCTTGCAGGGAAGTCGCCGCTATTGACCCGGCATTCGAGTCGTTTCGTAATATAAATACACCCGGGGAATATTTCCGCTTGAGAAGAGAGGACAAAAATCACGTTTCGGCAACAAAAAGTGATGTTAAGACCGGATTACTGTGAATTCTGTTCAGTTACGAGAAAACCGAAAATATATTTGGAATCCAAAAAGCTGATAAGAATTCTGCCCTGTCTTCGCTATAGAGGACAGGGCAGAGCGGGAAATCTGTTCATCCCCATATTATCCTTTCGGGTGCAGAGAATACCTTCGCTTTTTCAGTGGTAGCAAAACAACATAATGTAATATTATGTCTGAGTGCACAATCGATTCCCGTACTGACAGGCGCCGACTTGGATATAATCATCGGAATTCCTGCACTGACGGCTTTCATGACCATTGCTGCCGGTTGCCTGCCCGAAGACACGAGGAACAACTTCGTCAGGTCTGCACCGTTCAGGAACGCCATCCCGACAACTTTGTCCACTGCGTTGTGCCTTCCGATGTCCAGAGCCTTGTGGACCTGGTTCCCCTCATCGTCGACGAGACTGGCGCTATGCGCTCCACCGGTCAGGTCCTGGGTTACATCGTACAGGTTCTTGATGCTGTCCAGAAGGACATCGATCCTGAAAGTCCGGCTCACAGGCAAGATCAAATCCTTATCCACCTTGTCCCGATCCGGCAAAAGACCTGCGTAGGGCCCTGTCCCTTTACTCAAGCCGGACCGATCGTTGGACCGTAAGTTCACAAAAACCCGGCCGTCCTTTGCCATCACATCTTCAATATCATTCAGGTCCTTTACCAGCCCTTCGGTAACAAGGTGACCAACGGCAAGTTCCAGGTATGAACCGGGAGAGGTTACAAGGCTGGAAAATTTCGAACCATTGACAACGAGTTCGACATTCTCCTCCACCATGACCGGATCAGTGGCCGCTTCGCTGCCGCTTCCGGTAATCTTCAATGACCGATACTCCCTGAACGGCGTGACGGTCCGGTTATCCGAAGCATGGACTTTCACGGCCAACACACGGCAACCTTCCCTTCCTTCCATCGCCAGCAGGATGTGACCATCCTCTTTTAGGCCTGGAAGGATATTCATGACTGGTTCTTCGTCATCAAACAGAATCTCAACGGTTTCTCCGTTGGCAATCATCTTCAGCACGTGTCTCGCTCTTGCGAAATTTGCCGGTGAGCATAGTCCGCGCAGATCAATGGTCTGCATATATCCTCCATGAATATTGCCTTTTTGCGGGAATAAATAAATCTGTGGCGGGAAAAAGCTGACGAGAATTTGCTCTTTAAGTGAGAAACATATCATCCAGGTTAGAGGATTGTCAATTTTATCGTATGCGAAAATTCAACAGTATCTGAATGACGGACGTCACATCCCGCACAAACCCGGCATCGGGTTTAAACTTTCTGAATTGATGCATGAACGAACGGAATCGAAGCAGGATTGGAGACGAAAAACATTGCCGGTTTCGCCGGAATCTTTGACACCAGGTCATAAGCGACTGAAGTTAACGGACTAATGGACGGACTTTCAAACCACCCGCTATTCCCGACCATAATCCTTGTCTTTGAATTTATCAAACAGAAGTTTTCTTCTTGTCAAATCTCGCCTGATATTGTATACATATCATAATTTATGTTTCATGCCTGTTTTTCTCACTTCGTTTACTATTTGCGAATGGCAGCCGGCCGCATATGAACGTTTTATGAATTAATCAATTTCTGCAATTTATCTCAAACTTCCCCTATCTGCTCCGGATTACCCTGTAACGCCGTACGAATCCCCCCAACATGGCCCTGTTTGACCATTCCGGGATTACTCCCGGCCTTGGCGACCCTTCTAAAAGACGGAGATTGGGACAAATTTTCACTAACAAGTGGAGAATTTCATGTCAGACCTTACTTTTTCCCAGCTGGTTGATATCGAACAGATTCGCCGACTGCTGGAAGCTCAATATAAGATTACCGGGACTCCCACGGCAATCCTGGACCTGGATGAAAACATCCTTGCCGCCACAGGCTGGCAGGACATATGTGTCCGTTATCACCGCGTCAACCCGGATGCCCGGGCGCGCTGTCTCGAAAGCGACGCCTATATAAAAGCTCATCTGCGCGATTTCAACGGAGAATACCTGGATTACCGGTGCAGGAACGGCCTGTGGGATGTCGCAGTACCAATCATGATCAACGGAAAACATATGGCTACCTTTTTCATCGGCCAGTTTTTCTATGATGACGACATGCCCGACCGGGAACATTTCCTCAATCAGGCAGATCTGTTCGGTTTCGACAGGGATGAATACCTTGAGGCCCTGGCCCGGGTTCCCATATACAGCCGTGAGCATATCCGCAACTTGATGGACTATTACCGTAATCTTGTGGAGGTGTTGACCGATCTGGGCATGAAAAATCTCCGTCTTACCAGTGGAATCGTCAAACTGGAAAAAGCGGAGAGAGCACACCAGGAATCCAGGGATTACCTGGACAAAATAATCAACTGCATTTCAGACCCCATTTTTGTAAAGGACAGGGAACACAGACTGGTTCTGGTGAATGACGCAGAGTGCAGGCTGGCCGGCCGAACCCGCGATGAGGTCATCGGGAAAACCGATTACGATTTTTTTCCGAAGGACCAGGTGGATATCTTCTGGAAGAACGATGAGCTCGTATTCGAGACGGGCCAGGAAAATATAAACGAAGAAGAAATCACTGACGCGGAAGGTTTTAAGCATACTATCGTAACGAAGAAATCGTTATACACTCACAAAAACGGCAACAAATTCATTGTCGGAACAGTGAGGGACATTACCGGACGGAAAAAGACCGAAGAGGCCCTGCAGAATTCAGAAATCATGTTGCGCAAGGTATTCGAAAGCATCCCGGACCTTCTGCTGGTCATCGACAGGGACTTTCGCATTCTCAAATCCAACTGGCATGGTGGGTATGACTACATTGACGGGGCGATTCGCGACAAATCCCCCCATTGTTACGAAACATTTTATCCAGGAAGGCCGTCTCCATGCAAGTCATGTCCTGCTATGGAAGTATTCGAAACCGGCAGGCCGGTAACGGTTGAGAAATTCAGCCCTAAGACAAGACAGCAACTGGAGATACGTGCATTTCCGATTTTTGACGATTCGGGCAATGTGTCCATGGTTGCCGAGCATGTCAGGGATGTTACGGCGCAGAAAAAGTCCCGGCAGTCACTTATGGAATCCGAAAAAAAGTACCGCACTTTGTTCGAGGCGATGCAGGAGGGTTTTGCCCTGCATGAGATCGTTAACGATAAAGCCGGCAAACCGGTCGATTACCGGTTCCTGGACGTAAACCCGGCATTCGAAAAAAGTACCGGTTATCACAGATCACTGGTCATCGGCAAGACAATTCGTGAACTCATGCCTGAAAGCGAACAGTGCTGGATCGATGAATTCGGCAGGACCGCCCTGACCGGGGAACCGAGACATTTTGAAAAATACTCGCAGAAATGGGGTCGCCATTTCGAGGTGAATACATATTCTCCACAGCCGGGCCAGCTTGCGGCCGTCTTTGTCGATCTGACTGAACGGCGCCGTCTCCAGGAAGAGCTGGTCAAAGGGCAGAAACTGGAATCACTGGGCATCCTCGCCGGCGGCATCGCTCACGATTTCAACAATATACTGGCAGGCATCCTGGGAAATCTGTCCGTTGCACGAATGTTCCTGCCTGACGACCACAAGGCGATGGAACGCATTTCCAGATGCGAGAAGGCCATTCAGCAGGCAACAGGCCTTACCCAGCAACTTCTTACTTTCTCGCGGGGTGGCAGCCCCCTGAAAAAAGTTCTCAATCTGCGCAATATCATTGAAGACTCAGCGTTATTTGCCTTGCGCGGCTCAAATGTGACCAACGAGCTCAATATTGCCGAAGACCTGTGGCTTATAGAAGCGGATGAAGGACAAATCACCCAGGTGATAAACAACCTTCTCATCAATGCCGACCAGTCAATGCCCGGCGGAGGTGTGGTACGGATCGAGGCACGCAACCTGATGCTTGAAAAAGACGAGGTTTCTTCTCTTGCATCCGGCCGTTACGTCCGGGTCAGTGTAGCTGACCATGGAAAGGGAATACCTCCCAAGTATCTGGACAAGATTTTCGACCCGTATTTCACCACCAAGGAAACCGGGACCGGACTGGGCCTGACCTCTCTGTATTCAATAGTCAAGAAACATGACGGACAGGTACTGGTTTCCTCCCAGGTCGGCAAGGGCACTGTATTTGAAATATACCTGCCGGCCTGTCCGGAATGCGTCGATCCCGGAAAAGCCGAACCACATACGTCCGCCGACCCGGGGGAAGGATATGTTTTGGTAATGGACGATGAGATGATGATTCGCGAGGTGGCGGAAGAAATGATCGGCATACTGGGGTACCGCGTGGAAACGTTTTCAAGCGGTGAGGAGGTCGTCGAGCGATACAAGGCAAACCTCGAATCGGGAAATCCTCCGGATGCCGTTATCATGGACCTGACCATACCCGGAAAGATGGGGGGACTTGAAGCAGCGGCCCTGATATCAGCCATGGATCCAGGCGCTGCCCTGATCGTTTCCAGCGGATATTCGAACGATCCAGTCATGGCCAATTACCAGGGGTACGGCTTTACCGATGTTCTACTCAAGCCTTTCAACATAGACAGTCTTGGCACTTCACTGAAACGGCTGCTGGAAGGGAAGCGGCAGGCCGGCTGAATTCAGCCGCTGACCGTTAGCAGCTATCCGAATACCCGGAAAATTTTCGTTGGAGCGGGGTCGGGGCTTTTCCGGAGCAAATAGTGCGGCTTTCATGCAAGCAGACAGTGCGAAGGAAAGTGTCCGAACTGATGGTTTTTACTTGATTCGGGAGACAATGCTTCCGGATTACTATTTGTTCCGGGAAAGAGCCGGCCCCGCTCCCGGCATAAACGTTCCGGTTGTACACCAGCCAGCGACGGCTGCCGGCGGAATGCCTTCCAGGTTCACTGCAGACACTGGAACAGACCCATGCACCAGAAGCAATCGCCGCATGGTACTGTGTTGGTATAGCAGTCCTGCTCGAATTCTTCCGCGTAAAGGTATTCGCAGGGGAGAAGGTTGCAGTTGGTGCAGAAGGGATATTCGTGGCGAACCACCTCTTCGCGAAAAGATAGAAAAGCAGGGTCGTTCCAGATATCCTCCAGGCTGCGCTCGGTCAGATTGCCGAAGACTTTGGGACTGATGTGCTTTTTCCTCCCGGAAAAGTAGCATTTGAATTTGTGCCACAGGAAATAGCAGGGGTGAATACCCCCGTCCCATGAAACAAAAGCCCCGCCTCCGTCCACGAAGTCGCACCTCCTGTCGCTGCTGGGTGTGACGTTCGGCAGCCGGAGTTCCAGGCCGGACTCAGAAGCCGCCTTCGTCGCATCCTCGAAGACCCTGCTTACCTCCTCGACCAGCGACACATCTCTATCCAGAAGATTCCTCACATGGAGAAAAATGTCCCTCGAACGCGCCTCAGACATCATATCCTTCACGAAATCCACGATGCGCTGCTCTTCCGGTGTCCGGACAAATTTACAGAAGCTGAGATGAAAATACTGACTTATGTCTATTCCCTGCGCGTCCGCCTTCTTTTTCCATGCCTCAAAAAGGGTGATCGCCTGGTCGGTATTCGAATCGTATGCGGCCTTTGAGACATGTTCTCCATCGTATGGCAGCAGATGCGTCACCACGGCAAAATCCGCGCCCCTGGACGCCGACCAGCGGATCACATCGGGAAGCTGGAATATATTGTCACGCATGACGACAAATTCGACGCCTATCTTCAGACTGGAACCGCTGTTGCGCTCCCTGGCGTTTCTGAGTGCGGTGAACGCCTGTTCCAGATCGTCCACTTCACCGCCTTCGCGAATCGTGCGGAAGGTATCGGGGCAGATGGCGTCGAGGGACAGGCAAATCTTGTCAAGCCCCGCATCCACCAGGGAGAAAGCCCGCATCTGGTCGAGTAGCAGGCCGTTCGACTGGAACCCGATCCAGCTTCCGGCGGGCATCAGCTTTTTCGCTTCGCGGATGAATTCCTCCAGGTCGGGGTGAAGGAGCGATTCGCCTATGCCGTTCAGCACCAGCATCTCCGCATATGGAAGAGAGGGCTTCAACGCCTCGAAGGTGGACATGGAGAGATCCCCTTCCAATATCCCGTTGTCCCAGGTCTGCTTGACACACATCTGGCACTTCAGGTTGCAGCGTGTGGTCACCTCGACAAACAGCTTCGACGGATAACGCCTGAAGGGAGCTGGAATTGAGTTTTCCCGTCAACATCAAACCGGGTTTGCGTAACGGCACTATTTTCTTTCGTCATGTTTTCCTCAAAAAAATTTATAATTCTAACCGGTTTGATCACTGGTGGAATCCGGGATCAGAACTGCAGTGACCCGACCTTCAATTTACTAACTATTTTTCAACGCCGTTTAAAAGTCAACAAAAAATATCATTAAGTATATAAACAGAAGGGTGGCAGAAAAGGCCGGCAACGCGGGCAGCATTGCAGAACAATGCAAGGGATGATTTCAGACCCGTTCTTTTTCCGTAATGACCCGGGCAAGGGTGCCGGGTTGGCCCGTTATACGGCAAGGGCAATTATCCCAAAAACGGCAGTTGGAGGCGTCCGCAGTAAGCAACTCAGGCCTGTTTCGTTGCTGCTCTTGGCGAAATGGAGTGTGAACAGCCGATATTGTCTGAACCCGAAGGGTGAGTTTATCTGCTGAAGCGAAATGAGCTTAGAGCATCAAAAACAGGCCTCCGGAGCGAACGGAGGATGCCTGCAACTGCCGAATCTAAGGATTATAGGTTTTACAAGGGCGGCACGCTCAGCAGCGTACGCAACGCAGAAAGCAGCGAGGAATTAATTAGAGGCCCGGACATCGGCGGGTAATGGGGACAGGACTGTCAATGCTGCTACAATCCCAGAGTAAAATAGAATACGGCACCTTTTCCCACTTCCCCCTCAGCCCACACTTCTCCACCATGACGATGGATGATTCTCTGCACGGAAGCCAGGCCGATGCCGTTGCCGTCGAATTCCTCCCGGTCATGAAGTCTGGTGAATGGTTTGAAAAGCCTGTCAACCATATCCATATCGAAACCGGCGCCATTGTCCCTGACAAAGAACACCGTTTTTTCCTCTGCCTCTTCGATGCCGAACTCGATAGCCGCGTCCGCCTTCTTGCCGGTGTATTTCCAGGCATTGCCGAGAAGGTTTTCCATGACGACCCTTATCAGTCGCGCATCTCCGACAACGGCAATATCTTCAGCAATGAAAAACCGGACCCTGCGCTCCGGTTCCTTCAAGAGGAGCTGTCCGGCAATTTCCCCGACCATCTCGCTCAGATTAATAAGCGCCGGGCGCAGATCGCCCCGGGAAATTCGCGAAAACCCGAGCAAGGTAGTGATCAGTTGATCCATGCGGTCAACCTGGCCCAGGATCACCTGCAGATTGTCACGGAAGCGGTCGCCATGCCGGTCGTCGCACATTCCCGCCAATTCCTGGGCATAGAGACTTATGACATTCAAGGGGGAGCGCAGGTCATGGGAGACGGTGAAACTGAAGGCCTCCAACTCCCGGTTGGCAGCCTTCAGCTTTTCGTTGACTTCATGCAGTTCGTCCCGTGCCTGGCTGAGTTCCCGGTTCTTCCGAACGGCCGTTTCATATGTGGAAAGGAACATATTGAGAATCTGGCCGCGGTCCGCCTTCACCAGATAATCTTTGCCGGCAAAATTCAGCTGCAGTCCTTCCGACTGGGCACCACCGGAAAGAAGCGGTTCTGCCTGCATTTCCGCTATGCGGGATATCAGATATTCATCATCAATGGGTTTCGTAATGAAATTGTCCGCGCCGCACTCCAGCCCTTTTATGACATCGCCGGGATCCGAGAGGCTGGTCAGGAGGATGATCGGGATATTCCGGCGATTCTGGTCGGACTTGACTCTCCGGCATAGCTCATATCCGTCCATCTCCGGCATGACTATGTCGCTGATGATCAGGGCGGGTTCACGGACATCCATGAAGGTCAGGGCATCCTTCCCGTTTGCCGCAATGGAGGCTCGGTATCCGTGCTTTTCCAGGATGTAAGCCAGCTTTTCAGCCTGGGTGGGACTATCTTCGACGATCAGAATTTCGCCGACAGCCGGGTTGCTGTTTTCATTCGCAACTGCCATTTTGTTTGCTCCTGTCAGGTCTTCATCCAAAAAAAATCAATATGTATCATTACGTCGGGAAAATCAACAAATCAGGCTTTGCATCAGTTTAGCTGTTTTTGCTTCTCCGCTTTCCTGGAACAAATAGATTTCTTTGCAGAAACTATAAAATCGTTGTTCTGCGATTAATTCTCTGCTTCATGCGTTTGATTCTTTTACGAAAATGCGCGTTTTTCAACTTTTAACCCGGATAGATCTCCGAGCATGCGGGCGATCTTATCCGTCGGCAAGATGTGCGTCGCCGCTCCGATTCTGACCGCTTCGCCCGGCATGCCGAAGATAACCGAACTGGTTTCGTCCTGGGCTATGGTTAATGCGCCCTTTTTTCTCAGGGCCAGCAGCTCTTCGGCTCCGTCGCTCCCCATGCCGGTAAGCAGCACTCCGACGGAATTTTTGCCGTACACATCGGCAACGGAACGAAACAGTGCAGAAACTGAAGGGCGCAGACCGTTTTCAGCCGGTGCATCGTCGAGCTTTATGCTGCCGTCAGCATTCACCAGCATATGGCAGCCATCCGGGGCGACATAAACATGGCCCGGGAGAATATGATCACCTCCGGCAGCGACGCGGACCGGCAGCCGCGATGTGAGGGCGAGCCATTCCGTAAAACCGTTCACAAATCCGGCCGCCATATGCTGGACAATGAGTATCGGCAAGGGAAAACCTTCATCAAGTTCTGAAAGAATTCTCTGGATGACGACCGGCCCCCCGGTGGAGGCCCCCATTGCCACCACGCGGGGCTGATACAGGGTTTCCTTGCCGTCCGTTTTCCCTACGGGCACAGGCGACAGCACTTTAGCCCCTCGC
The DNA here is from genome assembly GCA_963815135.1 of uncultured delta proteobacterium. Lineage (GTDB taxonomy): Bacteria > Desulfobacterota > Desulfuromonadia > Geobacterales > Geobacteraceae > CAIWTU01. Next base: position 77,415 of record CAWFFO010000002.1, read on the forward strand.
GGCCACCGTTTGACAACCTTTACTTCCGACAGGAGCTTAACCTTACGGATCAGTGAGGCAACCTCCGTTTCATGGTCAGGATGGCCAATGCCGGGCGGTTTCGGCAATGCGGTCAGGGCGCCCGCTTCCATGGCCTGAAAAGACGTCCTGACTTCCTCCGGATCAAGATTACCGCTCAGGATGATGATGGGGATCGGCCGTATCTCCATGATCCTTCGCGTGGCGACCAGACCGTTCATATGGGGCATATAAATGTCCATGGTAACGATATCCGGGGCCAGTCGCTCCACCGCTTCAATGGCCTCTTCCCCGTTCTGGACCGAACCTGCAACACATATCTCGGGATCGGCGCTGAAAATCTGCTCGAGAAAAAGCCTCACGCTGGCCGAATCATCAACTATCAGAACCTTTATCATTGAATTTCGGACCTTCGGGATTCGAAATTCGAACTTTGAATTTTGAATATTAAATTTTGAATTATCAATATCAATTCCCCTTACCCTTGAAATCATATCAACCGTTTAATTACTTCCAGCAAATTACTCTGGTCGAAGCTGCTTTTAACTATATAAGCGTTCGCACCCGCCTCGACACCCCGTTCCCGGTCTTCCCGTGAATCCAGGGAGGTAACCAGCACAACCGGCAGGTCCGCCAGTTCGCTGTCGGCACGGATCTTTGTGATCAGTTCGAAACCGTTCATCCTCGGCATGTCCACGTCCGAAACGACCAGGTCCGCATGCTCCGTGCGCAAACGGGTCAGGGCGTCTATTCCGTCCACCGCCGTCCGCACCTGATAGCCCGCCGTTTCCAGGATATTCCGTAGAAGAGTTCTGGCGGTAATGGAATCTTCGGCAATGAGAACCGATTTGGCAACGCTGATTTCCTCTGCCGCGACACCAACTGCCCGCTCCGGGGCAACGGTACTCTTCACGGCTGATTTCACGAGATCACCGGGATGGAGGATAACCGCCACCTCACCATCGCCGAGCACAGTGGCTCCGGACACGTTCCTCACCCGCGAGAGCTGCGGCCCGAGGCTTTTCACCAGGATTTCCTGTTCACCGAATATGGCGTCCGCGCCAAAGGCAATCCGCTTTGCTCCGCTGCCGATGACAAACAGAGAGATCATATTCCCGTCACCAGTATAACCCGCTGTCCGTGGAAGCCCCAGCAGATCGGCAAGGCGGACGAAAGAGACCGCTTCTCCGTCCAGAGTGACGGTTTCCCTGTTTTCTACCGTCCCGATCGCATCTCTGTCCACCCTCAAAACCTTTTCCACACCGACGGAAGGGACAATGAAAGTCTGTTTTCCAGCCCTGACCAGTACGCCCCGGTAGGTTGACAGGGAAAGTGGAAGGACCATCCTGAAAGTAGTTCCGATCATCGGGGCGCTCGTCACGGAGACAATGCCGCCAAGCTTTTCCACCTTCTCCCGAACTATTGCAAGTCCGAGCCCCCTCCCCGAGATATCGGTTATCATGGGGCTGGTGGAGATTCCCGACCTGAAGATAAAATCCAGCAACTCATTTCCCGTTCGATTGATACCCTCCCGTTCAGCTATCCCTGCCCTGACGGCAGCATCGGCAACCCTGGCGGTATCTATTCCGGCACCGTCATCGGAGACGAGTATTTCGATGCGGGAGGAATCGAGGGGAGTGACGGCAACCGTTATCAACCCGCCGGCCGGCTTGCTGTTGCCCGTTCTTTCTTCAGGTTTTTCAATACCGTGATCGATGCAGTTGCGCACCAAGTGAATAAGCGGGTCTTTCAACTCATCCAGGATGCGCTTGTCCATTTTGACGGTTTCCCCGGATATTGCCAGTTCTACGGCCTTGCCCCTGTCCCGGGCAAGGTCCCGGACCATTTTCGGCAGGATTTCCAGGATGGTGGAACAGGGGAGCATCAACACATCCTTCAGATCACACGAGAGGGTGTCCACCATTGCTTCCAGAGAATGCCTGTGGCCGGCAGCTGATTGCGCCAGCCTGTTCGTCTCGCCTTGAAGGGTTTTGATGACTTCATGGGTCGAATCGATAAAATCCAGGAACTTGTCCAACATGTCTGCGTGCACACCGGAAAATGCTTTCTCCTGCCGCGTCTGCCGGAGCTTGCGCAACCCGCGCAGGGTTGGACGCATCTTTTTCCACTCTTTTTCCCACAAGGCCATGTCGACAGCCAAACTCCGAAGGTCAATGGCGTGCTGGTGGGCTGCAAGTTTGGCGGTGAGCATCTCTTCTGCCTGGTGGAAAAGGGATTCAAGCTTGCCGACGGAAATCCTGACAGTATCCAATGCGGCATGACCCTCAAATAAAGGGTTTTCCCGGTGCTCAACCCGGGGAGCAGCGTTCGGCGCGTTCGGCGCGTTCGGCGCGGATGCCGGAGACCCTTTCGCCGCCCGTTCCAGTCCAGCAACCAATTCCCTGACGCTCAACTCCAGGGAATCTTCTCCGCCAGTGCCCGCAGGCAGGAGATGTCTGTCGATAATATCGATCGCCCTGTGGAGCAGATCGAACAAATCCGGAGAGGGAAGAATTTTCCGGCCCTTGAATTTTGTGAAAACATTTTCCAGGGCATGGCTAAGCAACTCGATCCCGGTTATACCGACAGCCCGTGCTGCGCCTTTCAGGCTGTGGGCCTCACGGAAGACGGCTTCCAGGATATCCGGCCGCTCAGCCTCGTCTGAGGTCTTTTCCAGCGCGATCAAACCGGCGGAAAGAGCCGCAATATGCTCTTTAGCCTCAACCTTGAATGTCGCAAGAAGCCTTTTTTGAAAATCGATATCCATCGGAACTCGATAACCCCATGTTTTAAGTTTCAGATTTCAGGTCTCAGGCAAGATATTATCACTCAATTAACGTCCCTTACACCTTACCCCTGAGTTGCCGCCTTTCACAGACTGAACCGATCCACCAGCCCTTTCAGCTTCTGCCCCAGCTCGTTCAGGTTCTGGGCCGACTGTTCCGCCTGCTGCGTGCTGGTTACACTGAGGGCACTGGCCTCCCTGATGTTTTCCATTGCCAGGGCCACCTGGTCCATACCTACCATCTGCTGCTGGTTCGATGCCGCGATCTGGGTCGAGGCGCTGGCGGATTCACCGATGCTGTCCGCAAGCAGACGGATCGACTCTCCCGCCTGAGCCGACTGTTTCTCACCGGCCTCCACTGCCTTGCTCCCCTGCTCAGTAGCCATAACAGCGGCGTTGGTCGCCTTCTGGATGTCGTTGAGAATGGTACGCACCTGGGCGGTAGCCTGCTTGGACTGTTCGGCAAGGCTTTTCACTTCCTGCGCGACGACGGCAAAGCCTTTTCCGTGATCGCCCGCCTTGGCCGCTTCTATGGCCGCGTTCACGGCCAGCAGGTTGGATTGCTCGGCAAGATCGTTGACAGTGGAGATGATTTCCCCTATTGCCTGACTCTGCTCACTGAGATTTACAATACTTTCGGCAATGGTTTCCATCTGCTCCCGGATGCGGCCCATTCCCTGAACAGCCTCATCAACCGATTTTTTCCCATGCTGGGAAACCGTGAGCGACTTCTGGGCGCTGTCGGCCACCAGCCGGGCTTTCTGGGCGGATAGCTGGGTGGTCTGCTTGACTTCTTCCACCGTAGCGGTCGTTTCATTTACGGAAGTGGCGGTTTCCGCCACTCCGGAAGCGATCTGGCTGGTGGAAGCGAGAATCTCGCCGGCAGAGGCGGCAAGCACATTTACCCCTTCCTTGATCTCCCTGGTCATTTCCCGGAGCCCGTTCGACATGGCCACCAGGGCATTACCCATGATGTCCCTTTCAGAAACAGCCGAAACCTTCGCCGACAGGTCGCCTGCCGAAATCCGTTTGGCCATGCCCGCCATTCTGCCGATATTGGCAGTCATGCGATGGAAGGCCTTCAACAGAGCCCCCACTTCGTCGTTTCTGTCATAGGACGGTATTTTTACCTTCAGGTCTCCCACGGCTAGCCTTTCCGCGACTTCCGTAATTTCCCTGAGCGGAGTGGAAATCCCCTTGGTAAGAGCCCTGGTCATTCCCACCATGAAAAGTGCAGCTATCAAACCTATGGCAATAAATATAACCATGGCATGACTCAACATCTGCTGCGACTGGTTTACCCTCAGCATGGCATGGTTATTTTCCTGCTTCTGGAGGGCCAGAGAAATATCAAGCACCTTGTTGTAACGCTCATCCTGGATACCGATACCGAGCTTTTGCGCCTGCTCGATATTTCCATTATGGATCATCTCTTCCTGCATATCCCTGGTCTTGCGATATTCCATCAGGACGGTATTAAGTTTCTTCGAGTTTTGCAAGGCTGGCCTGATCGTTGCTGTAAAGCTGGAAAAGATCCTTGATTATCCTGTCGTCATCCGCTAACGAGATTCGCGATATCACTTTCAATCACTCGCTGCTTGGCGCTGTCCCGGGTCAGCATCATTTCCAGGATCTGCGCCCTTGCCCGGTTAAGGTTCGAGTGGATCTGCATGAGGTCCAGCAGCTGGAGCATGTCACTCTGGACCAGTTCCTTGGTATTTTTGTCAGCCGCCCGGATATCGGTAAGAGCTGATATGATAATGACTGCAAGCAGAACGAACATTACGCTGAAACTGAAGAAAATCTTCGACCGCGTCGAGAGATTCAGATACCACTGCATATAAAACCCTCCTTTTTATGATCCGGTGTTCCGGATAATGATATAAGCATCACTTCAAACTGTCCCTTCATCACCCGATTCCTCGTGAACTACAATTTTTTTATCGCTCAACAGTTTGGGGGCGTCAAGAACAACCAGCCGGTCCCCAGTCACTCCCTTCAGGTACTCACTGCGGATCCCAGTGAGCGTCGGCAGGGTCGGTTGCAGGTCCGCAAGGGAGATTTCCCGGATCCCGGTGACGGCGTCTGCCAGGATGCCGAATTCCATATCGCCGTAATAAAGGATAATAACCTTGTTCAGATCGGTAATACCCCTTTCCGGCAGGTCGAAAAACTTTTTGATATCGATGACCGACAGGATACGTCCACGCACATTGATCAGGCCAAGGACAAAAGACGGTGTGCAGGGAACCGGACTGAACTGTTTCAGGGGGATGGTTTCGCGCACACGGGACAGCTCTATGCCGTAGCGCTCGGAGGCCAGAAAAAATTCCAGTACTTCCAACCGTTCCAAATGCTTATCTTCATGTTCGGTCTTCCGTGCCAGTAATTGCGCCCTGGCCTTGAGTATTTCCTTTTCTTTTTCCGGCGGAATGCCGTGATGCTGTCGCTCCGCAGTAATATCAAGACGGCTCCTGATATCCTGCCAGTCGATGACGGTTGACTGCTTCCGGCCGGTTTTTTTCTTTTCCCGTTCCATGAAAAGCTCCATTTCAATTGCATCTAGGCTACTGCTTTCGCCAACATATTCGCGACGATCTCACCCAGCCTGCGGGCACTCATTCCTTCAGATCCAGGCAGTATCTCTTCTTCGCCATATGCAGCCAGAAGTAGGCGGGAATTCTCCAGATGCCTTGCCGCTTCCTTTTTCTTACCCTGCCCGAGGAGCATATTGGCAATGGTAAAATGCGCAAGTACGAATCCCTGATCGAGATACAGAGTCTGTTTCAAAGCGACAATCGCGGCCTCGACATCACCCCGTTCCTGAAAAATAATCGCCTGCAGATAGCGGATTTCCGGATCGAGCCGGTTCGCGGCGACGGCTTTTTCGGACCACCCCAGTGCGGCAGTAAAATCACCCTTGTCGGCCAGGATCCGCACCAGAAGTGTAGCGGCCGCGGCAAATGCCGGGAGGTCGTCCTCACTATCCTTGTTATTCAATAAAGCCAGGAGCCTGACGGCGGCCTCATCATAGAGACCTTGTCGGTAAAGAGCAAGTGCTTCGGCCCCGGGAGAACTTTGAGGCTGTGGGACGGATGGCTCTTCAGGTCTTGCGTTAATGGACTTCTCCTGCCGCACGGTGAAATAAGGACGCTCTGTCGTCTCGTGCCCTCGATCCGCTAAAGGTTTCGGGAAGGCCGAATCCATAACCATCTCTATGGGAAACTCCGGCAAAGGTTTCCGGCGATCGGTCTTGTGATAAAAGACGGTATCGCTAAAAGACACCGTTTCATACTCGCGGAAAAGATTATAGGAGGTCTCGCACGGACTGACGCAAAGCCAGCCGCCCGGCAAAAGTGCATGCCGGAAGCCATCGATGACCTTGTTAACCTGGTGTGGAGTAAAATACATAAGGACGTTGCGGCAGAAGATGACATCCATGGCATTGGTATTGTTGAAAAGCGACGGATATGGGTCTTCAGCCAGGTTGAGACCGGCGAATGTCACCATTTTTCTGATATGGGGAGCTACCTCATAACGCCCTTCGCTGTTTTTTGAGAAATATCGTTCTTTTATCCGGTGGGGAATTCCGCGGAATGACCAGTCGCCGTACTTCCCCTGCTCGGCCTTGCGGAGAGAAAACGGATTGAGGTCGGTGGCCAGGATGGTAATGTTCCATTGCGGCAGGTCGGCTATCAATTTATGCAGCAGGATAGCGATGGAATAAGCTTCCTCTCCGGTCGAACATCCGGCGCTCCATATTCTCAAACGCTTTCCCTCCCCCCGCCTGGAACTGATCAGCGGCGGCAGAATCCGGGTTTCGAGGGCATCGAAACTTTTCTTTTCGCGGAAGAAATATGTTTCACCTATGGTCAGGCAGCTGGCAAGAGTTTCGAGCTGGCTCTTGCTCAGCTGCTCCGAAAGGATCCATTTTATGCACGCTTCGCTGTCATCGAAGCGAAATTCATTAGCGGCACGGGCAATTCCTCTTTCAAGGTCGCGCCAGCGTTTTGCCGGGAAATTCAACCCGAAACGGTTTGCCACGAAATCGCTGAACCTGGATAGCAGCTCCAGGTTTACCGCACCGTGCGCAGCTTTCTCAGGCATGCCCCTTCTCCCCGTTTATTGCCGCTTCAAGAGTATTTTCCTCGTCGAGGGAAAGAAACCGGTCGAGATCGTGAATAAACAGCATGCCGTCGTCCAGTTTCACCACCCCGGTTACATATTGCAGGCCGGGAACAATTTTTTCCGTTTCGATCGTCTCCCGTGGAGAGCATTCGACTGTGCCGCAGACTTCGTCCACCACCAGTACCACGGTCCGTTTCGCAGTATGGGCGATAAGGAATTGATCACCAGCCTTCACCTCCCTTTCGGGGAGACTGAAGCGTCTGCGGATATTAAGCACCGGGACAATTGCTCCACCCAGGTTAATAACTCCGCTAACAATATCCGGGGCCTTCGGCAGAGGAGTGATTTCAACCGCCCGGACTGCCCTTTCGACGGCAGTGAGACGCACTGCATAACGATAATCATCCAGGAAAAAGACAACAAGTTGTTCAGGACCGTTCAAGGGGATACCCGTCTGAATAAATTTATCACAGAGGAAATAGTGATGAATCAGGTAGCTCTGAATGGAGTATCAGCCGGTCTTATGGACAGATAAGCAGCAAGTCCATGCCGGATTACAATCCATATACAATTTTCCATCGAGAGATACTAGCAAAAATGAACGGACCGGACAAGGCTATTAATGAACAGAGAACGGCAGTTGGAGGTGTCCGCAGAAATCAACCCTGGCCTGTTTCGTTGCTGCTCTTGGCGAAATGGAGTGTGAACAGCCGATATTGTCTGAACCCGCAGGGTGAATTTATCGGCTGTAGCGAAATGAGCTTAGAGCAGCAGATACAGGCCTTCGGAGCGAACGGAGGATGCCTGCAACTGCCGAATCAAGGTTTAAAAAACTGGAACAGCACTACTTCGGATAGGCTGGTTTCCAGGTTGCCCGGTTGCAATTCTGAACCTGCCTGTTATTTCAGTGATGCTTGAAGTCTGCCTGAACGGATAAAAAAAATTCTAAAGATTATTCCATATAAGTCGAATAGAACATATATTCCACTGCAGGCAACCGGTTCACCCCTGGAAAATCCGAACAGACACGGAGGAAATACCATGTATATAAATGTAATTTATTTTGACGATACTCCCGGAGTAGTCGACGCCGGCCGGCTCGATGAGCTGATACAAAGCCGCAGGATTATCGCCTTCCGCCGCTCCGACGGCTGGGTCAGGGTAGGCCGCGACCCGGTCCGCGGCAATGGCGGCGGATACCGCGGACCGGACAGGAGAAGCAGAAATGTCAGGTAATCGTTGGTGGATATTTTCGGTCAATAATCCGGAAACAAAATACCACGAACATTTTAAATTGTGAGGCAGACTGTCTTAATGACCAATTAATGGCAGGGAATTCAGCATATTGCGGTTACCACCCTGTTCCTGCCCGAATTTTTCGCATCATAGAGCGCTTTATCAGCAATATCCAGAATCTCGCCGGCAGTCACTTTTTTCGATCGGGACCCATAAAAGGCGACACCGAAACTGGCGGACAACCTGATTACCCGACCATTGACGGGAATTTCCATCATTTCAACAGCTTTCCTGAAGCGCTCGGCAAAAGCCCCGGCCCCCCGCATTTCCGTATGCGGCATCACCATTGCAAATTCCTCACCTCCATATCGGGCCACCGTGTCCGAATTCCTTTTCATCAAACGTATTTTTTCACTGAAGGCCTTAAGGACCAGATCACCGCCCTGATGGCCGAATGTGTCGTTTATCTTTTTGAAATGATCTATATTATCATCAATACTGAAAAACCGGCCCCGTATCTTTCTACCATGCTGATCTCTTTATCAAGAATATCGAAGAGGTATTTGCGGTTGTAAAGGCCGGTGAGGTAATCACGGAGCGACGCTTCCACGAGCTTCCGGTTCGCCTCGTTCAGCTTGTCGTTTGTCTCCTGCAGCTCCATTGCCAGCTTTTCCGCCTGCATTTGATTGAAATCGGTAAAATCGGTCAGGTACGGCCTGTTTAAAAGGAGAATTTAATTCCGGAAACCATATGGAATGTTCCCTAAAAAGGTTGGGGATTATTGCAGAGCGCTTCCGGAGCCGCACAAATGGGAAGGTCAAAGATTGAGGGCGGACGATATCAGCCCTGCGGCGGGCATGCAGAGCTTTTCAACTCTGAGAAGCATTTTTAGTGAAGCCACCTGTCATAACAGGCAACATTTCTGGAGTTTCAGCGTTCCCAGCCGCTTTTTTCACGATGTCTGAGGACTGCGTTTTCGCTTTCGACCTCGCTGCAGATTTTCTCCGCTTCGCTTGCGGTGAGACCGACTGTCGGCCTGTTTCCCATCCAGTGGGTAACATCGCCCTTTGGCGACGTCAACAGCGTGGGTAACGGAGGTCCGCAAACATGCTTGCCATTGAGGAAAAGGGCTGCCTCATACTGGCAATCGCTTTTTACAAGCAGGAACTCGGCTACAAAACCGGAGTTCAGAACTTTTTTCAGAATAAGTCTTTTTACGATCATATCGATTTCCCGCCACAACCTGATATCCTCGCAAAACTCCGGGTATGACCGCTGCCATTTTAACTGCCATGGATATGTGCCTGCCGGAACAGTTTCAGGATTCCTGCCCGCTCGTCGGGATGCAGGCCCGGGCTTTTTGAGAACAGATCATTTTGATTTAATGCCAATAATGTAACTACTGTGCAATTCTTATCGGCAATGTAAAGAATTTCTTCAGTGGAGAATACAAATTGTCAGATTGCGGGGTCCTTGGGCCTGGGCGAACCGTAACGGTTCCTGAAGAGGATGTAATAACAGACAACACCCGAGAAGGCCATTACCGCGTCCCTTGTCCAGGGGATCGGTCGCCCCATTCCGGAATTGTAAAGTGCATCAAGAAAGGACGCCGTCAACAGAAGCGAGGCTCCGGAAGAGACAAGTCTTTTCATTTGAACACCGCCTTTCGCCATTTCCGTACGGAATTGATCAGGTAAATCTCGTCCGCCCCCTCAATATCCTTCCGGCCTATCACCTGCTCCCTGATTACACCCTTTTCCAGGAGTTCTTCGCGGAAAACCCCCGGCAACAGCCCCGAATCGAGCGGTGGAGTGATCAGTTCGCCGTTAATCCGTGCAACTATGTTGTTGTTCGCCCCTTCGGTGACCTCATCACGTTCATTGACAAAGATGACATCGGTGCAATCCGGTTTTTTTGCCGCCTCATTGGTGTAAAAGGCCCGGTTATCGGTTTTATGGTAGAGAAAAGGGTTTGCGGAATCAACACTGTTTTCGGCAAAAACGATTTTTGCGGGAACCTCTCCGGCTGTCTGCGGAATCGGTTCGTTTGTCAGGTCGAGGGAGCCGTTGCGGGCAAGAAGGAGTCGCACTTTGTGCGTTCCCCGCAGAGCGAGGGAATCGTCGAAAAGGATTTGCCGGGCCGCTGAAATATCGAGCGGGAAGCGGAAATAGGATGCCGAGCTGCTTAACCTTCGCAAATGCCGCTCCAGGAGAAAATATCCGGACCCTTCTTCGAACAGAAGTGATTCCAGCAGCCTGAATTCCGGTACCCGGATCCCGGCAAAGCGTCCCTTTGCCAGGCATTCTGCGTATTCACGCTCAGGAGCAGAGTCCCAGGTGACGCCGCTGCCGAGGCCCATTTCTCCCGTTCCGTTTTCCCTGTCGATCACCACAGTCCTGATGGCGACGCTGAACTCCACTTCCGGACCGGGCGAGATATAGCCGATGCAGCCGGTGTAGAGATTGCGGGGAGAGTCCTCCAGCTCGGCGATAATCTCCATGGTCCTTCTCTTGGGCGCCCCGGTCACCGAACCGCAGGGAAAAAGGGCGCGGAACAGCCCTGCGATCCCGGTATCCGGACTGACACGGGATGTTATGGTCGAGGTCATCTGGTGTACTGTTTCCAGCGTTTCCACGTCGAACATGGAAGCAACACGCACCGACCCTGTTTCCGAAATCATCCCCATATCGTTGCGCAGCAGGTCGACAATCATCAGGTTTTCCGCCTTCTCTTTTTCATCCACCCTGAATCTGCGCACGATATCTTCGTCCTCGGCTGGCCATCTTCCCCTGGTGGCGGTCCCTTTCATGGGGCGGGTGGTAAGAATGCCGTCCTTCATGCTGAAAAAAAGTTCGGGGGATGCGGACAAGATCGCATATCCGCCCAGATCGAGAAAGGCGCAAAATTGCGCCCGCTGGGATCTGCACAGGTCCCTGTAAAAGGATTTGACATCTCCCGAGAAGGCGAACCGCCGCCGCATGGTGAAATTTACCTGGTATGTGTCCCCGGCGGCTATGTACTGCCTGATGCGTTCTATCGCCGAATGGTAGGCAGCCGGTGAGAGCGAGTATTGGGTTTCTGAAATTTGATAAGCCGGATCATCGGGGAAGGTCGATACAATTGTTTCGGAGTCATTCAGGCATTCCCGGTAAATGCCGAACCAGAGCAGTGGAAAGTCGCCCCGCCGGCGGGTGCAAAGAGTGCCTTGCAGCCCCGACGCGGCCTCATAGGAGATGAATCCAACGGCATGATACCCCTTTTTCACCATGGACTCCACTTTCTCCAGGTCGGGGATGATGCTGTCAATATCACGGGAGGATACCACTTCCTCCAGTCCCGAAAAGCGCCGTGAACCCCTTTCCCCGGCGGCGAACGATTCCAGGATTATCTCCGGAGCGCCTCTCACCCCTTCTTTCCTCCGCACATTCCGGATATGGCGCAGCGCAGACAGGCTTCCGGGTCCTTGCCGTTGCATCCCTCCGATATCCCCAGGTGACACAGGGAAAAGTCGTACTTCACCGGATCTTCCGGGTCGAATTCCCTGAGCGCTGCCGTTATTTCCCGTGCCATGCGCCAGTCTGCCTGCTTGCGGGAGGTGAAGCCCAGAAAGCGGGAAATCCTCGAGATGTGAGCATCCACCGGAACAACCAGTTTCGATGCAGGTATCCCCTTCCAGATGCCCAGGTCTATTCCGTCCGCCGGCCTTATCATCCAGCGCAGGAACATGCAGAGCCTCTTGCAGGCGCTGCCCGACTGCGGCGAAGGGAAAAAGAACGGGAAATAGGAGTCGGAAGGAATCTCCGTCGTGCCGAATACCTCGGAATAATCGAATGCCAGGACCGAAGAGGTGAATTCCACGAGAGTGGGAGTGATGTCCGCAGCTTCAGGGTCATAGCATCCGAGGAGATATTCACCGATCGTGTCCGCCTCCTCGATCATGGTGCGCGCCGCCAGGAGAAGTGCGCAAAGATCCCGTCCATCGTTGAAGCGGTGCTTGAATCCTCCAAAGGCCCGCCGACCAGCCCCGGGCTCGAATTCCTCGACAAACTTTCGCGGAGAAGGGCCCATCCGCTCAAACACGGATCGCAGGTTTTTCAGTATTATTTTCACGTTGCCGTATGAAAGCGACGAGGCAATCAGCCCGGCGATCTCCCGGTCCCGGGGATCTTCGTAGCGGTGGCAGAATGACAGGGGGTCGTTGGCAAGATGGACCCGGGAACGGGAGGCGTAGAGGCTGTCCAGCAGAGATTTCATTTTATTATTCTTCACCGCGTGGTCCCCGGCTTATCCGGACTCTCCAGGATAAAGGTGACCGGTCCGTCATTTACCAGGCTGACCTGCATGTTCGCCTGAAAAACACCGGTATCCACGGAAACACCCGATTGTCGCATTCTCCGCACGAAATACTCGTACAATTCATTTGCCTCCTCCGGCGGTGCGGCGGTATCAAAAGACGGTCGCCTCCCCTTGGCGCAGTTGCCGGCCAGGGTAAACTGGGAAACAGCCAGAATTCCACCCCCGATGTCCTGCACGGAGAGGTTCATCTTGCCGTTTTCGTCCTCGAAAATGCGCAGGTTGGCAATTTTTTCAACCATCCATTCCGCGTCTTTGGCAGTATCACCCTTCTCCACGCCGAGAAGGACCAGGATGCCGTTTCCCGTGGAACCGACCACCTTCCCTTCCACTTCGACCGACGCATTCAATACCCGTTGCAGTACCGCTTTCATCGGCTGATCACCTGTTTAGTTTCCAAAAGGAAGGGAAGAGAGTCTCTCACAAAATCGCAAATACTCAAAGTATGATATATCATATCTATTTTCATCCTCGTTATCATCCAAATCGGTGAGAAGCTTTTCTCAAATACAAGCCGGTTTTGTCATTCTTTGCGACTTTGTGGCTTTGCATGAGAATAACATTCTGTCGTTATTATCTTCAGGCAACAGGCAAGGATCAGGAATCCTTTCACCTACTAGCCGGCAGCGGCAATTTCTTCCAGAGACCTGCCTGTGAGAACACTGTCCGGCAACAGTTCGACGATCTCACCCTCTTTGCCCGTCCTTGCTTCCGCATCGCGCTCTTTGATGAGCAGCCAGTTATCCCTGCCCTGGTCCCTGCCGGTCCTGTTTTTCATCCGCACCAGGACCCACTGGCCGTGAAGTTTTTCCCCTCGCAGTAAAAATTTCAGGACTCCTTCCCCATAGCCTTTCGCCCATTCGCCAAGCGGTTCCCAGAACCCCCTGTCCCACACCATTACCGTTCCGCCGCCATATTCATCCGAAGGAATTGTCCCCTCGAATTCCGCGTATTCCAGGGGGTGGTCCTCCACCTGGACGGCAAGGCGCTTCGACGCGGGGTCCAGGCTGGGACCCCTGGGAACCGCCCAGCTCTTCAGGACCCCCTCGATTTCCACCCGGAAATCGTAGTGCAGCTGCCTGGCCGCATGTTTCTGAACAACGAAAATACCCCCTTTTCCTTCCGTTTCCTCATTTCCGGCAGGTTCGGGGGTATGACTGAAATCGCGCTTTTCGTGGTATTTTTCCAGGGTCATTGAGTGCCTTGGCAATGGAGAGGGGGATGGACGGCTATCCACAGGCTTAGCCGAAAATTTCCTTGAAGGTTTCCCTGTATATTCTAAGCGCTCCTTCGCTGAAGGGGACAAAGACGATTCGTTCCAGCTCGGGAAATTTTTCCAGTGCCTTCTTCGCCTCGGTCATGGCGGTCGTGCAGGCCTTGTCCATGGGATAGCCGTAGACCCCCGCGCTGATTGCCGGGAATGCTATGGATCTGACGCCGTTTTCATGGGCCACGTCAAAACATCTTCGGTAGGCGCTGGAAAGGAGACCCGGCTCCCCCCTGGATCCGCCATGCCAGACGGGCCCGACGGTATGGATGACATGCTTTGCCGGCAGGCGGTAACCCTTGGTAATCTTGGCATCACCGGTTGCGCACCCTCCCAGGGTCGCACACTCTTCGACCAGTTGGGGCCCGGCCGCCCGGTGTATGGCGCCGTCCACGCCGCCGCCTCCCAGCAGGGTATTGTTGGCCGCATTGACAATGGCATCGACCGCAAGTTTCGTTATGTCGCCCTGGATTATCTCGATTTTTTCCTTCATGACCCGCCTCCTTAAGGGGATTCGATCAAATCCCGCAGTATCTTGAGGTTTATCATGTCCATTTCGTCATCGTCGCCCTTGGGGGTTTCCAGCATCTTTGGGATGGTTTCAAATCTTTTGTCATTCATGAGAAAGCGGAAAGGAGACAGGCCCATGGCCCCCTTGCCGATATGCTCGTGGCGGTCCACCCGGCTGTCCAGTCCCTTCCTGGAATCGTTGAGATGAAAGGCCTGCAGCCTGTCCAGACCAATGACCCGGTCGAATTCCTCGAAAACCCTTCGGTAGCCGTCTTCGGTAGTGGTATCGTAACCTGCTGCAAAGGTGTGGCAGGTGTCGAAACAGACGGCAAAACGGTCCGGATATGCCGACAGCCCGATGATGTCCCTCAGCTGCTCGAAACGGTAGCCGAGATTCGTCCCCTGCCCCGCCGTCGTTTCCAGAAGAGCCCTGCCGCTGAAATCAGGAACCTTTTCAAACAGCTGGTCGAACGCTGCGGCAATCCGCCGCAGCCCCACATCCTCGCCGTCACCCAGGTGCGAACCGGGGTGCATGATGATTTTATCTATCCCGAGATTCGCGCACCGCTCCATTTCCGCCTGAAATGCGTGCAGACTCTTTTCCCTGATGTCGCCTTCAGCCGCGGCCAGGTTGACAAGATAGATGTCATGGGAAATGATTTCGTGCACGCCCGATTCCAGCCATCTTTCCCTGAAAAGCCTGGAATCTCCGGAGGCTACCGGTTTTCCGATCCACCTGTTGGCGTTCTGGGTGAAAATCTGTATCACGCCGCAGCCGGCTTTGAGTCCGCGGTCAATTGCGTTGTGCAATCCGCCCGCGATGGACATGTGCGCACCTAGATAATCCATTCAGTCTGTTCTCCGTAAATTTTCAGGTGTTCCCTGATATGCGTCGTGCGGGCGGCGTATTCCGACTCTGTCAGGCACCGTTCGGGATGCGGTTCGCTCCACACGGGACGAGGCCAGAGATTGTCGTCCCTGAATCGCGGGATGATGTGCCAGTGCATGTGTGGCACCATGTTGCCCAGCAGTTCACAGTTAATTTTATCTGGTCGGTAGAGGTTGTAAAGGGCGGCGGCAACAGCGTTTACTTCTTCAATCACCGCCTGTCTCTCCTTTAACTCCAGGTGAAAAAGTTCCGTTACATGTCTTTTGGTTACCACAAAGGAGTAACCGGGGAAAAACTGGTCCCGGTTGAGAAGAACGTAACACATCTCCAGCTCGGCGATCCGCAGCCCCGGCTCGTCATTCCATTTCGAGCACATCTGGCAGGTTTGCATTATCAAGGTTCTATTTCCCCCTTGAAAACCTCGACCGCCGGTCCCGTCATATAAATGCAGTTGTCGTCGGCCCATTCCATTTCCAGGTCTCCGCCGGAGAGATGATTGACGATCTTCTTATCCGTGAGTCCGTTCAGCACACATGCCGCGGTTACCGCGCTGGCTCCGGTGCCGCAGGCGAGCGTCTCTCCGGCGCCCCTCTCCCAGGTCCGCTGCCACACCTCTGTACGGGAAATCACCTGGACGAACTCCACATTGGTGCGACGCGGAAAGAGATCGTGGTTTTCGATGAGCGGCCCGTATTTATCCACCTGGAAGTTTTCCACGTCATCAACGAAAATTACACAATGGGGGTTTCCCATGGAGGCACAAGTAATGTGAAAGGTTGTGTGGAGTATATTGAGAGGTTCATTGATGACTTTCGCATCGGCCTCGCCGTGCATGGGGATTTCCTTCCTGGTGAGCCTCGGGGCGCCCATGTTGACCCGGACTTTTTCCACTTTGTCCGTAACATCGGTAAAAAGCTGAAGCGTCAGGACTCCGGCCCCGGTCTCGGCGGTTATCTCCTTTTTGTTCACAATGCCATGATCGTAAGCGTATTTGGCGACGCAGCGGATGCCGTTGCCGCACATTTCCGACTCGGAGCCGTCGGAATTGAACATCCGCATGCGTACATCGGCAACTTGCGAAGGCATGATCAGGATCAGCCCGTCCGAACCGATTCCGAAATTGCGGTTAGAAACCTTGATAGCCGTTTCCACGGGATTTGCCACGTTTTCCTCGAAACAGTTCACATAGACATAATCATTGCCTGCTCCCTGCATTTTCGTAAATTTCATATCGGCACTCCTTTGTTTATTTATTAAATCATACATTTCATTGTTTCAAGCACAACAGGGGCAATAACGGACATTTCCTTACAACCCGTTACGTTACTCACTTTTCACCGATCCATGTGATTTTCCCTCAGTCGCTTCAACGTATATTCGTTCGGGTCTATGGTGGTTCCTCCCCCGGTTGTCCGCGCCGGAGCTGCTGTTGCGGGAGCCTTTTGCTGCGCGCCGGCTTCTTTCTTCACGGAGGGGCCCGACCTTTCAGTCCTGGTTTCCCCTGCCGTGGACGACCGGTTTTCGCCGCCCCGGGATCTGACTTTTACATGGCGTGGTATGAGCGATGCCGGAATAAATATCGTCTGCCCTATTTTCAGCGCCGTTTTCCTGTCGATACCGTTTTTCTCCAGGATTTCCGGCAGCATGTTTTCCGCTTTTCTTGCTGAGAGACCGAATTTTGCGGTCAGGATATAAAGAACGGTATCGCCGCGTTTGACATGGTAACCGACATACCCCTCCGGCCGTTGCTTCGCTTCTGAAACAGGAGGAGGATTTGCATCGCTATTATTCCGGTCTCTGATATCGATCTCTGAAGGAGAGACTGAAACTGCGGGCACCTCTGCTTTACCGTCACTTTTCACAACGGGAATTGCCTTTCTCTCCGCAGAGGGGCGCAAACCGTAAAAGAGAAAGACCAGCCCGCAGAGAGTCAATACAGAAACGACAGCGACAATGGTTCGAACCCTGATACCCTTTGGCACTTCGGAATCGATTGGCGGAGTCGAATGCCCCTGCGGTTGTTCGGCCAATTCCGGATGCAACTCCCATTTATCCGGCTCGACCGGCAGTGGGTCGGCAACAGGGATATCACCGGCAGCCTTTTCCAGCGCGCTTTCAAGCGTATCACGAAAATTAGCCGGGCCGGAAATATCTGCTGCTTGCGGAGGAACAGCCTCATCGGTATCGGTCGGTGGAATTCCTCCGGAGCTGATTTCCACGATGTCCTCGGTATTTTCAGCCGACAAGGTGACATCATGTTCTGAATCACTTGATTGTTGTACTGAAAATTCTTTAAAAACTCCTCCGGTCTGCTGCGCCGGATCGATCAATTTATCCGGGTTTTCCTCTCCGGCTGGTTTATTTCTCCCGAGCGTCGCGGTTTTACTCGCGGTCCTGTTATTTGACCTGGCAATGGCCTTACTACCACCCGAGGAAAGGGAGGCAAAGACAGACCGCACCTGCTCCGACAGTTGCTCATCAGAAAGGGAAGAATCGATCGTTGCATACAGGAATTTGATTCCCGCATCCGTAATATCTTCAGGGGCGCAGAACATGACCATTTTTGTCTTGTTGCCTTTCAGCTCAAGACGGATATGCCGGGCAATGATCCCTGCCGAAAGCCCTCCCATGCGGCCCTGGAAAAAGAGCAGTGACGGTGTTTCCTCTGCCGCTGACTTTACCCCTTCATCTATTGTGTAAGCTTTTCTGATCCTGGCGCCGGCCAGCTCTCCGCTTGGCTCGAACAGCGCATGCAGCCGCTCCTGATCGGCGATCACCAGTATGTCAGCAGATTTTTTTCCGGGATGCATTTTAGTCCAGTGGCATGTTTCGGTGGCGTATGTGAAAATATTTGTTTAGTTTTTTTGCGTAAATTGTCATTATTTTATAATGGATAAAGAGGAAAAAAGCAATCAGACGGAAACCCGTGACCCCGAAAAGATATCAATGACAGAGCTGAAGACAAAGATTTGGATGACCGGCGCCCACGAGTGGTTTGCATACCTTGGCGATGAGAAAATATACCTTGGGAGCAGGGAAGTTCCCTGGCCCTTGCGGGAGGATGACACCTGGAAAAACGAATGCGGAGATATTTTCCGCATTGTTGGAGGCGAAATAAAACTCGTCGGCAGAACAGATCCGCCGAAACTAGGGTGGTGACGCAACATTCCGAATCCCCAGGAACAGGATGGAGCAAAGGTCTTGGCAGACGTCTTATTTCCTGCCCTTGGTAAACCCGTAGGTCCCGATGGCTTCTTTCAGGCTCCAGTATTGAGAGGCCTGGGGACAATAAGCAATCGGCTTCAGCCTGGAAATATCAATTATCCCTTTCTCGTCAAGGACTTCCTCGTCCATGTGAGCCGCTACGATTTCACCCAGGAACATATCGTGGGTGCCGAGCTTTTTCATATCCAGCACCCTGCATTCCAGATTAACCGGGCATTCCTTGATCAGCGGCGCCGAAACCGTCCCTGCAGGTAACGCCGTAAGTCCCAGTTCACTGAATTTATTCACGTCTTTACCACTTGCCACTCCACAAAAATCGAGCTCCCTGAGCAGTCCTTCTGACGGGATATTGACGACAAAATCCCCCGTTCCGGCGATCAGGGCATGGGAATATCTGCCGGGTCTTATGGAAACACTCAGTACCGGAGGTTCGGAGCATACAACCCCTGCCCAGGCAATTGTTATGATATTGGGAGCGCCGTCCCTGTCCGCGCAGGATACCATGACGGCCGGAGTTGGATAAAGATAAGTGGATGGTTTTACTTGTTTTTTCATAATTTCACCTTTTAAATATTTATTCCGTGACAGGAACTGGAATCGTCTGTCACAGGCCGGATTCAGCTCCTGCGACCAAGCCAGGATGCAAATTCAAGAAATTGTGTATTCCGGCGGCACCAATATCCCCGTGACCATCCATCTACACTTTATTCCTTCTATCGGGTCCACCGTATCTTCCCCCGTTACCTCTCACGGGATCACGCCCCACTCTGACCCATCCGCCGGCCCTGCGGAAAGCTATAATTCTTCGGTTCCTAATCAGATCATCTAGCCGATCAGCTTTTACCAGCCCGGGCGTATTATCGAAATAAATAACTTGTATATTCATGATTATATCTCCCATCTCTGCAATGGTTAAGGGTCTACCGGACAGAGTTTCGGAGCCTGATGGTAACAATATAACATGCGATCACGTCATGAATGCTTTTTTTTGCTGGCAGGCTCTTCATAACTACCGAATAACATAGCAAAATGAAACTCTCATGTCACATAAAAAAAGGCCCCATGTGTATTGACATGGGGCCAAGGCATGTTGGATATATGGGAGATATCCATGCGTTATATACAATATTATACAACGTAGGTCAACAAAAAAAACAGCTGCGATGATAAAAAAATTTGGCAACCTGCAATCCGGCCGCATTGGTCTACTTAAACTATTTCTCCTGACACTCTTTCACTACGTCCGCAAGCGACATAAACCTGCTTACGCCACCGAGGCGCTCGTCAACATTCATCGTGCGCAGGATGTCCCTAACCTCCGCGTGGGGTTCGGCAACCCGGAAAATAATGTCTTCGGATGCCAGTTGACGTTGCAGCCTTGCCAGCATCCTTGCTCCGGACATGTCGATAAAGGGAGATGTAGAGAGGTCACAGATAACGGCCCTGACCGGTTTGTCCAAAGAGTGAATCCTTTCCAGCACGGTTTTATCAACATTCTCGACATTGAAATAAAGAAGGGCCGCTTCCACCCGGAACAAGAATATACCCGGAATCAACTCGTTGTCCGGATGGCGAGCAACATCCGAAAAGCGCCTGCTGCCCGGGATGCGCCCCAGAGTAGCCACATGGGGATCCGCCATGGAACGCAAAACCATCAGTATTGAGATTACCGTCGAGATCATCACGCCCTTTAGCATTCCGAACAGCAACACCCCGGCAAAAGCAACCACTGCTACCTGGAATTCAACCCTGTTGATTTCAAGCAGGCGCCTGAAATCGTGAAGTTTGACAAAGTCTGAAACGGCGACGATAACTATTGCGGCAAGAACCGCCTCTGGAAGATTCTTGAGCAATCCGGCAAGAAATGACAGGGCTATGGCCAATATAATCGAAGCCGCCACAATCGCCAGAGGGGTTCGAGCTCCTGCCTGCTCATTAACCGCCGACTGGGAAAGTCCGCCGGCCACGGGATATCCCCTTCCGAGCGCCGCAGCAATATTGGCAATACCCAGCCCAAGCAGCTCCTGGCGGGCATCTACTGCATAACGGTGTTTTTGCGCCAGTATGCGTGCAGTAGAGATGCTCTCGATATACGACAACAGGAAACATGCAAATCCCAGGTCAAGAAGTCTTGCGGTATACAGTGCATGCACTTCGGGAAAAGCAGGGGCGGGCAACCCGCCGGGGATATGTCCAACCACCCTGACCCCGTGGTCTGTCAGACCGAACAGAGACACCACGGCAATCGAAAGAACCACGACCGGCAGGGCAATCGGGCGACCGGGAAGCAGCCGATCACCGGCCAGCAGGAGAAGGATGGCACCAACGCCGAACAGCAGGACAACGGGGTTTATCTCGCTTGCATGACGGAAAAATACGGCAATCCTCTGGAAAAAATTATCGCCACCGCCGCTAACACCGAACATCTTGGGCAACTGGGTCGATGCGATATTCAAGGCTGCTCCGGCCATGAACCCCAGCAGGATTGTCTCGGAGATGAAATTGACAAAAATACTCAGCCGGAACAGCCATGCAGCTATGCTTATCAGCGCAACGATGACCGCGGTCATTGCAGCTATGGCCGCATAGAGCTTTACATCGCCTCCGGCCATTTTCCCGGCTTCAGTGGCCACCATCACCGAGATGGCCGCAGTTGGACCAATCGAAAGATGACGGGAGGAGGCAAAAATCGCATATACTATTCCACCGAAAATATAGCAGTAAATACCCGACTGGGGAGCTAGACCGGCCAGTGAAGCGTAGGCCATCGCAACCGGGACGGCATACGCCGCAAGGGTTAATCCGGCAACAAGATCCTGCCACAGCCATTGTGCCCGGTAACCCGGAAGCCATCTGATTATGGGAAAAACCGTTGCGATAAGATCTGCAAAGGATGTTTTCCCTGGGGTATTTTCGTTTCCCGGGAATTGATTCATGTATTAATTATACCGGACTCTCTTGGCATCCGGAGTTTTTCTGCAATAATTTAAATATAGAGACCGTTAGAATAAAGCGGTAAATCAGGCAGTTCGTCCCCGCTGAGGGAGTTATAAATCAAATTGTATTCAGTATAAAGAATACTTGTCCGATACAGTTTAATGCGGTCCGGCTTCATTGCCCCCGCAATTCCATTGCATCGCAAAAACATCACGTTTTTTGCGCTTCTCATCAAGCCAAGGGGGTGAACATATGAGTGAATTAATAGTAGCCGGATTTGAAGGACAATTTACCGCGGACGAAGTGCTTCTCGACCTCTTCAAGCTGGAACAGATTCACCTGATCGATCTTGATGATGCCGCAGTTGCGATCAGAAAAAAAGACGGGACCATTGTTTTAAAACACAGCAACATCCTGGTTATGGCCGACGCCGCCAAGGGTTGCGGATGGGGGCTGGTAATAGGGGCCGTGTGTCTTAATCCGCTCATGGGTACACTCGTCGGGGGAGTTATCGGTGCAACGGTCGGAGGAATAGCCAAGGTCGTGGAAAAAATCGGAATCAAGGATGCTTTCATCAAGGAACTGGCGGATACCCTGATCCCGGACAGTTCCGCAATATTTATTCTGGTCCGAAAAGGCACGCCGGACAAGGTAGCGACAGAACTGGGCAAATTCGACGGGAAGCTGTTGCGTACTTCCCTTTCCCCGCAAAGCGAAGCTGAGCTGAGGGACATTCTGGAGAAATGCGTAACACTGAAAAAGACGGATTGACGGTCGGATTACTAAATTTCACGCCTTTTCAGTATGCGGCTTTTTCGTGTAATTACGCAAGAACCAGAAAAGCGGCCTTAAGGGAATGTAAAGCCAGAACAGGCTTTTCGGAAGTGGGAATTGTTTAAAGTCATCCGGGCAAACCAGGATAATTTTCAAGACCATGGAAAAGGACATCGTCGGTTTGAGACGTTTGAAATACCGGGCACGTCTCATATTTCCGAATCGTCGGCCAGCCGTCAGATGGAACTCTTCGCTTGCCAGCATGGCTGAGACAGCTGGAATTCCCAGTTTTAAGGCCGTTTTTTCCTCTTCAACCAGTCTCAGGATTGGAAGGGGCAATGTAATTTCGTACAGCCAGTGCACCAGAAGTGCCGTCTGAGCCAACGTCCGGCGCAGATCGAGCTGCTCGGCCATGGCCAGAAGGTTGTTCCACCCATCGGATCGGTCGCGGGAAAAGAGCATGGCAATATCGCTCAACCACTTGATACGGAACCATTTGTGGCCGGCGCCGTGATCGCACAAATAGAGGATCAGATCATCTTCATCAAGGCAAGTTATTCGGGTTCCCATCCATCCCACCGGCAGGCAGCGCCGCCACATTCCTGCAACCTGCTCCGGGGTCAGCATGAAACTCCGCCAATGAATCTCAAGAGTTAGACCGTTCTCGCCGTGAAAATATTCGAAGTGATGGACACCAGTTCTGATATAGTCCAATTGAGCCGGGGTCAGTTCGAACCCCGGGAAGACGCATTGATATCCTTCGTCGGCAAGCAGTTTGTGGACATTTTCCAGATCCCCGGGCATGACAAGCAGGTCGATATCTCTAGAATGCCTTGTTCCCGGATCGCCAAATAGTTGTTGCGACAGCAAGGGACCTTTCAGCGGAATCAACTCGATCTTTTGTGCTGCAAATAACCTGACCAGACGGACCAGTTCCGCCGCACAACGGAGTGCCTGCCTACGGGCCTGATTGCTCCTTTGTTTCAGTTTTTCTCTGATGTCAACGGGAAGCTTACCACCGTAACGGCAAAGGGAGTCATATACCAGGGCCGGCACCCGATGGCGGTCAACCAGTCCGACAAAAATGTCCCAGTCCACAGAGTCGTCACAAAGATGGGCAACACGCTCTGCGTGTTCAATTTCCAGAGCAGGCGGCACAACCAGGGAGCAGGCCAGCAATAGACGGAATTCCAGGCTAAGGCGAAAACGTTGCGGAAGATCCGGCAGAATTATATTTCCCTGTATGTCAGGCATTCGTCACTTCCTTCCCATACAAGGCCGACACTTCAGGCTTTGCAGGAAAGTTTCTGAATAATTTCTTTACATTCTGTATTAGCATCCGGCAAGGGTGAACGAATGGAGTAATGCAAAGCTTTAATGTTATGATGCAGGTGCCTGCGAGGCGCGGACCAGATCTGTCGTCAGAATCCGGGCGAGAAAAGTTGAATGGCGATGCTCGGCAATAATTTCCGAATCTTTTTTGACTACTGTATCCCAGGCCCACATGAAACGCATTTTCGAGTCATCCCTGCCCTTCAGGGAGAGCTCAATTTTCATGCCTGTTTTGACCGGCACAGGCCGGGCAAGCGGCAGGAACAGGTTATCCCAAGCGGCGATCCCGGGCGGCTGGTTGGTCAAAACTACCCCATCGGCAAGAATTGAAGAAAACCAGGCACCGAAACCATGAAGGATCCCTTCCTTCTCCACGTCGAATATAATTGACGCTGCAAACCGGTCGGCGCAAGCAGAAGAAAGAGCGTTGTAGCAATATGAAACCTGCCCTGCTGACAACAACGACTGCGCAGGAATATGAGTGGAAAGGGGAGAATTGAACGAACGCCATTCAATTGGCGAGAAATCGATTCCGTACTCAGATGTATCGGGCAACTTGACTTTACTATATATCTCGCTGTCTTCGACAGGTGCGACATAAAGCTCGACCTGTTTGGGTAAAATCTTTCCATCAGGTTTAAGTAAATGGTCGCGGCACCAACCAATAATTTCTGCCATGTTCTGCCCGATGCCGCCTTTTGATATCAGTTCTGAAACAATTACGTCTACCTTTTCATCTAAAGAAACATCCTTTATGTCCTTATTAAGATAAATAATCCGGTCGGCATATCCATTCGCTTTGGCAATCTGGGCGGCAACAGGCACTATATCACTTCGATCGACAGCATATACCCTTCCTGCTCCCGCCTGGCAGGCAAACAGTCCCAGGATACCGCTGCCACACCCCACATCAAGGACCACGTCACCTGGCCGGACGGTTTCAAGTATTGCCCTGCGGTATGCTAGCATGCGCTCCGGAGCTTTCAGTAGCTTGCGATGAAATGAAATCAAGTCGGTATCAGACATTAATATACCCTTCTCTCTCCCATGATTGTTTTCAGGCGTTCAATTAACAACCTTAATAAGTCCTTCACGCTCAAGTTCATTGACAAACGACAGCACATCTGCCTCACATGTAGCCTGATCGACTTCGTACTCTTTCAGAACCCGGGCACATAAATCGGCAACAGATATGGGCTTTTCCATAAGATCCCAGATGCGTTTACTGCTCTGATCCACTCCGTAATAATGGCCATTATCAATGTTTGCCATGACGATATCCTCATCGAGATTCTGTACCAGAATATCGTCTCGCTGCTTGATTATCGAATTCAGTTTGATCATTTAATGGTTTTCCTTCGTTAGAATTAAGGGGACAAAAATGCTTCTAAAATTCCTGTTGTCCGATAATAAATTATTATTTGAAATTCCAATGTCAGGCCGTGAAATCGGCTACTAAAACTTCAACCAGCTCGTCAAGCTTGAAAACTCCCGCTGGACGTTCGACGCGAGCCACACGGGCGTGTTCAGCGACTTCGACAATCTGCCGGAAATGCCTGTCACCCAGCTTCATTCCCTGGAGAAACTGCAGGCGGTAGGTATTTTCGGTTAAAGTCCGGATCTTGTCAAATCCTGTTAGTTGAGTAAGCGTTATAGTTTGGCCGCTTGTGGGATGCAAGACATATACAGCTCTAATGGGTACCGCGTCGGAAGCAAAGTTTTGATAGACTGGAAATTGATATTTTTCTTGTCTGGCAAGCGCCGGGCTTAGATTCGCATTCTCCCCTGCTAGATGTCCAACTGCATCGGCCCAGAGAAGAAGACGAGGATAAGCTGGCAATACCATCGGCACCCCATCCGTACTTGTTATTGCACAAACATCATCAGAAAGTACTGAATAACCACGTTTATGAAAGGCACCTGCAAGCGTTGACTTGCCGTGACCCGAGGGACCTACGAACAGGACAGCGCCCTTGGGGGTTGTGACAGCACTGCCGTGCAACGGCAGGACTCCCCGCTGGAAGAGAAGCGCTCCGAATGCAGAACCGAACAGAAAAAGCCGGACGATATCCATATCCGATTCGGGTCCGGCCTCAACTATAATCTCATTGCCGTTTCGGACAAGATAGTTTGCGATACCTTCCAGTTTCAACAGGAACTGGTCATGAGAAGCCTGATAGAGCACTCCTTCTACGAGCGAAAAATCATGATCATTTCCAAGATTCTCCGGAACAATTCCATTCCGAACGGATACATCATGTGCCGAGCCTATGCACGGAAGAAGTTCACAGCATTCAATTTCCGAATTAACGATCAGGCCAAACGCCCGGTACATAAATGAAATCATTATTGAAAAACTCGATCCGTAAAAACTTTCATTACTTTATCAAATCGAAGAGGCAGGTTAATCTCCATATTCTGTGCATGGAATTAACCTGCCCATAACAATCTGACCATTGCCCTGATTGGTAAGCAATAAAACAGAAAGAACTCCCCAGCTGCAAGAAGCGGACAGAGCAGAATAACAAAAGGACGCAAATATTGCTGCTGATATACACAAACGTCACAATACAACTTAGGAATATAAAGTACCATCATTTCCAGTAAATGAACTGGTAGATTCCGCATCCTTTAAAGAAAGACGTTTCAGTGTCGGCTGAGTCCATATATTCCGGGAATATGCAGCCGATTCATTGTTATCCGTCATTCTTTGACTTTCAGTTTCGTTAATTGTTGTTTTCATTTTTTCTCCTCCTTTGTTTATTGCCCGGGAACCCATCTCCCGGACTAAGTTGATTCAGCCTTTTTCTGGGTAACGTATTAGTTCGGTGTACTGTCCTGCAACACCATGCCCAACAACTCCGTGAGAGCCATCCTTTACCCAGACATGTGCCACAAGGCCGCGTTCGGGCAGATTTGCCACGCCATAATACAGGGTCGAACATATCCCGCGGCGCCTCAACATCATCTGTGCGGCTAAACCGCGCAGAAACCAGACTGTCTTAACCGGCAAGTGCTTGGCTGCAGCTCCAACTGCCCAACTGATCTCGTTTCTCAAGCGATCCCGCTTTGCACCTGAAATCCCGGGCTTTTTCGATGGACAGTTCAGCGATCCGTCAAGACAACGGAAAGGCAATAAAGCAATTGCGAGCCGCGCTATCAGGAGAGAAAAAGCTGCCTCGACGAGCAGTCTCTCTTCTATCGCTGATTTATTCCAGAAGGTATGTTGCGTATGCAACTGCCTTCTCAGTATCGTCAACGTATCATTTACAGCCGTCCTTATTTCCATTGTCACACCAATACCTATTGCCCCCGACTCGACCCAGCGCAGAAACCTGCCGGTCATCAAACCGGATTCCAGGACATAGCGGTAATTCACCATTGCCTTCTCTGCATTCAAAGCCGCCTTGGGCATTTCGTCAACAAGCCGTTCCATCCTCTCCATATCGAGAACTTTGCACGCCATGTCACTCTTTTTCAGCAGTGTCATTTCACTCCGAATCTCATCATGTGCGCCCAGCATTTTTTCGAACCAATCTGCAGACTGCAATCCGCGGCGGTTATTGCCAAGGATTTCATCAGGCAGGATGCCATTCATTGACCTCCTGATAAGCCATCTTGATTTCCCCTTGCGCAAATACTGATCTTCAGGCAGGGAAATACAAATTCGGCTATGCGTATATCCCCCGCCGGGTCGCGCGTCTCTACACCGTATTGTTCCCTGTATCCGCTTGCCAGATCACACATACCGTCCACTTGCGAAAACGTCTCAAATCGCATCAATCGAGTATCGGGTTTGAGACTGAAGAAAAAATCAACCCCTTTTTCACGTGACCGTGCAATCAGTTTTCGCGCTTCAGCAAACTCCTGTCGTATCGGTGAATACGCGCGCCATGGTGGATCGGCATGCAATAAAGGATTGCCGCTGCGGAACAGCCGTTTAATGGCCACCTGCAGCGATGGCGGCAATAACGGCATGATCCCCTGTCCAACGATGGTATGCAACCCTGATTTAGCGGTGTTCAACTGCGCCTCGCGCCAGGCTTTAAGCCATTTGCCTTTGGCAATCAGGTGCGACAACAGGCCGCTTCCGTCCCAGCTAATCGTCAGATTCCCCGGTGTTCCAGTTAACAGAACTCTCACATTCCGTTGTCGCGCTGCACGGTGAATCGCTTCCCACCAGACACGGTTGGAGGCATTTCAAAAGGCATCTCTGCCGCGTTAAAAAATGGCTCAATTTCCTCCAGAAAAAAACGTCCGTCAGTTCTGATGAAATTGACGTCAATATTGTTATGCATCCGGGCCATTGCGTGTACGAGAGGAGTCTCGTCCGCGTATCTACCATTTACTATGGCACCGTCGAAACCGGGCCTGGGCACTTCGGTAAATGTAACAAGATGTTTACCCTGGAGTTTCAGCATCCGGGCGGCAACTGCAGCCACGGATGCGAGTCCAGCCCGCCGCTCATCATCACTCCCACAGGAGTCGCGCTTCGCATATGATCGGCTATAACACGCTGGAACAACTCGTTGAAAGCATCTACATAATCTTCATCACTTGGCAGTCGCAGTTCACGTCCGGTATCCGGTTGCCAGTATCGGCGCAATTTTGTTCCATCTCGCCGAATAGTCAGGCAATGGCCCGCCGGCAACCGGTGGATGCCGCTATAAAAAGTACTTCCGGAATCTTTCGGCACTGCCACCAGATAATCCGCCAGGTAATCCAAATCAATTTCGCGGTTTACCCCGGGAAGTGCGAAGAGGCCCTTGGGCATGGAAGCAAACGCAAATGAAGCTTCCGAATTATGATAACAAAGAGATCGTTCGCCAAGGGGTGATCGGGCCAACAACAGTCGCTGCTCACGATCATCCCAAAGCGCGATAGCAAAGGCGCCGGTGAGGTGACAGAGAAAATCTTCACCCCATTTCTCATAGGCGCGTAAAATAAATTCCCAAATCTGGCAGGCGACGCGCATCTGACTGATCGATTTCCAGTTCATGGATCAATTCAGTCCGGTTATCGATGCGGGCATCACTTACCAGGACACGTTTTCCATCCAGACTTCTCGGGTTGATTCTCAAAACGATCTTCCGGTGTGAAGATCATTTGACGTTGCCCAAGCCTGCGGTCAACCGGACCACATGCCGTTGCTGTCAGGGCCGGCGAGTGCCAATGCATTTTTCATTAAATCCAGATAGCCGGTTGCGACAGCATGGCCATCCAGGTTCATCAATCCGAAGATAGCATTTCATAATTTGGTATCGGCTCGTGACAAACCGTGAATTCTTTTCCACTTATTAATTTTCTGTTACTTTATTGTCCATCTGACAATAATCATGGAAGAAATTGGATTTTAACACCTTTTTGACTAAGTTCAACTACCTGAACAAAATTTTCATAAGGCGGCAATTTCACTGAGACTAATTGCCTGCTGGCAATAGCACCAGCGGAGTTGCCGCCAGAAATGGATTATATTCAGTTATTACCTGCCCTGAATCTGCCAGTTTACGTCAGGCACACTGGGGAACGCAGATAGGCTTTGAATGGTTGTACCTTTCATGAGCCAGACAAATGCTGGGTATTGCTGATATTTCTCCAGAGAATGTCCGGATAGACATCGTCGTTCATATCACCGATGCCAACTATTTGCCAATTCTGATCAGTTACCGTCTGAAACAGCGGAGTGCTGACGTGGGTGTAACCGTCCATGATCCAGACATCGTTGGCGCCGGTGGAGGTGTTCTTCCAGACAATGTCAGGCTTGCCGTCGTCGTTGAAATCGCCGGTACCAACCATTTTCCAGTTAGTGTCCGTAACGGTCGCTAGGGCAACGGTACCAAGTCAGTAAGGCCGTTCATCAGCCAGACCCTATTATGCCCGGTAGTCTTATTCCTCCAGAGGATGTCGGTCTGCCCTTTGCCGGTGAAGTCTCCAGTTCCAACAATTTCCCAGTTGGTATCAGGTTCAGGATCTATGGTGGGCTGGCTCAGCACCGAATCTCCGGACATGAGCCATACCATATCTGCACCGGTCGAAGTGTTTCTCCAGAGAACGTCCTGAATGCTGTCTTGATTAAAGTCCCCAGTTGCCACGAGTTGCCAGATTAGATCAGAACAACCGGAAGTGGAACAAGATTGGTAATCTTGAGACCATCCATATTCCAGATAAATCTACACCGGAGGTTGCATGCCGCCAGAATAACTTGGTCTTGGCATTTAAATCAAATATGACAGCCCGCATCATATCGTTCTCTTCATGCCCGAGGAGATGACAATGCCAGACGTATTCCCATCCGAAATTGGTCGGTTCATTGAGTACCGTGATCGGCTGATTGGTATATGGGTCTATGTTTGTGAATTGATGTGGTTCCCGGAAGTCTGGTCGTATCCAAAAGTCTGATACTGTCGGGGACCCAGAATGGAACCTGGGGCTTTTTTCGGTCTGAGTGCTACGATCACATCTTCCAGGGGATTCATCCTGACGACGTCCTTCCATCCGACCTCGTTATCATCCGGTTGTCTGATGGCACCGTCCCAGCCGACCCGGTTGATTAGCTGCACATCGAAAAGGTGAAAATGGATGGAATGGGTATCAACACCGTTATGGGTAATCTTCCACAACTGGAGCTGCCCGGGCTTCACTATCTCGGTGGGCGGGTCGATGTAGCCCAGTGGGATAGTGGTCTGAGTGAGGAAGTTGGTCAACGGCAGTTCGGTTCCCAGAGTTGCGTTCATTCTGCCGTAATCGGTAGTAAAGAGTTCCTGAATGGTCTTCGATTTCATCGGGATCGTTGTTGGCGTTGTAGAGCCATAGGGGGTGAAGGTCAATGATGTATCCTGAATGGCCGAGTAGGTATTGGTGGCCGCCTGGGTGTCAAGAACATTATTGAAAGCGGTTTCCGGAACGACTGGGGCTCCCTGGCTGACCGTGAAAATATTCTTCCAGGTTGGCACATCCAATATCGAAGAAAGAGTGAATCCGCCTGATCCGACATTATTAGCGGAGGAAACCTGGAACTGCATAACGGTACGGGTATTGGGGCCGTAGCCTGGTTGGGTAGGCGGCGCCCCGCCGGTCGAAGTTTGGTCAGGATCACCGGTGTAATAGTCATACCGCGTATCGAACCCGGGGTCGGGAGCAGGCATGTCGTTATAGAGAATCAATGTGGAGCCGTCCGGAACCTGGGAGAAATCGACAATTACTTCCGCCCGCTCGGCCGGTCCCAGGATAAGAGAGTGGGTCTGGGTGTTCAGCACAACTATGTTCCTGCGGTTGTATTCATATCCGATGGGAGTTGCCGGAATTACCGCCGGTTTCGGCAAAAGACCGCTCTCCGTGCCGATCTGTATAATCGGCGGACCTGCTGTGAGAGGATCGGGCACACCGCCGTCCCTGGCATCGGTCGGCCATGTGGTCGGCCAGCAGTTAGCCGGAAGGCCGGTCCTATTTGACGGGATACCACCACTTATCGCGGCAACGGCAAGGCCGGCGGGGTTGGTCACCGTAGCGGTTGTACAAAGAGGAGGAGTAGATGATGCATTATGAGGAACCGCCGGAACCATATTGACTTCCGTACATGAAGAAGCGGCATTCGCACCGCTGTTGCAGACTGAGCCCGCAGGGGTAGCTGCATAAAACAGTGAGAGTTGAATCGTACGGTCGTTGCTGGCATTCAGGATCTGGAATCTGTATGCCTGCTGCCCCACCTTCATGTAAGGGTAGGCTGTTCCGTTAACAACCATGGTGTCCATGAAACTTTCCGGCGTGCCAGATGGATTAGGTATAATCGGACACTGCAGCTGCTGGCCGGGGAAAGCGGCGGACGTGCAGGGAACGGTGAGCGCGCCGTTGCCGGCTGTCAGGCTCGTCTGCGGTGGCCAGAACCAGGGACCATAGTCCCATCTTCCGTAAGCGTTGGCCCCTTGGGTGACGGTGGGGTTGTATGGATTCTGGTTCGGCATGTAAACATGAGGGAACCAGAGATTGCCCTCTCCGCCATACAAGGTCGTGCTCCAAGTGGGATCCGTGGCATTCAACTGGCCCGCAGGTGGTACGAAAGTCTTGTCCTGGATAACCAGTGGCACGAGATGCGCCACGTCGGCAGTGGACAGATCCGCATTACCCACTCCAGCCACTGTGCCGGGAATGGTTCCGGGAACCGTAGCATTTTTCAGCGCGGTTTCTTCCGCCGGATTGACAATCAGATAACCGGCGGCCTCGCCGGCATAGACGTTGAGGCGGGTCATGCCATACACATGGTCATGATAGAACAGCAAACGGCCGCTCTGCTGGTTGGTGTAGAAATGTGTTGCGATTCCGTCACCGTCGGCAGGTGTAATGCAATCGGCAGGGTTCGCAGCGGAGCAATTGGATCCGCTGACCATATCAGGCACGTCCTGAAAGCTTGCGCCTTTCTTGAAAGGCGTATCCTGTCCAGCCGGGAGTTGTATATTGCTGGGGAGTCCCGTCGCTGATCCACGGGGTAAGCCCGCCATGGAGGTGAACGACTGCCCGGTTCTGGGTGTAATAAGCACAGTTTTGTCGTATCCGGATCGCAGGTGCCGCCATTATTGTCCAGCGGGCCTTGACCTGCCGACATATAGGTAGTGTCTGTCGGCAGAAAGAGATTCCCGGCGTTGTCCAGCCCGAGATGGTTTTCGACCCTGAGGCGGACGGGGCGGTCCTTCTCCGCGATGATGAGTGGACCCATATAATGAGCTGGTTGAGCCGTGCCGCCGATGATCTGGTAATATCCCCTGATCTTGGTTGGCGGCAGGTCGGTGTTCATCTGCTCGGTCCAGTCTTTAATCCCGAGCACATAATAGTCGGAACCCGGAAATGTTGTTGTATCCGGGGTAGCCACCGGCATGGTCTGTCCGAGGCCGTTGGTATTCAGTGGGGTAGGCAGTGCGTCCACGAACTTGCGAATTCCGGTAGCGGTATTGATCGCGTAACCCGTGCCCCCGGACGTAACGGTAATGTAGGTAACCTTGCCGTTGTGCGATTTCAGCAGTGGCAGTAGCAGCGCCCGACGAAAAGGTTACAGAAGGAGCAGTGGTATAACCGCTGCCTCCATCGGTTACCAGAATGCTGGTGATATCACCCGCCGGTCCAAGCCCGTATGCAACGGCGGTGGCGCCTGTACCGCCTCCACCGCTCAACGTCACTGTTACGTTGACCTCCGGAAGTGCGCTGTTCGCATAGTTGGCAACCCCGAAATAATCGGTGCAAAGCCCGGTCGGTCCGCTGAGTGAATTACACGGCGGTGCGAGCGGACTTGTCACGGTAGTCGGCGGTATGTAGGCGGCGAACGATGTGCCCTGGCCGAAAACGCACAAAAGGGCAAAAGCCGCCGACGCCAGACTCATGCAGGTCAATAAGCTGCGTCTGTTCATTTAGTCTCTCCTTTCTTTTTTGATAAAGACGGTTTTGTTGCTGTTGCTTTATCGGTAGCTGCCGCTTTATCGCTTAACTCCTTGCGATAGGCGGCGATTTTTTTTGCCGCGGCCTGCCTGTCGGCATTTTTAATTCTCTGCATCTGCATTACATTGTCAGTGGAGCGGAAATACCCGGTCTGTGCCGGTGATTTTGTAGTCGATCCGGACTCGGCCTTGCAAGGTGTGTTTCCCAGAAAAAAAACAGCCGCCAGCAATACCGTGACCATGAGGAGTGGTAATCTGCTGATATGCATTCAAAGCTCTCCTTTCTTGATTAATTAATAATCGACTCTTTTAATGCATTCAAATATTCAAAAACTGACTCCGGGGGGGGGAAAGCTCATCAACGAACCATCTGTTGCATTATGGGATAGGCCTGAATTTGCCCGGTCTGGCTACCGGGTCCATTATTCCGCCGGCTCAAAATCAGCTGTTTTCTGGCTGCTATCGCCGCATCCATGGCAGCCTTATCCGGCCTGCCTTCCCTGTGCACCGAAGGCTTTTTTACGACTTGATCGTTATCATTTGCAGAATTGTTTACAGCGACAGCACTTGATGTGCCGGTACCGGTACCTGTCCCCGTAACTGCGCTGCTATGTCTTCTTGAAGCTTCGTATTTTTTTGAAGCTTCGATTAAATCGGTTTTTATCCGGGTTCCGGCCGTGATGGGACCGTCCATTTTTTTGCCTTCACAAACAGCCTCGTAATGATCGACATATTCCGTTACCTGGCAGTAGCTGTTTGAGAATATGATGCGAGGCAGCAAAAGTAGCCCTGTTAATATAATTCCTGTCATGGCATCCCTTTCTCCCTCCGTCTGCCGTCAAAAATACTGAAATTCCGCAGCAAGATCAAATCAGTGTGATCTGTGGGTAATGCTGCAGCATCGAAAAAATATCGTTGTCCGCCTCTTTGCTGTGGATTATAGTTTTATCTTAAATTACCGCTGAATTCAGCAGTTAAAAGCAACCTTCTTCTGTAAAAAGAATTTTTCGATAAATATCAACATAATGAAAAATTTCTGCCTGTTTTTGCATGAGCTTGGAAACATCGGCTTATAGCCGGTGAGGCACGTGAGGGAAACTCTGAGATGGGAGTAAATGTAAAATGGAGGGCATCTTCCTTGATGGAAGGATATATTCGTACTGCAATTTCGGGCGAAACCAGCACCACAAAAAGTGCCAGAATTGGGAGCAGGTCATCCTGCTTGTTTTCGGAAACCCCGACAAAAGAAAAATCTCCTGCATCCACGTGCAGAGAGTTAGGATGATTTCTTGGAATATCGGAGGCCATCATCGCAAATAGGAACAGGACCCCCGCAAAGAAAATCCCCGGCTGAAAACTGAATATATTTGCCCGTATGCTTGTCAACATATGTTCTATCCGTAAAACAGCGAAGGTCTTGAAATTCCGTTTGTCATTGTCAACGGCAGGGTTTGGGAGGATATCTTTATTTCCCTTGATTCCAGGCGAAAAAGCCTTTACGTTGACCTTTACTTATGAATGGAAACATCGTCATCTGGCTGAATGGCTAAAGATTACAAGATAACTATATATTGTCAAGCGGATGAAAAAGAGATAAATCAAATCCTGGTGAGGACGAAATTT
The DNA here is from genome assembly GCA_963815135.1 of uncultured delta proteobacterium. Lineage (GTDB taxonomy): Bacteria > Desulfobacterota > Desulfuromonadia > Geobacterales > Geobacteraceae > CAIWTU01. The sequence continues at coordinate 111,914 of CAWFFO010000002.1, forward strand.
AAGTTACATTTTAATATTTGTCAAGTAACATTATAACAACGTTTTAAATGAGTTAGTAATTAGCTGTAATTATTATGTTTTATTGACAAACTATTTACACACCAACAATATAATTTTGCATCCGGGAGGAATCACAGACAGCTGAATTTGGAGTAACATTACATCGAGACAATCCTCATCCGTTAATTCTGGAATACATTCCAGCGAACAAAAAACTAATGAAAAATAATGGGATAGAATATAACAAGCTCATTATAGTGGCAATTTAAAAAATTGCGCCAGAGAAGTCCGCCCTGATGACGGAAGTTACAGATAAACATTTCTGTTGACGTATTCTTTTAAGCATTAAATTTATTATCTAAGGAAACACAAGGAACAGTATTTGCGAAAACCGTTTCAGGCTACCTTCTGTGCATTTCCCCGGAAAATCCTCCACCACCCTGATGGAAGGGGCTCGACCCGCTTCTCCCTTCCGAAGATGAGTTGAAACTTCTTGGGGGTGACGAGAAACTGCGGGGCGGTGGGGAGAAGCTCTTTGGAGGAGGAGTGAAGCTCCGCGGCGGTGTGTTAAATTCACGGACCGGATGGTTGAAGCTCCGTTGCGGGGCACTGAAATTTCTTTGAGATGTGTTGAAACTTCTCGACCGGGGAACATTCCTTCCGGATGGGCGGTTAAAAGAACGTGACGGAGCATTAACCAGGCCCTGCGAATAGCTGGTATATGAACTACCGCTCCTTCGACCATGCCGGGCAAACGTGCCGGACCGCTCTGCCGGCCGCATTTCATACGTCGGCCGGGTTCGAGACGAGTTGAATGTCGCACTTCCGCCACCACCGGCTCTCCGGGAGTCAAAGCCCCGGTGAGGAGAAACACCGATTCCCGTAAAAGTCCTCCCATTGAATCTGGTCCGCGGATCAATCCTGAAAACCCTGTCGCCGCTCCTGTCGCGGAAATGGTTCGTGATGAAAAATCGCCTGTGCCCCACAAAGACGGTCCTGTCGAAATCACTCAGGATGAAGTAACCGGGAAACCGGAAATCATCGCACAGGAATGGATAGGGAATCGATCATCCCGAAGTGCCGGCTAACCCCGGCAACCACTCTGTGGGCAGGCCGGGAAAGCTTCCGGTCAGTACAGGTTTTGCTTGTCTGTTCTTTGAGAAAATGCATCACGCTGCAATCGGCGTCTTCATTGCTATGGCCCACATGAACGCGGCAAGCTCTCTGGCAATCGCCACTACGACTGTATTACGGTTTTTGCCTTTCGCTATCAGGCGTTCGAATCTGGCGCAAAGCCGTACCTGGCACTTCCAGGCAAGCTCTTTGATGTCCTCGCTTAGGCCTTCATGACGTTTGAGCAGATAGCGTGAGACCCGTGCCGGGTGGCTGTAAGTTTGACCCGCCTCCACGAGGATTCTGCGTACATGGCCGTTGCCGGTCTTGGTAATGCCACCCTGTCGCCTCTTATCTCCGCTTGTGTGCTCTGACGGAATAAGACCGAGATAGGCCATCAGCTTTCTTGGATGTTCGAACCTTGTAAGATCGCCTATCTCCGCTATCGTCGTGGCCGCCACTATGATGGAGACTCCTCGCAGCGCCTGGAGAGCATTGACCACCGGAGCCATCCGCCATGCAGGAACCAGTGATTGAATCTGTTGAGTGAGCCGTTCGACACGCCCAGTAGTTTCATTGATGGCGTTGATATACTCCTGGAACACCACCTGTTGAGCCGGTGTCGGCATTTTCTTGTCAGCGAGCCATCGGAAGTGCTGCAGTGACCAGTTCTTGCCATGGTACCTGAAGCCCAACCGAAGGAGCATCCCGCCCAGTTGCTGACGTGCCACACGCTGGGCCTTGACGGCATCCTCCCTGGCTCGGGTGAGATCGCGCATGGCTTCATCATCCTCACGAGGGACGAACACATAGGTCAGCTCTCCGGCACGGTGAAGACGTGCAAGTGTCGTGGCATCTCGCCGATCTGTCTTGACCCGCTCCGCGGGTCTCTTGGGGATATGCGCCGGGGAAACAACGGCACAGTCGAAACCCTTGTCTGTCAGAGAACGAAAGAAGGTATACAGGTAGTAGAAATCCGCCGGGGGGGTGTAGTAAGTCACGACCGGAGGCCCCTCTTCGTAATAGTAATTGTTGATAACAGTTGGACCGGGATAATATTCTTCACCATTAGGAACCACTCCCGAAGGCGATTCTTCACCATAGGGGGTAACAGTAATACCGGTTGATGCAATTACATTGTCCAGGTTCTGAAGGGCTTCGTCCCTGCTGACCGGGATATTCCCGGCGTCGGCCGCATCGATTATGGATTGACGCAGTTCTCCGACAATATCAGGAGTCACGGGGTAATCGGCTATCCAGCCGTTCCTGGGAGAAATTCCGGCATTTGCCAGTATCGTCTCGGCGGCTGACTCATTGTTTGTGCTCCCCAAACCGAGGGCCGCAACCAGTTGCACCGCCAGGCTGCCTTCCCTGAGCAGAGGCTGTTCGATGGGGGGAGGACCATACTGCTCTTCCGGCTGCGCGTTAACAGCCGGAGCTGATACGAGAAGAAGCAGGCATGCAGCAAGCAGCCCTGTCTTTCCGACAATCGTCCGCATCATTCAAGTTCCTCCAGCCCTCCCTTAACACGATGCAATTCCGCATACTTAATTATACCATGGCCCTGGTGAGTAAATCCATCCGGCTTGCGCAAACAGGCGGCAATCCGATAATTAACGGGTCAACTTTTCCGTTCTGTCAAATATTTCTGGTACGTCATATGCAATAGTCGAAAACAGATTTTCCGTACCACAGGTTAAAAAATACGTAATAATGGAAAACAGCAGTCACAAACCGTGCATGATTTAAATCAAGCGGGAGTAAAACCTTTAGGGAGGAAACAGCAATGAAATTGATCAAAAAGGCACTGTCCATGGTTTGCGCAGCAATGGCCGTTCTGATTGCGCTCTCAACCGCAGGAACCGCGTCCGCCGCGCAAAAACCCACGATCCAGGTTTCCGCCGCAATCAGCCTTACGGACGCTTTATACGCAATAAAGAAAGTGTATGCTGAAAAGGAGCCCGGTGTGGAACTTTATTTCAATTTCGGCTCTTCCGGACTCGTGCAGAAACAGATCGAGGAAGGCGCCCCCGTCGACCTGTTCATCTCTGCCGGAAAGAGGCAGATGGACGCACTTGCGTCTCAGGGGCTGATAATACCGGACAGCAGGACGGACCTGCTGGGAAATGAACTGGTATTGCTCGTGGCTAGGGAAAAAAAGGATAAAATCAAGGGGTTTGCCGACCTTATCCGGAATGCGGCTTCATTCAGTATAGGTCAGCCGGAAATAGTACCGGCGGGGAAATACGCAAAAGAGGCGCTGGTCAATATGAAATTGTGGAACGTTCTGGAAAAACGCATAGTCTTTGCCAAGGATGTCCGTCAGGTTCTGGCCTACGTCGATTCGGGAAATGTAGACGCCGGACTGGTCTACCGAACCGACGCCCACCTCGCGAAGAGTGCGATCCTCGTTGCGTTGGCACCTAAAGGCTCATATACGCCGATCGTTTATCCCATGGCGGAGATCAAATCCTCGAAAAACCACGCGGCAACTCGCAAATTCATGGCTTTTCTGCGAAGCAGCCAGGCCGCCGGCATATTTTCCCGATACGGATTTATCCCGCTGAATGCGGGTAAACAGGTCACATGGGAAAGGCATTGAAGAAAAAGACCGGCACGATATCGATGAAGCTGTCTGTAAACTGCGTTGCGGATGCCTTGGAAATAGGCATCCGCCTATTTGTAAGTCAGGATGGATGCTGTCCCGGGCACAGATTTACACCCGTATCACCGTCCCGGACCTGAGCAGATTTTCCGCTACAGAGAACATGTTGGTTACTACTCCGGCCTTCAGCTTGTCTTTCATCTTGAAAAAGTCCAGGCATATTCCGCAGGAGGATATTTCCACCCCCCTGTTTCCCAGCTGCTCCAGCGCTTCCAGGACCTCGGACCCTTCCGTGGCAAGAAGCACACCCGTGTTGACGAATATCATCCTGTCCGGCATCTCGGAGGTCTCCACCAGGGTGTTGATGAAATTTTTCATCAGCAGGCTGCCCAGTTCCTCCGGGCCATCGCCCAGCCTGTCGGAACCGATCAGCATAACGGTTTCACCGCTTTTTTCCTTCCTGACCACCCGCTTTTCTCCGGAACCACCCGATATCAGGATGGCATAGCCGTCATCCAGTGGTGACTCTTCGATGGTAAAGCCCCTGTTGACGGCAAAGCGGGTCACATTTTCCCTGGGAGGCCCGTCGTCCAGCAGCACCTCAAGCGTTTCGCCCGGGGCTTCCTCAAGGGCCTTTTTGACCGTCACCACCGGCATTGGACAAGCCATATTCCTGCAGTCAATTCTTTTCATATGATGTCTTCCTTCTCCGACAGAAATAATGTTCAATTTTTCGGCTAATCAATCCTGATCAATTCGTCTCCATGCTTAATATAAAGCTCCTCGGGAGCCAGGTCTGCTTCGCGCAATGCACTTTCAATTTCAACCCTTTGCGCTTCCTTATACCTGATGGCGAGACCGCAATCCGATTTCAATGCCCGTGGCGCCGGTATCAGCAGCATGTCGAACCGTTTTTCCTTAAGGACCTTTTCCGCCTTCATGACCCTGTGGACATTATTGAATATAGCAACAATATCTCCCTCGTTTACCATCTGACTCCCTTTCCGTCTTTAGCGAAATAAACCAGACTATTTTACACTTCAAAGCGGTTTTTACAAGGAATTAGGCTGTTGACAAAAACGGCCACATGACTTTACTATGCTTAGGCGAGGTAATTCATGGACAAGACACTGGCCCTTGCAGGCCTTATTTTATTCGCTTTCGCCGTCAACATACCGCTGGGGTACCTGCGCGGCAAATGTGAAAAATTCAGTTTCGGCTGGTATTTTTATATTCACATTTCCATACCTGTAATCATTTACGTTCGGATAAAATCCGGGTTCAGCTGGAAATTCATACCGCTGACTTTAGCGGGGGCTGTAGCCGGCCAGTTGATCGGCGGCAGGCTGCACGGTAAATGGGGAAAACGTGACTAGAAGGAGCGGTAAAAAATCCCGGCCCGTGGCTGTTTCCGGGATACTCGGAGATATCTTCCGGGGAAAGCCGCTGGAAAAACGCCTCAGGGAAGGCAAAATCTGGCAGGTCTGGGATTCCGCGGTTGGCGGGCAGATCGCCGCCAAGGCCCGACCGGCCAACTTCCGGGATGGTGTCCTGACCGTCATGGTGTCAAACGCACCTTGGATGCAGCAGTTGAGTTTCCTGAAAAAAGGAATCATTGAGAAAATCAACAGCGCCATGGGCGAAGAACTGGTCAGGGAAATATACCTGAAAGCCGGAACGCCCGAAAAACTCATTGTTGAATCCCTTCCGCCGAAAAAATCATCGAGAACATTGACCACTGTGGAAAATGAACTCATAGCGCGGGAGACAGCCGATATAGACGATCCGGAGCTGCGCGAGGCATTTGCCCATCTGCTGGCAAAACACCTTTCGTACAAAGAGGAAGAATAGAAAAGTTCACAAGACTTCCCTACGAAGACCCGCCACCGAAAATCCCCATCATTTCATCTGTATATGCCCCGTTTTCGTCATAAACGAACAATGGCGGCAGAATTTTCATTTCTCCTTTCCTGCCTTTAACCACTTCGGCCAGAAACATGCGCGCCTCCGCATCCCTGTTGCCGTGGACCATGCGCAGCCGCAGCGGTGCCAGCTTGAGAGCCGACGCTTCGGCAAAAAACTCCGTCATGCGCACCGGATGGTAGATGAAGCAAAATCCTTCCTGACAGTCTGACCAGGTATTTCGCGGCGGCAAGAAAATCGGCCAGTGACGCGGTAGACTCGTGGCGCGCGTTGTCCCTGCCCGGTTTCGGGCTTATCCTGCCGGTACCCCGCTTTCGGTACGGTGGATTGGAAAGTACGAGATCGAAGGATGATGCCGTGAAATGATTCTTCAACAACGCGACATCGCCATTTTCGATGGAAATCCGGTCGGTAAGGCCATTCAGCGAAACATTGCGAATGGCCAGTTCGGCCAGTTCCTCCTGTGATTCGATGCCCGAAATAGTGGTATTTTCAGCTTTTTTTGCGAGGACAAGGGGGATAATTCCACACCCCACACCAAGGTCGACCGCAGTCTCCCCCTCTCTTATTCTCGCAAAATCACACAATAGAAGCGGATCCAGGGAGAAGCGGTATCCGTGCCGGGGCTGGATAATCTTCAGCCCGTAAGCCTGAAGATCATCGGTTGTTTCCTCACTCTTCATTTTTCACCCCTGACACGTTTTCTTCGCAGGAAAAACTCCCGACCGATCATCAAAGCGAAGAAAACGAACGACCCCAGGGTCAGACACTTTCCGATCTTGAAGGGAAGCGGATCGAATACCAACTCCACATCGTGCTCGCCGGGTGTCAGGTAGACGCCCCTCAGGATTTGATCAACCGGATATATTTCTGCCCTTTTGCCGTCGACCGTCGCATACCACCAGCGGTAGTATTTCTCCCCCAGGACAAGCAGAGAGTTGCGCACGATATTCGCCTTTACGTCGATTTGTTCACCCTCATAGCGGGTTACCTCAACATCGCCGGACTTCCCGGATGGCGGGGAATTGGGATCGGCCATGGGAATCGGCGGCGGAGACTCCACAATTGCCACATTACGGGGATCGAAGCCGGGATTTCTCAGCACGGAAAGTGTCTGCCTGGGGTCCTGCAGCATCCCGGCGGCCGGGACCAGCCATGCCTTGGGAAGAACCGTCCGGTTCTCCAGTACCATTGACGCACCGTCCGGCGAGGTGAAAACCGGTTCGTACTTTTCTCCCGATTCGGCTTTGATCTGGGCGTACTGCTGGGGAGAGCATACCAGATATTTCACGTTCAGCATGTCCGGCATGGAAGAGGAAAGTGAGAACGCGTCGAGAAAATTTTGCCATCTCTGGTGCTGAACGGGATTGGAGGTGAACATGACCGGTATGCCGTTAGAGACATATTCCATGGGATCCGTGTTGTCGATAGGCAGCACCCGGTACAGGCGAGAACCGCCGGCAAGATATTTTATAACGGGAGTTTTCTCGCCGCTCACTTTTTGCGGGACATCCTGCAAAAGCATGAACTTGGAATCAACTCGGCCAACGTCGACGCAGTACAGAACTGCTAAAACGGAGAAAACCGCGAAAGCCGCTGTACGCCGCCTGGAAAAAAAGAAAATAGCGCCTGCATAAAGCACGGCCAACGCCGTCGCCAGAACCGTTTCACCAACCAGGTTCGACCAGCGCTGCGCAACAAGATATGAACCCTGTTCAAACCGGGTCGGGTGCGCCAGCATCTCGTAGAAATTGGTTATCCAGAAGTTCTTTCCCGCAATTTCAGCAAGAATCAGCAGGACGAGAAGCGCGGGGAAAATCAGCAATCCCCTGATGTATCGCCTGAAAGCAACTGTTTGCCTAACTTCACCATCGAGAAGAATATCCAGCCCTCTCGCCGCCAGCACACCCAGCCCCAGAACGGGCAGGAACATCATCATTTTCGGCACACGGAAGTGGTTAATGCCGGGGAAATGTTCGAACAGCAGCCAGTAGAAAGGGGTATACTTTCCCAAGGAAAAAAGCACTCCGCCGACAATTGCCGTCAAGGCCGCCCAGGTAATGGCATCCCTACGGAAAATCAGGGGGAGGGGGAGCAGCAGCAACGGCAGAAGACCCATGTAATCGGTTGTCTGGGTAAAGACCATCCTCCCCCAGTAATACGATTTTATGTTTGCGGAGTCATATGCGCCCTCCTGGCGGGAAAATCCGAAAAAACCGGGAATGACAAAGGTCGCGATCTCTTCGGGAGGCAACGACCAGGACATGGCTTCGTCCACATTCAGGCCGCCTTTGCCCTGGTTCGCTCCGCTCTGTGCGCCGCGGTTCGTGTCTTGAGCCCAGTCGGCCAGTGGAATGAGGGAAATCGCCACCGTGCTCAGGAAAAAAAGAGCTGTTACGAGGTTCCAGCCCAACAGGCGCAATATCAATCTCTTTCCCTGGCTGCGTTCCCTCATTATTATCGCCATCGTTCGAATCAGCCCGTATACACCGACTCCGAGACAGGTGTAATAAGCTATCTGCCAGTGCATGTTAAAGAACTGGAATGCAAGGACAAAACCGGTCGTCAGAAAAAGATGATGCGGCGGGTTTGAAATCCCTTTTCAAAAAAATAGAACGCCCATGGGGCGAAACTGATGGTGGCGATCTTCTGCACATGCCCGGCATTTATTAGAGAGGCGTTCTCCGGCGCCAGCGCGAAGATGATCCCCCCCAGAAATGACGCCAGGCGACTTGCGCCTATGGCGCGGCAGTACAGATAAGTTCCCGCCGCGCCGAAAAACAGCTGCAGCACGATGAACCACGCCACATTGGCCGGTTCGGGAAAAAGCCGGAAAATCAGGTTGCGATAGAACAGGAACTGCATGGACAGCGTCCCGCCGCCTTCGCTGCCGCCACTGTTTGCCAGCATGTCCCAGCCCGCCTGCAGGTGGACCTTGAACAGGTCCAGGAAACTCATTGTTTTGAAATGCAGTATCGTCCAGTAAAACTCGTTGGTGATGTCCGGAGCACGGATAATCTTGCCGGTGAAGAGTATTTTAGAGAAAAAAAGTATCATCAGCGCCAGAAGCGCGGCCATGAAAAGCAGATCTTTCCTTCGTTCGGTCATACTGAAGCCTCTTGTTTTTGACTGCTAGGCAGTTTATCCATATAGAATTTTTCCAGATTAACAGCTGCATCTTTCCAGGAAAAATTTTCCAGAAGATAAGCCCTCCCCGACTTTCCCATCTGGAGCCTTTTACCCCTGTCGAGCAGAAGGTCAACCGTCTTCCCGGCCATTTCCCGCCAATCATCCGGCCGGCAGAGAAAACCCGAGATTCCGGACCGGACATATTCCGGCAACTGGCCGACGTCGTCGGCAACCACCGGGATGCCGCTCAGCAGCAGCTCCGTCAGCTTGGCCGGGCACTTTGCACGGTTGACAAGTGAATCTTTGAACGGATAGACGGCAACGTCTCCCGCGGCAAGGTAATCGGCTATTTCGAGAGGCTCCACCCAGCCGGCCATGATGAGGGCATGCAAAAATCCGGCGGCACCTCCCGCCCGCACGAGCAGTTCCTCTTCGTTCCCCCTGCCGCGGCCTATTACCAGGAAACGGACGGAAGGAACGTTCCTGCAGATTTCCGTGAAAAGATAATGGAGCTTCTCCTGGCTGAATTCAAAGAATCGGGTGTAGAGAAGCAGAACCGGCACATCATCCGGGATGCCCAGCCTCGACCGAACCTTCGCTCCATTCCCGGGCGGCCGGTCGGTCACGCAATTGGGCAGGTAGAGAACATTTCCGTCGGGGACACCCATTCCCCAGACAAGGGTTTGCAGCGTCCTGCTGGCAACGGTTACCCCGGCCGCACTGGGCGGCAGCCACTGCTCCTGCAGACGGAACACCATCCTCTCCAATAGGGAATAGCCATGAAGGGCGTTCATGCCCCCCTTCCCCTCCCAATCGTCCGCATCGACAAACAATGGCGGCAAACGGCGGCCCATCCTGGAGAGAAGCAGAAGGGCGGCAGCGGCCAGCCCGCCATAACCCTTGGGCTTGAACAGATGAATCAAGTCGGGTTCTTCCGACATGGCAGTCCGATAAAGTCGACGGGCCAGAGCCGCCGCCGCGGCTATTTTCAAAGACGGGCCGAGTTTGACATTCCTGATCAGGACCCCGCCGACTGTTTCCACCTTTCCGGAGTCTTCGGGGTTGGTGTAAGGTGGAGCGACTATGGTAACACTGTGCCCCAGGTTCTGCAATTCCGCGGCCAGCGGCAACATCCGGGCCGGTACGGTCCCCTTCGGTCGGATGCCGAAGGGAGCAATGAAGACGATTTTCATGGTGAAAAAACCCCTGACTTTTCCATTGACTGATTCAGCCGGATCATCTTATCCCTCGAACCTGCCGAATCGGCCGCGCCGGTAATCCATGTAGCCGCGCCACATCATCCGCAATTTGGCTGACTTTTCGCGCTCGAAAAGCAGGATACTTACTATCTCCTTTACCAGCCTCACCCGGTCGAAGAGGCAATGGCCTGGAAATTCCCTTTTATAGAGCCTGTTCACCAGGAATCGGTTCCTGGTCTTGTAATAGCGGCGCAGGGGCGAATGATTGGTTGCTATGAACGGGCCGTACTTGTGCGTATCACCAACGTTGTGATACAAAAGCGCCCGGTTGGCCCTGAGCACCTGAAATCCCCGCTGGCGTAACCTAAGACAGTATTCGTTGTCCACGAAATCTATGAAAAGGTCATCACGAAAGGGGCCGACCTTCTTGTATGCCTGCAGGTTCAGGAGGTTGCCGGATGTCATGGGCGTCATTACATCCTGGCAGTCTATATCCTGACGTGCGGACATCCCGGCAGCCGTCACATGGAACGGAGATATAATACCTACTTTCGCAATATCCAGACCATCCGCGCAGGCCAGCATTCTCCTCACCATATCGGGTTCCGCCCTGCTGTCCTGGTCCATGGTTAGAAGAAAGTGGAACCCCGCGACGATTGCACTCTCCGCACCGGAATTAAGCGCAGCAGCAATTCCGCGGTTTTCCCCCCAACTTACATAAGTCGAGTTGCCAAGAGCAACGAGGTCAGAAGAGAGGGCCCCCTTGTTGGTTTCAGAGTTGTCGAAGATATAAACATGAGCGACATGCGCAGCCCATGTACGGATATTCTCCAACACATCCGGTCCGGGTTGATAGAGAACGACCACCGCTGCGATATTTTCAGTAGCCACGGTCATGCTGTAGCCCCTTTGCGGATAATGAAGATGACCTCGCCCTTGTGCTTGAGCATAACTTCCACTTCTAAAGGGAGGTTTGAACGAAGGAAAAGGATCATCTCCAGCATTTCCCGCTGGGTCCAGCAGTGAAAATGAATGCTGTATTCCATCGCCATCAATTGTTCAACATCTTTGGCAATCGCCAGCTTATCAGACACACCGTTGACCAAACGCACCCATTCCTCGAAATGACCGCGATATGACCATGAGGGCCCCTCCCGGTAATCTCGCAGCAGGTGTTCGAGCGGAGTTATCCTCCGGTTGCAGTCGAAGGTATATCGCATGTCCGGCAAAGCAAGATAGAGCGTTCCACCCGGTCGAAGCACGCGCATGGCGTTTTCCAGGGCCAACAGCGGGTTTTGACAGTGCTCCAAAAAATGATTGGCAATGACGAAGTCCTGGGAACAATCATCTAGCATCACAAGCCGCTCCCCATCATCAACGATATCCACGGGGACAAGCTTTCTGTTTTGGAGTTCGGTATATTGGCGCCGCAGATCGGCGACTGACATCCGGTCCACGTACTTGACTCTCGTCCAGGGCAACACCCTCAGAGGATTGTGAAGGGCGCCGATCTCGATACCACTCCCCCGGAGATAGAGGAAAGAAAGCAAATAGCGGTTGAACAGAAGCTTTGATGATAAACTGATATCCGCAGCTGATCGCGGTTTTTCTTCGAGAGCCATGATCCGTCCTTCAGGTTCGAGCGAAAAATTTATTAATCAGCTTGCTGAAAACGAAAATTATTCTTTCCAGTCTGCCAGCAGCAGGAAACAGGATATTCCGGTAGCGCAATGCCAGATAAAAAGATTCCGGATGGAAGCGGCTGTCGAGAAGACTTTCTGCATATCGTCCGAGGTCGGAAAGAAATTTCATCTCTTCCGCATTCAACTCCAGACGCTCATGAAGTTCGGGGTACACTCGCGAACGGTTCAGAAGCAGCCCGTAATAATTCTTTTTTGCCGCGTCGGATTCTCCGCGCATATGCGCAGCCAGTCGCTTCAGAAGTGCATGTTTTACACTGGCACCGGTATCGTTTGACTCATGCTGCCTGTATTTTACCAGCATCTCATCCAGATATTTAACACCATTCCGGCGGGAAGCCAGTACCGCCAGCCACCAGTCATGATAAGTCTCGCACGACGGGATAGGCAGTGCGGCGGCAAGCAGGTCCCGTCTGAACATGACGGTACAGCCGGTTATGCAGGTGTTGCACACAAAGTATTCGAAATGCCTGCCGTCCATTGGCTTCACTCCGGATGTCCTGATCAGCGACCCCGGCAGTTCATGGCCGTTGTCGTCTATCAGAAAGGCATCCGAATAGACAAGCGTGGCTTCCCCAAGTCCGTCCAGAAGAGCTTCCAGCTTGCCGGGAAGCCAGATATCGTCCTGGTCGGCAAGGGCAATAAACTCGCCCCGGCAAATAGACATGACTTTCCCAAAATTGCCGACAAAACCGAGGTTCCGGTCGTTTACCAGGTATTGGAGACCAAGCCGTTTCCTGTACTCTTCGAGGATTTCAACCGTTCCGTCTGTAGAGCAATCGTCGCAGACAACTACTTCAATATTTTGATAAGTCTGGGCATAAATGGAATCAAGCTGCTCCCTGAGGAACCTGGCGCCGTTATAGGTAGCCAGGGCAACTGATATGAGCGGCTTGCCGTTGTACTTTTCACTCATGAAGCTTTCCCGAGACCCGCTTTTCGCTCCGGACCCTTCCCATCCGTCCAAGGCGATAATCAAGATAACCTTTCGCCGCCATCCAGAGTTTGCTGAACTTGTGCTCTTCGAAAAGGATAATCCCCTTTATTTCTCCACGCAGATTTGCCAATTGGCGGGCGCAGTATTCGGGATAAAGAGAGCGATACCTTTCGATAACGTGAAACCGGTTTCGCACCATGTAATACCGGCGCATGGAATTCTGGTTGGAAACATGAACAGTTCTGCCCCGGTAGTTGTGTCCGGATATATTTCCCAGTTGATGCTCGAGTACAACGTCATTGCAGCGGATGACCTTGAAACCGGCGGCATTCAGACGCAGGCAGTATTCATCGTCCACATAATCGATGAAAAGCCCTTCAAGAAACGGGCCGACCCGACGGTAAACGTCAAGATTGAGAAGATTTCCGGAGGTCATGACGGTCAGGACCTCTTCGCATCCGCCTCTTGCAGGTTGCGGATCAGACTTCACCGCATGAAACGGGGAGACAATGCCAACCCGGTCAGTCTCCCGGCCGCTTATGCAGTCGAGCATCGCCTGAACCATTCCCGGTGTGGCCCGGCTGTCCTGGTCCATGGTAAGAAGGAAATCGTAACCGTCGCCAATGGCCCGCCCCGCGCCGATATTGAGCGCCGTCGCCATCCCTCGGTTTTCTCCTTGGGGTAGGTATACGACGTTTCCTGCCTTCGAGAGATGTTCTCCTAATTCCGCCTCGGGCAAGGGAGTATTGTCCACCGCGTAAACCACGTCTGCCTGCTCCGCATAGCCGATGATATTCTCCACGACATTTTCGTCGGGATGATAAAGAACCGTTACAGCGGCAACGTGCTGATGCGGGGTGGCCGCATATTTGTCAAATGTAGTCATATTTCTTCAAGAAAGGTTGTCAGCCCTAAATAACGGACTATTTAATATCACTTCCTGTATGCCGTGCACAACAATTCTTCCCCGGCCGGCAAGCCCCTTGAAACGAGGAGATACTCATAAAACTGCAGTGCCATGTATTTGAAAACCTCATGGATACTAAACGGTTCTGTCATGGAATGTAAGCCGTATTTTTCGATATGGCGGCTTCCCCTCAGCACTCCTTCCGCATTTACCGCGGATGTTGCAACTTCGATCCCGGCAAAACCTGCCTTTTGTACGATAATCCTGATGCCGGCCGGAGAAAAAAGATTTATATGTCGGGGAGGGTCGAGGTGCAACCAGGATCCTTTGTACAAACGGTGTCCCAGACTGTCAGCATTGGGGGTGACCAGAACCAGTTTGCCCGAACGATTCAGAATACGCAGACATTCCCTCAACATGGAAACGGGATCGCAGACATGCTCAATAACGTGGCTCATTGCCACCACATCATAGGTTTCCGAGGGGAGATCGAGCTGCTCCATCGTGCCTGTATGGATGGCAAGACCATGCTTTCGCCGGGCGTTCCCGGCCGCCTTCGGATCAAAATCGACCCCTTCCACGTCCCAACCGCACGCCCGCATGCGCGCCAGGAAATCACCTGAACCGCACCCGACTTCGAACAGTTTTCCCGGAATATCGTCATCAATACACAGATTCGACATTTTCAGACGCTTCCGTTCAATTCCGATACTTTGCTTGAATATCATCCCGGCTGTTCTTGCCGCGACTCCACGCACCAGGCGATACATTGCGCCCCCGCTCCCATTGATGCCGGTGCCGTAGGAATCATGGGTCAAATAATCCGCATAGGCCAGGTGAAGGTCCTCCGCCAGTGGCATCGGATCCAGCCATAGAGTGCCGCAATCACTTTTGGAGCATTTTTTCACACGCCACTGCCCTGGCGCGGAGAAAAGCCTGTCAGCCATGTCCCGGTACACTTCCAAGCCGGGAGCCGAGCATACCGGACAGTGGCTTTTTTGTACAGTTCTGATTACCGGCGTCACTTCGATATATCTCCCTGCAATCCCCAATGATTATTTTAAAATCTATTTTTTAATTACTACCGGATATCATGCTTTTATCTGACATGCCATTCTTCCCGGCATCGTCTCCAGATATAATAGACACCGGGAAAGATAATAAGCAGCGTAACAGTGAAATAACCCACCGTGACACCCGATGAAGCGTAATGTTTGCCGAGGTACCAGGTAATTGTTCCCTGGAGGAGTGATGCGATGACGATCAGCTTCATCAGAGGTTCCTGCTTGTGGGCACGCAGGTAGATAGCGTAGGCGGTAATGAGCGTCTGGACGCAAATTGCCCCGAAGAGGACTGCGGCCTGGCCTGACGGAATGAACCGTTTTCCAATGGCGAAATGTCCTTGCAAAAACCAGATTACCGTAACGCCAATGATCGCGCCCGCGCTTGCCAGAATGAAAGTTCTGGCTGTCGTCCTGGAAAACAGCCGGTCAAGACTGTGCCAGTCGCCAACTGCAATCAGTTTTGCAAATTCGGGAGTTTTGGCGTTAAGCAAAGTCATACTTCCCGCCATCAGCGCATTTGCCGCGGTCAGGGTCATACCCATCTGCCCGGCAATAGCGGGACCGTGATAATGGAACAGGATCGGGTTGAAGAGTTGGAACATGAAATAAGACGCTCCGGCCGACACCGCCATCCGCCACTGCATGGGCCAGATTTCGCCCCACCAGGAAAGAGCGGGGCCCTTATCTGCGGCCCTGTCTTTGCCTAAACGTCCAGTCCAGGCAAGTTTTACCAGTTCGGGTCGTTTGGTCAGCAGATAACCCCAGGAAATCGCAAGCATGCCGAGATTTACCGCGAACGCCGCATAAAGCCCGCCATGAAGCCCGATTACAAGCCAACAGAGAATGGAACTGAGAATGGTGCCGGCCAGTTCCCGCTTGTTGGCGGTCACCACATCGCCGCTCCCCATGATGATAGCGAAAAAGGGCATCACGAAGAGGTTGAGGGCCGTACCACAAACCGCCAGAATCCAGGGCAGACGCCATGAAAAATCCGTATTCCCCTTCTGGCCGAAAAAGATGAGTCCCGCCGGGACCAGGATCACCACCATAAGCAGGGAAGCGACTCCGAACCAGAGCACTGTCTTGCAAAGGAGGTCGGTGAAGCGCTGAAGCGAGGTGGGGTCACCTTCTACACGCCCCCGCGGCCCCCATGAAAGATTTACGAATTCATGGCTTGTGAATTGACCGATGACAAACATCAGACCGAGATCGAAGAAAATCTGCAGAGCCAGGAGGCTGCTAAACGTGTAGTAAAAACCCTGCTGATCTGCCGAAAAGCCCGTAGCGACAACCAGAATCGTGATCGGCCCGGCAAAAAGACTCCACAGCCGGGCCAGGATGCCGAAACTTACCGCCCGGTCAAAGCCGATGTAAAGAAAGATTTTTTTTACAAAACCAGTCACTTAATATTGATGTCCTGAATCAACGCCTGACCGTCGCCATTTGGTCACGGTACCAGCGATAGGTATTTTCCAGACCCTCCGCCAGTCCGGTTTTATGCCGCCAACCGAGCGAATGAAGCCGCGAGACATCGCACAGTTTGCGCGGCGTGCCGTCAGGCTTCGTGCTGTCGAATTCCAGTTCGCCGAAAAGCCGACAACTTCCTTGATCATGAGAGCCAGCTCGCGAATGGTAACTTCCTCGCCCGAGCCGATGTTGACCAGGGCGGGTGAGGGGTGGGAGCAAGGAGTGAGGAGTATTAACTTCTTCAGGCAGATTCATGAGGAACAGGCATGCGTCGGCAAGGTCGTCCACATGGAGAAATTCTCTCTTGGGTGTGCCGGTTCCCCATACGACGACCTTGTCTTCGCCACTTGTTTTCGCCTCGTGGAATTTTCTGATCAGCGCTGGCAGGACATGGGATTTCTCCAGGTCGAAGTTGTCGTTGGGTCCGTACAGGTTGGTCGGCATGGCGGCAAGAAACCGGGTACCGTACTGGCGGTTGTATGCCCGGCACATGGTGATCCCGGCGATCTTGGCTATGGCATATGCGTCGTTGGTCGGCTCCAGGGGCCCGGTGAGCAGGTATTCCTCCTTCATCGGCTGCGGTGCGAGCTTTGGATAGATGCAGGTGCTGCCGAGAAAGAGGAGTCTTTTCACCCCGTTGAGGTAAGCATTGTGGATCACGTTGTTCTGGATCATCAGGTTATAGTATATAAATTCCCCGGGATAGCTGTTGTTGGCCACAATCCCGCCAACTTTCGCGGCGGCTAGAAACAGGTACTCCGGTTTTTCCCTTTCGAAAAACTCCGAGACCGCGGCCTGATTTCTCAGATCGAGTTCCTTGCTCGTCCGCAGAACGAGATTCGTATATCCTTCAGCCCGCAGTTTCCTTACAATCGCCGATCCGACAAGACCACGGTGACCCGCGACGTAGATTTTCGCTCCTTTATCCATTTGCTCTCTTCTCTCTTTCCGCCAATTTCAGGTCGGAATCGACCATCATCGCGACAAGTCCGTCCAGGTCCGTCTTCGGCTGCCATTTCATCTTCTGCCTGGCCTTGGAGGAATCACCGAGCAGAAGGTCCACCTCGGCCGGGCGGAAGTAAGCCGGGTCTACTTCGATGACGACCCTGCCGCTCCTGGTATCGATCCCTTTTTCATGCATGCCTTCCCCCTGCCACTCAAGCGGCATTTCGAGCCGGGCAAAAACCTTTTCGGCGAATTCGCGCACGGAACGTGTCTCGCCGGTGGCAACTACGTAGTCGTCCGGTTCCGGCTGCTGGAGCATCAGCCACATGGCCTCGACATAGTCCCCGGCAAAGCCCCAGTCACGCTTTGCGTCAAGATTCCCCAGATAGAGGCAGGACTGCTGTCCCAAGCTGATTCTTGCCGCGGCACGGGTAATCTTGCGGGTAACAAAAGTCTCCCCCCTGCGGGGCGATTCGTGGTTGAAAAGAATGCCGTTGCAGGCGAACATGTTGTAGCTTTCCCGGTAGTTGACGGTTATGTAGTAGGCGTAGGCCTTGGCGCATGCATAGGGAGAGCGGGGATAGAAGGGTGTGGTCTCCTTCTGAGGCGTCTCGACCACCTTGCCGTACAGCTCCGAGGAGGACGCCTGGTAAAATTTCGTATTGAGACCGGTCTCGTGTATCCCCTCCAGTATTCTCACTGCGCCGAGGGCATCGACCTCCGCGGTATATTCAGGCACATCGAAGGAAACCTTTACATGGCTCTGGGCGCCGAGGTTGTAAATCTCATCCGGCCTTATGCTCCTGAGCACGGTGTTGATGGAACTGGCGTCGTTCAGGTCGCCGTAATGGAGAAACATGCGGACATTCTCTTCGTGGGGATCCTGGTAAATATGGTCTATCCTGCCTGTGTTGAATGATGATGAACGGCGGATGATGCCATGCACCTCATACCCCTTCTCAAGCAGCAGTTCTGCCAGATAAGAACCGTCCTGGCCGGTAATTCCGGTAATCAATGCTTTTTTCATGCTCCCTCCCTGATATCTTTGAATGCTCGTGGTACGCTTCCGGTGCGGAAAATCCTCTTTTTTTCGATGCCCCTTTGCAGGAGATCGTACACGAGCTGCTCACCCCTTTTAAGGGACGTAATAATTATCGGAATATTTTCCCCGTCAAGACCGTTTGCAACCGTTGTTATTTCAGTTTCGAAAAATCTTTCCCCCGCATTAGCTTCGTCGATAACCGCTCCCAGCACAAGCCCTGTTTCCCTGAGCGAAAGGTACGCGATCTCTGCCACCTCATCCACCCCGCAAAAGATTACCTTGCTTACTCCTGCGGTGCGCAGGGTGCAAAACAGGTCGAGAAAATCGTGACGCGTGATTTTGTACAGGTTTGTGAAATAGTTCAGATGCTGGTATGCCAGACGGCTTTTTTCCGCAATCCCCTGTGGGGTAAGCAGATAACCGTACCGGTTTCTGGGAAAGGTTCTGATCCTCACATACCCCTTTGCCGTGAGGTTCCTGAGATAGGAATTCACCAGACCCAGAGCGATCCCAAGGCGGCGGGCAAGTTCCCTCTGGGAAAGGGGCTCTTCCTTGGTAATTTCGGACATGAGGAGCAGGGAACGGTAGGTATCAACCGCTTTTTCGTCTGTGTCGTTCATTTCATGAACAATACAATACGTGAGCCCTGTTGACAACGAAATTTTATGAAAAATCCGACTCTTTCCCGGTCTTTCAGCATCAACAGCCAGGTTCCCGCACTATTTGCAGGAGATGATTCCGGTCAACCTGGCCGGTTTAAACGCCTCTTCCTGAAAATAAGTCTGCTTTTGAACGGTAAAGCCATGGGGACATATTTTCAGAGCTTCGCTGTTCCATTCTTCTTCCAGCCTGCTCGTATTAAGCATGCTCATGGTTCCGTTATCTTCCATGACCAGCTCAAAAGTATTATCTCCCGTTTTCGTATAGCGGGATTGCCCCGCACACCCAGACAGGATTATAAGGGACAACGCCAGAAAAAGTTTTTTTGCCATTAAAGTCAATCTCCTCGCAAAACGTCGAAATCCCTGCAGTCGCGCAGTCCAGCAAGTGTATCATGGTAACTGCAAAATTCATCTGTGAATGATCACGATTAATGAAACCGGAATTTTTCAGTGTGCATAAAGTGGGTCTTTACCGGGGCAAACAGAACTGTTTTCATGCAAACAATCAATTCGAAGAAAAGTGACCGGACTGGCTGTTTATACTTATAATCTAGTGAAATCGGTTCAGGATTACTGTTTGATTCGGGAAAGATCCAACCACGGACCGGGCAGTTACTTTCCGGATAAAATCATTTAGTGAAACTTCCGACGATTATCCTGAATAAGTCGATAAATTCCCTCGAGATCCCTTCCCCTTGCCCTCCATGAATGTTCCTTTTCGGCCTTTTCCCGCGCCATTCTGCCAAACTGCAGACGTCTGCGTTCATCATTTGCCAGCTCTTCAAGAGAAGCGGCGAAATCATTCGCATCACCGTAACGCGCATAAACCCCCGTATCACCGAGGATCTCCCGGTTGACCGGGGTATCAAAGGCGACCGTGGGCAGGGAGCAGGCCATGTAATTGAAAAGCTTCCCGTTGGCCTCTGAAAGGGAAATTTTCGGCGATAGTGCGATATCTCCGGCGGAAAGGTAAAAAGCCGCTTTCGAGTAATCGACCCTCCCGGTAAAAGTCACGCTGTCACCGATCCCCGCATCTTCGGCCAGCCGCCGGTATTCCTCTTCCGGGAAACCCATGATCAGGAAATGTAGAGGCAGTGCCTTTCGAGCAGCAATTCCGGCGGCAACGAGAAGGATATCCACCCCCTGGTACCGATTGAGAACCCCGATATAGACCGCGACAAGTTTATCCCGGGGAATATCCAGTGCCCTCCGTGCCTCTTCCTTCGGGAAGGTCCTGAATTCTTCGCAATCGACACCGTCAATGAGACTTCGTACCTTATGGGATTTTACTTTCCATTTTTCAACCAGCTCGGTTGCCGCTGCTCCGGAACTGGTGATGATGAAATCAGCCCTCCGGTTGATGTAATTCTCCAGTAAACGAAAAAACCCGCATAACATCGAGCCGGGCCTGACAAACCCGTGATCTATTATTTCTGTTGTCAGGCTTCCCTGACAATCGAACAACAGAGGAATCTTGAGGAGCTTTTTCAGGAACACCCCGAGAAATGCACCTTCATGCAGATGGGCATGGAGTATGGTCGGCCTGAATTTTTTTGCCACCGACAAGACCTTGAAAAAGAGCAACGAGTCAAGATACGGCTTGTGCCATGACGGCCCTGCCGAAAGTTTTTTGTACCAGGGGACGGAAGGTATGCGGCAGGTGCTTATGCCCGTCATATCGCGGCCGAGGTGATAGGTCACCACTCTTACTTCATGCCCGAGATTCGTCAGGGCGCGGGCCTCTTCGTAGATGCGCACATGACAACCCCGGTCTGCAAAGTACGGGGTGGGGGCAATCATCAGGATTTTGAGTTTTTCACTCATCGAAATTCAGTTTTTCCTTAATGACATAGATCGGCTTCCCCTGTGCCTCGTAATAGGTCCTGGCGTTCAGTTCGCCGAGAAGCCCGAGGACTATGAACTGTACACCGGTAAACAGGAGAAAGGCAGTGAGTATGAGCAGAGGGTTGCGGTTCATGCTGGTATTTTCGAAGATTTTCATGTACAGGGTCGCCCCGCCGCTCAGTGCCGCGGCAAGGAGTGTGTAAATGCCCCATTTGCCGAAAAGCTGAATCGGCTTGGTTGAATAACTGAGCAGGAACTTCACCGTCATCAGGTCAAGTATGACCCGCATGGTGCGCGAAATACCATATTTGCTTTTTCCGTACAGCCTTGCGTGATGCCTGACGGGAATTTCCGTTACCTTTGCCCCGACCTGGGAGACAAGTGCGGGAACAAAACGGTGCAATTCGCCGTACAGGTTTATCCTGTCCAGGACTTCACGCCGGTAGGCCTTGAGAGTACAGCCATAATCATGGAGCCTGACCCCGGTCATCCGGGAAATGAAAAAGTTGGCAATCATGGAAGGGAGCTTGCGGTTGATGAAAGCATCCCTCCGCTCTTTTCTCCACCCGGATACTACGTCGTAACCTTCATGGATCTTTTCCAGCAGCTTCGGGATATCGGCAGGGTCATTCTGGAGATCTCCATCCATTGGTACGACCACATTTCCTACGGCCAGGTCGAAACCGGCGGCCATGGCAGCGGTCTGCCCGAAGTTGCGGCGGAAGCGGATCGCCTTTACCCTTTTGTCCGTACCGGCAATTCTCTCTATAAGCGGAAAAGAGCCGTCAGTCGAACCGTCGTCCACGAGGATCAATTCGTAATCCGGTATATATTCGGAAAGCGCGGACGTTATACTTTCATACATCGTCCTGATATTCTTTTCCTCGTTGTAGACGGGAACTACTATGCTTAATTCCAAAAGGTCACCTCGTTTATATATACAAAACCTGTTTTCTTCTCATGAAACCATATCTTTCGCGAATTCCTTGACCCGTCGCAAAGCAACCTCATTTTCACCGAACGTGACTTTTTTTCTGAAACGGTATGACACGAATTCCCAGAGAATGCCCGCACCGTAAGAAAGGTGGAGAACCGGGAAGAGGCAGCACAAGAGAGGCGCTAGCGAGGCCTTTCCGGCACCCGCGGATTCACGCGCCGCATAGTAGAAATCCATCACTAGGTAGCACAAAAGCGGCAGATAGTAAACAGGCTTGTCCGCGAAGGGAAGGAAAAGGAGATAGAGAAGGAATACGACCGGTATAAAACTGGCGAAACCGCTGATGCCACTTAAAAGCGTCTGGCGCCCCCTTCCCCTGCCATAACCGAAAAGCTGCCTGACGAAAGCGGGGAATGTCCTGCGCTGACTTCGATATACGGCCAGATCGGGATCGCAGATGAGCTTCAGGCCCTTTTTCCTGATCCTGACCATCAATTCATTTTCTTCGTTGGGATAAAGGCGTTCGTCGAAGCCGCCAAAAGAGCGGAAAACATCCGCACGCATGCTCAGGTTGCACAGGATCAGTTCATTGTCCGCCGTTTCACGCACGCCTCCGGTCTTCCTGTACCGGTTGCGCACACTGCCGCTGCCGAACCGGGAGGAGAGAACCAGGGAGAAAGCCTGCCGAAGAGGAGGGTCGGAATCCGGGGTCAGCGATGGACCGCCAACTGCGGCCACGGACAGGTCTCCATAGTGAGGGAGCGCTTTTGCCAGAAACTTGGGCGATGTCGTTGAATCATCGTCGAGAAAATAAAGGATGGCACCATTTGCCGCAGCTGCGGCCATGTTACGCTGACGACTCGGGCATTTCCCTTCCGCGACAAGAATTTCCACGTGTTGTGTAGGATAGTCAATATCCCTGAGTGCATCCAGAGCCTTCACTTTCCCGCCAGGTTTGACCGGGATGATGATCGTCACTGTACTTGATTCCATTATCTCTCAATGTCCTTTTCAACGCGCAAACGGGTTCTCCGGCCGGCATCAATCCGATCCATGATAACAAAAAAAACCGGGAAATCCCGGTTTTTTTATAATGCAGATAGCTCTGGTCCCTGCTTTTGTCGGGTTAACCGCCCCCACCGTAGCTGTGGAGCCCAGAAAGGAAAAGATTTACGCCGAGATAGCAGAAAATAGTGGCGGCAAAACCGACGATGGAAAGCATGGCGGCGCGCTTCCCGACCCATCCCCGGGTAATGCGGGCATGGAGGAAAGCAGCGTAAACGAACCATACGATGAGGGACCAGGTTTCCTTGGGATCCCAGCTCCAGTAGGAGCCCCATGCATAATTGGCCCATGCCGCGCCGGTTATGATCCCCAGGCTGAGCAGTGGGAAGCCCACCATGATTGCCTTGTAGTTCAATTCGTCAAGGATCTTGATGGAAGGGAAGATGGCCATGATGCCGCCCGCACTGGCATCGCCGCTGCCGACCTCGTATTTCGACTTTATCAGGTACATGATCGATACGCCGCAGGCCACGGCAAAAGCGGCATAACCGAGGAAACAGGTGACGACATGATAAAGCAGCCAGTTGCTCTGCAGGGCCGGAACCAGAGGCTCTATACCGCTGTTCAGGCCGAGTTGCGCCCAGGCCATGCCGAGGAAGGCAAACGGCACGACGAACGCGCCTACCGCCCGGTACTTGTATTTGTAATCGATCAGGGCAAAAATGAGAATGATGGTCCAGGCAAAGAAAACCACCGATTCGTAAAGATTCGACAAGGGAGCATGGCCGTGCCCGAGGTCATACGATTCCTTCCAGCGCAAGGCGATCGCGGCGGTCTGCACGATAAAACCGAAATAAGCGGCAATGCTTCCTGAAAGTCCGACAGTCTTGTTCTTGCTTCCCAGGAAGATGAAAAATATCACCATTGAAACGAGATATGACAAAGTTGCCGCATTAAAAAGAATGGAACTGGACATCCGTATAAACCTCCAAAGTGTGACGGTAGCGCCGAAAAATCTCTCCGTACCGTCTCGTTTCAGTCTTTATGCAACCATGGCGGAAACCTGCAAAAACAGGCATCCGTGATGAATTCTAAACCGCTTTTATTTTTTCCGTCAATCGATCGAACAACTGCTGGAAGGCTGCCTGGTTTTTACTGGCGGCCCCGGCAATCGAAACGCGGTTGCCTTCGATTCGCACCCAGATCCTTTTGTGGGACATGAAAAACGCGATAAATGTTCCGGCTATCAACATAAAGCACCCCAGCCAGACGAGCCAGACCCCCGGGTCTTTAGTCACCTGGAGCCCGGTCATCCATTTCTGGTCGATGCTGTCATAAGTAAATATGAAATCTCCGCCGCGTTGCATGTCAAGGTCGGGATAGTTTTTCATAAGAAGAAAGAATTGCGGTTCCCCGGATTTGGGAGTGACTTCCACCCTGATCGCCGGTCCGGAAACCCGGGGTATAAAGGCACTGATGTCTTCCGTATATTCAAGAACCTGCAGGGATGAACCATCCGGAAGGGCTATCTGATCGCCCTGTTTGACCGTTATTTTTTTCTCCGTGCCGCTTTTCCTGTCGCGGGCAGTCAGATGAAAAACGGGATCGCCCGCGGGACTGAAGCTGGACTGGTAAAATGTGATTCCCTTATAGGTCAGGGGAGAGTTGACAATTACGGGCCTTTTGTCGATGACGGTCTGGCCGTTATCTATAATACTGAGTATGCTTTTGTACTCCCGGGGAGCACCGTTATCATAGTAGGAAACGGAAAAATTGTCGCAACGTACTGCGAATCCGAGGTCCACGGCAAGCTTGGCAAGCTCTTCCGGGGTTTGCATCTGAACCGATGATGCACGTTTGTAGACCACGGAGGCCTGGGTTCCCTCTTCGATGCTCACGTAGGCCTTGAAACCGAAATATGAACCGATCATGGCGCCGATGAAAATGATGATTATGCTGAAATGAAGGACATAAACACCCAGCCTGCTGAAAATAGCTTTCTGGGCAAACATCCAGCACGTTCCTTCCCCCTTGGTAACCACCGGCGAGGAGAATTCCCGGCGAAGGAAGCTTTCCATGTTTTCCCTGATTTTTTCCGGACTTCCCGGCATCTTGAAATGTCGGACCAGGGACATGGATTTTTCCATGCTTTCGTCCATGACCAGGGTCGGCTCGGTGAATATCTTCCAGTCACGCGGCAGCCTTTTCAGCGAGCAGGCCACCAGATTCAGCGTCAAAAGATAAAGAAGGAGTATGAACCACCAGGAATGGTACATATTGGTAAAATTCAGGGTATCGAAAATTCTGATCGTGGTGTCACTGTAATACTTCTGATACTCCATGAGTGGGGCATTCTGGGGAACGACCGTACCGATAATGGACGATGCGGCCAGGCCGATCAGGAGGAAAATTGTGAGTTTCAACGAACAGAAAAAATTCCATAAGGAATTGATAAAACCTCTTTTATTGGACGCCAAGAAGATTCTCCTGAAAAAATAGTCTATTTAAAATTAAGAAAAAACACCAATATCAAGGAAAGGGATAACAACGGATTGTTATCCCTTTCGCTGATTTTACATCAAAACTTTTTTTGCAGTAATTACTTTTTGTGGCAGGCCTTGCAGGTAGTCGGTCCTTTACCCTTGGCTTTGTGGCAGCTTATGCACAGCTTGTGAGCCGCATCCTTGCCGAAGCCGGGGATTTTGCCTGGCTTTGCATGACAGTCCTTGCAGTTCTTGAGCATCTGCTGGTGCATTTTATGGGGGAACGTGACAGCACCCATCTTAGTCGGGAATGTAATAACATCCGCAGCCATGGCAAAACTCGCAGTAAAGCAAACAAGGGCCAACGCTAATATGAATTTTTTCAATTTTTTTCACCTCCTTTGCCCGATAATGAAATCATTCGTATAATTTTATCTATCCGAAATTCCATGTCAAGAAAAAGAAATTTAACAAAAGAATAAATGCCTTGATACACGGGGTAAACTAACTGCCTGACGTCCTCGCATCCTGCAAGATCGAATCTTTTTCCTCCACTTCGTTTTCCATTTTTTTCCTGTATTGCCGAAGCTGATCCGCAAGTTTTCCATCGGTCAGGGCAAGTATCTGCACCGCCAGGATACCCGCGTTTTTTGCTCCGGCCTTGCCTATCGCCACGGTCGCCACGGGAATGCCGCCCGGCATCTGGACTGTTGAATAGAGTGCATCCACACCATTCAGCGCGCCTCCGCCAATGGGCACACCGATGACGGGCAATATTGTTCCGGCGGCAATAACACCGGCCAGATGAGCCGCCATTCCGGCACCGGCGATGATTACCTTGATTCCTCTCGCTTCCGCTTCGGCGGCCAGGGTCGCGGTCCTCTGCGGACAACGGTGAGCGGAGGAAATACGCATCTCACAGGGAACGGTAAATTCATCCAGTATTTTCGCCGCCTTCTCCATGACCGGAATATCCGAATCGCTTCCCATAATTATCAATACCTTGGGGTTATCCATATGAACTCCATATAAAAAGCCATTGGCAGATGGCCGCTGGCCGATGTTGCCAAATCGAGAAATTTTCACACAGTCCCGCATCCGTCGATGCAGTCACATACCCCTGGAAGAGCAGGGGTTTTTACTCAAATGAAATTTTACATAAAAAAAACTGCCAGAGGGTCAGCTTCCGGTTTTTATTTCCGGTTCAGCGCCTTGGCACCGATATCTTTACGATAATGAACACCCGGCCAACTGATTGCCGTAACACCCCGGTATGCCCGCTCGATAGCTCCCTTCACGGAGTCACCAAGAGCTGTAACGCCCAGGACGCGGCCGCCGCTGGTCACGAATTTTCCGTCACGATCGGCAGTCCCAGCATGAAAAACAACCAGGTCTTCGATGTCGGCGGCTTTTTCCAGTCCGGTAATTTCATCGCCTTTCCGGTAATCACCGGGGTATCCATGGGCCGCCATCACAACACAAACAGAGACTTTGTCGTGCCATTCGATGTCTATTTTGCTTATGTCGCCGTCAGCAACCGCCTGCAAAACCGGGACAATGTCCGATTTCATTCGCATCAGCAGAGGCTGGCACTCCGGGTCGCCAAAACGGGCGTTGAACTCCAGGGTCTTTATGCTGTCGCCGTCTATCATCAGACCGGCATACAGCACACCCCGGTACGGCCGGCCTTCTGCCGCCATGCCGTCCACCGTGCGCCGCATGACCTCTTCCATGGCTTTTTCATGGATGGCCGGGGTTACCACCGGGGCGGGGGAATACGCTCCCATCCCTCCCGTGTTGGGACCTTTGTCGCCGTCGAATACGGCCTTGTGGTCCTGGGCACTGGCCAGCGGTACGATGTTTTTCCCGTCGGTAAACGCAAGGAAAGAAGCCTCTTCCCCCTTCAGGAACTCCTCGATAACAACCCTGGCGCCGGCATTGCCGAAAGTCTTGCCGGACAACATGTCATTAACGGTGGCAACTGCCTCTTCCCGGGTCTGGGCGATAACCACTCCCTTACCCGCCGCCAGCCCGTCCGCCTTGATAACTATGGGTACGCCTAACCGATCAATGAATGCCACAGCCGGTTCAACTTCGGTGAACACCTCGTAGGCTGCCGTGGGGACGTTGTATTTTTTCATCAGCTCCTTGGAAAACGCCTTGCTTGCTTCTATTTCGGCCGCATTTCTGCGTGCGCCGAAGATCTTCAATCCGTTTTCCTCGAAAAGGTCGACAATACCGAGTGACAACGGCAGCTCAGGCCCCACCACTGTAAGGGCAATCCCTTCCTTTCTGGCAAAATCGAGAAGACCCTGCAAATCGTCAACCTTTATGGCTATATTTTCGGCTATCTGACCGATGCCGGGATTTCCCGGAGCGCAATATACTTTATTCACCAGCGGGGACTGGGCTATTTTCCAGACCAGTGCGTGCTCACGTCCCCCGCCGCCGACTACCAATACTTTCATCCGCTTCCTCCGACTCCGGAATCCCGGAAAATGAATTAATGCCTGAAATGCCTCATCCCGGTGAACACCATCGCTATCCCGTGCTCATTGGCGGCCTGGATGACCTCCTCGTCACGAACGCTTCCGCCGGGCTGAATGATGGCGGTCACACCCGCTTCGGCCGCGGCGTCCACCCCGTCCCGGAAGGGGAAAAAGGCGTCGGACGCGAGCACCGTGCCCTTTATCGGCAGTTGAGCCTTCTGCACTGCTATGCGCGAAGAATCGACACGAGACATCTGCCCGGCTCCGATTCCCACTGTCTGGTCCTTCGTCGTAAAGACAATGGCGTTGGATTTCACATGTTTGCATATGCGCCAGGCGAACTCCAGGGCCTCGTATTCCGCCAGGGTCGGCCTTCTTTCTGTAACCAGCCGGCATTCGGAAGCTTTGACCATGCCGAGGTCGCGTCCCTGAACAAGCAGGCCACCCACTACTTTTTTCAGGTCATATCCCGTTTGAACATATGATGAAATATCATGAGCCTTCATAACCCGGACATTCTTTTTGAGCTTGAAGATATCAAGGGCCTCTTCGGTATAGCCGGGGGCAATGACTGCTTCCAGGAAAGTCGAGGAAAGTTCCCTGGCAGCGGCCCCGTCCACCGGACGGTTGAATCCGACGATACCGCCGAAGGCGGATACCGGATCGCATTCTCTGGCCTTCAGGTATGCATCCAGGGGAGTATCTCCCAGGGCTGCGCCACACGGGTTTGTATGCTTGATGATCACCGCGGCGGGGCGGTCGTGGAATTCTTTTACCGTTTCAATGGCCGCGTCAAGGTCAATTATATTGTTGAAGGACAGCTCCTTGCCCTGTAATTGCACTGCGTTCGACACACAAGGTTCCGTGATCTCTTTTTCCACGTAAAATGCGGCGGACTGCTGCGGGTTCTCGCCGTATCGCAGATCCTGAGATTTTTTTACCTGCAGGGTGAATGTGGCGGGGAATTCCTGAACGGTTCCGCCGAGGCGCGCACCCAGATAGTTCGAGATTGCCCCGTCGTAGGCAGCGGTATGCTGGAACACCTTCACCGCAAGGGTGAAATTGGTTTCGCGGGAAACCGCTCCACCGTTCGCGGTCATCTCTTCCAGTACCTTATCGTAATCGGAGTGGTCAGTTATGACGGTTACATCCGGATAGTTCTTCGCCGCGGAACGAAGCATGGTCGGGCCGCCGATATCGATGTTTTCGATTGCATCTTCCAGCAGGCACCCTTCCTTTGCCACGGTGGCTTCGAACGGATACAGGTTCACAGCTACCAGGTCGATGGGCTCGATACCGTGTTCCTTCATCTTCGCCACGTGCTCGGGGTTGCCGCGCATCCCTAGAAGCCCGCCGTGAACCTTGGGATGGAGGGTCTTGACCCGCCCGTCCAGCATCTCCGGAAATCCGGTGAATTCCGATACATCCTTGACGGCAAGACCGGCTTCCCGAAGCATTTTTGCCGTGCCTCCGGTGGAGAGTATTTCCACATCGTATCCGGCAAGCTTTTTTGCAAATTCCAGGACACCGGTCTTGTCGGACACGCTTATGAGCGCGCGGGTAATCTTCGCCATGAAATTCTTCTCCTTTTCAGCTTGATCTGTATCTAAAGCTTGTGCTTAATAATCAGGAAAGTCCATCATCCCAATAAAGAGTTTTTCGAAAGCAGGCGTACCCGAGAGGGGGATAACCCGGATCGTTTCCGCAAACCTGTCTACTTCTACTAGTCCGTTAAGGTTCGACAGCACCTTCTCAACGCCTGACAACACGCCGTCGCGGATGAAATCCGATATTTGTACCATCTTTTCGTCCAAAATTCCAATGCTTTTCAGCGATGAGGGGGACAATTCCGCTCCGAATGAACCGGTCAGTATAACCTTCTGTAACTCTTCGGCAGAGACTCCCGCACGCTCCAGAAGTATTTCAATGCCGGCCCGGATAGCCGCCTTGGCAAGTTGCACCTCGCGTATATCCTTCTGTGACAGGTAAATCCGCCTGTCGGCGTCCCTGTATATGACAAAAACGGGGTCTCCATCGACCCTGTCGATTCTGTTACCCAGGTTGGAAGGTATCTCCACCGGCGAAAGAAGCCTTCCGGTCGAGTCGACAATTCCGGATTCAATCAGTGCGGCAACGGCATCGATGACACCGGAACCGCACAGGCCCGACGGCCGGGCATCGGCGATAGCTGAGAATTCCACCCTCTCGCCGCTGATCCTTACCCTGCTTATGGCCCCTGGAAGGGCTGCCATGCCGCAGGAGAGATTGCCCCCCTCGAATGCGGGCCCGGCAGCCGCGGATGTGGCGGACATCCGCCCTCCCGCCCTGAGAGCGATTTCGGCGTTAGTCCCAAGATCAAGACAGAGACAGTTTTCATCAAGAGTGGCAGGGTGAGAGAGCTGCAATGCCCCTGCCGTTGAACCGGAATTCTTTTCCGAAGAAATTCCGTAGAGGAAAGCCACCAGATCGCCGCCGACAAAGCCACCTGGAAGCGGAAAAAAGAAGACTTCCGTATCCGCATTCCAGCCGAGCAGGGAGGCATTTACCGTTTTTCCGCTTTTAAACAACGGGCGATGGGGGGGAAAGGCTAGTGAGCGAACCGGAAGTCCCAGCGCCAGATGTTCCATGGCTGGATTTCCTGCAACAGCGACAATGGAAAGATCGTCAATTTGAGCTCCTGCATTGGAGAGAAGTTCGAGCGTCAGGCGCAGCACTTCGTCGTTCACCAGTTGCGACATGGTGCGAAGCTTCTGCTCCGATTCGCCGGCTGCCTGCAGGCGAAGAATAACGTCGGCGCCGAACTGCCGCTGGGGGTTAAGGGCGCCGGCGCGGGCGAGCCTCTCTCCGTTTGTCGTATTGATGAGGGAAGCGGCGATGGTAGTCGTACCCAGATCGACCGCTATGGCAAGTTTTTCATATGATTTCAACGTAATGCTCACGCAGTGGGATTACTTCTCCGATCAGCCTGGCAAAAAGTCCGCTTTCCTCCGCCATTAGCAGGAAATCATCGGCGACCCGGACAGGAAGCGAGATCAGCAGCCCCCCCGAAGTCTGGGGATCGAAAAAAGGCAATATTTCGTCAGAGCTTATATCTGACCCGGTATCCAGGAATTGCGAATAATGATCACGGTTGCGGTAGCAGCCCGCCGGGACCAGGCCGTCCTTGATGAAATCGCGGACACCGGTCATGAGTGGAACGGACGTAAAACGCAATCGGATGGTTACCCGCGCCCCCCGGGCCATCTCGACGGAATGGCCGATCAGGCCGAACCCGGTCACATCGGTGCAGGCGCTCGGATATTCCTTCAGCATCAAAGCTGAAGCCTCTTTATTCAATTGCGTCATCCAACCGCACGCCTCCCGGATAATTTCGTCCGAAGCCATGTCGGCCTTGATCGCAGTGGAAATAATACCTGTTCCCAGCGGTTTGGTGAGAATCAGCAGGTCTCCCGGTCTGGCGGTAGAATTCCTGATAATCTTTTGAGGATCGATAATACCGGTGACGGTCAGCCCGTACTTGAGTTCTTCGTCATCCACGGTATGTCCGCCCACCAGACATGCACCGGCCTCACGAAGCTTGCTGTGGCCACCTTCGATTATTTCAGACAGGATTTCGCCCGGAAGTGCGCACGACGGGAAAAAAGCCAGGTTCATCGCCGTCAGGGGTGTTCCCCCCATGGCATAGATGTCCGACAGGGAATTGGCCGCGGCAATCTGCCCGAAGGTAAAGGGGTCATCCACAAGAGGCGTGACTATATCCACCGTCTCGACCAGGGCGCAATCGTCCCTTAACCGGTAGACTCCAGCGTCGTCGGATGTTTCAGGTCCGACCAGGAGGTCGGGGTCGCTCGCACGCGGCAAGCGGCCAAGAGCTGCTTCCAGGCCCGCCGGGCCCAGCTTGGCGGCTCAACCCGCGGCCTTCACCATGCCTGTCAGTTTGATCTTCTGCTTTGTCATGTGCTTCCCTTGTCTTTCACCTTCAGCCTTCAGACTTTTACCCTTATCCTTTAATATACACCCTCGGAACTCTTTTGCTGATACCGCAGAAGATTTCATAGGGAATGGTCCCCGCCTTTTCTGCCAGTTCCTCGGCCCGGATGCAGTTTCCCGCTCCGTCGCAGCCGAGCAGCGTAACTTCGTCGCCCACCGCAACATCCGGGATATCCGTGACATCCAGCATAATCCAATCCATGCAGACCGTACCGGCGACCTTCGCTCTGTGCCCCCGGACCAGCGCTTCACCGCGGTTGGTCAGCGCCCGGCTGTAACCGTCCGCATATCCCACTGGGACACTCGCTACCAGGGTTTCCTTCGAAGTGACGAACCTTCGCGCATAACTGATACTGTGCCCCGGCCCGACCCGTTTCAGCATCGCCACCCTGCTCTTGAGGCTCATAACGGGCCTTAGATCCATCCGGCCTTCGAAATCGTGCGAGGGGAGAGCCCCGTAGAGGGTTATTCCCGGGCGGACAAGATTGCAGAACGGCAAGTCAAGACTGAATGCCGCCGCGCTGTTTGCCAGATGAACATAACGTGGAGTCAGCCCTTCCCTTTTCGCGGCTGCTATTACTTCCGCGAAGATTTCGCTCTGGCGGTCGGTAAAACACCGTCCGCCCTCGTCCAGTTCGTCGGCAGAAGCGAAATGGGAAATGATTCCTTCCAGTTCGAGGTTCCTCAGCCCCCTGAATTCCCTGAAAAAATCCGGTGCGTCTTCATGGGATATTCCGAGGCGGCCCATTCCGGTATCAACCTTCAGGTGGACCTGCGCCTTGCGGTAAAGCTTCGCCGCCACCCTGTCAAGGGCACGGGCCTGTTCAATGGAAAAGACCACCGTGGAGATATTGAAGCCGATGCACTTTTTCTCCTGCCCCGGATAGATTCCGCCGAGCAGAAGGATGGGTCTGTCAATTCCCGCTTTGCGAAGCTGTATCCCTTCGGCGAGAAACGCCACGCCGAACGCCGAAATACCCATTTTGTCCAGCTCGCCGGAAATGTCCATGAAGCCGTGGCCGTAGGCGTCGGCCTTTACAACCGCCAGAATCCCGCAGTGTCGCGGAACGATATTCTTCAGCTGGGAATAATTGTAACGGAGGGCGGAAAGATTTATCTCCGCGAAGGTCGGACGACTGTCCATGAAACTGCCTTTCATCGAAAAAAATAGATGTAATTTTCTACCATTTATATTCACGGCTGTAAAGGTGTTACAGTCAAAACCCGTTGACTTTCCGACAAAATTCCTTTAGCTTAAATTCAGTAAGGAAGGCGGCTGGGGGAGTTCGAAAGAGCTGAGATTCGATATGAAGAAATAAAAGCGTCAATTTTGTGCAAGGTCATGAAAGGCGAGCGGGAACGCGGAGGCGTATAATAAATATACGTCGCACAAGTGAGTGCGAGGCCTGATGTGGAGATTGCGCAAAAGTGGCGTTTTTCTATTCATCGAAAACCCTTTGAACCTGATCCGGTTAACACCGGCGTAGGGAAGCGGCATGATCTCCCATATTTGAATATTAAATATCCGGGAAGCCGTGACCTGTTGTCGCGGCTTTTCTCATTTTGATAACGCGGCCGATCCTGATTTCAGGATCGAGATGAAAGGGATGGATATTCAAATTATTCAATGTCCAGCAACTGATAAATAAATCTATGATCAAAGGTCTTTATCTCATCACCGACCATGGCGGGAACCTTGTCGGGCGCGTCGAGGCAGCCATTTCCGGAGGGGCGTCCGTCCTGCAGTACCGCAACAAGGAGAAGGAATACTCTTCACGACTTGCAGAGTGTCTTGAGCTTCGGAGTCTCTGCGCAGCGCACGGAGTGATTTTTATCGTCAATGACGATACTCGCCTCTCGGTTGAATCGGGTGCGGACGGCGTACACCTCGGACAGGAAGACGGTGCAGTTGCGGAAGCCCGCCGCATTCTGGGGCTGGGGAAGATTATCGGCGTATCCACGCACACCCTCGAAGAAGCGCAAAAAGCAGAGGCGGAAGGCGCGGACTATATCGGTTTCGGTGCCATGTATCCTACCGGCTCCAAGGAAGTGCGGCATATGCCGGGACCGACTGTACTGGAATCCGTCAGGACAAAGGTATCTCTTCCGGTCGTGGCTATCGGGGGCATAACCAGGGACAACGCCGGACCGGTAATCGATGCGGGCGCCGATGCAGTGGCGGTTATTTCTGCCGTACTTTCGCATCCCGATCCGGGTCTGGCAGCCGCCGAGCTTGTGCTTCTCTTCAATCGACGAAGATCCTTCCCACGCGGTTCGGTCCTGACCGTGGCAGGCAGTGATTCGGGAGGCGGCGCCGGTATTCAGGCCGACATCAAGACAATAACTCTCCTCGGAGGGTATGCCTCGTCGGCAATAACAGCTCTCACCGCACAGAACACCATGGGAGTAAAGGCAATACACGGTATCCCCGCTTCTTTTGTTGATGACCAGCTGGATGCCGTCTTTGAAGATATCCCCGTGGACGTTGTGAAAACCGGGATGCTGTATTCCAGTGAAATTATAGAAACAATTGCGGACAAACTGGTTGCGTGGAGAAAAAGATTTGTGGTTCTCGATCCGGTCATGATAGCCAAAGGCGGAAGCAAACTCATGGGCGAAGATGCGTTAAGGATACTGATTGAAAGACTTCTTCCGTTGGCATACCTGGCCACACCGAATATCCCCGAGGCCGAAGCGCTGACCGGAATTGAAATAATAGACGAAGCCTCGATGATCGAAGCAGCCCGTTCGCTCCATTGCCTTGGAGCCAAGAATGTCCTGATCAAAGGCGGTCATCTTGATGCCGATTACTCACCGGATATACTTTTTGGCGGTAATGACGTCAGACGTTTTGCAACAAGCCGAATAGATTCCGCAAACACCCACGGCACGGGTTGTTCCTTTGCCTCGGCGATCTCCGCATTACTGGCACAGGGTGAGCCCTTGCCTTCGGCAGTGGCAAAGGCGAAAAAATTCATTACGGCGGCAATCAGACATGCCATCCCCCTCGGAAAGGGACATGGTCCGATCAACCATTTTCTAGCGGTACGTGAGACCTGAAAACTGCGTCCAGGCAAGCCTGCACTTTTATCCGCCATTTTACCCTGTGCCCGTCACGCGTTCAGGACCACTTACCAAATGACGTATCCGTCTATTTTCTTTACCATTGAATCAAGGAGTTAATCATGACCCAGCTTGAATATGCCCGACAGGGAACAATTACCGATAAAATGAAGGAAGCAGCCGCGCACGAAGGTGTAACACCGGAATTCATCCGGGCGGGCATCGCCGCGGGAAATATCGTCGTCTGCCAGAACATCAAACACACGGGCGGTCGTCCGCTTGCGGTGGGCAAAGGATTACGCACCAAGGTCAACGCCAATATCGGCAGCTCATCGGATGACGTCGATATCAGCAAGGAGCTCGAGAAGGCACGGGTGGCTGTAGCCTGTGGCGCCGACTCCCTCATGGACCTTTCCACCGGCGGCCCGGTGGACGAAATCCGCCGGGCCGTCATAGCGGAAACCGACGCATGCATCGGCAGCGTTCCATTGTACCAGGCTGCATTGGATACCGTGCGGAAAAAAGGAAAAGCCATTGTGGACATGACGGTGGAAGATATCTTTGCCGGGGTGGTGAAACATGCGGAAGACGGGGTGGATTTCATCACCGTCCATTGCGGGGTAACCATGGGCACAGTCGAGCGGATGAAAAACGAAGGCCGCCTCATGGACGTGGTTTCACGAGGCGGGGCGTTCACCATCGAATGGATGACATACAACGGAAGGGAGAACCCCCTTTTCGAAGACTTCGACAGGCTGCTGGAAATCACCAGGAACTACGATATGGTGCTGTCGCTGGGGGACGGTTTCCGTCCCGGATGCCTGGCGGACGCCACCGACCGCGCCCAGATCCATGAACTGATCATCCTGGGAGAACTGACCCAGCGCGCCCAGGCGGCGGGAGTACAGGTCATGATCGAAGGGCCGGGCCATATGCCGCTCAACCAGATAGAGGCCAACATCCTGCTCCAGAAAAGATTATGTCACGGAGCGCCGTTTTACGTCCTCGGCCCGCTGGTAACGGATATTGCGCCGGGATACGATCACATAACCTGCGCCATCGGCGGAGCATTGGCGGCTGCAGCCGGAGCCGACTTCCTCTGCTATGTGACTCCCAGCGAACACCTTCGCCTGCCCGATGTTCAGGATGTGAAGGAAGGTGTCATCGCCTCCCGCATTGCCGCCCATGCCGCGGACATCGCCAAAGGTGTCAATGGAGCAATGGAAAAGGATATCCGCATGGCGCCAGTGCCGCAAGAAGCTCGACTGGGAAGGCCAGTTCACGCTTTCCCTGGATCCGGAAAAGGCACGCAGGCTCAGGGCCGAATCGGGAGTGTCCGATCACGGCGCATGCACCATGTGCGGAGAATTCTGCGCTTACAAGGTTATGGACGACGCCATGGAAAAGCAGGCAACGAAATGAAACATCAGGGGTGAGGGGTTCAGGTGAACGACATGAGCCGAACCCGCGGTTCGCAGTCGTCACATGGGCGGGACGCCGATAATGAGTACCTTCGGGCCGTAAGAAATTCTATGAAACCTTCCGTTATCGGGGTGCGATTCGATAACCCATCGGTAAAGCGTTTTGGCGTCTTCAAGGATCACTTTTTTCGGAGTTTTGTAAATCTTTCTCTGCATTTCCTCGTCGTAAAGGCCGATGCAACCGTGGGAAGCCGGATATCCCGGCAAGTCTCGTCCGTGTAACCAGTAAGAAGGCCAACCTTCTTCATCCTTGTCCACAAAGAACCTTAGTCCGTAATGCATGGGATACGGGATGCTCTTGTCCTCGACATGATACAGGTTCGATTCATGCTCCCTATCGACCGCGTCGATCCTGAAATCCCCATCGGGGACCCGGTGCCCTTCAATACCCACTGCTATTGGGAAGGAAAGTATTAGTTTGCCGTATTCGTAAGCCCCCAGGAACATCTCTGATTGGTCAATGAGAATGAATTTCGCTTCCTCGGCTTCCTCGGGATAAGTCTCAGGCATCGGCGAAAATCCCTCGATATCCTCCAGTCGTATCGGCTCTTTTATCCATAAGCCGCTGATAAAATGGCGCCTGTCAAGCCTGTTGAAACGAAGCACATCCTGCCAGTGACTGCCAAAAAGCTTTTCGGGATAGTCGCCACGCTTCAATTTCCTGCATTGCCATTCAATAAGGTTGTCACTGGGATAGTTGATATCACAGAGCGACAAGATCCTGGTCGGGGCAGCGGATGCGGGGACGATGGAGAACACTAAACTGCCTAGAAAAATGCAACCGAATACCATGATTTTCATAATTTTGCTTTATTCCGGCATATTGAATAAGTGGCTATTATTTTTCACAAATCATCGATATATATTTATGCTTACCATGATCGATTGTCAGCCGTCAACCAGGGAATAGATGATTATAAACCATGAATGAGACCGTGCTGATCGCAACAATGTTTGCCTTTAATCACTGATTTGCTCAAATCTGCCACACCTCCCATGTAAGACCTGGTTATCCAAACCAAACCGTAGCACATGACATTTAATAAAATTTTACGCAGCTTTTCCATATAGTTACCATCACAAGACAACATAACAGGGTTGACAGATGCCCCTGTCTGCTGTTATAAAATTGTTCCTATATTGTTCACCTCCTCATCACCTCCCCTGATGTCCGTATAATTTTAATTAAAGGAGTAGATGCATGTTACATTATTCCGGAGACAGGAGAACCTTTCTCAAGTATTCATTGGCAGGAGCATTGATGCTTTTCGGAGCCGGCCCGGTCCTGGCTAAAAAATCATTTGCGGAACAAATGCCCGAGGGCAGGCTTTCGCTCTATAATATCCACACCGGTGAAAGGCTTTCTGCGATATACCGTAATCAGAATGGTGAATACGACCCCCAGGCGCTAAAAGACCTGAACTGGTTACTGCGTTGCGAATACGATAATAAAGCCGTCGATATGGATACCAAAGTAATTGAGTATCTGAACATCATGGATAACCAGTTTGGCGGGGATAACGAAATACACGTAATTTCCGGATACAGAACACCCGCTTTCAACCACTATTTGCGCGAAGAAGGAAGACATGTGGCACATAACAGTTTCCATATGCGCGGCAGGGCTATCGATTTCTTCATTCCCAGGGTGGAGCTCAAGAACATCCGGAGAGCCGCCCTCAGCCTTCAATACGGCGGAGTGGGATATTATCCGCAGGACGGTTTCGTACACATCGATTCCGGCCGTTTCAGGACCTGGTAGATACACCCTGTAAACAGCATCTCTCATCAGCACTCCGGTAACGTTCAATGAACATGCCACAACCAGTGCCATATGGGAAAAATGCGATACGATTGGACCTGTCCTTTTTGATATCCCCTTCGGCAAGGTTGCCCAAGGACCTGTCAGTCGTAATGCCCTGAATAATTCGTTGCCGGAATACCCTTGCGCCCCGAAGAGTCAGGAAGCTGGACGTTTTCGATTTCCCCCTTACCGTCGAAAATTTTTTCCGGTTTTATTCCCTCTCGGCCTGCCCTTTTCACCACTTCTGAAAATTTTCACACCCAGTAAATTTCAGTTTCCACTCGATGCAAAATGATCCCAAAAGGATGAACCCGGCATCAAGAGATCCGGTTTCTCCTTCTTTTCTTCTACGGCAGATCCTTATTTATTCAAGTCGCACACTTCCGATCGGGCAAATTTGCCGGAATCGGAAAATAGTTTCGACAGATCGGACAACGAGTCTTTTGCCGGATAAAAATGGATTACCGAAGTTTCGCACCCATGTTTATCATTGCCTGATCGTTGTAATAAATTGTGTCATAAAAAAATTACGTGGCTTTGTAACTTTTTTAATGGCTGTCACGTCTTTCAACTCAGAAGTGGTACATCGGGAATGCGAGGATTTTTCTTGAAAGAGGAGGAGAATATGAAAAAGACAATACTTTCAGTAATGGTGGCAGGAGGGTTGGTTCTGGCTTGCACCATGCCCGGATATGCCTTCCATGGTGGTCATGGCGGGCATGGGCAGTTCAGTGGAAGTGTCTGGATCGGACCGGGATGGGGATGGGGTCCATGGTGGGGACCGGGCTATCCGTACTATTCCTACCCGAACTATGCGCCTCCACCGGTTATTGTCCAGCAGCCTCCCGACGAGTATATCCAGCAACCTGCTCCGCAAGCGAACGAACCTGCCTACTGGTATTACTGCCCGGACCGGAAAGGCTACTATCCTTATGTGAAAACGTGTCCCAACGGCTGGTTAAAGGTTGAGCCTTCTCCTGCCCAGCCGGACGAGGGGGAGTGAAAAATCATGAACAACACGCGAAGCTTTATTTCATTACTGGTGCCTTTGCTGCTGGCCGGATGCGTTGCCATGCCTATGGGGCCAAGCGTCATGGCACTTCCGGGTTCAGGGAAGACCTTCGATCAGTTCCAGGCGGATGACGCGATATGCAGACAGTGGGCCGACCGGCAGATAGGGCTTGCACCCCAGGAAATCGCCAATCAGAATACGGCTACAGGTGCCGTTGCCGGCACGGCAATTGGTGCAGGGCTGGGAGCGGCCCTCGGCGCGGCAGCCGGTAACGCCGGTGCGGGTGCGGCCATCGGCGCGGCCAGCGGTCTCCTTATCGGCACTTCCGCAGGAGCGAACGCCGGTCAGGCTTACGGCTGGGATGCGCAGCGGCGTTATGACATCGCGTATCAGCAGTGCATGTATGCCAAGGGGGACCAGATTCCCGGCGCGGAACGAAGGTATCGCCACTATCGCAGATACACACCTCCGCCTCCGCCGCCAGGCTATAATGCAGTGCCGCCGGACTATACCCCGGGCCCGGTTTATCCGCAAATACCTCCGGAGCAATAGAGAAGCCGGCGCGGAATGCGTAATACCGAGTTCTCAAGTTACATAAGTGAGCTGTGAGAAAAATACATAAATAATCAAATGGACAGGGCAGGCGAATATAGTCTTCATTGAAAATGGTGGAGAATACGGTATGGTTTCCAGATAGTGAGGTTGATGCCGCAGCTGCCACAGTATTCTCCCCATTTACTGTGGATTTAACATGGATGGGCGCTTGGAGCAGGACCTTTCGTCGGAGGAAAAGCGGCTAAAGACTTCGCTTTCGCCTTCTTCTCGCCGGAATAGTTAGTAACCAGGGAGGTTTACCCATGAAGCTGTCTTTCCACGGTGCAGACCATGATGTGACCGGATCCTGCCACATGATTGAATGTGCGGGGAAGCGAATTCTCATCGACTGCGGACTTTTTCAGGGGGAACACGAGCTTGTCGAAGAAAACTCCGAGCCTTTCGGCTTTGAACCCGCCGAGATCGATTTCCTTCTGCTCACCCATGCCCACCTCGACCATTGCGGTCGCCTGCCCCTCCTTGTAAAAAAAGGCTTTCGAGGCGAGGTCGTCACCACCTCCGCATCACGTGAACTGGCAAGACTGGTGATGTTGGATTCCGGCCATCTGCAGGACGAAGAAGCAAGAAATAACGCTCGCCATGCCGCCAGGCACGGTAACCGCAAGGAGAATAATATCCCCCTGTACACGGAAATAGACGCGCTGAACAGCCTCGACAATTTCGGCAGGACAGCTGAATACGACCAGCCTATGGAACTGGCTGCCGGCGTAAGTGCGACATTTCTCGACGCCGGCCACATCCTCGGTTCCGCCTGCATATACCTGGAATTGAAGGAAAACGGACGGCAGCGGACGGTGCTGTTTTCCGGCGACCTGGGCAATAACAACAGGCCGATTTTGCGGGATCCGGCATCACCACCCAGGGCTGATGCCGTAGTGATGGAGACAACTTACGGGGACCGTCTGCACAAGCCGATCGATCAGTCGGTAGATGAACTGTACTCGGCAATTTCC
Organism: uncultured delta proteobacterium; assembly: GCA_963815135.1. GTDB lineage: Bacteria > Desulfobacterota > Desulfuromonadia > Geobacterales > Geobacteraceae > CAIWTU01. Next base: position 152,284 of record CAWFFO010000002.1, read on the forward strand.
GATACTTTCACACGTGGCGGCAATGTCATCGTTCCGACATTCGCGTTGGAACGGGCACAGGAAATCCTGTTTTTCCTGCGCGAAGGAATTGAGAAAAACCGGTTGCCCCGATCGATGCAGGTCTTCCTGGACTCACCGATGGCGATCTCCGCCACTGCGATCTTCGAACGCCATCCCGAGTGTTACGACGAGGAGACTGCGGAGATTTTTCGCGAAGGCCATGATCCCCTGAACCTTCCGGGGTTGCACTTCACACGGGAAACACAAGACTCCATCGCCATAAACCGCATCGGTGGCGGGGCGGTCATCATGGCCGGCTCAGGCATGTGCACCGGAGGGCGTGTGCGCCATCACCTCAAACATAACCTCTGGCGGGCGGATTCGAGCATTCTGTTTGTCGGTTATGCATCACACGGCACCCTCGCCCGAAAGATCATTGACGGCGCCTCACATGTGCACCTTTTCGGTGAAGAGATTCCGGTGAAGGCTGCCATCCACACAATTAACGGCTTTTCCGCCCACGCAGATCAGGCTGAACTTCTTGACTGGCACCGACAGATCGGGGTCCCGGAGAGGACTTTCCTGGTTCATGGCGAACAGGAAACCATGCGACGCTTCTCTGCCATGCTCAAAAACACCCATGTGGAAATGCCGGCGCCTCACCAAACGTTCGAGTTGTGATGGGTTTGTGGTGTGCTCTTCTCCTCATGCCTCAAAAACCGAAAACAGTTGTATTCAGGATCCAGCAAGGTGGCGAGTCGCAATCTGCAATTTCACCAGCTGTTGAATCGCTCCCGTTTTTTTGCCCAAATCTTTTTTTCTTCGGAACTGCTACTCTCTCTATCCCAATATTGAACCATCTACAGATTATCGTCTGTCTTGGTCGTACCCGTAATCACTGTCGAGATCATAGTCAATGCCCCTGTGTTTCACTTCTTTCGGCCAATGTGATCTCGGCAGATCCCTCCATGGTTCGCTTCTGGATTTTAAATAATCATCATTTTCATATTGAACATCGCACGGTCATTTTGCCGTTTCCCGTTGCAGCAGGATTTTTTTGCGTGCCACCCCCCAGCGGTAACCGGAATGCCCCCCATTACTTCTTACCACTCGATGGCAGGGAATAATTACTGCCAACCGGTTCGCTGCACAAGCCTGCGCCACCGCACGGGCAGTCTTCGGCAATCCGATTTCATTTGCGATTTCAGTATAGCTTGCGGTCGAGCCGGCCGGAATTTCACGTATGGCTTTCCAGACGCGCCGCTGAAAATCTGTTCCCCTTCCATCAAGCGGCAAATCCGGATCAAGCGTCGGATCTTCCACGAATTTGACCATGCTGGAAACCAGTTTTTCGAATTCAGTATCAGACCTGACCAAAGTCGCTCTCGGAAATTGATCCCGAAGATCTTCTTCCAGAACATGCGGATCGTTGTCGATCAGGACAGCACAGATACCTTTGACGCTTCGCGCCACCAGGACGGAGCCCAGCGAAGATTCGCCGATACTGTATTTAATTTCCTCACATGATTTACCATCGCTTTTAAGAATTGCTCTTTCATTTACTTGAATATTCACAGTTAATCCTTTTATACTCGGCAGTTCCGGCCGGCAAGTAGTGAAATTTAACAGGCACATATGAAGTCTGGACTCTGATTATTCCCTTTCTATTATGCACACGTACACATTATAGGAGGAATTACAACCTGTTACCGGCCGTTTTCGGACATCAAAATTATCCCGACAATTGCATGTCCGGAAACGGCTATAAGTATTTCTTTGCATGCATTACAATGGGTTTAATGACACAGGACAACACAGCTTATTACAATGCTTACGCATCCCGCGATCCGCGCTTCGACGGTGTGTTCTACATCGGCGTGACGTCGACGGGAATTTACTGTCGTCCCGTTTGCACGGCAAGAACGCCGAAGAAAGAGAATTGTCGCTTCTTCAAAAGCGCGGCGGCCGCGGAAAAGGCGTCGTTCCGCCCTTGTCTTCGCTGCCGCCCGGAGCTTGCGCCCGGAAGTGCACCTGTGGATGACGCACATCGCATCGCCTCCCTGATCTCCGGTCGAATCGACGAAGGCCTGTTCGGCGATGGGGTCGGTATTGAAGCTATTTCATCGCAATTTGATCTGAGTTCGCGGCAGATCCGTCGCATCGTGCAAAAGGAACTGGGAGTGTCACCAATGGAGCTTGTGCGGACCCGCCGCCTGCTTCTTGCGAAGCAGTTGTTGACAGAAACGGCTCTGCCGATAACTGAAATCGCATTTGCCAGTGGATTTTCAAGTCTGAGGCGATTCAACGATGCCTTCAAAACATGTTATGGAATGCCGCCTGGCTTGCTGCGAAAGGAAACAGGTACGGATTCAGGAAAAAAATCCCCGTCTGAAACTCTCACCCTTCAACTCAGCTATCGCCCGCCTTTCGACTGGGCCGGGATAATAAAATTTCTAAAAACACGCGCAATGAAAGGGGTCGAGTGGGTAGCGGAGGATGGCTATTATCGTACCGTTCAACTCGACGGCCGAAAAGGCTGGTTTCACATCCGTCATGCACCTGAAAAACGCGCGCTCATGGTCGAATTTTCTCATCTCCTCACACCGGTCCTGCCCGCATTGCTGGGGCGGTTACGCAATCTCTTCGATCTGAGTGCCCGACCCGACATCATCGTGGAGAGGCTCAAGGAAGACAGGTTATTGGCGGACGTGGTCGCTCTAAATCCGGGTTTGCGTGTCCCCGGCGCATTCGATGGGTTTGAGCTGGCGGTCCGTGCAGTTCTTGGCCAGCAGATCACGGTCAGGGCCGCCACGACGCTGGCCGGGCGTTTTGTTGAAGCGTTCGGAGAGAAATTTGAAACCCCATATCCCGAGCTGAAACTTCTTTGTCCGACGCCGCAACGGGTTGCATCGGCGGATGTGGAAGGATTGGCATCGCTTGGCATCATCCGGACCCGCGCCAACTCCATCATCGCGCTGGCACAGGAGATATCGACCGGTCGTCTCAGGCTGGAAGCTGATACACATCCCGAAGTCAAGATTCGGCAGCTTGTCGGCCTTCCGGGTATTGGTAAATGGACGGCGAATTATATCGCCATGCGGGCTTTACGCTGGCCGGATGCTTTCTCCGGAGAGGACATTGCACTGCGCAACAGGCTTGGCGGAGTTTCGGCCGCAAGGGCGGAGGAATTGTCACAGGCATGGCGGCCATGGCGCAGCTACGCCACGCTGCACCTATGGCAGAGTGCAGTTCGGAAGAAAAATGCTGAATGAAGAGCGAATGAAAGGACGGCTTTTCCTGAAAATGGTTAACACCTGATAATTGTGTTGAAAGGCTTGACAGCATCGCCCGTTTGTGCAATAAAAGAGGTTACGTTTCAACCACTCACAATTTCCGATAAACATAATTATTCCGCCACCTTAGCTCAGATGGTAGAGCAATTGATTCGTAATCAATAGGTCGCCGGTTCGATTCCGGCAGGTGGCTCCACTCAGAACCGGGGTTCTTTCTTTACAACCGGATTTACATCCCTTTCAGGGAATCCAATTTCAAGTTTTCAAATTTCACCGCCAACTGAATACCGACCCGGCGGAACCTGTCAATAAATCTTTTGCGCTCGTAGCTCAGCTGGATAGAGCAATGGCCTTCGAAGCCATTGGCCGGGGGTTCGAATCCCTCCGGGCGCGCCATTCATTTCAACACAAAGTGGAACAAAATAAGCAGGAAATTTTCCTGTAAGACATGCAGCAACAAGAGAAGAGCAATACGGGTAGAGATGACGGGTCTTGAAGAGTCGGCTGTTCAAGCTTATGAAATGATCACCGGATTAATGCACGGCCCGGAAAGAAGAAAAAAAACATCTGTGCAAATAAAAAAAGGTTGGGAAACCCAACCTTATAAATACTCTCCACTCTGCCGTGGGTCATAGGACCTCGCAGCGAGTTCCTATTAAAGTGGTTCCTTTGTATCGCTTCAGGCAAATCCCGCATAATGGGGCAGCACACCACGACCTGAAAGTCACCTTTTCTACTAATGTTCCGCTCGGGTTTAACAACCACACGAACAACGCAGAGAGCATGTTGATACTATCCCAGCATCGCTAAAAAATCAAGTAACTTTACCTCAAAAAATCTCAGTGAAATATTACTAATATCCCAGGAACTGCTTCAATGTATTCAAATCATCCATCAGCTTGGCAAAACCTTGCAGGGTAAGCGATTGCGCGCCGTCGGACAGAGCCTTTTCAGGTTCGGGATGGACTTCCAGAAGCACACCATGAGCCCCCGCGACAAGGGCAGCTTTTGCCATGGCCGGAACAAGGCTCCGCCGGCCTGTGGCATGGGACGGATCAACGGTAATCGGCAGGTGAGAAAATTCCCTGATGAGCGGAACGACGGAGAGATCGAGGGTATTGCGGGTTGCCGTCTCGAAAGTCCTGATCCCCCGCTCGCAGAGAATAACCGAACCGTTTCCTCCCGCAAGAATGTATTCCGCTGCCGCCAGAAACTCCTCTATGGTAGCGCTCATCCCCCTTTTCAGCAGCACCGGTTTCCTGATTGTCCCCAACTCCCTGAGAAGTTCGAAATTCTGCATGTTCCGTGCGCCCACCTGGAGCATGTCAGCATATTCGGCCACCAGCCCCACATTATCAGGGCTCATCACTTCGGTGACAACCGGCAGCCCTGTTTCTTCGGAGGCCCTGGAAAGCAGCTTCAAGCCCTCCTCTTTCAACCCCTGGAAGGTATGCGGCCCGGTTCTCGGCTTGAATGCACCCCCGCGAAGCATGTTTGCTCCGGCAGCCTTTACGGCGCGGGCTGTCTTCAGGATCTGCTCCTCGCTCTCCACAGCGCATGGGCCGGCAATGATAACTGGGCTTCGCCCTTCTCCTATTTCTACGCCGGAAACACTGACTATCGTAGCCTTGGGATGAAAATCACGCGAAACAAGCTTGTAAGGTTTGGAAACATGGATGACTTCCTGCACGCCCGGCAGATCGCGAATGCCCGAATCGTCCACATACCCTTTATTTCCCAGAACCCCGATGGCAGTCCTTTCGCTGCCGGGAATCGGCGCAGCCGTCAACCCCATTTTCTCAACCGCTTTCAGAACTGCATCAATCTGTTTTTTCCCCGCATTATGGTGCATTACGATTAGCATGCATTCCCCCCCGGCCGGATCAATTATGATAACTACGGAATGACACGAGAATATCAGAGAAAACTCGCTATGGTCAATAAACGTTTGAAAGCATCAAAAAGTTTGCTATTTCACAACTATCAAGTACAATGGACCGGCATGGAAACAAATAATCACAAGGCATGAAGGAGCAGTCATGCGGCTGAAAAAGGAACAGATCGACAGATTGGCTGAAAAGATCCTTGCCGATCTGGACACGGCCGGAATCGTTTCCCTGAAGGGTGAACGCTCGAAAGCCCTGGATGCCATCAGAACAGTCATCATAAACAATATCAAAGCCGAGGAAGACCTTGAGGAGGAGGCCGAGCGCATTCTCGATCGAACCCTTCGCGCCTCGGGCGGCGGAGCGGATATTGACCGGCACAGGATGCTGAAGATGATAAAGGATAAGCTGGCGAAAGAGCGGAAGATCGTACTGTGAGCGCCCCGGCAGTACCGGTTCTGATATACTCGATTCAGGAGCAGGGCAAGTGCGCTCTGACCATTCGGAACGGCAAAGCGAGAGCAGTAAGAGAACAGCTAATTCCATCACCTGACCGGGACTGACAGTAAATTAATGGATAAAAAAGCAAATCACGTTTTTCCGCAAAATCAGAATCTTTGCCAACCCATCCTGTTAATCTAAAAGACTTTCACTTACGGAGACGACCATGCAGATTACGGAAGACCGCATTTCTCATCTGTCCCACATGATTCTCGACAAGCTCTGGGGTGATGATCTCGTAGATTTTTCAGACGAGACAAAGGCGCTTGCAACTGTTAAGTCATCCATTTATCAATATTTTTCCGTTACCGACGAAATCGATGAAATCGTTCGGAAGAAACTCGCATCCTATTCCCAGGCTAAGGTCCCCGGCAGCAGGGATTGGGAAATCCTCTACCAGAAATTCTATAAAGAAGAAATGGCAAAGAAAAAATGGTAATACAAACCTTCCACTGATTCGCTTCCCATCTTCAAGCGATCCCCCGCGTTTTCCAGCCCTTTTTGGACTGGAAGGCTCATGAAACGCCTGATCCCACTGTTTTACCTGAAAGAAAATTTTTTTTAAATATAGACTTGATTTTTGCGGATAATGTGGTTATATTTACTCAGCGATTAGCACTCAGCGGTATTGAGTGCTAATATTTTTTGGACTATCAACTATTATTGATCTCAAGCAAGAAAGGAGAATGAAAGCATGAGACTGAGACCGTTGCAGGACCGTATCATCGTCAAAAGACTGGAGGAGGAAACCAAAACCGCCGGAGGGATCCTGATTCCCGACACCGCCAAAGAAAAACCCCAGCGCGGTGAGATCGTCGCCGTCGGCAAAGGCAAAGAGACCGAAGACGGCAAGGTTCTTCCCGATGGACGTCAAAGTCGGCGACAAGGTGCTTTTCGGCAAATATGCCGGCACCGAAATAAAGATCGAAGGCGAAGATTATCTGATCATGCGAGAAGACGACATCCTCGGCGTCGATTGAATAGGCTGAACCTCGGTTTCGTACCGTACGATTAATCTCGGAACAAAACGAGAAAATAAATAAGGAGGATATATAAAAATGTCTGGAAAAGATCATCAAATTCGATCAGGACGGCAGAAACGCCATCCTGAAAGGTGTCAACACCCTTGCCAACGCGGTCAAGGTAACCCTCGGACCCAAAGGGCGCAATGTCGTTCATCGAAAAATCCTTCGGATCGCCCCGCTCATCACCAAGGACGGCGTAACCGTCGCCAAGGAAATCGAACTGGAAGACAAGTTCGAGAACATGGGCGCCCAGCTGGTCAAGGAAGTAGCTTCAAAGACTTCCGACGTTGCCGGTGACGGCACCACCACCGCAACGGTTCTCGCCCAGGCCATCTCCGTCAGGGAGCCAAGCTGGTGGCAGCCGGCCACAATCCGATGGAAATCAAGCGCGGCATCGACAAGGCGGTGGAAGTCATCGTCGACGAGCTGAAAAACATTTCCAAGCCGATCAAGGACCACAAGGAAATCGCCCAGGTCGGCACCATCTCCGCCAACAACGACAAGACTATCGGCGACATCATCGCCCAGGCAATGGAAAAAGTCGGCAAGGAAGGGGTCATCACCGTCGAAGAAGCCAAGGCGATGGAAACCACCCTGGAGACCGTTGAAGGGATGCAGTTCGACCGCGGCTACCTCTCCCCGTACTTCGTGACCGATCCGGAGCGGATGGAAGCCTCCCTGGAAAACGCCTGATCCTGATCCACGACAAGAAAATCTCCAACATGAAAGACCTGCTGCCGATTCTGGAGCAGACTGCCAAATCAGGCCGTCCGCTTCTGATCATCGCCGAGGATATCGAAGGCGAAGCGCTGGCCACCCTGGTGGTCAACAAGCTGCGCGGCGTGCTCAATGTTGCGCCGTCAAGGCCCCCGGCTTCGGCGACCGCCGCAAGGCCATGCTGGAAGACATCGCCATCCTCACCGGCGGCAAGGTGATCTCCGAAGAAGTCGGCTTCAAGCTCGAAGACGCGACCATCGACATGCTCGGCAGTGCCAAGAGGATCACCATCGACAAGGACAACACCACCATCATCGACGGCGACGGCAAGGATGAAGCTGACATCCAGGGCCGGGTCAAGCAGATCCGTGCCCAGATCGAAGAGACCACCAGCGACTACGACCGTGAAAAGCTCCAGGAGCGGCTTGCCAAACTGGTCGGCGGCGTTGCCGTGATCAAGGTCGGCGCAGCCACCGAAACGGAAATGAAAGAGAAGAAAGCCCGCGTTGAAGACGCACTGCACGCAACCCGCGCAGCCGTTGAAGAAGGTATTGTTCCCGGAGGCGGCGTTGCCTATATCCGCGCCCTTAGCGCTCTCGACAAACTGTCAAACTCGTCACCAGAGCAGCAGTTCGGCGTCAACGTCATCAAGCGCGCCCTCGAAGAGCCGATCCGCCAGATTGCCGACCAACGCCGGCATCGAAGGTTCCATCGTCGTGGACAAGGTGAAGAACGGCGAAGGCTCTTTCGGTTATGACGCCGCTGCCGACGAGTACGTGCGACATGATCGCGGCCGGCATCATCGACCCGACCAAGGTTTCCCGCACTGCGCTGCAGAACGCGGCTTCCGTTGCCGGCCTGATGCTGACCACCGAGGCCTGATCGCCGAGAAGCCGAAGGAAGAAGGCGCCATGCCCGCGATGCCTCGGGCGGCATGGGCGGCATGGGCGGTATGGGCGGCATGGACTATTAATACCGGAGTTACCGGAGTTGCCCACCGGAATGCTGAACAAAAAAGGGAGCGGATTTTATCCGTTCCCTTTTTTTCGTACTTCAAGTCTGCCGTCCACCCGGGATTATTATTTAAAAAGCAAATGCAATCTAATTCAAGACTGGCATGTAGTTTTGCTCTTAACTTTTATTGGCTATTATCAAATGATTGTTTTTCTCTGTAATTTTCTCTGGGGCTCAGTGTCTCTGTGACGTTTTTTCCGTTTCGCATTAGCTTGCGTATTTACATCTCCACCCTGGTAACAACCCCCTGCAGTTTGCTGGGCGGAAGTTTGTGAAACTGTACGAAATTCGGGGTCAGTTTCTTGAGCAGGCTGAATACGCGCCATGCCGGGTTCCTTGTTGTGATATCCTCAATTCCGTAAAAGATTACTTTCTCCTTTATACCGTTCATTTTCAGCAGTCCCTCTATATCGATAACTTCAGCATATCCGGCCCTAATCTCGAAGGAATCAAGGCCGCTTCCGATTTTTTTCTTCAAGTGGGTTTTCACCCCGAACGGGTCATCGGTCGTGACAATTGAAATTAAAACATTCCGTTCGTAAATGATATTGCTCCGGATCATGCAATGGATGACATAGGGCGGAATCACATTCCATTCCCTGGTAAAGAAGAGACCCGTTCCGGCAATTCTGCCTTTCGCGTAAAGCTGCTCGTAACTTACCAGAAAAGTGTCTATATCGAGTGGCTTCAGGGCACGATAGAGGTTCCGCTGCCCGTTTCTCCAAAGCAGAATGGTTACAAACGGGAAAGAAGCAAGGATAAGCGACAGTAGGCACCGTGAGGAATTTTACTGAATGTCGATATGAAATACAGTAAATCCACACAGCAGACAGCCATTGCTATGGGAACCTTCCACTTCTTTCTTGTGCGGGAAAAGACCAGAATCATCATGATGCTGGTAATGGTCATGGAACCTGTCACCGCCATACCGTAGGCAGCCGCAAGTTTTGCCGATTCACGGAAGATAATCATGATGAAGATGACCGCGCACAGCAGCGACCAGTTGATAAAACCTATATATATCTGAGATTTGAGCTTGGTTGAGGTGTAATCGACCCTCATGAGCGGCATCAAGCGGGTTGTTATTCCCTGGTAAACTATGGAGAAAACGCCGCTGATAATTGCCTGGGAAGCAATAATGGTGGCCATTATGGTCAGGATAAGAAATGGAATATAAAGAAACGACGCCTGCGAACGGATCATCCCAAAAAGAAGATTCGTCGCATGAGGATGGGAAAGAACAAAAACGCCCTGACCGAAATAGTTGATGACCAGTGCGGCAAATACGAAATACCAGGCCCTTATGATCGGTTTCCGTCCCAGATGGCCCATGTCGGCATAGAGAGCCTCTCCCCCGGTGGCGCAGAGAATGACCTCTGAGAGAACGAAAAACCCGGAAAGCCCGTTTTCCCGGAAAAAATTAAGGGCATAATGCGGACTGACTGCCAGCAGAATCTCCGGCATGGAAGACAGGGATATGAGACCGGAAACAGTCAGCGCGGAAAACCACAGCACCATCAGGGGACCGAATGTTCCCGCCACCTTGTCCGTACCCTTGAACTGGAAAATAAAGAGTACAAGGGCAATGCATGCTGCAATGAGAACCAATGTACCCCGGGCGATATGTTCCAGACCGGGGATGAGAAGCAGACCCTCCACGGCGGAGAGTATACTGATTGCCGGGGTGATGACACCGTCACCGAGCAGCAGCGAAACACCTACAAAGGTCAGAAACCCGGCAAACGCCAGCAGCCTGCCTTTTTTCATCAGTCTTATCAGGATCTCGCGAAGAACTATTTCCCCGCCCTGCCCTTTCCGCCCCAGACTCATGGCCAGCCAGGCATATTCTACGCTCACGAGAATTGTCATGGTCCAGAAAACAAGGGACAAAATTCCGAAGACATTATCACGGGTCGGCGCGGTAAGAGCAAATATTACGGTCAGTGTATATATCGGACTGGTGCCTACATCCCCGAACACCAGCCCCATGGCTTTAACTATCCCCCCCCAGAAGGAATCCATCTGTTCATGTTTCAAAAACCAGCCTCCGATTGCGAAAAATTATTCTTCACGATTTCATTTGCCTCCGCCTTCTCAGGCTTCGCTCTTTATGTCGCTATCCCTTATTTCCACCCTACGAATCTTTCCGCTGATAGTTTTCGGCAATTCGGATACGAATTCGATTATCCTCGGGTATTTGTACGGAGCCGTCAATTTTCTCACATGCTCCTGCAATTCCTCAGCGAGATCATTGCCGGGCGCATAGTCCTTTGTCGGAACAACGGTGGCCTTGACCACCTGACCCCTTATCTCATCGGGAACACCGGTTATGGCGCATTCCAGGACGGCCGGATGTTCCAGCAGAGCACTTTCCACTTCAAATGGGCCAATCCTGTAGCCGGAACTCTTGATCACGTCATCGGACCTGCCGACAAACCAGAAGTAGCCGTCCTCATCCCGCCAGGCCATGTCCCCGGTATAATAGATTCCGTTATTCCATACCTTTTCCGTCAATGGCTCATCGCGGTAATAGCCTCGGAACATTCCCACCGGAATTCTGGTGCCGGTTCTTATGACGATCTGGCCTTCTTCACCCACCTCGCACGATTTTCCATCCTCATTGATCACATCCATATCATAACCGGGCGACGGCTTGCCCATAGAACCCGGCTTGGGCTCCATCCAGGGATAGGTAGCAATAGCCAGCGTGCACTCCGTCTGTCCGTATCCTTCCATCAGCCTGATACCCGTGGCCTCCAGAAAACGGTTGTAAATCTCGGGATTCAGGGGTTCACCTGCAATCACGCAATATTTCAAACAGGACAGGTCATAATTGGCGAGATTTTCCTTGATCAGGAACCTGTATATGGTGGGTGGTGCGCAAAATGTCGTCACGCCGTACCGGGAAATTGTTTCGAGAAGACCGGTGGGGGAGAATTTATCGTAATCGTACACGAACACCGCGGAACCGCCGATCCATTGGCCATATATCTTCCCCCATACAGCCTTGGCCCAGCCCGTATCGGCCACCGTAAAATGTATTCCGTTATCCTGCACGTTCTGCCAGAAATTGGCTGTGGAAATGTGGCCAAGTGGATATGCGAAATCATGACGGACCATCTTGGGCATGCCGGTAGTACCGGAAGTGAAGTAAATCAGGGAGATGTCGTCATTGCAGGTCGCTTCAGCTCCACATGGCCGGGAAAATCCTTCGGAGGCCTTCTCCAGCTCCCGGTCGAAATCAAGCCAACCGTCCCTTTGTCCCCCGACGACCGCCCTGAGCTTCAGAGTGGGAGATTTCTCCAGCGCCTCCTCAACATGTTCCAGCACATCTCCGTCAGAGACCGCAACGACCATTTTTATGTCGGCCGCATTGCAGCGGTATATAATGTCTTTGGTGGTAAGCAAATGGGTTGCGGGGATGGCGATAGCGCCCAGTTTGTGCAGTGCAAGCAGGCAGAACCAGAATTCAAAGCGCCTCTTGAGAATCAGCATGACCGGGTCGCCCTTTTTAATGCCGAGTGAACGAAAAAAAGAGGCAGCCTTGTCGCTGTGGCATTTAAGTTGGCCAAAAGTGAAAGCGGTATCGCTGCCCTTGTCGTCACACCAGATGAGTGCGGTTTTGTCCGGATTGGTCAGCGCAAGCTCGTCGGCAACATCATAGGCAAAATTGAAATTTTCCGGAATATTTATGGCAAAACCGGTTATGAAATCATTGTAAGATTCGAACGTTGTCCTGGAAATAAACCTGTCGAGCATGATGCGGCGGTCTCCTTTTTCAGAAAATAATTGCAAGAAAACGGGCCGGTCTGTTGTTCAATGCCTGCATCCCATGAAGACGGCCCGCATCGAAAAACAGTGAATCGCCTTCATTGAGAATCAGCTCATTGCCGGCGATTATTATTTTCAGTGTACCTTCGAGGACATAATTGAATTCCTGTCCGGGATGGCTGTTGAACACCGGTACATCTGCGGAAACGGGGGTGACCGTCACAAGGAAGGGTTCGGCCTTTTTATGGACGAAATTGCTGGCGAGACTTTGATAATCGTACTGCTTTCTTCTTTCCACGGCAATTCCCTGACCCTTGCGGGTCAGAGAATAAACATGAAGCCTGGGGCTCTCGCCGGTCAACAGATCGGCCAGTTCCACATGGAACCTTTGCGCCACCTTGCATAGCAAACTAACGGGTATGTCGGCATCGCCGCTTTCGTATTCAAGATATGTTTCCCTGGCAATGTTGAACTCGCGGGCCAACGTTTCGGCCGAGATGCCCTCTATTTCCCGCAACTCCCTGACCCGCAAAGCAATGTTCCTGATCTTTTCCGGCATACGCTTCCCTCCTAAGATCGATTCTTTCCCGAGCCGGCTGTGACCGGGCGCAACTGTACCCCCCTTATCCTATATTTGTATGTAATTTACAATTAAAATCTGTATGTAAGGCTGGCTGCAATCAGGTGAATATCCGTTGAATATTCCCCGTTTACCGTTCCAGTCCCGGGGCTTAAAGGATCGCCTAGAGAGTTGTTTTTAGTTCTGTCCAGCTGCAATTGATAAGCATAGGCAAGGGCCATGCTGAACTTGTGAAAATTCAGATCAGTACCCACACAAAAGAGATGAGTATCCGAGTCGGGAATGGCCGGCTCGAAGGTTGAGTCAGGCACGGGATTCTGGCCATAAAGATAACCGCCGAGCAATGAAACCGTGTCGTTAATTTTGTATCTGGCCCCGAAATCAATGGCAAACGTATCCTTCCAGTTTCTTGCCTGGACAGCCGTAGGACTGCCGGCGACCGGTTGATCGAAATCAATCTTCAGCTGGTTAAAGGAAGACCACCCTTCCCATCTCATCCCGATTTCCATGGTCAGGGGATCAAAACCCTTGTATGCAATCCCGGCATAAACCTGTTGCGGAAGCTTTATCTGTGTTCTTGCGCCCGTATTCGGGAATAAACCCCTCAAAGTTCCAGGCACAACGCTTGGAATATCAAAAGTGACGTTCCCCTTAGGATCGATTGTTATTTCGCTGCGATACGAGACTCCCAGGGTAACATCTTTACCAAGATCGACAGCGACTCCTAAATTGTAGCCGATTCCCATTCCATCGCCACGGAACTTCTGCCCCATATCCGGCAGGGTGCCCGGAGGGGGGCCTGCGGCTGCCGAAGTGTCAATTTTGTTCTCCAGGGTGGCATCGAGCAACAGGATATCCATTCCCGCGGCAACAGAGAACCACGGCGTAACCTGCCATGATATTGCAGGATTGATATTAAACGTTTCCATTTCCGAATTAGTGGCTAAATATCTACCTTCCCAGCCGCCCCCCCAATCGGTTCCCAGTCCGAAAGGGTTAAAGACGCCGAGACCGGCGCTCAATTTGTTGTTGAATTTGTGGGTAATGTAAAAGGTGCTTGGGAAAAAGACAGTGTCCCTCGTTTCGAATTGAATTTCTCGAAGGTGATTGGTATTCCCGCTCAGGAAAAACAAGTGTCGTACCGAATTCTATTTGTGTCCCATCTAACTTGTTCATCAGTGCAGGGTTGAAAAAAATTGTCGACGGGCTCTCAGTATGCGCGACAACCGCTGATCCCTGGCCCAGGGATGATGCGCTTTGCGTAAAAATTCCAAAGCCGGAAGCTTACGGCACTTTGAATGGCATAAAAAAAACAGAAAATAAGTATGGAACCGGATATACCCCTAAACAACCAATCCCTGTGCATTTATTATCCCTCCATCAAAAAAAGTATGGTTTATAATTCTAATGAGTGAGCTGAACGCGGCTTATATAATCAGAAAGATAAGCTTTATGTCAATCAAAAGCTGTTAAATAAGCACAGCTTGAAATGAAAATTTTGATATTGAGTATTGAATTAAATGCTTGTAAAAACTGTTTCTTTGACCTAAACTTACGCAATTTCGCGATAAAATTTTGCAATAGGGAAACAGATAAGTAATGAAAAAATTGCTATTGATAAACCCGGTTGGACGCAGAAGCGGTTTTCTACTGAGCAGATTTTCCACGTTCCCTCCTTTGAGTCTGGCCTATGTGGCAGCAATGACACCAGAACACTGGGAAGTAAAGATAGCAGACGAGAATTTTGATAAATTTGAATTTGAGGAAGCTGATCTTGTTGGAATTACAGCTTTTACCAGCAATATTACGCGAGCTTATGAAATTGCAGGCATATATCGCGAAAAAAATATCAAGGTGATCATGGGTGGAATCCATGTATCCATGCTTCCGGATGAAGCACTAAAATATGCGGATAGTGTTGTAATCGGAGAAGCAGAGGGTATATGGGACCGGGTAATTGAAGATTTTGAAAATAGTTCGTTGGAGCCCAGATATATCGGACCACAAATTGATCTAGCCAAAATTGATGTTAAGCCACGACACGATCTGCTTCATCCTGACTATTTCTGGCATTCTGTCCAGACTTCACGTGGTTGTCCCTTTGACTGTCATTTTTGTTCTGTATCAAGATACTTGGGCAAACAATATCGCCAGAGGAGCATTAAAAGCGTACTGGATGAACTTGAACAGATAAAAGGCGAATATATAACTTTTGTAGACGACAATCTAATTGGCTACAGTGATGAAAATTATCAAAGAGCTACAGAATTATTCACCGGAATGTTGAACAGAGGCATAAAGAAAAAATGGTGGATGCAAACATCCATCAACGCATGTTTAAATGATCGGGTAATAGAACTTGCAGCAAAGGCCGGCTGTATGTTTGCATTTATAGGATTTGAAACGATAAAAACAGAAATACTGAAAAACATGAAAAAAGGAATAAACCTTAAAATCGGAGTAGAAAATTATAAGCAAGTTATAAATAAATTTCACAAACATGGAATTGCTGTTTTAGGAGCATTTATTATCGGCAATGATCATGAACCCTCCCTTTATTATAAAGAACTCTCTGACTTTCTGATTAAAACCGGGGTTGATATTATACAATCACCCTGCTAACCCCTCTACCGGGGACCAAGCTTATTGATCATCTCAACTCAGAAGAGAGGTTAATTCACAAAAATTTTCCAGATGACTGGGATAAATATCGCTTTTCATATGTGGTTCACCAACCAGAAGGTGTCAAAATTGATACCATTTATACAGGTAACAACTATATAAAAAAACGAATATATTCATTTCCCTTTTATCAGTTTCGCCTTTTAAAATCATTGATCTGTCTAAAAAATATACATAACTTTGCATGTGTCTATAAATTTAATAAAAAGCTATAAGAATGGGTGGCTCAATTCACATTATAGAAATAAATATCCTGATCATTTTAACCCTGACCCTGCTTAGGAGTATTTAACTTGCCAGAAGAATCTTATTTAATGGAAAACAATGATGAAATTTCTCGGCTTGAGCTTAAAACAGATAGTCAAAGTGTAATAAGGCAGGCAACCTGGGCTGGCTTAAAGCCCGGAATGAAAGTAGCCGACATTGGTTGTGGTTCCGGCAAAACAACATCAATTCTTCGCAAAATGGTTGAACCGGGGGGTTCCGCCGTCGGCATTGACGGATCCGATAAACGGATCAAACATGCTTGTGAACGATACGCCAATAAGGAACTCGAATTTGCCTGCAGAGACATTTTTCAACCTCTTGACGATGTGGGAGAGTTCTGACTTCGCCTGGGTTAGGTTTTTCCTCGAATATCATAGAAAAAATGCTTTCGATATAGTAAAGAATATATCTAAGGTGCTTAAACCAGGTGGTATTTTATGCCTTATCGACCTGGATTATAATTGCCTTACGCATTTCGGCATTTCTGAAAGATTGGAAAAAACGATCTCTTCGGTAATGAAAATATTAGAAAATGAGGAAGATTTTGATCCATATATGGGAAGGCGATTATATTCTTTCCTTTATGATCTAGGATACGAAGAAATCAGCGTTGATATTGCTGCCCATCATCTTATATACGGCGAGCTGAAAGATACCGATGAATTTAACTGGCTAAAGAAGGTTGAGGTTATATCGAAAAAAATAAACTATGAATTCGAAGAGTACGAGAGAGGTTTTGAGCAATTCACTGAGGAATTCAAAAAGTTTTTTTCTGACCCGAGAAGATTCACGTATTCACCTATTATATCCTGTCGTGGACGCAAACCAGATCATTGAATGCTTTGTTCGAATCTCACACTGCTTTATCATTAGCGGTATTGTTAAAACCGCAAGGCAAAAATCCAGAGTCAGGGGACTTTATAAATGCCTGTATTGATTCAGCAGTGGGATGAATGTCTAAAAATTCTACTCCAAATCCGTCCGGCATATCTTGTTTTGATTTCTCCTCCCCGCTGTTTACCCATGCAACCCTGCCCCTGACATCACACGTCTTTTCGCAATTGCCAGGGAACGCCAATGAAAGCGATATTTCTGCTCCTGCTTGTACATCGAAAGCAACCGCCACATACAAACCGTTCGGACAGATATCTATACCAATCCCGAATCCGGACTTTCCATCTATCTGAAAATCAACTTGAAAGTTACAAGGCTCTCTCTTATATGGGAACTCAATGTAAACAAGTTCACCCACGGCCTTGTTATTCGTATAAAAATCTGTCTTATGCAAGTATTTCAAAAATGAATCCACAATCTTCTTTTCGAAATGTTTCCCAACTCCATCACGAAGAAGTTCTACGGCCACATCGAACGGCATGGGGTCCCTGTAGTGGCGCTTCGCCGTTATTGCCTCAAAAAAATCGGCAACAGCAATAATTTTTGCTCCCAGTGGGATATCTTTGCCCATAAGTCCATTGGGGTAGCCAGTTCCATCAATCTTCTCATGATGGCTGCCGGCAATTTCCGGCACCTGGCAATATATGCCCTCAAAATTTATCCGCTCCAGAATTTCCCTCGTTTTTGCCGAATGCGATTTCACGATGTCATGCTCCTCAGGCGTCAAACGCCCCGGTTTCTTCAGAATAGAATCTGGAACACCGATTTTTCCGTAGTCATGCAACAATGAGGCAACTCTTATCATTTCGCGATATTCACTTGAAACCTTCAATTCACTGCAAATGCCCAATGCATATTCAGTAACCTTTTCTGAATGACCGGCTGTCAGATTGTCACGTGCGTCGATACTTGCGGCAAGGGTATGAAGGACGGAGTTAAATTGCTTGACTCTCGCTTCCAGAAGAGCGGCATTTCGTATGCTTATTCCGATAACGGGGGCAATACCCATCAACAGACTCATATCACTTTCGAATCAGTGGTCTTTTTGTTTCCAGATTATCCACCGCAAGAATGCCAAGGGATACACCTTCACATATTATTGGACATACAATAAAAGATTGCGTGCCCAGTTTTTTGGCGAATGTCAGGCTTTGTGAAGATAGACTGGATTGTATTTCATTGAAATCATTGATTAAGAATGGTTTTTGCTCACGGAAGGAAATAACAAAAACACCTTTTGACTCAGGCCTGTCAAGATGGAAAACAGTTTTATTTAATAGATTTGCCTGTTCATCTGTGTATCCGAAACCATTTCGATAAACAAGCCGATTTTTTTCTGGATTTGAGAGGAGAATCATGCCCCGGTCAAAATCTAACCTATTGTCAAGGATCTGTATAACATTTGCAAGAATGTCATCTATAGCCATCTGCTTGCTAATTGCCTGACCAATCTCATTGGTACAAGCGGCAATTATTATAATTCAAATTTATTTGGTCCAACAATTTGTCAGTAGAATCTTTAAGATTTCCAATAGTCGCTTTGAATTCATTTTTTTCATAATAATTTTCAAGATAGGATATTAAGAGTAATTAAAAATATGGATATCGGCATCAGGTATTTTATTGTGATCCATGGAAACAGAAAAAACATGACTGTTAAAGCAATCATAACTGCTAGAGTAATACTGCAAATTCTTATTTTTTTGCATATCCCGGACAGTGTATTTTCCCATGAGATTATATAGCGGCATATCTTGTCACCCTTGAACATACATTCAGGATGCGTCAACTCGGGCATCTTACGGTCTAACAACATCGGGACGGCTTCCAAAAACCCAATTCTGTTTTCGCATTGATAAGGCTTTTCTGTAACACCATCTAACGGTGTTACTATAATTTCTACTTTGTCGGAAGCAATTTTCTTCGATTTATATATTGTTGATTTTGTGAAGTTAGTAGATCCTTTTTCTACAAATTCAAATGCAGTCGAGGGCCCACCATCCCCAACAAATATTGCCTCATAACCCCTATTGCATCGGGTGAAGTTGCATAATGCCCTGCTTCCCTCGCGATGTTGACATTGCCGGTTACTTTCACCAGTCTTTCATAAAAGAGGTCGACCTGTATCTGGGTGAACCAGTGACCCTGATCTGCAACTTCATAGGGCTTCATTCCTGCATAATCTAAGAAGATCACCAACATTTACATGACTGTAATTTCTTTTTATCAGCTTGATAAATGTATCAATTATTCTACTGTTATATAGTGGTTTGTCATTCATATTAATAAATCCCAAACTGGCCAGCCGGCCACTTATTCATGCCATATATGGTTCATCAGTTTTTCGCAAAAGCTGAAATATTGATCGAGGTATTGGAGGTTCAGCGCCCAAAAGGAATATTTTCTTTCACAAGGGATAAACTGCTCTTCCGCATAGCGATCAGGATATATGAGGACGGGTATTTCCTCTTGTTCGAATTTTGATGATAAAAGTGATAGAACCAGATAAAGAGTATCTTTGGGCAGTTCGTTTTCATCGAGCACGATTACCATCATGCAGTTTGTCAGGTCGGACATATTCAGTCCGATATCCGAAGTATTGACAATTATAATCGCTTTAACAACGCAATCTTTTTTAAGGGCATAAAGGTGTCGTTCCCTTTTGAAGCCAAGTTTTCTGTATTCTTCGCTTAAATCGTCACAATCCACAGAATGGGGGTCAAGATCAAGCGCATTGAGCATCAAGCCGCCGGAATCATGGTTGTAAAAGCTTTCCAGTTCTTCAATATCGTCCGATCGTGCCTTGGAAAGCATCCATGGGCCTGACAAGTCCCATTTGTTGTTCGAACTCTTGTAGTGAAAATATGCAAATCTGTCGACTGAGCAACCTTTTGGTTCACTGATAAATTTGGATACCCCTCCGAAAACACGTCTGGGAAATTTATTGTCATCCCTGAAATAGCAACAGACAAAATCAAGGTGAGCGGAATATAATTTATGGATATCATTCACATAGCGGCTGATCTGATTGAGTACGAGTAGACCCGGCCTGTAAGAGCTGGATTTCCGAGAGGCATGATGCTGGATGAGCCAGGATTTCCGGTAAAAACGGATCATGGACATATGTCCGTATATGACACCGTTCTGCTGAAAGATGAAATACCTGGCTATATTCGGGTTATCTGTATACAGTTTTTCATAGGTGTCTCTGAACTTTTCCTTGTACTGTTGAATGAATGTATATTTTTTCGGATATATAAACCCTGTCTCAAAGAAAAAATCCCATAATTCTTCCAGCGCCACCCTGGTACACACATATGTATTCGGGTCTTCAGCCTGCTGCAAAAACCCCAGCAGACGCACATGATCCTTAAGGTCCATGTCCAGTATGGCCAACCCGCATTTTACCGTATCATGAATACTGCTGTTGTTATCATAATCCTTCCTGTAGATTACCTGCGCCTTGCAGGTTATCTGGAACACGTTTGCGAAATCAATTGAAACTTCCGGAATTATTTTTCCCGGCAAGAGCACACTATGGTGAGCATCCTCCTCTACCGAGAAACCTGAGCCGGACAAATCCAGAACTTTCAGATTTACGGTTTTACCGGTAAAAGGGTCTTTGAAAATAATATTTGGCGAGGGGACCAGCTTATGCCGTGTACTTCTGTATTCTCTAGGTTTGAATCTTTGAATCTGGGCATGAAGAGGCTTGAGAACAAAAGATCTTACCTGCTGGCCATTGCTTTGTCTCGTTATCTCACATTCGCCGCTGTAAAGGATCTCCTGATCGGTCCCTGCAACCACGGTGACCGGAATTTCCGGATTAACCCATTGAAAGGATTGGGGCGGTGTCGCGACGACTTCTATCTTGAATGAAACGGCGTTAAAATCTATCAGCTCACCGTGAAATATGGCGCCATGCTGCATCAACTGGATGCGTATTCCTTCACAATGATACCTTTTTACGGTGCGTGTGCTTATTTCATAACAGAATTCGGGGAGATTGAAATTTATTCCTTCTTCATCTATTTTCCTTATTTCAGCTTCCACCAGAATAAGTTTATGATTATCTGGCAGTATAATATGCAAAAAATTGTAGTTTCTGAGTTTTTGTACGATATTGTCATTTTCAAGCCAGATGCAGTCCAGAGAATGGTCCAGGCAGGGCAAAGGTTTTACTTGAAGAGATATGGTACCGTCAAATTTTTTGTGCCTGAAATCAACAGTTATGGTTCCATCAAGGAAATTGATGAAATTCAATTTGTTGATCAGCTGTTTTCTGTTGAGAGTTTTCTTCTTCTCATCAGCAAAGATTGGCGTTACCTTTGAGACCGGACATTTAAAATTTTCCAGTTTGTCAATTGCGATATCATCGGCGCATTTCAATTTGTTTTACCTCGGCAATATTAAAACCGACAACTACTCATAAGTTCAGGTCCTGATAATAAATATTGCCCGTATATTAAAACAACACCAACTTTTGTTATAATTAATTGCGCTGTTTCTTTCAGACCTCTGTTATTACATAATTCGATATTGACATAATTGATAGACGATTAAGCCCTTATTAGATTAAATATTTATAATACAATCATAACAACACATAAATTCCAGGTTTATAACGTGGAATACACAAAACAGAACTTTTACAAATTCCATATCTTATATCAGAAAGTTGCCATGTTGGGAACATCGTTTTTCGTGGATTTGTTCAGATAGGATAAGCAAGCCGCAGTTCATATATGGTTTTAGTTTTAAACTTATAGTCGCTTTATTCTTATTTTCTAACCTTTAGATAATAGGCCAAAGAAAATTTAATGGCATAATCATCACAACCATGTAATTTTATTGCAACAAGGTCTTATTGAACTATATTTGCACTTACAATTCCAATCAATTAAGCAATGAATAGTTCGGTTAGTAATCAATAATATATTTATTTTAGGTATTACATGAACCTTAAGTTAGATACATTTATGGAAAAAAATATTTTTATTCATCATGAAAAAAAAAGAGCGGCAGTGCCGCTCTCTTTTAATTTACTTGTTTCTTCAATTTATTTCCTGGTGCTCCTTGCAGCAACCTGCATTCTCATCATTGCCCGTTCGAGCGAAGCCTGGTGAGAGGTAAAATCTTTATCCTCACGCGTGAGCTGTTTCAACGCCTCCTCCGCCCGACCAAGAGCTGCCTTTGCCCTTGCCATGTCAATATCATCAGCCCTTTCGGCTGTTTCGACAAGAATGGAAACCTCGTCGTTTTCCACTTCGAGATAACCCCAGTTGAGCGCAAGATAGAACGTTTCGCCATCTTTAGTATAAGACAATTCACCAATTTTCAGAGAGGTCAGAAAGGGTGCATGGCCCGGCAAAAGCCCGAATTCACCCATTGTGCCGGTAGCCGTTATCGAATCAACCTCTTCCGACAGGACTTTTTTATACGGTGTCATCAGATCCACTTTCAACTTTTCGGCCATCGATATCATCCTTTAAAGAATAATTCTGTTAATACATTTAATACTATGCCGCAGCAAGTTTTTTTGCTTTTTCCAGCACTTCTCCTATAGTCCCTACCATATAAAAGGCCTGTTCAGGTATATCATCATGCAAACCTGCAACAATTTCCTGGAACCCTTTGATTGTATCCTTCAATTCTACGTATTTACCGGGTGTACCCGTGAATTGTTCCGCAACGTGGAATGGCTGCGACAGGAACCTCTGGATTTTTCGTGCACGGGAAACAACAAGCTTGTCTTCCTCGGAAAGTTCGTCCATTCCTAGGATCGCAATAATATCCTGCAGGTCCTTGTAGCGCTGCAGAACATACTGAACTTCGCGGGCTATTGCGTAGTGCTCTTCGCCGATAATCTGCGGATCGAGAATCCTGGACGTTGAATCAAGCGGGTCAACGGCCGGATAAATGCCGAGCTCCGCGATCTGGCGGGAAAGAACCGTCGTCGCGTCAAGGTGGGCGAAGGCTGTCGCAGGAGCCGGGTCGGTAAGGTCGTCGGCGGGGACGTAAATCGCCTGGACGGAAGTGATCGACCCCTTTGTTGTCGAAGTGATTCGCTCCTGAAGCTCTCCCATTTCAGTGGCGAGTGTCGGCTGGTAACCAACCGCAGAAGGAATGCGTCCGAGGAGAGCTGAAACTTCCGAGCCCGCCTGGGTGAAACGGAAAATATTGTCAATAAACAGCAGAACGTTCTGTTCTTCTTCATCACGGAAATATTCCGCAACGGAAAGCGCGGAAAGTGCAACCCTGGCACGGGCGCCGGGAGGCTCGTTCATCTGGCCGTAAACGAGTGCAGCTTTGTCAAGAACTCCGGACTCCTTCATCTCATTCCACAGGTCGTTGCCTTCGCGGGTCCTCT
Source organism: uncultured delta proteobacterium (assembly GCA_963815135.1). Taxonomy (GTDB): domain Bacteria; phylum Desulfobacterota; class Desulfuromonadia; order Geobacterales; family Geobacteraceae; genus CAIWTU01. The sequence goes on from CAWFFO010000002.1 coordinate 175,284, forward strand.
CACCTACTCCGGCGAAAACCGAATAACCGCCGTGCTGTTTGGCAATATTGTTGATAAGTTCCATAATAACGACTGTCTTGCCGACCCCGGCACCGCCGAAAAGACCGATTTTACCGCCTCTCACATACGGGGCCAGCAGATCGATGACCTTGATTCCCGTCGTAAAGGATTCGACCTTGGTCGACTGCTGTACGAAAGACGGAGCCTCGCGGTGAATCTCGTACTCTTTTTCCGCGTTGATCGGACCCATTTCATCAACCGGCTCACCGATTACGTTGACGATCCTGCCCAGGGTCTTGCGGCCGACCGGCATGGATATCTGTTTGCCGGTATCGATCACTTCCTGTCCCCGGACAAGACCATCCGTCGAATCCATGGCGATGGTACGCACCGTGCTTTCACCAAGGTGTTGCGCCACTTCGAGGACCAGATTATTTTCACGATCATCAATGGCCGGATTTGTAACCCGCAACGCGTGGTAAATTGCCGGTATTTTTCCCGGTTCGAACTCGACGTCGATAACCGCGCCTATGACTTGAGATATTTTACCTTTGTTCTGACTCATGTGGATATTTCCTCCTGCGGCCCGTTTCGCGGCCCTTTATCTTTTAAATCGATCTTTAATCGTATTATTCTTATCCCTTGATGGACTCGGCGCCGCTGATTATCTCGAGAAGCTCCTTGGTGATGGCCGCCTGACGAGCCCTGTTGTACTGCAAAGTCAATTTCCCTATCATATCCGTTGCATTCTTTGACGCGCTGTCCATGGCCGTCATTCTTGCTCCATGCTCGGAGGCGATGGATTCGAGAAGGGCGTGGAATATCTGCACTTCAATATGCTTCGGCAGAAGTTCGGACAAAAGTTCTTCTTTGGCCGGTTCATATATCGCCTCGGGGCGGAACTCCTCTTCGCTTCCTTCAGGTGGAGCTATCGGCAGCAGTTGCGTGAATGTTATGTCCTGGGACATCACGCTCTTGAATGCATTATAAAGAAGATGGACTTCACCGTATTCGCCGGAGACAAAACCTTCTATAACTTCCTGTGCTATAAGAGCCGCCGTCTGGTAACTCATCGTGGATAAAATATTCGAATAATTTTTCCTTATACTGGCTCGGTTCTTCAGATATTCGTTACCTTTTCTGCCGATGGTCATTACAGTAAGTTCATCATAGGTGGTGGTATTCTCCTTTATGAACCGTTCCGCGCTTTTACAGATGTTCGCGTTAAAACTGCCGCAAAGGCCCTTGTCCGAACTAATGACGATAATGAGCGCCTTGTTGCTGTTCTCCTTCTGAAGCAGCGGATGTCCTGTAGCACCACCGCTTGTCGCAAGCTTCTTCAGGACGGAGTCGAGTTTGCTGGCATATGGTCTCGCCGCCATAACATTATCCTGAGCACGTCGGAGCTTCGCCGCCGACACCATCTTCATGGCCTTTGTTATCTGTCTCGAACTCTTTACGGTATTTATCCGCTTTTTTATGCTTTTGAGGCTTGCCATGTGGGAATTACCTTCCTTGCGTTAAGCTGTAAATTCTTTCTTGAATTCATCAAGTGCTGCAGTTATGCGGCCCCTGAGATCATCATCGATGGCTTGCTTTTCGCGGAGATCTTTTAAAATGTCCTGTTTCCTGTTATCGAAGAAATTATAAAGCTCCGCTTCATAGCGCAGAAGGACGGAAACCGGGTAATCGTCCAAATATCCATTGTTAGCAGCAAATATTGTAAGGACCTGCTTTTCGTTGGGAATCGGCTTGTACTGTGGCTGTTTGAGAATCTCGACAAGTCTTTCGCCGCGAGCCAATTGCATCTGGGTCGCCTTGTCGAGGTCCGAACCGAATTGCGCGAAGGCCGCCATCTCGCGATACTGGGCGAGATTGAGACGGAGCGTTCCGGCAACCTGTTTCATGGCCTTCATCTGGGCCGCGCCACCGACACGCGATACGGAAAGGCCGACGTTTATTGCCGGTCGCACACCGGAGAAAAACAGGTCGCTCTCCAGATAAATCTGGCCATCGGTGATCGAAATAACGTTGGTCGGGATATATGCCGAAACGTCGCCCGCCTGGGTCTCGATAATCGGAAGGGCTGTAAGGGATCCTGCACCGCAATCGTCGGAAAGTTTTGCCGCTCGCTCCAGAAGACGGCTGTGAAGGTAAAAAACATCGCCTGGATAAGCCTCGCGTCCGGGAGGACGCCGAAGCAGCAGCGAAAGCTGGCGGTATGCTACAGCCTGTTTTGAAAGGTCATCATATATGATCAGGGCGTGTTTGCCGTTATCACGGAAATACTCGCCGATGGTAACGCCGGCATAAGGGGCGATGAACTGCAGAGGGGCAGGTTCGGAGGCACTGGCCGAAACGACGATCGTATAATCCATGGCGCCGAATTCCTGAAGCTTGCTGACAACCTGCGCAACAGTCGATCGTTTCTGGCCTATTGCGACGTAAATGCAGATGAGGTCTCCGCCCTTCTGGTTGATAATTGTGTCTATTGCCACGGCGGTCTTGCCCGTCTGCCTGTCGCCGATGATCAGCTCGCGCTGGCCGCGCCCGATCGGTACCATTGAGTCTATTGCCTTGAGGCCCGTCTGCATCGGCTGATGAACTGATTTACGCTTTACAATTCCGGGCGCCTTGACTTCTACCTTGCGAAAATCATTGCTGTCTATGGGACCTTTTCCGTCAATCGGCTGTCCGATGGCATTTACGACACGGCCTATCAAGGCATCGCCGACAGGAACCTCGACAATTCTTCCCGTCCTTTTGACAATGGAGCCTTCCTTTATAACTTCGTGGTTTTCTCCGAGTATCGCCGCGCCGACATTGTCCTCCTCAAGGTTGAGAACCATTCCGGATACCCCGCCCGGGAACTCCAGAAGCTCTCCGGCCATGGCCTTTTCAAGTCCATGGATACGCGCAATTCCGTCACCTACGGAAATTATGACGCCGGTCTCGCTGACCTCCATCTCCTTTCCGTATTCCTTGATCTGCTTCTTGATTATCTCGCTTATTTCTGCCGCTCTGATTTCCATAGAACGCATCACCCCTTCTGTAATATATCTTGAATTCTGTCAAGCTGGGTTTTGATACTGCCGTCGAATATCTTGTCGCCGATGTTGGTAACCACTCCCCCGATCAATGACGGGTCATAATCAACCTGGAGCAAAACCACTTTACCAGTGCTTTTTTCCAGAGTTGCACGTATTTCCTGCACCTGCTCATCATCGAGTTGCAAAGCAGATGTCACCGTGCCCCGCAATGTGCCGGAGAGTTCATCGGCAAACGACCTGTAACCTGCTATGATGTATGAAAGATGGTTCAGCCTGTTTTTTTCCAGCAGTAGGTAAAGAAAGTTGGCGACAGTCCCCGAAATCGAAAGCCTGTCGATTATTACCTTCAACAGCTCTTTTTTCTCAACTCCCGAAAATGCCGGGCTGAAAAATAACGCCGAACTTTCGGGATGACTTTCAAGAACAGAGGCGAATACCTGCAATTCGTCCTGGAAGTTCTCAACTGCACCTTCTTCGGCCGCTAGCTCAATGAGAGCTTTGGCATAGCGTTTTGCAATGGCGTTCGTGATCAATGTGACTTCTCCACCTTGGTAAGATATTCATCTATAAATTCGTTTATAAAGCGATCCTGATCATTCTTTCCGGTTTGATCTTTAAGTGCCTGGGATGCAAGCTGAACCGAAAGCCTGGCCGCTTCTTCACGGAGTTGTGTCCTGGCTTTCTGGATTTCCTGCCTGGAAGCTGCGGCAGCCTGCTCCCTGATACGTTCTGCTGTTGCGTTTGCTTCCGCAAGTATGCGGGTTTTTTCTGCTTCCGTTTCCTGTTTTATCGCGGCATAAATTTCATCGATTTCGCGGGAAGCCTTTTCAAGTTTTTCACTGTATTCCATGTATTTCATTTCTGCTGCATCCCGCGCTTCTTCGGCATCGCGCAAAGCCTTTTCCACACCCTCGCGGCGGGCGGAGAGAAGCCCTTTTACATCCGCTTTTTTACCCGCCCAGACAAGGATGGCCACAACAATTACAAAATTGAGGATTCGCCAACCGAAGTCTTTCATCTGAGCTACGGTGTGAGCATGATCAGAGGCCTGTGCGCCTTCCGAACCGAAACAGACAGAGGCTCCGAGCAGACACAGTGAAAAGGCGGCGGGCAAGAGAAAGTTTTTCTTCCCGAAAATTTTCAAGGCAGTTTTATTCATCTTTAAAGGCTCCTTCCAAGGACTTTCTCGCAAATTTCACGGGAAATCAGCTCTGCCTGCCCCCTGAGGAATTTCCTTGCTTCCTCCGCTTGTCCGGCAATCTGGTTTTGAATCAGGGAAAGCGAGGCCGAGGCATCCAATCTGGCCTTTTCGATAACTGCCGACTCTTCTTCGCGGATCTTGTTAATGACTAAGATCTTCTCTTCATGTGCGCTGACTTTTGTCTGTTGCAATTTCAATTCATACAACTCCATTTTTTCCCGCACTTCCCTGTCTACTGCAGCCGTTCTGTCATATGCGGCCGATACTTCCGCATCCCTGTCGGCAAGAATTTTCCGCACTGGTTTGTACAGAATGAAATTCAGGACCAGCATGAGCACCAGGAAATTGACAAACTGAAAAATAAAAGCCAAATCTATAGAAATCATCAAAACACCTCACTGAGACCACCAAGGTTGTATACGGTTTTATAAAACAAGTCTGAAAACAGACAGTGAATGGCTACCATACCGCGAAATAGAAGTCAAGTTTTATTCATGCTGAATATAATTTCAATATTACTGAAATAATAATAAAAGGTTTTTTCGCGGTATTTAAAATAAAACCGCTGAACAAGAAATATTCGTACTTATCAACTACTTATAATATCGGAACGAAAGTGGATTTCAACAGAATTAACGCATTAGAATTTTGGAGAATATTTTTAATCTCGGAATTCGTCAAATATCCAGGAGATCTATAATTCGTGTCAGGTCGTCACGATTGTTGAATGTTATTTCTATCCTGCCGCTCCTGCCGTTCCCGCGAATCGAAACTTTTGTCATGAAATGACGCTTCAGCTTCTCCTCGATGTCCGTCATGTGGGGTTCTGCCTTTTTCTTTGACTGGAACGGTTTTCCCGATTTAAGCTTCTTCACCAGGCCTTCAGACGCACGAACGGACAGTTTCCCTTTAAGAATATCTTCCCTGGCTTTTTTCATCTGAGCGGAAGATTCGAGGGAGAGCAGTGCCCGGGCATGCCCCATGGACAACCGCTCTTCTACTATATCGCGCTGCAGTTCCTCCGGAAGTTTCAGAAGCCGCAGTGAGTTTGCCACAGTAGACCGGTCTTTCCCCACCCGCTTGGCCATTTCATCCTGGGAAAGGCTGAACTTTTCCATCAGGGCATGGTAAGCCTCCGCTTCTTCAATGGCATTGAGGTCCTCACGCTGGATATTTTCTATCAGCGCCATTTCCAGAGCGATATCATCAGACACATCCTGGATGACCACGGGGACATCGTGAAGCCCTGCCTTCTGTGCGGCTCTCCAGCGTCTCTCCCCTGCGATCAGTTCATAACTGTTCCCGGTCTTACGGACCACAAGGGGCTGTATTATGCCTTTTTCCCTTATCGAAGCCGCAAGCTCTTCCAGTTTATCCTGAGAAAACATTTTGCGCGGCTGGTTTGCATTCGGTTTTATTTGCTCAATGGGACAGGAAAAGTACTTTCTGCTTTCATCTTCGACATCGGGGAGGAGTGCCGCCATCCCCTTGCCGAGGCCGGTCTTCTTAAGCATTTCTTTCCTCTCTCTGGATGATTTCTTTTGCCAGCTCCAGGTAACTGGCCGCTCCCCGTGAGGTTATATCATACAATAAAACAGGTTTGCCATGGCTCGGCGCCTCGGACAGCCTGACGTTTCTCGGAATTACGGTTTTAAATGTCGAATCGGTGAAGTGGTTCCTGATCTCGTCGCTTACCTGGTGTGAGAGATTGTTCCTGGAATCAAACATGGTCAGGAGGATGCCCTCGATAAAAATAGACGGATTCAGGCCTTTTTTTACCAGGCGGATGGTTTTCAGTATATGCGAAAGTCCTTCCATGGCGTAAAACTCGCACTGAAGTGGAATCAGTACGGAATCGGATGCCGACATGGCGTTTAAAGTCAGAAGTCCGAGAGATGGAGGACAATCGATAAGGATATAATCGTAATCCCCTGCCAGTGGCGCAAGCACCTTTTTCAGCTTTTTCTCGCGCTCCGGAGCCGAGACGAGTTCAAGTTCCGCTCCCGCAAGATCGGTTGTGGAAGGGAAAATATCCAGAAAAGGAAGCAATGTTTTCACAACAATGCCTGACGGGTCGGCTCCATTGATAAGGGCGTCATAGACACTCTCGCGAAGTTTGTCCTTTTCGATACCCACACCACTGCCGGCATTTCCCTGGGGATCCATGTCCACCAGCAGCGTTTTTCTTTCCGCAACGGCGAGAGAGGCCGCGAGATTGATCGCTGTCGTGGTTTTGCCCACTCCGCCTTTCTGGTTGGCTATACAGATTGTCTTTGCCATAGTGTCTTTATGTCTTCCGCATCCCGGGAAATTGTCTTAGCGCTTATCGGTAAAGATGTTCCGGATAACATCCCAAAAACAGGGGGGACCAGGAATGCTAGTTCTGCACTTAGTGTCATACGGCCGTGAATACGAATATCGCGTCTATCAGGTAATTTGCCGGCAGATCTGTCAGCTGAAGGAATCCGGATTCAGAAAACTATCACAAAAGGGCTAATTTTAAAAGTTTTTTTGTATCAGTCAGGTACAAATCCGGAAACAATTGATTTATTTGAATATTTCGAATTCCATAAAAGTATTCAAGCGACATTTTGCTCAGCGAAGGACCGCCCTTGCAACTGTCGCCACATGAACCATACCCGCTCCGTTGGCATCAAGTACTTTTGCGCATTCGGCAACAGTGCTTCCGGTAGTATATACATCATCGACCAGAAGAATCGTTTTGCCTTCAAAAGTTTGAGGATCTTTGACCGAAAACGCCCCCCGCACATTTCTTATCCGTTCATCCCCCGAAAGGTTTATCTGAGGCTCGGTCCAACGGATCCGTCGCAGGTTGTTCCTTGCAAGCTTGATGCCGAAACTTTTCGACAGAACATCCGCTATCAGGAGAGCCTGGTTGAAACCACGCTCCTTGAGCCTCCGTCGATGCAGAGGGACGGGAACTATCAGTTCGACTCCTGTTTCAGCGATGAACGGGGCAAGTGGTCCCGTAGTCAGGAATCCGAGAGGACGGGCCAGATAAGTCTTTTTCCCATATTTCAGTTTGTGGATAAGCTCTTGTGCAGGCCCGTGAAAACAGACCGCCGACCTGGCCGAGGCAAAAGGTTTCTTCTTCACGGAGCATGGGCCGCAAATATGATTTATGCCGGCTTCGGTATTGAAGGGAATGCCGCAAACAGTACACAGGGGTGAAGTCACAGGAACAATTTTCTCTCTGCAGTCACTGCACAGGTGCAGAGATCCCGCCTCCGGAATAAATGATTTGCAGACATGACACAAGGGAGGAAAGAGAATGTCTAAAAAAGCCCTGAGGGGCATAAGTTAAAACTCCGAATAATGGAACTGGATATGGAAATAAAAACTGATTTTCCCTGTTATTAATGGTTTATGTGCTATCATGCACTTTCAGGCCTTTCGCTTGTTTCCAAAAGGCTGGTCCACATTTGCTTCATTTTTCAAAATCCGGGCATATTGAGCTCTATCCTGAATTGAGCACCATCGTGGACATTGGCGGCACTCAGAGTTCCACCCATGTTTTTTTCAATTATATTTTTCGACATGTGGAGACCGATTCCCGTACCGCCGCTCGTTCCCTTGGTAGTAAAATACAGATCAAAAACTTTTCCGATAATATCTTCCGGAATACCTCCCGCATTGTCAGTTATGGTAACAACCGCCGCGTTTTTCTCTGCGAAGGCATTTATTTTCACTCTCGGTTTTGCTTTTCCGCTTCCTCTGCAGGCATCCCGTGCATTGGTAAGAATATTCAGAAGAACCTGGGCAAATTCTTTGGGATAGCCGATTGCGGACAGTTCCGGATCAGCTTCAAGCTCAACGGTAATGGCATGAAATCTCAAGGCAGGCTCGATAAATATCAGGGCCTTGTCTATGGAGTCTTTTATGCGGAATTCTGTTTTCTCCTTCTCCGCCTTGTAAAAATCCCTGAAAACCTCAATTGTTTGCGCCATGTGCTCGATGAGATCCAGAATTTTCTCGACTGTTTCAAAAACATACTCTTTTGAGAGCTCATCCTGTAAATATGTTTCCCCGATATCCTGAACGATGAGAGATATGGTATTGATCGGTTGCTTCCACTGGTGGGCGATATGATCCAACATCTCTCCCAGAGCTGCCTGGCGATTCTGCTGAATCAGAATTATATCTTTTTCCCTGTTTTTGGCGACTTCTTCCCGGACCTTTTCTTCCAGTGTCATGTTCAGCGCTTCCAGTTCGGCCGTCCGTTCCCGCACACGTTTCTCCAGATCGTCATGGGCACTTTGCAGCTCATCTTCCATCAGTTTGCGGTCAGTGATATCAAAGCCGGTTACAATTCCAGCAGGCTTTCCCCTGTACTCGACGAGTCCGGCGGAAACGAAAATCCATTTTTCTTCACCGCTTTTGCTGACATGTTTGCATTCGTACCGGAACGGTACATTTTCTCCCCGTTGTCTCGCCAGGCCGCGCTCTTTTACCATGGCTTTGCTGTCATCATGCACCCAGTCCCAGAATCTCATCCCCAGACATTCCTCTTCCGTGTAGCCAAGCATTCGTGCGGCAGAGGCATTGACATAGACAATCCATTCATCCTGATAGAGAAAAATCCCGGCCGACGAAGTCTCCGCCAGAACACGAAACTTTTCCTCGCTTTCCCGCAACGCCTCTTCTGCCTGCCTGCGTTCGGTAAGCTCTCTTTCCAGCTCCCCGGTTCTCATTCTCACCTGTTTAGAGAGAGACCTGTTCCATGCAATGATACCCGCTATTATAAGTGCCGCAGCTCCAAAAACTCCAAGGATGGCGGCCTGGAATTTTTTACTGGCAAACAACGTCCGGGGCTCCAATGGTATCCATTTTCTCCAGATTTCTTTCCTTTCGTCAGCATTTATTTGTGCCAGACCTTTTTCCAGGATGAGATTCAGTTCCGGCCAATCCTTGCGTGAGGCAAACGACATCTTGTAAACATAACCACTTTCACCGGAAATCCGCAGGTTGGCGATTCCTTCCTTTTCTATGTAGTAAGAGGCGGTAGCGAGATTTTCCACGAATGCATCGCTCAAACCGAACGAGACTTTTCTCAACCCTGTCCGGACATTCGGGACCACATCAAGGTTCAGTTCGGGATAATGTGAAGCGAGGAACTCTTGCGTGGCATATCCCGATACCACGGAAACCTTCATACCGCCGAGTTTTTCCATTGTGAGCGGGTCTTTGACCTTTTCCCGCGCAATAATCGCGGCCGGCAATTCGATATATGGAGTGCTGAAATGCAGGTATCCGCTACGCCGGGGGGTTTGACTCGCTGCGAACATGTCAATTTCGTGGTTCCCGGCCTGACTAATTATCTCGTCCCAGTCCTTCAGCCGGACGATTTTGAATTGTATTCCCAGCTTATCTTCCAAAAGGGCCAGGTAATCCGCGGTAATACCTTTGTAACTTCCATCCCTGTCAAAATATTCAACCGGCGGAAAATCAGGATCCGGCGCAAAACGTATGACTGGATGGGCTTTGATCCATGCCGTTTCGCTGGCGGATAAGGAAACCGCTTTATCCTTTGTGAGGCTCCAGATGAGCATCGCCAGTGCTACAAACAAAAAAAGCGCCCCTGTTATCCATAAATAACCTAAATAACCGGGACGCTTCTTGTTTACGGAATCAATTCCGGACATCGATGACCTCATGAATTTCCAAAATGTTTTAATAGGTGAAAGATCACCAAAGACTGAACAGGTTTTATTGCATGAACCGATTGCCCGTATAATTTAGCATTTATTAATGTAAAATATAGCTATTTTACATGCGAACGCAAGGGGTTTAGCTTTGATTAATTCCAGGAATGTTGAGCTCTATTCTGAACTGCGCGCCTCCGGCGACATTTTCCGCAATACAGTTTCCCCCCCATATTTTTTTCGATGATATTCTTTGACATGTAGAGACCGACACCGGTCCCTCCGCTCGATTCCCTGGTCGTAAAATAGATGTCGAAGACTTTGTCGATTATCTCGTCTGGAATTCCGCCTGCATTGTCCGATATAGTAACGACAGCCCTCGTGCCATCTTCGAAGGCTTTTACCTCAAGTCGCGGTTTTTCAGTTCTTTTTTCCACAAAAACGTCCCTCGCATTGGTCATTATATTGAGCAGCACCTGGATATATTCCTTCGGAAAGCCGATCGCCGTTAGCCCGGGATCAACGTCGAGACCAAGCGCAATTGCATGAAATCGCAAGGCCGGCGAAATGAAAGAGAGGGCCTTGTCGATGGAATCCTTTATGTTGAAAGTGGTTTTTTTCTTCTCCGGCCTGTAAAAATCCCTGAACACTTCGATGGTCTGCGCCATATGCTTCACCAGATCCATGGTTCTGGCCACTGCTTCACTCACGTAATCATCCGTCATTTCGCCGCAGGCCCAGGTTGCTTCCGCATCATGCACGAGGAATGAAATGGCGCTGAGCGGCTGCTTCCACTGATGGGCGATATGGTCCAGCATCACTCCCAGGGCAGCCTGTCGGTTCTGTTGGATCATGATGATATCTTTTTCCCGGTTTTTTTCCACTTCTTCCCGGACCCGATCCTCCAGAGTGCGGTTAAGTTCCTGCAACTGTAGCTTCTGTCGCTCCAGCTCTTCTTCGGCCAGCTTGCGCTCGGTGATATCAATAACGATCCCCTCGAAGTTTTTGACACCCCCTGCGGCATCCCGTTCGACATTGGTGTGTTCGTTTACCCAACGCACCAACCTCTCCCTGGTCATTATCCTGTACTCCAGGCGAAACTGGTCTGCACCTTTATCACAAAAATCGTGAACCTCCCGGGTTACCCGGTCCAGGTCATCGGGAAGGATTATTGAAGAATAAGTGATGGAACCGGAAAGAAATTCATCAGGGGTGTAACCGAACTGTTTGATATTTCCGGAAACCAGCTCAACGGGCCATTCATCGTCACCCCTCCAACGGAACAGTACCACCGGACTGTTTTCCACCACCAGGTTCGCCTGCCGCACTGCCTCTTCTGCGCGTTTACGCTCGGTGATATCCTTGACAAACGAAAATGAATACGGCCTGCCCTGGAATTCCAGTTGATTGGTCGTAATCTCCACGGGGAATGTCGTCCCGTCCTTTCGCCGGTGAACCGATTCATGGGTAGCGAAGCCGCAATTATCAAGCATTCCTTTGATTTCGAGCGCTTCCTCGCTTGTTATGACCGGATCTATATCGGAGACTTTCATCGCGCGCAATTCGTCTGAGGTATAGCCGAGGCTCCTGCAGGCAAAATCGTTGACGCTCAGGATATCTCCCTCGAATGTGGTTTGATAGATTCCTATTGCCGCCTTATCGATGCAAAATTGTGACAGGAGGAGCGCCTGGACGGTTTCCGCCAACTCCGCCGTCCTCTCTTCAACCCGTTTTTCTAGATCGTCGTGCGCATGTTGCAGCTCTTCTGCCATGCGCTTGCGGTCGGTGATATCAGTAGCAAAGGCGCAGTTATACTCTCTGCCGTCGAAAACCACATAGTTGGCGCGAATCTCGACCGGATATACACGTCCGTCCTTCGCGCGATGAAGGGATTCCATCGTAACCGAGCCGCTCTTCCGCAAATTGCGCCAATGTTCGGCAAACACTTCGGGAGGGTGGGTCGGGTCGATGTCTGGAATCGACATACCGACGAGTTCCTCCCGGGGATACCCCAGAATGCTGCATGCAGCATCATTGACATAGAAGAGGTGACCATCTTCCGTCATCCAGAAGGCCTGGTCTGCCGAATTATCGATGGCATACTGCGTGAAACGCAACGCCTCTTCGCTCCTGCGCAGTTCCGCGGTGCGTGCCGCTACCTGCCTTTTCAGCGTCCAGGACCAGACCAGAAAAACCAGACAAAACACCGCGACAAGAACAAGAGCCAGGACATAGTACTTGCCGGCCTGCCACAGGTCCTTTTCTTCATATACACCGAACCATTTTTCATGAATTTCCCGGTACTTCCCGCTGACCTTCAGGAGCTTCAACCCTTCATCGAGTTTGTTCAGGAGTTCCTGGTTGCCTTTTCGCACCGCGAAACAATACCGCAGTTGCGGTAATTCGGTGTTTACATATCTTATATTGCCGAGCTTGAAAGCTTTGACATAATATTCTCCCTGCAGCCTGGACGGCATGACAGCGCAGTCGTATTTTCCCGAAGCCAGAAGTTTCAGAGACTCCCCGGCATCCGTCACCTCCACGATGCGCGAGGCAAGTCCGTTCCGGCCCAGGGAATCATCGATGATGTCCCCTTTCTGGACGATGACCTCCCTGCCCTGGATATCCGCGTAAGAGCGGATTGGAGAGCCCTTGCGCACGAATATCCCGGGAGAGACCATGGTATGGGGAACGGAAAAATCGACGAGCCTGCTCCGGTCCGTGGAATAATACATCCCGGCAAGCGCATCGATCTTTCCCTGTTCCAGTTCTTGCCTTACGCTGCTCCAGGGACCAAGCCTGAATTCCACGTCAAAGCCCATGACATCGGCTACGGCCCGCATCAACTCGACATCGAAACCGGTCGCCGTTCCGTTGTCGGTAAATTCGTAGGGCGGACAGTCATGGTCGCCGCCGACGATCAGCTTCGGCCTTGTCGTTATGGTACCCGCTCCGGCAACCGACTGGAACAGAAGCACCAGGATGATGCCTATATACAATGCAAAACGGATCATTTTGCTCCCCATAAATCCGACATGAATTGTTCATGCAAAAAAAGCCGTTCCACCAGCACCCCGCTGATAGGAACGGCTTATTTCCCAATTCTCCGGCTTTCCAATTGGCCCACACGATCTTCATGTCAGGGTCGTGATACTTCGCGTAATCCATCGTGCTGTTCGGGATAAGAGACTTCTCAGCCTCGGAAGTGCTTTGCGCTTCCTCCATCCGCTTGCGCTCGGTTATGTCCTTGACGAATGAAATGGCAAAAGCCTTTCCACGGTATTCCGGAAGATTGGCTGTAATCTCAACGAAAAATGTAGTCCCGGCCTTTCTGCGATGAACTGAATCATGCGTAACGGAACCGGCTGCATCCAGTGTCTTTTTGAGTTCAACCATTTTCTCCCGTGTAATGACGGAATCTATATCATGGACCGATAGCGAAAGGAATTCCTCGCGGCTGTATCCCGGCATTTCCCAAGCCGCGGCGTTGACATTCCGGAAGCGGCCGTCCATCGTGATCCAATAGACCGCATCCGCTATATTGTCGACTGAAAATTCAAGCAGTTTCAGTTTATCTTCAAGAAATTTGCGCCCATTCATGGGGCGAAAATAACCGGTTTACCATGAAAGGGCAAGAATTTTGTTTGAATATTGTTTTGATACTATTGGATTATGGCTCTGCCTGTCGTCACGGAAATTAAAAACAAAAAAGGCCGCGGAAGCTTGTCTCCCACGGCCAGAATTTTAATTATATTTGAGCTGTCAGTTCAGAAGGCTTTTCCCGGTCATCTCCGCGGGCTGCGGAAGGCCCATCAGCTCGAGTACCGTCGGTGCGATATCGGCAAGAATACCTGAACTCAGTGTGGCATTTTTTCTTGTATCATCCACAAGCACCAGGGGGACCGGATTCGTGGTATGGGCTGTGTGGGTCCCGCCTTTTTCGTCGACCATGCTTTCGGCGTTGCCGTGGTCAGACGTTATTATGGCCCGCCCCTTATTTTCCAGTATCTTGGCGACGATTTTACCCACGCATTCGTCAACCGTCTCAATCGCTTTCACGGCGGCGGGAAGAATACCGGTATGACCAACCATATCGGCATTGGCAAAATTCAGCACGATAAAATCATATTTATTTTCGTCCAACAGCCGCAAAAGCTCGTCGGTCACTGCATAAGCGCTCATTTCAGGTTTTTCGTCATAGGTAGCGACTTCCCGGGTGAAGGAATCAAAACCCTGTCTTCGCCCGGAAAAGGAACCTCCCTGCCGTCGTTGAAAAAGAATGTTACATGAGCGTATTTTTCCGTTTCAGCAATGCGAAGCTGCTTCAGGCCTGCCTCTGCTATAGCTTCTCCAAGGATGTTTTTCAGCTCTTCCGGACCGAAAGCGACCGGGAGGTTGAAAGTCTCATCATAGACGGTCATGCAAGTATAACAGGCAAGCTCGGGAATTTCCTTCCTGGCAAATCCGTCAAAACCCGGATCGGTGAAAGCCCTGGTGATCTCCCGGGCGCGGTCGGATCGGAAGTTGAAGAAAATGAAGCCGTCTCCGTCCATCACCTTTCCCACCGGTTCGCCACCGTCCACAATAAGAGCCGGAATCACGAACTCATCGGTCACACCATCGAGATAGCTCTGCTCGATCGCCTGCTGAGCCGAGGCGAATTCATTGCCCAGGCCGACGACCATGGAGTCGAAAGCCTTTTCCACCCTGTCCCATCGCTTGTCCCGATCCATGGCGTAGTATCTTCCCATTACCGTCGCGATCCTGCCGGAACCGATCCTTTTCATCTCTTGTTCAAGTTGTGCCAGGTAACCGGCTCCGCTTTTCGGCGGGGTATCGCGTCCGTCGAGAAGACAATGAACTAAAACATCGCGGATGCCCTCTTTTTTTGCCAGTTCGAGCAGCGCATAGAGATGTTTTATATGGGAATGGACCCCACCGTCGGACAGCAGTCCCGCCAGATGAAGCCTGCCACCCGCGGCTTTCGTTCTGGAAATGCAGTCCAGCAAAGCTGAGTTTGAAAAAAACGAGCCTTCGCCAATCGCCTTGCTGATCCTGGTCAGGTCCTGGTATACGATGCGACCGGCTCCGATGTTCTGGTGACCGACCTCGGAGTTGCCCATCTGACCATCCGGAAGCCCCACGTCCAATCCCGAGGCACTGAGCCGGGAACATGGGTACTCATTGCAGAGGCGGGTCATATTTGGAGTGCGGGCAAGGGCAATGGCATTATTTTCCCGATGGGGATTTATTCCCCATCCGTCCAGCATCATTAGAAGCAAGGGATCAGGCATGTTTCCTCCGGAAAGAAAAAGCGTTCCAAACACGCGAAGGCGAATTAAACAGTCTTTTTCAATTTAAAATTCAACATTCAAAATTCAGAATTTGGTGTCAGTGATGATACGGTTCGCCGTTTATTATGGTAAATCCGCGATAAATCTGTTCGAGCAGGAAAATCCTGACCATCTGGTGGGTAAAGGTCATGGGCGAAAGGGAAATAATCCGGTCGGATTCCTGTCTGAAGCTTTCCGAAAATCCGTATGAGCCTCCGATTACGAAGATCAGATCGGATATTCCCGAATCCCGGTTTTTGACGATAAAGGAAGCAAAATCGGGAGACGTCACGGCATCTCCCTTGTCATCGAGCAGAATTAACTTTCCCTGTTTGGGCAGAAGTTTTTTCAGGCGTTCACATTCGCGCAGACGGCCTGTTTCCTCTGCCGCCCCCTTCTCTTCTCTGGCTTCGGCAAACTCGATCGGAACGTACCTCTTTATACGACCAGCGTATTCCTCAATACCCCGGCGCACCCATTCCTCCCGGGTCTTGCCGACCCAAAGGACGCGTATTTTCAAGCTCCCTTGCCTTCCCAGAGAAATTTGTCGGGGATTTTCACGACCGGAGCCTCGGACCAGATGGAATCCAGGTCGTAATAACGCCGGATATCCTCCTTGAATACATGCACGATGACATCTCCATAGTCGATGACCACCCAGTTGCCTTCTTTCAGGCCTTCGATTCCGGTCGTCTTACCGAACTTTTTCAGGCCCTGCCTTACCGATTCGGCAATAGCCTGGGTCTGCTTGTCCGACTGGCCGCTTGCAATGACCAGAAAATCGGCTATCGATGAAATGTTGGCGATTTCGAGAATTTTTACATCCAGCGCCTTTTTGTCCAGGGCCAGGGCGGCGCATTTCAGAGCCCTATCCCGTGATGATAATACTGTCTTAACCGGCATCCGTGTATATCCTTTGTTCATGTATGTACTGTTCAACGGGTTCCGGCGTCAGGTATTTTATGGACCGTCCCGTTTTTACCATTTCGCGAATGGCGGTTGATGAAATATCGAGCTGCGTTCCGACTATATGATATACGGAATAACCCGATTTGTGAGCAAGCCTTTTCTCTGCTTCATAGTAACAAAAGTCCAGGGCCATATCAACCGGAAGGGCCTCCCGCAAGCCGGTCATTTCCACGCCCGGCCTTGTTATGGCCACTATGTTGCAGCATTCAAAAATAGCCGAATAATCTTTCCAGCTGCTGAACTCGGCAAAGGAATCACTTCCCATGATAAAAAAGAATTCATCACCGGGATACAATTCACGAAACAGTCTGATGGTATCGATGGAATAGGATTTGCCGGCTCTTTTCCCCTCGATGTCCGATACGGAAAAGAAAGAATTGTTCCTGACCGCAATTCTTACCATTTCCAGGCGGTTTTCGAAGGACAGGTTTTCAGCCAGGGGCTTATGCGGCGGCGTAGCCGCAGGCACGAAGATGACTCTGTCGAGCCTGAACTTGTCGCGGATTTCCTCGGCAATGCGCAGATGGGCAAAATGTATCGGATTGAACGTCCCGCCAAAAATTCCTGTTTTCATGCTTTGGTAAATCTCATTTATCAGTCTTCCCAAGCCGCCGGACTTTAGACGCCATCTGCCAGCGGATGAACTTGTGGTGAAAGCCTCAAACTATTCCCTTACCTGGCCGTCTCCGTAAACAATGAACTTGGTGGTGGTCAAATCTTCCAGACCCATCGGCCCGAATGAATGCAGTTTCGTGGTCGATATGCCGATTTCCGCCCCGAGTCCCAGCTGGTTGCCGTCGGAAAAACGCGTCGAGGCATTGACGAGTACCACCCCCGAATTGACCTCGCGGATAAAACGCTGGGCGTTGCCATAATTGGCAGTAATAATGGCTTCCGTATGAAGAGAACTGTATTTGTTTATATGGGCAATTGCATCATCAAGACTGTCCACAACCCTGACAGCCAGAATCAGGTCCAGATACTCCTCGTACCAGTCATCTTCAGTTGCCGCTTTGGCGTCGGGAGCGAACTTGCGGAAATTTTCGTCACCGCGGATTTCCACTTTAAGTCCGGAAAGGGCCTCATAAATCTGCGGGACGAACGTCTCGGCAATATCCTTGTGGATCAGAAGCGTTTCCAAGGCGTTGCAGACACCGGGGCGCTGCGTTTTGGCGTTGATTATGATTTTTTCCGCAGCTTCCGGATCGGCATCGGCATCGATGAAAACATGGCACACACCCTTGTAGTGCTTGATGACAGGAATTTTCGAATGTTCCACCACAAAGCGGATCAGTCCTTCACCCCCCCGCGGTATAACGAGATCGACAAATTCTTCCTGCTTCAGCAACTCCAGGACACCTTCCCGGTCAGTGAAGGGAATAACTGAAAGCGCCGTTTCAGGGATACCGGCCTTCAACATTTCTTCGCGCAGAATTCGGGAAATTGCCATGTTCGAATTGATAGCTTCCGAGCCACCCCTCAAAATAACGGCATTGCCTGCTTTGAGGCAAAGCGCCGCGGCATCGGCGGTTACATTGGGACGGGCTTCGTAGATGATTCCGATAACCCCGAGCGGGATCCTCATCTTGCCAACCATCAGCCCGTTAGGCCGTTTCCACATACGGGTAACTTCGCCGACGGGGTCCGGAAGCGCGGCAACCTCGCATAAACCATCCGCCATGGCCCTGATGCGGGCTTCATTGAGCATCAGCCGATCCAGCATGGCAAAGGACAGGTTTTTCTTTTCACCGGCGGCAAGGTCTTTCGCGTTTTCTTCAATGAGCAGCTCGATATTACCGTTCAGGGCCGCGGCCATGCCAGTCAGCAGGTCATTTTTCTCCCCTGAAGAAAGCCGGGCCATGGCGAACGAGGCCTGGCGGGCATCCGCGGCTATCTTCCTGATCTGTTCGGCTATGGTCATGATTTCCTCCCCTGTATCAATGAAGTTGTTTACAATCCTGCTGATTTACTGGTGTGAACCTGCTTGCGAAGTGATGAATCAGGTGTAAACCATATATTCCCCACTTCTTACTCCTCACACTTTCAGGTTTATAGCATGACGAGATTATCCCGATGGATAACCTCGTCTCCATAACGGTACCCGAGCAGTGCTCCTATGTCACAGCTCTTGCATCCCAGAATCTTTTCTATTTCGCTGCCCGAATAATCCACAATCCCCCTGGCGAACTCCGTTCCGTCAGGCGCACACACCCGGACACAGGAACCGCGTTCGAAATCGCCTTCCACCCCGCATACTCCCGACGGGAGAAGGCTTTTGCCGCTACTGGAAAGCACTTCAACAGCCCCCTGATCAACGATTATTTTTCCCTTTGGTTTCAGTGAATAGGCAATCCAGTGTTTGCGGCGGTTAAGGCTGTTTATTGCCGGAAGAAATAATGTCCCGACTTCCTCTCCGGCCATTGCCAGTTTCAGGGTGTCAGTTTTCCTGCCGTTGATAATGATGGTAGGCACACCGTACCGGCCCGCTTTTTTCGCAGCTGCAAGCTTGGTGGCCATACCGCCGGTTCCCACCGAAGACCCGCTTCCTCCGCCTGCCCGTTCAATCTCGCTGGTAACGGCTTTCACCAATGGAATAAGACGCGCCCGGGGATTAGAATGGGGGTCCGAATCGTAAAAACCGTCTATATCGGTCATGATGACAAGAAAATCGGCCTCAGCCAGGTTTGTGACAAGAGCCGACAGGTTGTCGTTGTCTCCGAATTTAATCTCCTCAACCACTACGGTATCGTTTTCATTTATGATCGGCACGACTCCGAAGGAAAGAAGGGTATCGAGGGTAGCCCGTGCATTGAGGAAACGCTGACGGTTCGACAGGTCATCCCCGGTAAGCAGTATCTGCCCCACCTGGAGTTCGAATCCGGAAAAGGCCGCTTTATAGCACTGCATCAATTTCGACTGCCCGACGGCAGCCGCTGCCTGCTTTTGCGGAATGTTCGAGGGTTTTTTCACCAAACCCAGTTCCTTGACCCCGGCCGCAATAGCCCCCGAGGAAACTATGACCACTTCCATGCCGCTCTTGCGCAACCCGGCAACATCTTCCGCAAGGTTGTTGAGGAAATCCATATCCAGGCCGTTGGATTCACCGGTAAGGACACGGCTGCCTATTTTAATAACAATTCTTTTTACTTTTGAGATAATTTCTTTGCGCATTGAGGTCTACCCTGAAATCCCAGCCCCGGAAGCATGTGAGTAATTTCCCGATGACAAAACCCGTAAACGACAGCATGTCAGCGTGACATGGAAATTTATTCCGTATTCCCCGTCAGGACCATATTTTTTCGGCTATTTCGTCAAGCAGCGCTTCTATCCCTTCTCCAGTAACGGCCGAAACCGGAAAGACCCTGATGTCTTTTTCCTCGAAATAGGGAAGTATTTTAGGCAGGCTATCCCTGACGCCGGGAAGATCTATCTTGTTGACGACCACAATCTGCCGCTTTTCCGCCATCTCTTCATTGAACAGGACGAGTTCCCTGTTGAGCGCCTCGTATTCCCGTACAGGGTCGCGTTCGGGCATATTGGACAGGTCTATAAAATGAAGCAGCAGGTCGGTCCGCTCCACATGCTTCAGAAAGCGGTGGCCCAGCCCGGCCCCTTTGTGGGCACCTTCGATCAGACCGGGAATATCGGCGACAACAAAAGAGCGGAAGTTTTTGTAATAAACCACCCCCAGATTGGGAGTAAGGGTCGTGAAAGGATAATCCGCGATCTTCGGACGCGCGGCCGAAACCTTTGCGATAAAGGACGATTTCCCCACACTGGGGAAACCGAATAACCCCACATCGGCAAGAAGTTTCAATTCAAGCTTGAGCTTGCGCTCCTCTCCCGGCTCTCCCGGCTGGGCGAACCTCGGGGCCTTGTTGGTGGAAGATGCAAATCGCGCGTTGCCCTGTCCGCCACGGCCACCTTTCAACAACACGATTCGTTCTCCCCGATGAGTCAGGTCAGCGAGGATTTCTTCGTTTTCGAAATCCCTGATAACCGTGCCGGCAGGAACATGAATAATCAAATCATTCCCGTTCGCGCCATGGCGGTTTTTTCCCATCCCGTGGCCGCCCCGCGTTGCCTTCAGGTGCGGTTTGTGACGCAGATCCAGGAGAGTGGACATATTGGGAGAAACTTCGAGAATCACGTCGCCCCCCCTGCCGCCGTCTCCCCCGTCGGGACCTCCTCGGGGAATGAATTTTTCCCTGCGGAATGACACGCAGCCGGCGCCGCCGTCTCCGGATTTTACATTAATTGTAACTTCGTCGATAAATTGCATTTTTTATATGACTCGTAAACCAGGGACACACCTAAAGGAAGGGCATAAAACCTAGCTCTTTTAGTTAATTGTATTAATATATCAAATTCCAGCCCCTCCGGAAACAAAAAAGACCGCCATTCTATTTAAGGGAAGGGCGGCTTCTCTCTATACAATCCGAAATGGTACTACAAAAAATAAAAGGGGTTAGCGTCGGTGTGCTAACCCCATAAAACCAGTGGTGCCCAGGGACGGAATCGAACCGCCGACACGAGGATTTTCAGTCCTCTGCTCTACCGACTGAGCTACCTGGGCAAAAGAGACCTCATTTTATAAATCTATTTCGCCAATGTGTCAACAGGTTTTTGCTGAAACCGGAGATTTTCCGTCACGCCCTGGAAATGAATCTCCCGTCGCGGGTATCGACTTTGACCTTGTTCGCCGGACTTCCAGATAGGGGGGGACCTGGATCTTAAGACCGGTCTCGACAATCGGCTTCCTTGGTCTGGGCGGTGGCGGTGGCGTTCTTCAGTCGCCGGAGCCGTTTCGCTGACGGCCAGTTCCACGGTCATGGGGAGTTCGACATTAACCATCCTTCCCTCGAAAAGTCCCAGAACTACTTCGGCCCCTTCAAGCAGATACGGGGACGAAGAGCGCAAAGGCCTCCGTCATCCTGCTCGAACTGCTCGTAGGTCTCCAGGTCCATGAAAACGCCCCTGTCGCCGTCGGCATAGAGAAACTGCCCCTTGTGCCGCTCGAAATCCGCCTCCTCGACCTTGTCGCCGGAGCGGAAGGTCTTCTCCAGCACCTGGCCGGTAATGAGATTGCGGTATTTGGTCTTCACCATGGTATTGGCCCCGCGCGCCGAAGGGGATTGGAAGGCGACATCGAGAAGAATGCACGGCGCGCCGTCGATCTGGATGACGAGGCCCCTCTTGAAATCGGACGTTGTAATCATTTGTATTTTTCCTCTGGCAAATTTTCTTTTCTTCTACTTATCACAATCGCCTCGAAAATTTCAACATTTCGCCGTTCCGCGGGAGAGATTATCCGACTGTTCGGTTGAAGACGGGTATAAGCTGAAGTAAAGTTTAGGATAACCCGCAATTTAGCAGAAAACGGATCTGAAGCAAAACTCCGGTTTCCGCCTGCCATGTTACGGGAATTCGACTTTCAGTTTCCGGAGTGATGAATGAGCGACTGGCACAATCGAAATCCGGCTGAAGCTTTACAATTGCTGAGAACCGACTTTTCAACGGGGTTGACCACCGAAGAAGCCGGCAGCCGCCTGTCCCGATATGGTCCCAATGAGCTGGAGGAGAGGGGGAGGAAAAGCCCCTGGCTCATACTTTGGGAACAATTTACCTCCGTGATGGTAGTCGTTCTTATTCTCGCCGCGGGTGTTTCCGCCATTTTAGGAGATTACGTCGACAGCATCGCCATCATGGCCATTGTCCTGCTCAATGCGGCACTCGGTTTCCGGCAGGAGTTCAAGGCGGAAAAGGCGGTTGCGGCACTGAAAGAAATGGCCGCCCCAACCGTGCGGGTTGTCAGGGACGGCCGCATCGAGGAATCGGCGTCCGCCTGTCTCGTACCGGGAGATATCATTATGATCGAGGCAGGCAATCTGATTCCTGCCGATGGCCTGATGCTGGAAAGCTTCAGCCTGAAAACACAGGAGGCAAGCCTGACCGGCGAATCGGCGCCGGTGGAGAAGGAGGCCGGGATCGTGCTCGAAGCCGGCAGACCGCTGGCGGAAAGGCGTAACCTGGTCTACATGGGAACAAGCGTTACCAATGGCCGGGGAAAGGCAGTAGTTACCGGAACCGGCATGAACACCGAACTTGGACATATCGCAGACATGCTGCAGAGCGTCAAGAGTGAAAAAAGCCCTCTTCAGCATAAACTGGACAAAACGGGACGGGCACTTGCGCTGGCGGCGCTGGTAATTGTCGCTGTGATATTCACTTTGGGCCTGATTCACGGCGAAGATATCAGGCTGATGTTCCTGACCGCCGTAAGCCTTGCAGTTGCGGCCATACCTGAAGGCCTGCCGGCAGTGGTAACCATCGCCCTGGCCCTGGGAGCACAACGGATGCTGACCAGACACGCCCTTATCCGGAAACTGCCGGCTGTAGAAACCCTCGGTTCGGTAACAGTCATCTGTTCGGATAAAACCGGCACGCTCACCCGCAACCAGATGAAGGTTGCTCTTCTGGATGTTTCGAGCCGTGAGGAAAACCTCTCCGTGCAAACAGAGAATGAAATTCAGGAGGGTCCGTCCCATGGCATGAAAAATACCCTGCCCGCTGCCCACCCGGACATCGCTTTTCTCCTGTGCGGGGGTGCCCTGTGCAGCGATGCGACTTTGGAACCGGATGGGGGCATGGCGAAATCCTTCAAAATAACGGGCGATCCCACAGAAGCGGCAATTGTTGAAGCCGCCGCGAGGTCGGGGCTGCTGAAGCCGGAACTGGAAAAGATATTCCCCAGAATCCATGAAGTGCCGTTTGATTCAGACCGCAAGCGGATGTCCACGGTCCACCGGTTTTGCGAAGGGGATGGGAGAATCCCCGAGGCCCTTGCCGATATACGCAATTGGTCTGAGGGACAGTATGTCATTTTCGCCAAAGGTTCGGTCGAAAGTCTGCTGGATGTCGCCGATTCCGTCTGGATCGGGAGAAAAAAAACACCTCTCGATGACCTTAATCTTGAAAAAATCCGCGAAACCCAAAACAGGCTGGCCGGTGAAGGCATGCGTATTCTGGGGGTTGCCTTCCGCATGCTATCAGCCGATCCGCGGGATATGGAAGATGAATCACTGGAAAAGGACCTGACTTTCATAGGCACGATAGGTATGATCGACCCGCCACGACCGGAAGCGGCAGCCGCAGTGAAAAAATGCAGGGGTGCGGGAATCCGTCCGGTCATGATCACCGGAGATCACCCGCTGACCGCGCTTCATATCGCATCGCAACTGGGAATAGCCGACAACGGTGGAGTGGTGACGGGCAAAGATCTGGACAATCTCCAGCTGGATAAATTATCAATGATTTCAGAAGAAGTATCGATCTATGCCCGGGTGTCTCCGGAACACAAGCTCAATCTTGTCCGGGCGCTTCAGGGGAGAGGGCACATTGTTGCCATGACCGGCGACGGGGTTAACGATGCCCCGGCTCTGAAGAAAGCCGATATCGGAGTTGCCATGGGCATAACAGGAACTGATGTAGCCAAGCAAGCGGCTGACATGGTTCTCCTTGACGACAACTTCGCAACCATCGTTGCCGCGGTGGAGGAAGGAAGGGTTATTTACGACAATATCCGCAAGTTCGTAAAGTACCTTTTAAGCTGCAATTCCGGAGAATTATGGGTCATGCTCCTGGCGCCCCTGCTGGGCATGCCCCTTCCCCTTCTTCCCATCCAGATCCTGTGGATGAATTTGATTACCGACGGTCTGCCCGCCCTGGCGCTTGGAGTCGAACCACCCGAGCGCAACACGATGTTACGCCCTCCCCGCAATCCTTCGGAAGGCATCTTAAACCGCAGGATGGGGCTGGATATTGTCTGGATTGGCCTGTTCACCGGATTTGTCTCCCTGGCTATCGGATATTTTTACCGGGAGGCGGGCAGTCACAGCTGGCAGACGATGATCTTTACCACTCTTATTCTCTCCCAGATGGCTATTGCCCTGTCTGCACGTTCGGAGACGGAATCCATTTTCAGCATGGGTTTTACGGGAAACAGAAAACTTATCGGAGCAGTCTTCCTCACCATTTTCCTGCAGATTATTGTCGTGTACGTCCCGTTCTTCCGGGAAGTTTTCAGAACCACGCAGCTCTCGGCCGCAGACCTTGCGGTAAGTTTTATTGTCGGCAGCCTAGCTTTATGGGCCGTGGAACTGGAGAAATTGTTGATGAAACGGAAGACACCATGGTAAAAGTAGAACGGGGTAAGAAGTGGTTTTAATTTACCGGGAAAATACCTTGCCGCTGATCGTGAACGGGTAGCTTATCACACACATGAAAGGACAGATTCCACAATTGAAGATAGATACTGAATACATAAAGCTGGACAGCTTTCTCAAGGCGGTCAATGCCGTATCCTCGGGGGGTGAGGCCAAAATCATCATAAGCGAGGGATTGGTCAGGGTAAACGGCGGGACCGAAACTCGCCGGGGAAGAAAACTGTATCCGGGCGACCGGGTCGAAACCGGCTCGAAGAGCTTCGTTGTGGAGTGAGCGGAGATTTATGGATTTGCTACAGATCAGCAAAAGCCTGGCCATGGATGTGGAAAGGCTTGAATTTACCTCGCCGGTAGCATTTGTATACAACCCGCTTGTTTATGCTGCCGAACCACACGCACGATACCTGGCGCGCTACGGCGGAGTGGGCCGGGAAGCGGTCTTCGTCGGCATGAATCCGGGACCGTGGGGAATGGCCCAGACGGGGGTTCCATTCGGCGAAATAGACCTGGTCAGAAACTGGCTGGCCATAGAGGGAAAAGTGCTCAAGCCGCCCATGGAGCACCCAGGAAAACGGATCGAAGGGTTCGACTGCCACAGGAACGAAGTGAGCGGACGGCGACTGTGGGGGTTGTTCCGGGAACTCTTTGGCACACCGGAAAAGTTCTTCGAACGTTTTTTCGTGGTTAATTATTGCCCCTTGCTTTTCCTCGATGCCAACGGCAGGAATATTACCCCGGACAAACTGAAAGCATCTGAAAGAGACCCTTTGCTTGAGGTCTGCAACATGGCTCTGCGCCGGACAGTCGAATATATGAAACCGGAGATGGTCATAGGTGTCGGCAATTTCGCGGAGAAGCAAATAAAGAATGTATTGGTAAACATGAGTGCCAGGGCCGGCAAAATTCTTCATCCGAGTCCGGCCAATCCCTCCGCAAACAGGGGCTGGAAGGAGACCGTCCTGGTACAGTTACGGGAACAGGGGATCGAATTGTGAACCACAGGAAAAAGGATAAAAATATGAACATTTTTCAGATGATGGTCGGAAGATTTGCATGCATATTTCTTGTAGTCATGTTTTTGGCCGCACATCCAGTCCATGCGGACAATGCCACTCCGAACATGGAGAAACATCTCGAATCCCTCCTGCCGTCAAAATCCAAGTGGGCGCTGGTGGCCGTGGATATGGAAACCGGAAATACCATTGCCCAATACGGAAATTCACGACAAGTGAGACTGGTCCCTGCCTCGCTGACAAAGCTTCTGACAACCGGGGCGGTGCTGGAATATGCGGAACATGGCGGAACCGGAATAAAAATGGTAACCAGAAGAGTCAAGGTAATCCGCATGAAAAAAAGACGGGTAAGACGCTCGTTTCAAAAAATCGTTAAAATAAATGACGGTGAACAACTCAACAGGGTGCTGCGCGATATGAATGTGCACAGTCGTAACAACGTGGCTCAAAGCCTGGCAGATTTCCTGGGTGAGCGATTTTTCGGACCACCAGGTACAAGCGGAAAGGGAGCCAGGGCCGTTGTCCGATTTCTCAACACTCTTGATCTGCCGGAAGGTGGGGCGATAATCGCCGATGGTTGCGGCCTCAAGCGGAAAAACCGAGTAACTGCGCAGTTTATGGCTCAATATCTTTTCAAAATAGGTAAAAAGCCCTGGTTCGAAAGGTTTCGGGAAACCCTTCCCCGCCCCGGGCTGGAGGGGACAGTGAAAAGGATCGGCTATACCGACCCCGCTTTCAGAGTCAAAACCGGTCACCTCGACGATGTTTTCGCCCTGGCCGGTTACGGCTCTGATTCGGCTGGAAGGGATTTTTCATTCGCTTTCATTGTCAATGTTAAAAAAGGCAGGGCATTCGACCGGAACCACAGCAGGGGGAAGTCCTTCGACTGCTTGCCGGGGGGGAACTGCAACAGGCAAAGGCGGAAGGGCTGTAAATCGCACTGGACGAATTTCATTCACCCGCGATTATGACTCTTAATTTGCTGAGAAGCTCATGGGGCTGCAGGGGTTTCGGAATGAAGTACAATCCCTCTGAGGGAACATCCTGCCTGTCGAGCACATCGAACGTATAGCCGCTGGTGAACAGGGTCTTGATATCAGGACGCATTTTCCTTATCTCGTCATACACCTGCTTGCCGTTTTTTTTCGGCATTATCACGTCGAGCAGAAGCACCTGTACTGAATCTTTGTTTTCGATGAATTTTGCAAGAGCATCCTCTCCGTCCACAGCATCTATGACACGATAACCGTATTTCGTAAGAAGGTTTTTCCCAAGTACTCTTACAGTGAAGTCATCTTCCGCGAGCAGAATGGTTTCATTATTTCCTTTAGGAAAGGAAAAGCCTGCCTGTTCTTCGCTATCGCCGGACGAATCAGTCAGGGGCAGATAGATCGAAAACGTCGTCTTCACACCCGGTTCGGAATCTACCTCTATAAAACCGTCGTTTCGGGAAATTATACCGTAAACAATGGAAAGCCCGAGTCCGGTGCCTTTTCCAACCTCCTTGGTGGTAAAAAAAGGGTCGAAAAGCCGGTCTCTGATTTCCGCATCAATTCCGGAACCGGAATCCGTTACGGACAGTACTGCGAACATCCCTTTCCTTACCATCCCCTCCATTTCGAACAAACCGTTATCCAACAGTGCGCTTTTTGTAGCGATAATCAATTGGCCACCGTCCGGCATGGCATCCCTGGCGTTGGCAGCGAGATTTATCAAAACTTGTTCTATTTGACCTTCATCGGCGAGGACGAACAGATCTTCAGTTGTAAGTTCAACACTGAATTCGATATTTTCATTTATTATCCTCAACAGCAATTTGTTCAGATTTAGGATGGATTCGTTTAGATTTATCACTTTTGGATATGCAGCCTGTTTCCTGCTGAAGGCCAGCAGTCTCTGCGTAAGATCCGCGGCCCGGTTCGCAGAATTGATTATCTCGCAGATATACTCCCTGCCAGGGTCCTCCGACAATTCGTCGCGCAGAAGATCGCCGTAGCCGATGATGCCGGTAAGGATATTGTTGAAATCATGAGCTATTCCGCCCGCCAGTGTCCCCACTGCCTCCATCTTCTGAGCATGCAGAAGTTGTAGAGCAAGCTGGTCCTTTTCCATCTCACGCATTTTCAGAGAATCAGCCATTGTATTGAAGGAAGCGGCCAATTCTCCCACTTCATCGCCGGTCTCGACTTGAACCTTTTCGAAAGAATCCCCCTTTGCCAGGGAGTTAACACTTTCTTTCAAGCGTTTCAACGGCCTTGTTATGCTCGTCGTGACTGCATACGCAGCAGCCAGGGCAAGCACCAGGAAAACTGTAGCGATCATAACTCCATTCCAGACCAGAGAGGTGAATGATTCGCGCAGTTGTTTTTTTCCCATTACAAGGTTTACGTATCCGATGGTCCGCATTTGACCCCGTTCAGGGTCATTGTTGTAAAAATAAACCTCTGAAGGGAGATTATTTGTCTCATATTGAACCGGAGTCCAGAATTCAATCGAATTTTCCTTGAGAAGATGGACAGGGGCGCAGGATTTCTTCAATTGTTCCAGCATATTCCGCTCTTCATCCGGCGCATTTTTTTTCAGTTTTCCATTGGCTTTTCCTCCGGGTCTCTCTCTGCTTGCCAGTAATTCCCCCTTGTCGGTTAAAACTCGTACCGCAAGCACCTCCTTCTGCCGTAAAACTGAATCAAGAGATTCGGAAAACAGGTCGGCGTTTTCTGCAAATACACCAATTTTTGAATTTTCGGCGAGCTGCCCGGCGAGCAGTTGTCCTTTATTGACCAGGATTTCTGTCCTGAACTTTTTCTGGTAATGGATAAAAAAGGCGGTAAAACAAACTGATATGATAACTATTGAAAAAAGATGGGTGAGATAAATCTTCGAGGAAAACTTTTCTATTGTTCTTTTGTCGAAACTATTCAAAAAACGTAATTTTTTCATGTAGTTGACCCTGACAGTGCCGACAAGAAAACAGTCAGACAGCGGGTTTCATCATGGCAATCGGCTTTTGCAGGCAAATGCCGCTGGTTCGGTAAAGCGTCTGTAAAGATGGGTATCACCTGTGTGAAGACATTTCTTGATACCGAAATGTGGTCCCGTTTCCGGCATCGATATTAATATGAATACCCATTTTTTCAGCGATCTTGTAATTGACTGCCAAGGTCGCATCAACGGCTTCCATTTCCGGAATCCTGGCGACAGGAGTGCCTGACAGGATTTTATTGGCAGTTTCTCCAGTCCTTCTTCCAAGTTTGAAAATATCGACCTGTAGCGATACAAGTGCGCCCATTTTCAGATATTTATCGGAAAATGTGAATACTGGTATTCCGTTCAGCATTGAGAAAAGGATCAGATCCTCGATGATATCGGGTGATGTTATATCACTGTCGGGCAACATCCAGTAGACATCCACTTTCCCCTTCATGGTCCTCAGTAATCCTGGGAAATCTTCCGGTCCTTCCGCTTTGAGGGCGGTTACATCAATACCCCTTTTCGCCGCGATGCGGCAAGCATTGTCCGCCAGACGTCCCGCCGTTCTGGAGCAAAATACCAGGCCTATCTTTTTCGTATGGGGCAATACCCTGCGCAGAACCGACAATTGCTTCTCCGGTGGGATATTCATGCTGATCCCGGTAATATTGTTTTCATCGTTTAATATTAACTCAGGGCTCAGGACCATCATATAAATGATAGGAATTTCTCTGATCTTTCTGACTTTCTGGAGCGCCTCCATGCCTATGGCCAAAACCAGATCCGGCTTCCTCCTGCGGATCTCCCCAACCACTTCTTCCCCTGGCAGTTCGGAGAAAACCAGTTCTTGAATATTCGCCCTGCAGACAGACTTGAACCCCCTCAACGCCTCCTGGTATGGTCTGGTCCTGTAATGCTGCACAACCAGGACATCCCATGCAGCCGCCGGAGCCTGCAAAAAAAACAACAGAATCATCGACGAAAAAACACTTTTCAGCATGGAAAGCCTGTTATAGACAACAAATTAAATTTCTGATAAGTTACACGAATCTTATGTGCCATATTTTATTGTCTTGATTTTTTAACCGCATGAATATAAAAGATACCAATTAAAACGACTTAAATTATGCATAAAAAATATTTAAAAACAACCATCTTCTTCGCAATTCTGATTTTTTTGTGCGCTCCGCCCGTCTTTGCTCAACCAGAGACCGACATGGAAGTCCTCAGGATGTTCTACAATGAAGATGACATCATGGTGACTCCCACCCGTTATCCCAAGTCCATCTCCAGGGTTGCTGAAGACGTCTCCATCATTACCTCCGAAGACATCAGGGCGATCAATGCCCATACAATTACCGACGCACTGAAATACATCACAGGTGTTCAGGTGGGTATCCGGGGCGGACCCGGAAGTTTTCAGAACGTTTTCATCCAGGGCTCCGACCAGAGACACGTGCTGGTAATGATCGACGGCGTCAGCCAGAATACCCTTGCCGAGGGTGTCGCCGACCTCGGTGCCATCCCGGTGCAGAACATAGAGAGGATAGAGATCGTCAAGGGGCCCGCCTCGTCCGTCTGGGGATCTTCCCTTGGCGGGGTGATCAACATCATCACCAAGTCCCCGGATGATATCCGAAAATTCGGCGGCAAAGCGTCAGCGTCCATCGGCAACAGGAATACCGGTGACTACCGTGGTGAAGTTAGCGGCAGGCTTGGCACACTGGGATATTATCTCTCCGGAGGTGGGCTTGTTTCCGACGGTCTCACGACCCACAACTCTTTCCACGGCGGCAACATGTACAGTAAACTGCAGCTGGCGGCCACCGACAACACAGATTTGACTTTCACTTTCGGCT
Source organism: uncultured delta proteobacterium (assembly GCA_963815135.1). Taxonomy (GTDB): domain Bacteria; phylum Desulfobacterota; class Desulfuromonadia; order Geobacterales; family Geobacteraceae; genus CAIWTU01. The sequence continues at coordinate 205,567 of CAWFFO010000002.1, forward strand.
ACAACAGCGGTTTCCGCGGTGTGGCCAATAATCCCGGATTGAATGTTTCGCAGGATGAGGATTTCGCCAACCTCTTTTCGACTATTTCCCTTGACTGGTTGCTGACCAACGACCTGTCGCTAGACCTGTCGCTGCATGTCTCGAGAAAAGAAGCCAATATGAAATACTACCAGCTTGATACCGGACTCAAACTGATTGATTATAACCTCAGTGAAACTGTTTTCGGTGGAAGCACAAAACTAACCTGGACGGAAAAACACCACCAGATGCTGGCAGGAGTCGATTTCGACCTGGGAGATTTGAATGGGGACATATATACAAACGGGAAACAACGACAGGACAAATGGGCGGCATTCGCCAACGATACACTTACTTTCGGCAATTTTTCCCTGATACCCGGCGTGCGTTACGATTACATAAGCAACAGCAGCGAATTCTGGAGCCCGAGCCTGGGCGCAACTTACACGCTGGCCGGAAACACCATCCTGCGAGTCGATATTGCGAGGGGGTTCACCAGCCCGCCCCTGAGCTTTACCTCATCAAATTTTAACGGCTACATAAAAAATCCGGACTTGAAGCCGGAAACGGTCTGGTCCTACGCGGCCGGCTTTGAAACGACAGTGTTCCGCTACTTCTGGCTTAAGACCATGTTTTACCGACATTATATAAATGATGTTTTGACGATTGAACCACCATCGGGAAAACCGTTCACATATGTTAACAAGGGAAAACAGCAACGGCAGGGTGTCGAGGCCGAGATAAAGACAATGCCGTTTTTCGACACCTCACTTATGGCGGGATACGCTTATGTGGAAGCAAGCGATCGGGACACGGGAGCAGACGTAACCGGAACTCCCCATTACACAATCGATGTTGGAATTCAGTATGAAGACAAAAAATCGTTCCAGGCAACCCTGAAGGGTCACTACATAAGATGGAATATACCGCCTCAGGATGAGGGCAAATTCAATGCAATGACGTGGAACCTCAACCTGGCAAAAAAAATATTCACAAACGAAAAAACGACAATCGGCTTATTTTTCACCGCCCACAACGTTTTCAACAGCGCACAGTATCCCATCAGTTACACCAGAAACCCCGGACGCTGGTTCGAAGGGGGCGCGAGGTTCGATTTTTGAGCGGCAAAATTTTTTATTATAATGTTTTATAATTATATCAAACTTAATTATATTTATTGACAAATTACATTTATTTAGCTATGGAGTTAATAAGCTGTGTCAATTCCGAAAAAACCCATTTTTGAGGAGGGAATATGAATGAAAGCGAAATCGTAATTCTTGACGAAGGCTTGAAAACCTCTGACGACAATCCGACATGCTGGTGGTGCACCGGTTGGTTTTTCTAATGTAATATAGTCATTATGTAATCAGTTTTATCCATAACAGGGGATTTAATCCCCTGTTTTTTGTTTTCAAATACAACTTATTATGCTCCTTTCCAAATATGTAAAAATCTTTCCCTCCCGCGAAAACCCCACCCGCCTTCTTCTCTTCTCCACCAGATGGCTGTCAAAAATTCTTGTGCCCGAAACCGTAATTCGTTCCATCGAAGAAAAAACCCTATCTCCCGAATGCATGCAGACCCTTTGCCGACTGGGTTTCCTCGTGGCCGATCCGGAGACGGAACGTCAGGAAATGCTCGATGCAATGGAAGAAGCCAACAGGCAAAGCAAGGATTGCCGTATAATCGCAGTGCTTAACCTGGACTGCAACCTTGCATGCAGTTATTGCTTCGAGGGAAACCGCAAGGGGAAACATTACATGTCTGCCAATACCGCCGCAGCGCTGGTGGAGTTCGCAATAAAGAACAGCATCGGACGGGGCAGGGACCTGATAGTGGATTTCTATGGCGGCGAACCTTTGCTGAGCCTTGAGCTGGCCAGGGACCTGATGCGGAAGCTCAATCGTGCGGCTGAAACCGGCGGGGTCGGATTTTCATCCACACTCGTTACCAACGGTACGCTGTTCACCGGCAGGGTTGCTGAAGAGCTGGCGGCGCTGGGGTTGAAAAGCGCCAAAATTACCCTGGACGGCCCCCGCGATAACCACGATATCTGGCGGCCTTTTGTTTCGGGTAAAGGCAGTTTTGATGTCATAATGAAAAATATCCGGGAAGTGTGCCGACACGTGAAATTGAACACCGGAGGTAATTTTACTTGTAAAAATTACCGGGAATTTCCGAAACTCCTGGATTTATTCCTGGATGAAGGTATTACCCCGGACAAATTGGCGTCAGTGGTATTTGCCCCCATCACCAAAACTCTGACCGAGTATGTTCTACCCGAGTTTTCCGAAGGTTGCGAATCGCCGGATGAACCATGGCTGATCGAAGCGGGTCTGTTCCTGCGGGAGGAAACCCTGCGCAGAGGGTTCCCCACTCCGAAAGTAAATTCCTCGGCCTGCGTCATCCAACACAAAAACTTCTTTATCGTCAACCATGACGGCAGCATTTTCAAATGCCCCGCCCTCATTGGCCGCAAAGATCTTGAAGTGGGAAACCTGTGGAACGGCATAAATGATTACCGCCAGTCACACAACCTGGATGTCTGGAAAAACGATGCATGTCTTGACTGCGCGTATCTGCCGCTCTGCTTCGGAGGTTGCCGGTTCATCAAGTTGATGAGGGATGGTGACATTGATGATGTGGAATGCCGGAAGGCACTACTCGACGCCACACTGGAGGAAATGCTGTTGCAGGACCTGAAATACTCCCGCAAAAAATAGAGGTTGAAATAAAGGTCGGTTATAATGCCGGTTGCCGCCACTGCAGAAACGGAAAATAAAAAAAGCCCGCCGGGGACGGGCTTCAGATGATGGGGGCTTCTTATATTCTACGGTATGGACCGGTCACCTGATCCTGGTAATTTCCCATCCGTCTTTAGCGATTTTCTCAGGGTCCACTTCAAGCCTGAACATGCCGGGGTTGCCGTGGCTGTCATTATCAAGGATTATTGACTGCATTCCGGGAGCGTCAATGACGTTCATCACGTTGGCGACATGACCGCTTTCGTTGAACTTGACTATGTCTCCCTTTTTGAAAGGAATCTCAACTGTTTTCAACTCACTCATGCTTTCCTCCCCTTTTGACCGTATTCCTTATATTCGCGTACTCCCACCTGTCGAGATAGTGTATACAAAAAACTGTCGGCAGTTTAAATACGAATAAAAAGAATGTCAAGAATTTGCATGGCTCGTCTAATTTTTTTCAATCTTGATCATGAAGTTTTCGGAAATTAAAAAGGCGGTCATGACAACCGCCTTTCAATGTATATTTTGAAATTAATGTCCCGGAGCAAATAACCCCGGCCGGCCGGAAACCTTTACGTTTTCTACCTCAACCCCGGTTTCTACCTTACATTCCTCCCGTCACCGGCGAAAAACCAACCCTGTCACCGGCATGCAGAACTGTCCGGAAATCGACTTCCCTGTGATTGCGAAAAACTATCTTCACGGCCTCAACAGGCAACTCCAGTTTTTCCGTCAAATCGTGAACCGTTGACCCTTCGCTCAGCTCGTATTCCATATCAGCCCTGTAACCGCATACGTTTTCCTTCGCCAGGGTCGAAAAACATTTTACGTTCACCTTGATCGTAGGATGACCTGTTTCCGAATTGGGTCTGCCCACATTTCTCAGGAAATTGGATTTGTCGCAACCACAAGTGGGACATAGCCACTCGGCGGGCAGCATATCAAAGGATGTTCCGACGGCTATTCCCTGCGAACCGTCACCCGCTGCCGGGTCGTACACGTACTGACACCTGCATTGATACTTTTCCATATGCTCCTCCATTCCGGTTCCCCTCCGGTCCGGGCAATATTCTGCCGGAACCCTTTTCAATTGCAAAATTATTATATCACAATAGAATGAACCATAAACACCATATTTCCCCGCTTCCTTCGCTCCCTCCCACTCCTGGAATTGACTCAATCTCCATTAGTCAAAGGAAAAATATCTTGCTTTTAAAACAGTTAAACGGATACCCTGTTAACTTGAAACAGCGGAGGCAGCGGACCGGAAGTCTTTGAAAATACCTGCAATTTTGCAGCCCGCAGCAAGCAGCAAAAAACGAAATCCGTTTGCTTATATATCTATTTCTTTATGGAAAAGCGCAGTTAAATGAAATTATCCGAACAACAAAAACCCATGTACAACTTTCTTGCTGTCATGACAGCCTTTTCCATGTTCGGCCTGCAGGGGTACACCATTCTCTTCAACAACTACGCGGTTGAAGTTGTGGGTCTTAACGGCCAGGCCGTCGGCATCATCCAGTCGGTGCGCGAGCTGCCCGGCTTCCTTTCATTACTGGCTGTTTTCGTCATGCTCGTCATCAAGGAGCACCGCCTGTCCGCGCTTTCCATCGCCCTGCTCGGGATCGGCACCGGAATTACCGGTTTTTTTCCCTCCTATGGCGGGATTGCCTTCACCACGCTGGTCATGAGCTTCGGGTTTCATTATTTCGAAACCACCAACCAGTCACTGACCCTGCAGTACTTCTCCACCGGCGTCGCACCTATCGTCTTCGGCAGGCTGAGGAGCCTTGCAGCCGTTTCCAGCATCGCGGTCGGCGTTCTCATCTGGTTGCTTGGGCTTTTTATCGGTTACAAAGGCATTTTTCTCGTTATCGGGTTAATGGTTTTTACGGCAGGAATATGGGGGATGTTCAGGGAACCTACCCATGAAAGTATTGGCCCACAAAGACAGAAAATGGTCCTGCGCCGCAAGTATTCACTTTTTTATTTCCTTACCTTCATGTCCGGTGCGCGGCGACAGATTTTCATGGTCTTCTCCATGTTTCTTCTGGTAAAAATGTTCCATTTTTCAGTGAAGGAAATCAGCTTTCTTTTCATCGTCAACAACGTGATCGCCTACCTGATGAACCCCGTTATCGGCAGGGCCATCGTCCGTTTCGGAGAAAGAAAGATAAGCACCGTAGAATATGCGGGAGTGATCCTGATCTTTCTAACGTATGCTTTCTCGACTTCGAAACTGCTTGTTTCATTCATGTACGTGGCAGATTCACTGCTTTTCAATTTTGCGGTGGCCATCCGGACCTATTTCCAGAAAATCGGAGATCCGGGCGACACCGCTTCTTCCATGGCGGTCGGCTTCACCATCAACCACATCGCCGCGGTATTCCTCCCCGCGCTCGGCGGCTTTCTCTGGATGATCAACTATCGGATTCCCTTTCTCGTTGCCGCTGCACTGGGGGTGGTATCCCTGGTGGCGGTACAGTGGATGCGGGTGCCGTCCCGGAACGACGAAAGTCCGACTTCTGAATACTCAGCGGCAAATGCAGAAACATAACAAAAATGAAAGAATAAATGAAATTGCAGAAAGGAGTGGTTCGAAATGAAGAAACTTCTCAACTGGGGAGCGGTGGGTCTCCTTACTTCCGCTTTTTTTGATCCGATGATATATTCCGCCCTGAGCAAGCCTATCCCCTGGGTTCGTGACGTGCTCATGGCCGCCGGCGGCATATTCTGTTTCTACCTTCTCGTCAAATTCCGTGACCAGATTTGACGCATTGTTTACCCATCGCGGGGTAACCTTACGGTACGAGGGCTGAAAGCAGGGTTACCGTGCCGGATAACGATCCTTGCGTTCTGACAGAGTGGATAACCCGCCAGGATCGGCTCCAGGGCGGTAAACATGGCTTCGGCATCCGGACCGTACATATAAATGGAGGTTTCGTTGGGCCCGACCCATGAGCCGCGGATTTCCCCGCCGGCCGCGGCCAGTTTTTCTTTTATGAGATCCGCAAGTTCGTTGATATTGCAAAGCATGTAAATATCATCAGGCAGGTTTACTCCATCCAGGTAAACCGCCAGGCCTTCCATCTTGCCAAAGCCGATAATCTCTTCGCCGCCATCGCCCGGGAGGCGTAATTCCGAACCCGCCGGAGCTCCGGCATTCACCAGAACATTTTTTACCAGGTCAAGGGCTTCATCGAGATTGTCAAGGTCAAGTTCTATATCCACATATTCGACCTCCAGCTCCGTATTCATGCAGGAGCTTATATCAATCACTCTGCCGGCCCTCCGCTGATTCAGTGCGGCATAAAGTGGTGACTCGTATCGGAGGCTCCTGACCATGGCATGGACCGGCTCCCATATTCTTGCGGTAACGAAGTATCCCATCTCACATCCTCCACATGCCGGGTGGACCGGCGCAGCAGAAAAAAGCGGTTTCAGGAAGTCAGCGCATTCTGCTATATAACCGCCAGGAAGCTGAATCCTTTAAAAAAAGTGTACATTGTTTTTGATTAATTACAAACAGAGTGATTTCAGGAGGATTTCAAGTGAGTCTTTCCGAAGGAGATTCACCTGCCGACAAGCCGGCATAGAGTTCCGCTATATGCATGATCTTCCTCCCTTTGTCGTTGATACCGCGGGAACCGTCTGCATCAGCAATGCATAATTGCAGAAGCAGGCAAAAGAGCGGGTGCTCCATGAACTTGCGTTGATTTCCCGTAAGACGGACATTATCATGCAGATTCCAGGAAAAATGGAAGAGGTGGTGGCGAACCAGCCAGGCCACATCGGAAGCCAGTTCCGGGTATCCGATACGGGTCATGATCAACGGGACCAACTCTGCGCCTGCCTCGGCATGCCCGTGAGCACGCCATCGGCCGTCGACGAACACCGTAGTGACGGCCTTGCCGATGTCATGAAAAAGTACTCCCCAAAACACGCGGGGATCGGAATCATCGCTGACCGAGTCTAATGCGAGCATGGTATGAATGAATACATCCCCTTCAGAATGGAATTTCTCCGGTTGGGGAACACCTTTGAGGGCAGCCACTTCAGGAAGAAAATTTTCGAGGGTGCCTTCCTTTTGCCAAAGTTCCAATAGTTTCCGACACTCACCCGCCTTCATCTTAAATCCTCTCATTACAGTATATCTTTACGCTTTCCGACTAATATTGCGATTCTATCTTCATACTAAGGCTTCTTTTCATGATAATCCATACTTTCATCTATAAACACGATCCTCTGCCATTAGTCAAATATACATCTTTGACTCTATAATTAACATATGCAAAAGCCGATTGAATTTGGGCATGTTAATGTTAAATTCTGAGCTGAATGAAGCCATGCCTGATTTTCGTATTTTATCCGAAAATTCACAATAGAATCTGAAATGTCATCGCAAATTCAGCTTAAATTGATTTCATATTGAAACGATGCTCGTTGAAGTTTGAAATGCATACGGAAAGATGGTGTTATAATAAAACGGAATGAAGTTAATTCATTCTTTCACCACAACCTGAGAAAGGAGCAATGAGATGAAAATAAAAGTAAAAAAAATATTACATATGGGCATAACCATGCTGGCAGCCATCTTCACGTTTACCCTGGTTTGCGGTTCATACTCCGCGGCACAGGCTGCCGATAAGGCGGAGGCCCAGTCAATTGTGGACAAATCCAAAGCAACGCTTACCGATCTGATGAGCGACAATAATTTTTCCTGGCTGTGGAAATACCTCAGGAAAGCTGACGCAGTGGTCATATTCCCCCAGGTTATCAAGGGGGGCTTTTTTATAGGTGGCTCCGGCGGGACAGGAGTCCTGCTGGTCCGGAATCGTGAAACCGGAACCTGGAGCGAACCCGCGTTTTACACTCTGGGTTCGGTTACATTCGGTTTGCAGATCGGAGGGGAAGCGGCCGAAGTGGTAATGCTGGCAATGAACCGGAAAGCCGTCGACTCCCTGCTGACGTCAAGCGTGAAGCTCGGTGGGGACGCCTCGATAGCCGTCGGCCCTATTGGGGGTGGTGCCAAAGGCTCGGCAACGGTACCGGAAGTTACAGCCGATTTCCTCTCATTCAGCAAGGCAAAAGGTCTTTATGCAGGGCTGAACCTGGAAGGGTCGGTGCTGGCAGTGCGCGATGCTCTGGATGAATCCTATTATGGAAAAGCTGTCGCGCCAAAGGATATTGTTTTCAACAATAAGGCTGTCAATCCCGGCTCCAATGCACTTCGTTACGAACTGAAAAAGGCAACTTCGAAGTGAATCATGAACAGCGTTCGTTTTCAGCAAACTTAAAGTGAACGCTGGAACTTGTAAATCCGATGATTTCGATCTTCGACGGTCTCTTTCCGGTGGAAATGCACTTGGATGACAATGACATCTCCACCGGAGGAGACAAGCTCCAAAACAGGATGACATGGGGTGGCAGTCGAAGATCGGCCCTCATTTTCCTCTTTAAGGATTGCCGATGAAGACATTGGATTTGAAATTTTCTGCGGACGTATTTAAGGCTTTTCGGCTGTTAATCACAATCTGTGTATTTGCCGTCGGCTCAGGATGTGCATCCCTGCCGAATGCCCCTGCAATCATCGGAGAAATTCCCACCGATCATGAAACGCCACGGATAATCTCATCCAACGGGGTGTTGTCTGACAGCCAAAGCAAAGCATTGATGGAACGCTTGAAACAATCTGCAAATCCTTCAGATGTACTTGAACGTCAGTCCGCTGTTATTGAGGCCGTAAGCGGCAGTCCGCTCACCAGCGGCAACAGGGTCGAACTGCTCGTTAACGGGCCGGCCACCTACGACGCCATGTTCAGGGCGATCGATAATGCAAGATCTAATAATAAACATGGAGACTTTCATCTTCGAAGATGACGAGACGGGACAAAAGTTGGCCGATCTTCTTATCCGGAAACGAAGTGAAGGCGTCCGGGTCAACCTCATTTACGACAGCGTGGGCAGCATGAATACCCCTGTTTCTTTTTTCCGGCATCTGAGGGACAATGGGATCAATGTGGTGGAGTTCAATCCGCTGAACCCGCTGAAAGCGCACGGAAAACTGCCGGTGACCATGCGAGATCACCGGAAGATCCTGGTGGTGGACGGCAGGATTGCCATCACCGGGGGGGTCAATATCAGCAAGGTGTATTCCGGTGGTTTTTCCGGTTCGGAACGGGAAAATAAAAGCGCGATCCCCTGGCGCGACACCGATGTTCAGATAGAAGGTCCCGCGGTCGAGGAGTTCCAGAAAATTTTCATCCGTACCTGGATATGGCAGAAGGGACCACTACTGTCCGGCAAGGATTATTTTCCCGATTTGAAAGCAAAGGGGGACGATCTGGTTCAGGTCGTAAGCAGCAGACCCGGCGAACTGGGCAGGACGACATTCATTATGTATGTTTCCGCGGTTACCTTTGCCGAGAGAACGGTCCATTTGACCGCTGCCTATTTCGTTCCCGATGACCAGATGGTGGACGCCCTGGTTGACGCCGCCAGGCGAGGTGTCGATGTGAAGATAATCCTGCCGAAAACCAGTGATTCGTCGCTGGCCCTGTATGCCGGACGGTATTATTATGACGAGCTGCTGGAGGCGGGGGTAAAACTTTATGAACGCCGCAATGCCGTACTGCACGCGAAAACCGCCGTAATTGACGGTGTCTGGTCTACGGTGGGATCTACCAACCTGGATTTCTGGAGTTTTTCCGAGAATTTTGAAGTAAACGCGGTTATTCTTGGCAGCGGATTTGCTGGAGAAATGGAGAAGATGTTTGCCGGCGACCTTGCCGAGTCGGACCGGATTACCGAAGAAAAGTGGGACGATAGGCCTCTTTTTTCCAGGGTTCGTGAGTGGTTCGCGCATCTGTTTGCGCACATGCTCTGAAATTTTTTCCGAAAGGACATAAAAAACGGTGTGCTTGATATTTTGTCTCAATGGCAGGCAGTCTTAAAACCTGCTTTTCTTCGGGGAGACACCATGAGCATCGCAATGATCTCCGTTCTTGCTCTTGTGGTAATAGCAGTCATCCTGTTCGTAACAGAGAAGCTTCCCATAGATCTGGTTGCCATTATCATCATGGCTACCCTCATTCTGGGTGGCATTATAACACCTGAAGAAGGAATTGCAGGATTCAGCAACATTGCAACAGTCACAATCGGCGCCCTGTTCGTGCTGAGCGCCGGTCTTTTTAAAACCGGAGCGGTTAATTTTGCCGGTACTTTCCTGACCCGGCTGGGCAGGCGGAGCTTCTGGTCCGCGCTGGTCGTCATGATGCTCGCAATCGGCGCCCTTTCCGCTTTCATCAATAATATTGCCGTTGTCGCCATTTTCATTCCCATAGTCCTCGGAATCGCCCGCGACATTCACGCAAGCCCCTCCAAACTCCTGATGTCCATGTCGTTTGCCTCTATGTTCGGTGGTGTCTGTACCCTTATCGGCAGCTCCCCAACTATTCTCGTCAGCTCGATCGCCCAGCAGTACCGTGAAACCCCGTTCGGTATGTTCGAATTTACCGAGCTCGGCATGATCCTGTTTGGAGCAGGTATTGTTTACATGCTTGTCATCGGAGCCAGATTAATCCCGGAAAGGGAGACTGAAGATCTGAAAAAAGCTCTGGTCCAGGGGAGTTATCTCACCGAAATCGTGGTGAGCGAGGATGCGGAGTTCCTGGGTAAAACGCTGCTGGAGTCACCGCTGGTCCAGGACCTCGACATCGAAAGCCTGGAAATTTACCGCGGGGAGACACGCTTGAGGCTGCCTCCCGCTGAGGTCGTACTCAGGGCGGGCGACCTGTTGCGCGTACGCTGCAACGTTGAGAAAATCGGGAAATTGCAGGAACTGAAAGGGATTGTGCTGAAGTCCGAAGCCCGAAGGCCCAATGTCGACAAGGAGATGGATGACTCTATCCTGGTGGAGGCAGTGATTGCGCCTCACTCCATACTTTCCGGGAAATCGCTGAAAAAGATGCGGTTCCGCTCCATTTTCGGGGCTACGGTTCATGCCATCAGGCATCGCGGCTCAGTCATGCGGGATAATCTGGAGGAAACCGCGCTCTACCCCGGAGATGTACTTCTCATGGACCTGAGCAGAAATCAGCTTGACTATCTGCTGGAACGTAACGCCTTCGTGGTGGTCTCGGAAGTGGAGCAACCGGTATTTCGCAAAAGGAAGATAATTCTTGCCGTCTCCATAATCATCGCAGTTGTCGCCAGCACTGCTGCGGGCCTCCTGCCGCTTGTGGCGAGCGTGGTTGCAGGGGCCATCCTGCTCGTGTTGACCAGGTGCATCAGCCTGAGCGAGGCTTACGCCGCCATCGACTGGGAGATCATTTTTCTTCTTGCCGGTGTGCTTTCTCTCGGAAAGGCGCTGGAGAAAACCGGGGCTGCGCTCCTTATTGCGGATTTTATGATTTCAACAGTCGGCACATGGGGTCCGGTGGCTCTGGTATCGGCGTTTTATCTTCTTACCTCCATCGGTTCGGCAATTATGTCGAACAAGGCCACGGTTGCACTCCTGGCGCCGATTGCCATTTTCACCGCCCAGTCCCTTGGCGTTTCCGCCCGGCCGTTTCTGATGGCAGTAACTTTTGCCGCCTCACTGATATTCATGACTCCCGTGGGACATCAGGCAAACACTCTCGTGTACAGCCCCGGTCGGTTCAGGTTCACCGATTTCCTGCGCGTAGGCACCCCGCTGAATATAATATTCTGGGTACTGTCAACAGTGCTCATTCCGCGGTTCTGGCCCTTCCAATGAACATGGATTGCTTCTTATGAACCCGAAAACGGCAGTTGGAGTTGTCCGCGGCAAGCAACTCAGACCTCCGGAGCAAACGGAGGGATGCCTGCAGCTGCCGGAGCAAGGATTAAGTGCCGCGTGATATCCAATTAAGGGGTTGAAATGCAGCCAAGGCCTACCAGAATGACTTGGACCAGAGGATGGTGAAACTGTGTCCGGACGAACCGTTTCGCAGGAACTTGTTGTCGTAGGCGTATTCCAGGTAGATCTGTGAGTCATTGACAAAAGCGCTGGTAAGTCCGAGGGAAAAGGCTTCGCCGTCTGATCCGGTGAATCTGATCTTCAGCTCGTCATTGGAAAAGTCCGGGCGGTTGGCCCCCCAGGCGAAGGTGCCGCGCATGTGGAGATAGAGGAAGAACATAAGTTCATATCGGTATTCGAGAGTGGCAACCATATAATCGGTGACCGGAAAGCTGTTGTACAGCGCACCGGGGTATGGAACCCGGTAGAGGTCGTCTGTTTCGTTGGGGAATGGGCCTGCCCCGGCCCGGAAGGAGGAGAACCGGTCGAGCCTTCCCATGGGGGATATGCCCGCATGAAGATACCCGACGAAATGGTGCCGGTCGGAGAGTCTCGGGATTTTCGTCGCGCCGATCAGATAGCCGGAAAGCTTCAGATAGTCCCGCGTATCGTCCCGAAGAAATACCTTGCCCCCTGTTTCGCTGTCCGACCAGCTGTCGCGCCGGGTGAGCTCTAAATCGCTTCCGGCGGCCCAGCCCTCATGGGGGAGTTCCATCAGGTTGCGGCGGAGTCCGTCATAGCGGGCGCGGAGTCGCAAACCGTAAAGAAAGGTGTCCGGGGGCAGCCGCACATCCGCGCCGGTGTCACCGGTCCGGCCGTCATAGAAATAGCCTGCAGTACCAAAGAGTTGAAGGCGCAGGTCGTTATCCGACTGGTACGGAGCAACCGGGATCCTGATACCGCCGCCGAGCCAGCCGGAAACGGTTCCCCACATGACGGAACTCGACTTGATCTCTCTGCCGTCCTGAACATCGGTATCGGCGAAGGGGATGGTGTTGTTGTCGAAATGGCCGAGAAGTTGAAATTGCCCGAAGCTCCGCGCCACATCGACTTCATTGACAAACAGGCCGATCACCGACCGGCTCCACCATTTTTCATCGCTGCGCAGCCAGTAAAGCGCACCGATGGGAAGCACGAAATCTGCTCCCACCTTTGGAGTATAGACATTCGTTCCCAGTGTCAGCGAAAGATTGTTGCTGCGATCCCTTGCCGGTATTTTGACGGTTTTGCCGAAAAGTGTGGTCGTATACGCTTCACCGGCAAGAGGCGTATTGTAGGAGGTTTTATCAACCATCCCCGTCTGGACTGGGGTGCTGTCGCCTTCTTTTAAATTACCGGGGGCTGCTTCCGATCCGGCAGCTGCGCAGATACAGACACTTCCACAGACAATAACCATGGCGGCCGTGACCACAGAAGTAAAATTGAAAACAAATTTCATGAACTTTATCATGATGGTTGACCCGGCAAATAGTATGTAACGGTCATACTGCTCGTACCTCGCCCTTATCATAAGTTTCGGAAACGAATCGATTCAACTTTTTATACATCCATTTTTTCCACAACTAATTAACATAAACACTTCCCTTGTTTCAGGTCCAAGCTTCGCTACAAGTTTAATCCAAACTTGCTTTTTGTCCATCCGTCAAATTGAAGCAACCGGGACCGCGAATGCATCATCAAGGTGAAAAAGAGATTTTTTTTGCGGCGCTGTCCGAGATTCTGCCGGGGGCTTGTGTCGACAAAATCCAAAGGAGATTGTTACAGTTTGGAGGTGATTCCCAGGTGAGGCGAAATTATGCGGGTTTTTTGTAACGTAGTGAAATTCTGTAAATTGCTTGATCCGAAAGGTATTGTTTCAATGTCCGAAACACCCCAGTGCAATATCTAACAAAAAAAGTCTGGCGCTATGCGGGAGATATCCTTCTCAGGCACCTGAGCAGAGACCGCCGGAACTTTTTTCCGCAAGCAATTTATTCGTTATGGTTTCGGCATTGAATGACTATTTCGCCTTCCCTGCAACCGGCTTGTAGAAAACAATTTTACCGATTTTGACAGTCCTGATAAATTTTTTCGACCATGCCGGCGTTACTCCCCTGCTGTGGAAATAAAGGGCGCCGCCGGTCAGATCTTTGAGCTGCCGGTTGAGGGCTCTGCGGGCGATTTCCTTGGCAGTCTCGTACGGCTTTTTCTCCTGCGCGCTGTCCGGACGCCCGTCACACCACCAGGAGAACTGGCACTCCCCTTTTTCCGAACCCTGCTTGACGACCCCGCAGATCGTGTCCGGGAACCCCTCATGGCCCAACCGGTTCATGACTACGTTTGCGACAGCATGCATGACGGTTTTGTTCGTGCCTCTCGCTTCCCAATAAATAGTGCGCGCAAGACAGGTTATTGCGTCGTCCATGCGCTCCTTGCCGGTCTTATCCACCATTTTGATTTCAGGTCTGGTGATGGACTTGCCGGGAGGTGCAGGTGCGCCATACGGGTTTATGGTGTCTTTCATCTCGAGTCTGGCGGCCTTGCTCTTGACTGTTTCTTCGCTTTCGGTCTTCTTCTTAACGTTGCATCCCGAGACTGTGAAAAAGAACAGGGTAATAAGAACAACAGCCGATATGCCACGAATGGCTAAGCCCCGCTTAGCCGACAGGATATTTCGGATTTGAGATGCAATGATCATCATTTCCGGTTTTCTTCCTCCCGCAGAGCGTGGGCGATATCGCCGCTTATGGCAGCAAGGGCGCGGCTGTGGGCTGCGATCAGCGCATCATAACCAGTGCCGCCTGCCGGTTCGTGGACCAGCGATCGTCCGTTTCTCGGAACGGTTCCGATCCCGGTGCGACGCACAGACCAGAGCGCCTCGATAGTCACCCCTTCACCAGGGACTGATTCGAAGCGCTGGATATCAACGAGCACGCGGTATTCCGCGTCGCGGCTTGCACTTTGGTCATTGGTGGAGACACGAGCCTGCCTCAGCAGACGGGCCAGGTTTTCCGCAAGCAGTCGGGGTATTTCGCTCTTGAGTGGTTCGGCCCAGCGATGCGTTTCCAGAATATCCACCCTGTCGGGCGCAACCCGAATTACCAGTTGTGGCCTGTCGACCAGTTCCGGAAGTGTGACCGGGCCGACCGCGACCGAATGGGTAACAGCGGCAGATGAGACAGGCTCCGGCGCCAGCGCAGTCAATGTATAAAAAGAAGCTGTGGGCGATCTGGAACACCCTGAGCCGGCTGCCAACCAGAAGAGTGTCAATATGCCTGCGACTAACTGGAGGATTTTCATCGCCCGTCTCCCTTCTTGCCGCGAATGAGCGCTTCCGGATGAAGCTCCAGGTAATCCGTAAGGATCCGCACCGAACGGGCGGTGCGGGAAAGCTCACGCAGCGTATCCTGCAGATCGCCTTGCAGCGGCGAATCCTTGGAAAGCACCTCTCTGGCTTCACCGAGCGTGTTGTGCGCATCTTCCAGCACTATTCGCGCTCCGGCACGATTTCGGTATTGACGTTCCGGATAAGCTTATCGGCACTCCGCAGAGATTTGTCGAGGTTCCGAACAGCCTGCCGCACCTCGGCCGCGATCTCCTCAAGCGGCATTTTCTCGATTTTCCTGGCAATTCGCGTCAGCGACTCCTGGAGATCATTCTGTCCCGACCTGGTTGTGGGGAATTCCGGAGGTTGTCCACTCCAGTTTATGGTAGTCTTCGGCGCTTTATCGATAAATTCGAGCGCGACGTATCGTTGACCCGTCAACATGTTGCCGCTGCCGAGCCGCGCACGCAGGCCGCGGCTGAACCAGGGTGTTGATAAACGTCCGCGCAGCTCCGGCCTGTTCCGTCCCGCACCCCCCGGTCCATGAAAGCGTTCCGGATAGAGCCTGATATCCACCGCGACGTAAAAGCTCCTTCACGCCGGGATCGAACTCAAGGTTGATTTTTGTGACTTCTCCGAGACGTACACCTTTGAACTCCACCGGCGAACCGACCGTCAGTCCGCGTACCGACTCCCTGAACACCAGGCGGAACATCCGGGCGGTTTCCGCATGGCTCGAAGCTTCTTCCTTGTCGGCGTACAGGGTGAAGGTGGAATTTGAGGCGGCTATCGTCGAATCACTTATTGTCTCCGGTGGCTCGAAGGCGATGCCGCCCAACAGAATGGAGACGATCGACTCGGTGTTGAGCCTGAGTCCGTTGGCATTTAGCCGGAGTCGATACCGCTGGCGTGCCAGAAAGGGAGTTTGGCGCGGACGAACCTGTCGTAGGGCGAGTTTATGAATATGGTGAAGGTCACTCCGCTGCCGTCCTTGTCGAGGTCATAGGCTGCCACCTGACCGACCTGAAGGCGGCGGAAGTATATCGGCGACGAGATATTCAGGGAGCCGAGATCGGATGCGTGAAGATAATAGGTGGTTCCCTGCTCTTCGGAGGTTACGACCGGCGGAACTTCCAGTCCTTTAAACTCGTATGCCGACTTTCCCGATTTGCCGACATCCACCCCGATATAGGTTCCCCCCATCAACGTGCCGAGGCCGGAGACATAACCGCCGTAGATACGGGGTCGGACGACCCAGAAGCGGGTATCATCCATGAGAAAGCCTTTGCTTTCCCTGCCGACCCGTGCAGTAACTATCACGTGGGAGCGGTCTTTGGCGATTTCAATATTTTCCACCTTGCCGATGTCGACATCCTTGTATTTTATCTTCGTTTTGCCTGCCTCCAACCCCTCGCCGGTCTTGAATGAAATGGTGATTGTCCGGCCGCGCTCAAGGATAGCCCTGACCGCGATCGTGCCGCCGATGATCGCGGCGATTATCGGGATGATCCAGACCAGCTGGATGGACCAGCGGCGTTTCGGCGCCGCAACCGCCTCGGGAATTTCGGAAATATCCGGCCCGGTGGGTGCGTCATTCATGTCCGTTTTCCTCCTGCCGTGATGAATCCCAGATAAGGCGTGGATCAAACTGCATTGCGGCAATCATGGTACAGCACCACTACGCC
Source organism: uncultured delta proteobacterium (assembly GCA_963815135.1). GTDB lineage: Bacteria > Desulfobacterota > Desulfuromonadia > Geobacterales > Geobacteraceae > CAIWTU01. The sequence continues at coordinate 222,145 of CAWFFO010000002.1, forward strand.
GGCGAAGTGGAACACCGCAGGTCCCACCCGGACCGTTGCCAGGAAACTGAATTGCACCAGTTTGATGAGGATAGCCACCACGTAATATATCCAGCATCGACCAGCGGCCGACCAGCCGGATCAGCCGCAGGAGCCTTGTCCGCTGCAGCTGCCGCCATCGGGATCGGCCGCGCACGGAAATCAGCAGAAGGGTGAGAGCGATCAGCTTCAGAAGCGGCACCATGATGCTGGCGAAAAAGACGATAAGGGCAATTCCCCAGGAACCCGAGTCCCACAGTGATATTATACCGCTCAAAATGGTGTCGTTTGTTGTATGTGGACAACGAACTGGTATCCATGATCGGCAGCAGATTTGCGGGAAGATACAAAATATACGCCGCTATCAGAAATGCCCAGCAGCGCGCCGTACTGTCCGGTTTGCGAAGATGGAGCCTGGCGAAACACCTTGGGCAATGCGCACTCCCTACCGTGCCAGGGCCGGTCTCGACACCATGCCGCAGTCATGACAGGGAATCAGTCCGGCTTCCATTGCGGTGGGGATATTTCCGCTCATTCCGACTCCCTCGTGCCCTCAGCCTTTCCGGCTCTGACCCATATTTCGTGCGGGTCGAAGAATGCCCAGGCGGCGGTTATCAGGACTGTAAAAGCCGCATACATCCATAGCGCCAGGCCGGAATCACTTCGGCAAACATGGAAAGCTTGACCAGTGACACGAACAGGGCCAGCATAAACACCTCCACCATGTTCCAGCGCTTTATTTCCTGTACTGTACGAAGCACCACCGGGAATCCGGCAGGGACGCATCCCAGCCTCAGGGGAAGAAGGATATACAGCAAGGCGGCAATTTCAACAGAGGGGGCCAGGATGGCGGTAATGAACACCAGCAGCGAAACGATGGCATATCCTGGTTCAGGAGCGACGCACGGCGCCGAACATGGTTGTGCTGTTGCGTATTCCCTGGGCTTCAAGTTCGACTATGGGGTTGGTATTGGCGATGAGAAACAGGATCGCGGCGGCGAGCAGCAGGGCCACGGTCCAGTCCAGACAGCAGGGGATGTTCCGATAGAGCTGGGCTCCGCAGCGGCGGCAGTGCGCTGCTCCGCCTCTTGCAAGAGTTATCTCGCGCTGGAGAAGATCGCACTCGGGGCAGGCGATGATCGGCATCGTTCGGGTCGTCGTTTGGTCAGCGGAATCTGTCGATTTCTCATCACCAGTGGTCATCGATCGTCCTTCAAACTGTGCCTTCGACCCGCCCCCTCCGCCTAAACGGACCTGGCTGCGGCGGCCGAGTCAGCTTTTCAATCAGACCGGCCATTATTTAATCCGGTAGTAATTTTATTATCAGTCATTGAATGCAAAAAGCGTCTATGGTGGAAGGTGAATCATTTACCCCCTGCATTTCCCAACTTTTTGGTTTCAGTATACAACATAGCAACTCTTTGTCACGACCGTCGACCTGCGGGGTTCAGGTGATTAACATCGCGAAATTGGTCAATCAGGCCGATGCAGATCACAACGATTAACCATGCTGGAACATACTCCTTGTCTGTATTCCGATTTTTCACATCAAACCGGTTACATGTTTCAGAAATAATTGAATGCAAACAGGGCTAACCCGACGGGAACAGACGCGCTCACATTTTCCCGTCAACGCTCTCCTCCGTCCATATCACCGTCATTTTTATCCGATTGCAGATTAGTCTCCGGGGACATCATGAGATTTGGCGAAATTTCATGCGCTCCCAGAATCATCACCAGCTGCCGCAGGACATTGCCCATGCTGCGAAGTTTTTTCTCCGGAAGAGGCTCCAGTCCTTTGACAAGAAGACCCTGGGCAACTTCCGGAGCGGTTGCGGCAATATCCCTGCCCAGCCGGGTCAGGTTGATTTCCACGACCCTGCGGTCCTCAGCGGAGCGGGTCCGTTTGACAACACCCCTCGCTTCGAGCCGGTCCAGAATACCAACCACCGTTGCCGGATGCAGGTACATTGATCGAGCCAGATCCGAGACCCTGATGGGAGCACTCTCGGCGACAATCTTGATCGCCCAGAGCTGGGGACCGGTCAGTCCGGTTTCCCTTTCAGCTTTTTTCGAGTACTCGTTTACAACCTGGAATACCCTCCTGATATCGTCTATAATATCTGCGACAATTTTTTCCTTGGACATTTCACCTCTCCATAAAAAGGAGTTGACTTTATATTATTTTGTGTACAAATTATACAAGTTAACATGATTTTTGCTGAAAATTAACGTTTCATCCGAGTCTATCATATTATAACGGCAAAAACACAATCGGAAACCCGCACGTATATTTACCAGAAATATGGAAGAAAAAGAAGTAGAATGGGGACAGGCTCCCGCCGATTTCCGCGCTGACCACGCTCAGGGAGATGAATTTCACGCAAACCGTCTTATTTGGTGCATCGATCTGAACATGAACGCAATGGCTGGACATGTTTATATGAAAACCGGGAACTGTATTATCTGCGATGGATAAGAGCCTGGAAAGGGAATACCCTTTTCAGGTTTTATTTTGACTGAAGGCGTTTTTTCCGGCAGGCATCGGAGATGAAATCCAGGGTTAGAATTCCGGCGCCAATGCAGTATGCCGGGAAATGCAGCAAACCTCGAAATATAAATTCTAACAAATTATATGTTGCCTGAACGGGCACAATCGACATTGTCTTCAATGACTCACGCATTGGAAGCGTGGATGGACGGAAAGACAAGGAAAACAGGGAAAAAATGAAAAAGAAAATCTACGAGGAAGTAACCCTTTTCGCCAGCGTAATCAAATGGACGGTTTATGCCGCAATTGTCGGGGTGCTGGTGGGACTTGCGACATCCGGATTTCTCCGTTCTCTCGCATGGACTACCGGGCGTTTGACACATTTTCCGAATTACTATTTTTTTCTGCCGCTCGCCATACTTGCCAGCAGCCTGCTGGTCAATCTTCTGGCCCCCGATGCGGAAGGACACGGGACTGAAAAAGTTATTGAGGCCGTCCACAAACACATGGGGAAAATTTCCTTCAGGGTTGTCCCCGTGAAACTGGCTGCAACAGTCATAACACTTGCCACCGGAGGTTCAGCCGGCAAGGAAGGTCCATGCGCCCAGATTGGAGCGGGGCTTGCGTCCGCATTCGGCGGACTGCTGCGGCTGGATAACGTCGACCGGCGCAAGCTGGTTATCTGCGGCATAAGCGCCGGTTTCGCCACTGTATTCGGCACACCCATCGCCGGTGCGCTTTTCGGTATCGAGGTCCTTGTCCTCGGCAGGATTTTTTATGACGTTCTGTTCCCTTCATTCGTAGCGGGTATCATCGGCTTTCATGTGGCGTCACTTGTCGGAGTTCAGTATGCCACCCATGTGACCCCGCTTGTCCCCCGGATGACCGGGGTGAGCTTCCTGGAAATGGTGTTGCTGGGCATGTGGTGCGGCCTGATCGCACTTTTCCTTATCGAGTCAATGAATTTCAGCCATAGGTTCTTCAAGAAACTCAAATGGCACTACTCCCTGAAAGCGCTTTTCGGTGGAGCGCTTCTCGTCCTGATCGGCAGGTTCCTCTCCCCCGGCTACCTCGGGCTGGGAATGGACTCCATCGACGCAGGTCTGAAAGGAGCCGTACTGCCGGGCAGCGCATTCTTCTGGAAAAGCATCGCCACTTCCATAACGCTGGGATGCGGCGGAAGCGGAGGGATCGTCACTCCTATATTTTACATCGGCACGGCGGCAGGCAACCTGTTCGCCAGGCTGTTCCACGAACCGTATCTGGCGACATTTTCCGCAGTAGGCATGACGGCCGTACTCGCAGGCGCGGCTAATACCCCCATCGCAGCTTCCGTCATGGCTATCGAACTTTTCGGTCCCGCCATCGCCCCCAATGCCGCCGTGGCATGCATGGTAAGCTTTCTCATTGTCGGCTATCGCAGCGTATATCCCAGCCAGATCCTCGGAATTCAAAAAAGCGCGTCACACAAAATGGCAACCGGCATGCCGATCTCGGAAGTGGGGTATGCGGAACCCATGTCCCGTGATAAATCCCTGATGGGCGTCATAGAGAGAGTAATGAAACTGTTCAACAAGAAAAATGATTCCGATTGACGGGAGAACGTGTCTATGGTAAATCCGCACTCAATTTCCCTACGACGATATTCGGAAAGAGAGCGGGATTGGAATGCAAACAGGAAAAAACAACAAGGTAGACCGGTCCGATCAGGGCTGAAGGAGGGAGGGAAGTTAATGTTAAAACTCGCAAAAAAGATTTCTCGTGCGGCAGGATTAATTTTTCTCATTTCGATGCTGGCGGGGTGCGCGACCGACCGGAAGATAACGCTGCTTTATCAGCCATCCGTCTTTGCCACAGGCGGTTCCGGGACCCTTTACCTCGCAGCGTCAGGGGCACGGCCAGCCTCCGGCAAAACCGACTCAGTACAATGGATTATCGGTAAGGTCAAAAACAGTGACGGAGATACGGTTGGCGATGTTGTAACGACCATCGCTCCCGGCGACCTGATCCTGGATGCATTCAACCAGGAACTGACCAGGGCCGGCTACAAGGTCATGAGGGTAAAAGCGCTTCCCGGCGACGTATCGAAAGGGGTAGACGTTTCCGGTCTCAATATAAACATGTTGGAAGTTACGAGCATCATGAAGTCGGAAGGTAAAAGCAACCTGACTGTATCCCTGGAATTGTGGAAAAACGGAAAGAAATTCAAAAAACTTGATTACCAGACGGGATTCTCCGATTTTGCCTTAAAGGACCGCAACCTGCTTTTGCCGGAAATCTTGCAAAAGGCATTGCAGAATCTCATGGAACAAGCAGTTCCCGAGATAATCAGGGACATGGGCAAATAAACTCAGATCCCAGTTTTATGTTCACTTTGCTGCATAATCCCGGAGTGTGCCAGACAATTTGAGGTCGCATTCGGGCATGGGCTCATAAAAGTCGGCAACTACAGTTATCTAATTGTCGTCATAAATGAATTTTTTGAGCTCTTCGGTTGCCGCTTTGGACATCAGCGCGAATTTCATTCCAAATCCGGAGGAAATTTCGGATTATTCCCGTTCACCCAGGTAATCCTGCCTTGACACTCGATTTCATGTCCGTCAGGCAGGCTGAAGGCAATTTTGATAACATTACCGGGGTCAATCCGGTAGTCGGTACTTATGAAGGCTCCGCCTATACTGATATTATGTATGGCGCATGAAACAAAATCATCCTTGAAACTAACCTCCGCCTTTAATCTGCACGGCAAGCGTTTATTTCTTCTGTCGATATCTGACAGGAATTTTCTCGCCACATCCAGAAACAAGTCTCGTCCGTAAGGTTTGGCGATAAAAAAATCGCAACCGTTCAGATAACAGCGATCCACATCATCTTTGGTATGAGTCGATGATATCAGCACAACGGGAATCTTTGAATTCATCGAATCCGATTTGACAGCCTTGCAGCATGAAGCGCCATCCATTCTTGGCATTTGCAGGTCCATAAACACGAGATCCGGCTGCCTGTTCTTTATGACTTCCAATGCCTCCGCACCATCTTTGGCTGTCAGTATTTTTACATTCGATTCCTGAAGATATTCCTTCTGGATTTCAAGGAACATCTGAACGTCATCGACCAGAAGGACAGTTCTCCGCATATCGTTGGATCCCCTCTTATGCCCTGATGAAATCATATATCAAATACCTGAATACGTGATGCCTGAACACCGGAGTGAGCAGTATGCCGGAGTTAAACGTCGCTGACATCGCAAACATGATTGTCAAGCCGGGTGAACTTCGTCGGGCTGCCTCATATTACCGGAATGCAAAAACTGAGGCATTCAGCGCAGGCGAAGGAGTGAAGGCGTCACATATTCAGGAAATATCCATAAAATTTGCCTGCACAGGTTTGCATGAGTCTGACATCGGCAGGTAATTTCCCGAAAAGATACACTTGCAATGGACATAAGTTCTGGATTTTTGCCTGGTTAATTCCTGCCGTGGCTATAAAGACTTTTAGATTTTACTGCAAGCAAAATCCAAGTCAAGCCTGCTGGTCAAAGCAACCATGATCCGCCTTGAGACGACTTTCATTACCGCCCTGTTCTCCGGAATGCCCGGTGTGCCATTGACATGCATTTTCAGGAATGGTCAGATTCCGGCACTTGCCGGGCTGTCGGCCAGCTCGTTCCTGAGCCTTTCGATCAAAGGCGGCAGAAGTTCGATAACATGGTCGATATCTGCGCGGGTGTTCGTCCTGCCAAGGGAGAACCGGATGGCGCTGAGAGCCATGGTGGAATCAAGTCCCAATGCCTTGAGGACCCTCGATGCTTCCCTGCTGTCGGCCGAGCAGGCGGAGCCCGCGGACACCGCCACACCATTCAGGTCAAGTTCCACGAGCAGAAGTTCGCTGTAAACACCCTCGAACGATATGTTGAGAGTATTGGGCAGCCTTATTTCAGGATGGCCGTTCACTTTAACCTGCGGGACCTTTTCTCTGATCCCTCTCTCAAGGGTATCACGCAGGGAACGTATCCGGGCCTGTTCCGATTCAATGTCATTCCGCGCCATTTCACAAGCCTTGCCCAACCCCACTATCCCCGGCACGTTTTCCGTACCTGCCCGCCGCTTCCGCTCCTGCGGACCTCCATGGATCAATGGCGGCAGATTGATTCCGTTTCTGACGATGAGGGCTCCAATCCCCTTTGGGCCATGAAGCTTGTGGCCGGAAACGGTCAGTATGTCCACCGGAATTTCCCGGAAATTTACCGGAATTTTGCCCATGGTCTGCACCGCGTCACAGATAAAGCAAACTCCCCTTTCAGCTGCGATCCCGCCTATTTCCCCTACGGGAAAAATCACTCCGGTTTCATTGTTGGCGTACATGGCCGCAATAAGAACGGTCTTGTCAGTGACAACTGATTTCAGTTCGGAAAGATCCAGCATTCCTTCACCGTCAACACCGAGGTAGGTCGCCTTGAACCCCTCCCGTTCCAAATGTCTGCAGCAGTTGAAGACGGCAGGGTGTTCAACCATTGTCGTAACAATATGCGTGCCTTTTTCCCTGCGGACGGACGCAATCCCTTTTATAGCCATATTGATCGATTCGCTGCCGCCTGATGTGAATACCACTTCCGACGGGGAACAGTTGACGAGAGCCGCAACCTGCTCCCGAGCCTTATTGACTGCGGCTCTTACCCTGCTCCCGGCCCAGTGAACGGAGGAGGGATTTCCGAAATCTTCACGGAAAAACGGCAGCATCTCTTCGAGTACTTCGGCATGGAGCGGAGTTGTAGCGTTATTGTCAAGATAGATCCTTCGCATCATCTTCCCCCTTTCACGACTCTCGTTTCCTCGCGGACCCCGATTTCTTACTGCAACAAAAAAACCCGCACCAATAGCGACAGTAGTCGATGTGAGTGCGGGTTTCGTTGGGTCTGCCTACGCAGAGGATGAAGTGAGCGCCTGATAGTTGCATAATTTATTGTCCATAAATATCCTGCTAAATATCCGGCAATTATCTTTAACTATTTACTAGGAAATATATACCCATTACAAACCGGGCGTCAAATAGATTATTCGTGTGACCTTATTGTCTTTAACAGAGCCAAACGTCTGCCTGAGCTGGGTGACGCACTGGGCAATACCATCGGCAACTTTCGAAAGGCCTCGGAAGGCAAGGATGAGATTGAAATCAAACCCAAAGAATCGTGACATTGCGATCCTTACCGGGCACGGAAGGGAGTTCGATTGCCAACCTTGCGAAACGGAGACCTTTGAAAAATCCTCATCAAACTTTTTTGTAATAAGAAACATCAAAAATGCCGCATCCGAATTTAACCTCCGGATGCGGCATTTTTGGAAATATTTCAATGACAACCATGGAATACGGAATCGGCGCGGGAATGACCTTCACTAATTACACACCCGCTGCTTATTCTCATACCGCATTCAGGCCAGGACCTACTCACCCAAAACATTCAACTTCATTTCTGACCGATGAAATCAAGAGATGCTTTTCGTATTTCGTCAAATTCTTGATCTGGATCTCTCTTTTGCCGGCTGTACTCCGTGTATGGCCTTTTTCCAGGTACACGACTTCCAGAGGGCGGCGTCCGCGGAAATATCTAGCCCCGCTCCCATCCTGGTGTTGACCGAATCTGCGCATGAGATCCGTAGTAATACCGGTGTAGAGCGAGTTATCCGAGCTGAGAATAATGTAGACTTGCCAGTTCATAGTAAACAAAAAATTATAAATTAATTCTCCTACTCAACCGTGACACTTTTGGCTAAATTCCTTGGTTGATCAACATCTGTACCTTTGAGAACGGCGATATGGTAGGCCAGAAGCTGCATGGGCACGGAAAGCAATATCGGGGTCAGATATTCCCCATCACCGGGGATTTCTATGATCGTACCCGCCTTTTGCCGGATATCTTCGTCACCCTCGGTACAGCAGGCAATTACCTGGCCGCCACGGGCGATGACCTCCTCCATGTTGGAAACGACTTTTTCATAGTTTTCGTTTTTCGGCGCCAGGATGACAACGGGCACGTTTTCGTCGATAAGGGCTATGGGTCCGTGTTTCATCTCGCCGGCGGGATACCCTTCCGCATGGATGTAGGAGATTTCCTTCAGCTTGAGAGCTCCCTCCAGGGCGATGGGGTAGTTGATGCCGCGCCCCAGGAAGAGGAAATCACGGGCGTGCATGTATGTGCGGGCTATTTTTTCAATCTGCGGATTCAGCTCGAGGGTCTTGTCGAGCAAAACGGGGATGCGAATCAATGAGGCGATCATCTGCCCGCGCCTTGTCCCGGTCTATGGTGCCGATGGCGCGGCCCAGTTTGACGGTGAAAAGGTAAAGGGCGGCCAGCTGGGTGACAAAGGCCTTGGTGGAGGCCACTCCTATCTCCGGTCCGGCTTTGGTATAGATTACACCGTTGGATTCCCTGGCGATGGAGGAATCCACGACATTGCAGATGGCTATGTTTTTAGCTCCCCGTCTTTTACCCTCGCGCAGGGCGGCCAGGGTATCTGCAGTCTCTCCGGATTGGGAAATGAGGATCATCAGGGTTTTATCGTTGACAAGCGGGTTGCGGTAACGGAACTCGGAGGCGATATCCACCTCTACAGGAATGCGGCAATGTTCCTCATATCAGGAATTTGCCGACCAGCGCGGCATGCCAGGACGTGCCGCAGGCAACGATGCAGATCCGCTCCACTTTTGCAAGTTCCTCTGGACGCTGAGTTCAGGTCCTCCAGATAAACATTTCCTTCTTCTTCCATAAGCCTGCCTGCGATGGTTTCGCTGCACGGCACGGGGTTGCTCGAAGATCTCCTTGAGCATGAAATGCCTGTAACCACCTTTTTCCGCCATGAGCGGAGACCAGTCGATATGGCGGGCTTTCTTCTCCAGCGGCTCGCCGGCAATAGTGGAAACCCTGCCGTTCTTCGCTGAAGACAACCATTTCGCCGTCTTCCATGAAAACCATCTCCCTGGTATGGGCGATATTGCAGGAATATCAGAGGCGACAAAGAATTCCCCGTCCCCAAGGCCGATCACCATAGGTGAGCCGTGCTTGGCGGCAATAAGTATCCCGGGTTCCTTTTCACACAGGATGCAGATTGCATACGCTCCTTTGAGTTCCTGAAGGGCCAGCCTGACGGCCTTCTCAAAGCATCCGGTTTCCTTGTAGTTTTCATCGATGATGTGGGAAATGACCTCCGTGTCCGTTTCACTTTTGAAGTCACGTCCGAGGTTTTTCAACTTTACCTTGAGCTCAAGATAATTCTCAATGATTCCATTGTGAACTACAATGATAGATCCAGCCTTGTGGGGGTGTGCATTTATCTCCGAAGGGCGGCCGTGAGTAGCCCAGCGGGTATGTCCAATGCCGATCTCCCCGCTTGTGGGCACTTTTTCCAGCAGACTATACAGGTTTGCAAGTTTGCCAACGCTGCGCCGCAGGTCGGCCCCTCCAGCGTTAATAACGCAGATCCCCGCGGAGTCATAACCCCGGTATTCCAGTTTACTCAACCCATCCAGGATGATCGGAGTCGCTTCCTTTTTTCCTATGTAACCGACTATACCGCACATGTTTTCACTCCGTAAAATGTTTAAGGTTAAAACCAGTAACTAGTGACCTGTTGCCTTGAATCTTGAACCTAAAACAATTTTTATTTCTTTTTCAGCTTCCAGCCTTCCTTGTTCAGCTGAGGCGTTCTGGCAATGGCCAGGGAATCCGGCGGCACATCCTTCGTTACTGTTGTCCCGGCGGCGATCAGGGAATTGCGTCCAACGGTCACCGGAGCGACGAATTGCACGTCGCTTCCCACGAAGACGTCATCTTCGATGACCGTCCGGTGTTTTTTCACTCCGTCATAATTGCAGGTTATGGTTCCGCAGCCGACATTTACCCCGCTGCCGATGGTGGCGTCACCAAGGTAAGTGAGATGGGAGGCCTTGGAACCTTCGCCGATGATCACCTTCTTCGTCTCCACGAAGTTGCCTATCTTGACGTTCTTCATCAGCTCGGTACCGGGCCGGAGATGGGCCATGGGCCCGACCGAAACAGCATCATGCAGGGCCGAGTCTTCAAGGACCGATCCGGCCTTTACGATAACGCCGTTGCCGATTTTGCAGCGACGTATTACAGCCGAGGGTTCTATCATGCAGTTTTCACCGATTTCGCAAGGACCTTGTATGAATACATTTGGATAGACTACGCTGTCCCTGCCGATTTTTACCCCTTTGTCGATGTAGGTATTGAGGGGATCAATAATGGTGACACCGGAATACATGAGGTCTCTGTTTACCGAACTTCGCACGGCGGCATCGGCCGCTGCTAACTGCACCCGGTCATTCACACCCATTACCTCTTCGGCATCGGCAACCGGGAACGGGATACATTTAAGTCCGGCTTCAACCGCAGCCTGGACGATGTCGGTAAGGTAGTATTCGCCTTGCGCATTGTTGTCTGACAACCCGGCAACGGCGTCAAACAGAAAACCCGACTCGACGCAGTAGATGCCGGAATTTATCTCTCTTATCTGCCTTTGCACGGGGTCGGCGTCCTTTTCCTCGACAATCCGCAGTACGGAGCCGTCATCCCCTTTTATGATCCTGCCATATCCGTAAGGATTGTCTTGAATCGCAGTCAATACCGTTAGTGCCGCCCCGCTCTGTTCGTGGCGCGCCGCCATTTCCCGCAGCGTTTCCCCCTTTAGCAGCGGTACGTCGCCGCACAAAATGAGCACCCTGCCACTGAAACCCCCAAGGAGAGGGGAGGCGCATGACACGGCGTGGCCGGTACCCAGCTGTTCTTCCTGGATGGCAATACTGATGTCGTCCAAACCGGAGAAATGCTCCCTGACCTTTTCCGACTGGTGCCCTGCCACGATGACTATCCTGGATGCACCCGCAAGACGCGCGGCCACCACCGGGTATTCGATCATCGGCGCACCCCCCAGGGAATGCATAACCTTGACGAGGTCAGACTTCATCCTTGTGCCCTTGCCGGCGGCAAGAATTACAGCTGCGGTCGCCTCCATGTTCAACCCTCCATATGTTCCAAAAGTATGCTTAAATTTATACAATCCGAAACGGGCAAGTCAAGGTAAATAACCTGAATTATGGCCGAACAAGCTTTTTCTTTACTTATGAAAACAGGAATTATATCATCCGTCCAGGAGGTTTATGTGGGTATTTCGGAAGATATCGCACTTTTTGAAAAAATTCTCAATGATCTGATCATCAAGTACGAGCACTATTTTCTCGGACTGGAAAAAAGAGAGCCGCAGAAACAACTCGATGAGGTGGAAAGGCTTGCGCGAAAATATGTCGGCAGCGACATAATAAATACGATGCACACCTTCAAATACAACTCGCTGAAAGCCAGACTGATAAGCTACAAGCAGTACTGGCACAGGACCTTGAGGCTCATCGAAGAGGGTAAATACTCCCGTGACAGGTTCAAGATGGATATCCACGCGAAATCCGCTCCCGCAAAACCGGAAGGAAGCGAAACTGCCGAAACCAACGAGATGGAACAAATCTACCGGCAGTTTGTCCAGGCCCGCAGGGAATGCAATCTGCCGGTTGACAATGTTAGCAGGGAAAAGGTGGCTGAAATCGTCGAAAAACATAAACGCGCCGCTTTGGAAAAATACCGCTGTTCCGATGTCGAACTGCGCTTTGCCGTGGAAAACGGAAACCTCAAGCTGAAAATACGCCCTAAGAAGTAATTCCCCAAACCCGCCTCCCCCTTTGATCTACCATCAGTTGCATTTCACAACATCCTTTATATAATTCTAATTATACCCTCCATATGGTGCTCAAGCACTTCTATTCCGCACGTCAAATCCACTGAAACGGGAGTCTTACATGTCGTATATATTCCGGATAGTTACCACTCTGTTGTTTTTTGCCGCCTGTGTCCATAATGCTTCTGCCGCGCCGGGGATGGCGGTATCTCCGTCAGTCTGCCTGGGTTGCCATGGAGATAAGATTTCCACATCCGCCTTTGAAGCCTCAGTTCACGGAAAAAACGGCTGCACCAGCTGCCACGTGGAGCTGACCGATGTGGAAAGGCATGAAAAGGGAGATTTAATGCCCGGAAAAGTGCAGTGCGAACGCTGCCACCAACAGGTCGCCGCCGGATACTATGTGAGCGTGCATATGTCGAACGGCGTTTCCTGCACTGGTTGCCATTCCGGCATTCACTCCGTTACCCCGTGGAAGAAGGACAAGCGTAAAGTTGTCGGGATATGCAAACAGTGTCACGATAAAGAAGCATCAGACTTTATCAACTCTATCCACGGCAAGTCCCTCATGGCCGGCAATCAGGATTCTCCGGCATGCAGCGACTGTCACGGGCTGCACGACATCAAACCGCTGGGCGATCCGAACTCAGCCCGCCACAAGAGATTCAACAGCCTGGTTTGCATGAAGTGCCACAGCAACGAAAAGCTTATGAAGCGGAACGGTGTCTTCACAGTCGCTGTCCAGACCTACGAAAACAGTTATCACGGCAAGAATTTCAGGCTCGGTTTCCCCGAAAGGGTAGCCGGTTGCGCCGACTGCCACACCTCTCATTCCGTGCTCCCCGCGAGCAATCCGGAGTCCACCGTCAACCCGAAAAACCTGGTCCGCACCTGCAGTAAATGCCACGCCAACGCAACAACCCTGTTCACTGAATTTTACCCTCACGCAGAACCGAAAGACCGCACTAAATTCCCGTTGCTGTTCTGGACCCTGGTTGCCATGACCGGGCTTCTGGCGGTCACCTTCGCGATCTTCTGGGTTCACACTCTGCTCTGGCTGTTCCGTGGCTTTATCGAAAACAGGCAGAAACAGGCCCTTCTCGAAGCGGGACATTGCGAGCCGTTCAGCGCGGAAGGTCATAAACAGTACCGCCGTTTCAACTGGAAGCACATACTGCTTCATCTGCTGGTCATCACCAGTTTCCTCGGGCTTGCCCTGACCGGACTGCCGTTGAAATTCAGCACCCAGCAATGGGCGGTTGACCTCATGAGAATTTTCGGCGGCACCGCCAATGCGGGCAGGATCCACCGTATATGCGCCATGGTGACCTTTGTCTATTTCTTTTCGGCAATAGTAATGAGTATCCACTTCCTGTTCTTCCGCAAAGACATAAAAGGAAACTGGCTGCAAAGACTGTTCGGCCCCGATTCGCTTTTCCCCAATCTGCGGGACCTCAGGGACGTCCTGGCAATGGTGCGCTGGTTCTTTTTCAAAGGTCAGAAACCAACTTTCGAACGCTGGACCTACTGGGAAAAATTCGACTTTTTCGCCGTCTTCTGGGGCATGTTCGCCATCGGCGGTTCCGGCCTCATGCTCTGGTTCCCGGAATTCTTCGGCCGGTTTCTGCCCGGCTGGATGTTCAACATTGCCACTATCGTCCACTCCGACGAAGCTCTTCTGGCCACCGGTTTCATCTTCACCGTACACTTTTTCAACACCCACGGACGACCTGAAAAATTCCCCATGGACTTCGTGATTTTCAACGGCCAGATTTCAAAACACGAAATGGAAGAGGAGCGCGGAGACCAGTGGCAGAGATATGAAGAAGAAGGGAAGACCGACCTTTTCAAGGTCACCAGACCGAGCGGCGTGACCTATGATTTCCTGATCAAGGGATTCGGCTTCTTTGCCCTGTTCACAGGAATCATACTTTTGATGCTGATGATTTACAGCTTCCTGTCGGGTGGAGGGTAATTAAAGCTGTTGGTAGTTGGTATCTGGTAGTTGACGGTTTAAGTTTAACTTCCGGCGGCAGCAGGCCTGTTGCTCCTGAGAAAAAGAACGGCAAGGGGCGGAAGGATGATCAGGAAGGCATAAAGGAGAACATGGAAGGTCTGCATGACTCCGGCGGTATCGGCGAGCCTGCCGATAAAGGGTCCCGTGCATGCGAAAAACAGCCGGAAGGAGAGCGACTGCAGGGAAAGGATCCCCGCCCTGTTCGCGGAAGGACTCTCCTTTTGCGTGAAAGAAAGCATCATGGGGCCCCGCAGGCCCCGCATGGCAGTCAGCAGGTAATAGAACAGAAAGCCCCCTAACCCGCCGATCACGCCGAGTCCGAAATATCCCGCCCCTATCATTGCGATGAAAAGAATCACCATCCACCGGTTACCCAGCCGCAGATGGGTACGGTGGCTGGCCATGGCGAACAAGGCTACCGTCAGATTGGCGCCGGTCCAGACGGGGCCGAACCATGCGACCGGTACCCCGGATTGCTTCATGTAAGGCTGGATCAGCCACACCGGGTAAAAGGAGGCGATACCGAGCAGTGTGTTCAGAAGAATGGCATAGCGCAGTCTCCGGTTTTCGATGAAGACATATTTAGTGGTCCGCAAGGCCTCGGTCAGATGGGAAACAGTGCTGACTACATCATCCCGTGGCGGCTCCACCATGAGCCGGGTTACAAACAGCGCCAGCAGCCAGACACCGACCTGGAGAAAGAATGGAATAAGCGGCGCCGCCGCATACAGAACGCCGGCGAAAACAGCTCCAAGCGCTTCGCCGGTCTGGGCAAAACCGTTCATGCGCCCTTCGTAACGGGAATACAGGCTCTCCCTGCCTCCGGCCTTCAGGGTCTCATAAAGAAGGGCGCTGTCTGAACCGCTGATGAACGAAATTGATATTCCCAGCAGAATTTCCGCAACCAGAACTTCGGTGAATGAACCGGCAAATGTATAGATTCCCCAGCCCACGGTACCGAAAACAGACGCGATGGTCAGGGCGACACGGTATCCGAGACGGTCGCTGACATAACCTGAAGGGTATTCGAGAAGTACGGTCGCAACGGAAAAGATGCTCTGGAGCAGAAGGATCTGGGTGAGGGACAGGCCTATCTGGTCCTTCCAGAACAGGGTAATGATGGCCATCGGGAACAGGGTTTTCTGAAGAAAGGAAAAAGCGTACAGTTTTCTGATGTTGTTGACCAACGCCTGTCCTCACCTTCCGGCCCCGTCAAGAACATCCCTGACTTTCCCCAGCAGAAATACCGGAGAAACCGGTTTTTTAACCACGATTTCACCCGAAACCGGGATCCCCTTGGAAATAATGAATTCCTCGGCGTATCCGCTCAAAAAAATCGCCTTCATTCCCGGAGACAGCTTCCTGATCTCGTCGCAGATCTCCTTTCCGTTTTTCTTCGGCAGAACGACGTCGAGAACCAGCAGGTTGATTTCATCCCTGAATTTTTTGAACTTGACGAGTGCCTCTTCACCATCGACCGCCATGATAACGGTATAGCCGCTGTCGGTAAACAGGTCCTTGATCAGATACCGGACGACATCATTATCTTCGACCAGCAGAATAGTTTCCGAGCCGCCCTGCGGCATGTGAGGTTCCGACACTTCCGTATTCACCACCCCGGTTTCGATCAGTGGCAGGCAAACCCTGAACGTTGTGCCCTCGTCTGTGGTACTTTCCACATCAACGCTGCCGTTATGCTGCTTTACTATCCCGTATGCAATGGCAAGTCCGAGACCGGTTCCCTTGCCCACATCTTTTGTGGTAAAAAACGGCTCGAATATCCTTTTTAAATTCTCTTCCCCGATGCCTTTTCCGGAGTCGGACACGCTGATGCACGCATATTCAACCTGCTTGCCGTGACAATCTTCCTCGACGAAACCGTTAATCGTCTTTGCATGGCCGGTCCTTATGGTCAATCGCCCTCCTTCGGGCATTGCATCCCTTGCGTTGGTGGCCAGGTTCATCAATACCTGCTCTATCTGGTTGGCGTCCGCCATGACCAGAAGAATCTCCGCCGGGAGTTCGGTCTTCAGCTCGATATCTTCACCGATAATTCTGGAAAGAAGTGTTTCCGTTCTCCTGACAATCTGATTGAGATCAACCGGCCTAAGCATCATCGTCTGCCTTCTGCTGAAGGCAAGGAGCCCTTTTACCAGCTCCGCGGCCTTCTCTGAAGACTTGATCACCTGCTCCGCGTGACGTCGCAACGGATCATTTTCAGCCAGCTTGGTGTTCATGAAATAGCCGTAACCCATGATGGCCGTCAGGATATTGTTGAAATCATGAGCAATTCCTCCTGCCAGCATACCGACCGCTTCCATTTTCTGAGCCTGAACGAGTTGTTCTTCAAGAGCCTTTCGCCCTGAAATATCCCGCGTTATAAAAAAGAATGCGTCCTTACCGTTCCATCTCCCGCGACTTACTTTCGATTCTGCCGGAACAATTTCACCGTCTCCTGCCAGCAGAGGAATATCGGTGGTCCTGGTCCTGCCGGCGACAACCTCCATGAACAGTTCCTCCACCCGTTGGCTCGTTGCGCGGGGAAACAGATCGAACACGGTGGACTCCTTGAGTACCTCCTGCCGGTATCCCAGGTGTTCGGAAAGTGCCTTGTTGAAATGGAGCAGTCGACCGCCCGGTTCGACAATGAATATGAAATCATCTGCTCCGTCAAAAAGAGTTTCGAGACTCTCGTTGAGGTCGCACATTTTCCCGACGAAACGCCAGGCAAAGAGAAAAAAAGAAAGTGCGCCGGCAACAGCCCCGGTGAGCATCAACGCCGCTATCCTCCAGTACTCTCCGGCAGTACCGGGCGGAGTGAAAAAATGCCCCACCACCAGGATGCAGAGCATGCCCATTCCCGTAAAAAGAAAAACAAGGCTTGAGCACAGGAGAAATCTTTTGCCGTTGACCATTTCCAGTTCCTAATTGAAGTTTTCAAAACCCGCGGTCGAATGTGAATGCAAAGGTAATAAAATTTCGTGGAAAACAAAAGAAAAATGTGAAAGAAAGGTGGTAGTTGCAAGCTGGTAGTTCATAGGCAGCAGGTGGGGCTGGGGACGTGATGTCAGCGGCTGACGGCCGGCAGCGGCTGATGAACAAAAAACACCCTAGTGACTAGGAGGGTAAGTCAACTAGGGCATAATGAGGGTTTTTAAGCCCTCGCAAAATCTCTATTCTGTATACATTATGTTATCATACTACCCATTTAATTCAAGGATAAATTTTATAACCGCTGAATATCATGTGTATTCTTTTGGGGTCATGCAAAACGGCCCGTGTTCGGCAGAAACAGATAAACCAGCGCCTGTCACGCTTTCCGCCGCAGGCTTCAAGGATTGCCCGAAGGCGGGCTTTATGATATAAAACTTTGACAATCCGGCCGGTTTGCTCATATATTAATATATTTATTACCATGCTATTGACCTGAGAAATAATCGGGAATTTTCATATGTATATAAAGTATTTTCTTTTTCTGCTGGCTTTCATTCTTCTGTCGACAATTTCCTTTTCACCTGTTTTTGCTGGTCCGCTTCCCGGCCTGGAAAAAATGACGCCCGGAGAGCAGTGGTTCATCATAAATTTCGGTGACGAACCCGCCGGGTTTTCATATGTGAAAATTGCCGAAAACGACAGCGGGTACGAATTGTACGGCGAAAGCGCTGTAAAAATGAGCGGGTTCGCCTTTTCCCGGAATGCAACTGTAAGGGAAACCTATATGGTGAATCCCGATCTTACCCTTCGTTCTTTCACGGTAAGGCAGACCATAGACGGAACACCCATGAATGTAAGGGGAGAAGTCACCCCTGCAGGCATTAAAACATTCATTGAATCCGGAGGGAAAACAAAGGAGAAGTCCCTGAAAAGCAGAAAGGCTATCTATCCTCCCATAGCCCTGAATATTCTTCCCCTTTTGCGCGGGGTCAAGCCTGGAGGAATCATGCGGGTATCCATGCTGGACTCGGAAGCGGTAAAATTGAAAAATGTCGAGATTACGGTCATCGGCAACGAAACCTTCCGGGGCGTGAAGGCGTTACACATGCGCAACGATCTTTATCCTGTCGACAATGACATCTGGGTAGATGCCAAGGGGAACACCCTCGAGGAATCCGTTCGGGACGGCTGGATCGTCACCCGGGCGGAAGGAGAAAATGAAGTTCGGAGATTCATTTCCGAAGCGGCATTGTCCGGCAGGGATTTTATTGCTGATTTCAGCCTTCTCAAAATTGAAGCGCCGATTTCAGAGCCGGCCGCACTGAAAAAAATGGTGATTGAAATCTCGGGCTACCCGGCCGGCGTGGAACCGCTGTCAGGCTCGACCCAGGCCACGGCTCGCCTGGAAAGCGATAAAGCCCTATTCACCATTGTTAAAACTCCGGTCCCGATCAACAGGGAGAACACAGACAAAGAGACCAGGGTGGAGGAGTATCTGAAGCCGGCAGAACTGATTCCCTCAGAATCTCCGGTAATAATAAGTACGGCGGCCGGGATAATCGGCAATGAGAAAGATCCGGCCGGTGTGTCCGGCAAACTCGCCACATGGGTCGATTCCAATATAAAAAGGACGGTTTCGAACACCAGGACCCCCCTGGAAACCCTGAGAGAAAAAGAGGGAAACCCGCAGGACATTGCCCTGCTTTACGTATCCCTGGCGCGTGCTGCAGGTTTACCCAGTAAAATAGTTTCGGGTCTCGTTTATATGCCTGACCGCGGCTTCGTATATCACAGCTGGGCTGAAAGCTATGTGGGGTACTGGATGCCCGTCGACCCCGCACTTGGTGAGGAGCATGGCGATGCGACCCACGTCAAGCTCGTGGAAGGCGGAACGGCCGATGCCATGGTTGAGTTGTCACGGTTTATCGGCCATATCGGAATAAAGGTGCTCGAAAAAGAATAATGATGAATTAGCTGAAACATTTGACCTTGAACATATAAAACCCTGGAAGGATATATTTTATGGACTATAAAGATACTTTGAACCTGCCTGCCACCAAATTCCCGATGAAAGCGAATCTTGCCCAGAAGGAGCTGGAAATACTCGATTCCTGGGAAAAGACCGGACTTTACGAAAAGCTGCTGGACGCCGGCAAAGACAGGCCGAATTATATCCTCCACGACGGCCCCCCCTACGCAAACGGCCATATCCATATCGGCCACGCCCTGAACAAGATTCTCAAGGATATCATCCTGAAGAGCAAGCGGATGAGCGGCTTCAACGCTCCTTATGTGCCCGGCTGGGACTGCCACGGCCTCCCCATCGAGCTCCAGGTGGACAAGAAACTCGGCTCGAAAAAACACGAGATAGTCCAAGCTGGAGATGCGCAAGAAGTGCCGGGAATACGCCGCGAAATTCGTCGATGTGCAGAAGAAGGAATTCCAGAGTCTCGGCGTCCTCGGCGAATGGGACAATCCCTACCTGACCATGAATTACGATTACGAAGGGATTACCGCCGGCGAACTGGCAAGATTCGCCGGAAACGGCGGTCTCTACAAGGGGAAAAAGCCGGTCCACTGGTGCTCCTCCTGCGTCACAGCCCTGGCCGAGGCGGAGGTCGAATATGCCGACCACACGATCCCCTTCCATCTATGTCAAGTTCCCTCTGAAAGACGATATATCGACGGCTGTCCCCGCCCTGGCCGGGAAAAAGGTTTCGTCGTCATCTGGACCACGACACCCTGGACCCTGCCGGCGAACCTGGCCATTTCCCTTCACCCGGAATTCGATTATGCGGCCCTGGATACCGGAGAAGAAGTGCTGATCGTGGCGGAAGGTCTCCTGGAATCATTCCTGAAAGCCACCGGCGTGCAGGGAACGGTTATCGCGACATTCAAGGCGACGGCGCTGGAAAAGAAAAACTGCCGGCACCCCTTCTATCGACCGGGATTCCGTGATCCTCGCTCGGCGAGCACGTGACCCTGGAAGCGGGAACCGGCTGCGTTCACACGGCGCCCGGGACACGGCCAGGACGACTACGAGATGGGCATGAAGTACGGCCTGGATATTTACAACCCCGTCGACAGACCGGGCAGGTTCACTCCGAAACGTGGAATTTTTCGCCGGCCAGTTCGTCTTCGACGCCAACAAGAGCGTCATCGAAAAGCTGCGAGAAGCGGGCGCCCTGCTGGCTCCGGGGAAATCAGCCACTCCTATCCCCACTGCTGGCGCTGCAAGAAACCGATCATCTTCCGCGCCACCGAACAGTGGTTCATCTCCATGGAGAAGAACGATCTCTGCGCGACAAGGCGCTGGGGGAGATCGAGCAGCGTGAACTGGATTCCGAGGTGGGGACGGACCGGATCTACGGCATGATCGAAAACCGCCCCGACTGGTGCATCTCCCGCCAGCGCCACTGGGGGGTGCCGATCACCGCCTTTTACTGCAAGGCCTGCGGCGAGGCATGGCCGACGGACGCAGTCATGGACCATGTGGCGGAGCTCTTCAGAAAAGACGGCTCCGACATCTGGTACGAACGGGAGGCGAAGGATCTCCTGCCCGAAGGTGCAAACTGCCCGTCCTGCGGCAGCAGCCGGCTTCGAAAAGGAGATGGACATCCTCGACGTCTGGTTCGATTCCGGCGTCTCCCATGCCGCGGTCCTGGAGAACCGCCCGAGCTCGGCTCGCCTGCCGACATGTACCTGGAGGGGAGCGACCAGCACCGCGGCTGGTTCCATTCATCTCTTCTCGAAAGCGTCGGCACGCGGGGGACAGGCCCCCTACCGGACTGTGCTCACCCACGGCTTCGTGGTGGACGGTCGGGCCGGAAGATGAGCAAATCGGTGGGCAACGTGGTCGCCCCGGAAGAGATCATCAAGAAATTCGGCGCCGAGATGCTGCGCCTCTGGGTGGCGGCCCAGGACTACCGGGACGACATCCGCATCTCCCAGGAGATACTGAACCGGCTCGTCCGAGTCCTACCGGCGGATCCGCAATACCTGCCGCTATATCCTCGGCAACCTCAGCGATTTCGACCCGACGCGCGACTCCGTCCCCCACGGGAAGATGCCGGAGATCGACCACTGGGCTCTGCACCAGCTGGAAATATTGAAGGAAAAGGTATTGCAGGCCTACGAAAACTGCGAGTTCCACATCCTCTATCATGCGGTCAAATTCATTCTGCACCGTGGAAATGAGTGCATTTTACCTCGACATCCTCAAGGACCGGCTCTACACCAGCCGAAAAGATTCGCTCAAGAGACGGAGCGCCCAGACCGCCATGTACCTGATACTGGAAGGCATAGTCAAGCTCATGGCACCGGTGCTGTCCTTCACCGCGGACGAAGTATGGCTGCACATGCCGAAACAGGAGGAAGAGAGCGTCCACCTTGCCCAGTTCCCTCCGCTGCACCCTGAGTTCAAGAATGGCGAACTGGTGGAGAAGATGGGACCTGATCATGAAAGTGAGGGGCGAAGTGTCCAAGGCTCTGGAAATCGCCCGGCACCAGTAAGATCATCGGACACTCACTGGATGCGGCCGTGACCATAAGCGCGCCGTCCGAACTTCTCACATTCCTGAGACATTACGGCAATGACTTGAAGAGTATTTTCATCGTTTCCAAAGTGGAGCTCAGGGACGGGATTTTCGGCGAGTTTTTCCAGGCGGAAGGAATCGAGAATCTGAAGATCCAGGTAACCGCCGCGCCCGGAGATAAATGCGAGCGCTGCTGGTGCTACGACGAAAAGACCGGACGGGATACGGAACACCCGACCATCTGTCCCAAGTGCCTGGAAGCACTGGCTTAACAAGACGCAACTGTGAGTCAAGTAGGTTAAACATA
>CAWFFO010000003.1:0-157747 GCA_963815135.1 uncultured delta proteobacterium
ACCGGTTCCAGCGCCCGGATAAGTACCGCTTCGGGGACTCCCCGTTCCCGTGTGGTCAGGTTGAGGCACCAGTACATCCCGTAAATGAGGTAGGTGTAGGCCCGGCCCCCCTCTTCATACATGATGGCGGTTCGACGGCTGGCCCTGCCGCCATAGGCATGGCTGGCACGGTCATCGATCCCCAGGTAGGCTTCGGTTTCGACAATGATGCCCGTCGCTATCCCTTCGGGACTTACCCGCACCAGTTCCTTGCCGAGAAGACCCCGTGCCACCTCTCTGGTGTCACGAAAATAGAATTCACGTGGCAGTTTCTTTTCTACTTCTGTGGCGGCATGCTGTGTCTCCCTTGGGTTCAAATGCTCCGGCGTTTCCGATCCATTCGTCCGACCGCAGGTCGTTCTTTGTTGACCAGATCTGTACAACCTCCAATCGCTTATCAGTTTCTCCCCAAAATTAACAAAAGTCTCATGGCAATCCTTCGAGATACTCGAAACTACCACCCATAAAGTCAGAGCACTGCCAATGACTGACCGGCAAAACGGCGATACTCCGTCCGCTGGAGCCGGTTGTTCGCTGATTGCCGCAATACGGCTATTTCCACTGTCGAAGTTCAATAATGAGCCCATCGGGATCTCTTATCTCTCCGCGGAATGAGTCGCCCAAGTCCATCGGCCCCCAGGCTATAGCTATTCCTCTGCCCTTCAGGTAATCTACTGCCTTCGCCATATCCTCCACTTCAAGCGCAATGCCCCTGTAACCCACCTCCCAGGGCGCTTCGGATTTTGGCTTTGGATTATCTACGGAAATAATTTCGATGACCGTGTCGCCCAGTTCAAGATAAATGACCTCTCTCATCGGAGGCATCTTTACTTCATTTCGGCTTCGAATTCTAAAACCGAGAATGTTGACATAGAAGTCAACGGTCTTTTCCGGATACCTCGGAACAATTTCTACGTGGTCGATTCTTTTGAACATCATTACAGCTCCTTTCCTGCGTGGCAGGCGTCCAGGTTTCACCAAGGTGTTGCATGGTGATCTCGAACGTATAGTTCACAGGCCTGCGCTGTTTGAGGGTCCTGTGAAACGCTTGGTAATGAGTTTTTATTATTTGCTTTTCTTTCTTCTTTCCGTAATGCTTTCTCCACCGATTCCCCAACTATCTGTATCAACCTCTTCAATTACAACAACTGTTGTCTCTGGATTTTTGCCAAGTACATTTTTCAATAATTCAGTTGCTCCTTTTATTAATGCAGCTTTCTTTTCAGGAGTGACATCTTCATTTGTGATTTTGATAGTAACAAGTGGCATTATTGGATCTCCTTTTTGGGAAGTTGGATTTTGGAAAACTATTTAATTTTTATTATAATTACTATTTTTGGGACTTCAAAACATAATTTATACTAGCCTGCCCTGGATAAACAATCAGACGGAAAGGGAAACAAAGTTACTTCAAGGGAATGATTTGACTGTGCACCTCTTCGGAAATTTTGTTTGCCCGGCACCCTGAGCCGTCCCCATTTCCATCGTGCATTGACCGACGCTCGACCAATGCACGACTTGAGGTGAGGGCATAGGATAAACCCGAGCTGTCGGAGAATGCTGGCGAACGAAGATATAAAAAGGGGTGCCCCTTGGGCAAGGGCACCCCGGTTCGGGAAAACGCTGAATGTAAGCATGGGAATGGAGGCGCTTCCCTGGAGAATGCTGCTGATACGTGCCCTTCGAATTATCCGTGTCGAGTAGTCCTTTTCCGGATTTTATGGCTAACACCCACAGGTTTTTGCAGGAAACATGCGGTCCGCCGCATACTCGGTGATGTCATCGATGAAATGCAAGAAGAGGTCTTTTGAACCTGCCAGCGGAATCCAATTCACGTCCCCGACTATACCCGCGTGCTCTAAGTAAATGACCGCGCGCACCGCTGTCCCTTCCTGCAGAGCTTTGTCCGCAGCACAACCTTCGTGTTGCTTTTTCTCTCCGAGGTCGATGCATCTCACTCCTACGGGATAACCAGCAGTCTCGCCGGCCTTGTTGACTCCGAGGATGGTCCTGTCCTTGTGCACCAGCATGACCGGTGCCGGGTAGTTGTCCCAGAAAAGGTGAAAGTTTTTGCTGATTTCTTCACTGATTTTGCTGTTCATGTCGTATTCTCCTTGTGATTATACTGCGACTTGTGGTTGCTAAATAAGCAGATCTTCGTAGAATGCGCCGAATTTGTTTTCGGGATGCCGGATATGGATTTCCACCATCCAGATATTGGCTGAGGGGTGGAACGCGATTTCGTGCAAAGGTCCCTCATAGTGTTCAGCGCTGGAATAGTCCCCCAAGCGATGTCCGCCGAGATCGAGATTCAGCTCCCACCCCAGATCTTTTGCCATTTTCTGTGCGAAATCGTACAAATCGACACCAGTTGCCTTATCCGTTTTCCACTTCGCTGCTACAGCTTCGAAAATCTTTTTGGCGTCAACCGCGCAACGTTTCATTTCCGGATTGCTCCCGGCGACAAACGTGTCACCGGCGTCGCCTTCATAACCATCCCAGACGGGGGCGATATCAATAAAGAAAATATCATCCTCACCTAAACGAACTCCCGGCACGGAATCGGCATCAAAGGTGATTGTGGTGTTGCTGCCAAAACGAATGTAGGGTTTATGAAAAGCTTTCTCTGCCCCCATGTCCGACAATGTTTCCACCACTATTTTGTTGGCATCCTCTTCGAGCATCCCAACCTTCACCTGGGCGGCGATCCGCTCAACCGCCTGCTGTGATCTTGCCCGGATTTCGAGCATTTTCTCCACGGAAAAGTTTTTCCTGGTCTTTTCAACTACTGCCTGATCATGCATAGTCAGAATCTCCCCTTTCGTTGATTTGCCTCGCTCCTGATGCCATCGCTGTCAATATGAAGGTTTTGCGGCAGAACATGGTGTGAGACGGTCAGGTGTGAGGTATGCGAGTAGGCTATCGTATAGAGACGGGGCAGGCAATACGCCGTTTGTCAGCGGTCAGTATAGGTGAGTGAATGGTAATTCGAGGTTTTACCGGGGATTATTTGAGTCCGACCCGGGTGAGAAATTCACGAGCCCGTTGCCGGCTTACGGGTAGGTGGCGGTCACTGCCGGCCATCTGGAGGCTGACTGCGTTGCCGTTCCGCACCACCTTCTGCACCTTGTCCAGATTGACCAGGTAGCTTCGGTGAATGCGGAAGAAACGCTCTTGGCTCAGGCCCGCCGCCAACACGCCGAGGGACAGGTCGCAGAAGAACTCACCGCTAACGGTGAACACTTGAGAATAGATGTTTTCCGCCTGGACAAAAACGATTTCCTCGGGGGCGAACAGTAGAATTTCGCCGCCGGCGGTGACCGGGACTTTGATGAAGCCATGCTGGGGGTTAGAGATCAGCGCAGTGATGTCGTAGATCAGGCAGCAGTGGAGTGATTTTGCCAATTTTTGGTCGAGGAGCGGTATCATCTTCAGCATCACAAAGATTTCGCGGGAGCCGCTCATGCGCCTGACGGACATGGATGCCTGGCGGGATGGGTCGCGTACCATCGCCACCAACTCCTTTAACTTCTCTCCGGACGGGCCACGATGCATTTCGAGCAGATTCTGTTCGAGGATCTTCTCGTGCGGCGTTTCGGCAAAGATACGCATCAGTGCCCAGTTGACATGGCTCACCCGGAAATTGTCGTCGAACAGAATAATTCCCGGTTCCGTGCGCTCCAGCATATTTGGCAGGTTGTGTTGGTCCATGACGCCCCACAATCCGCGAGATTCTGGCAGGTACCTTGAATCACGGCGGAAAAGTATTTTGACGATCAATTTTAGCAGAAGTCGGCTGCACTGGCCAGCGTTTGTTCCGAGGATGTTTTTGTTAATGCAATAGGAACCACCCGGCTTTGGCGAGGGTACTTGACTTGTTTCGCCCGATTGACAACCCACTCCGACGTGCTACAAGTAAATCAAATAGACGCCATGACAAATTAGTCGGATATTTTCATTTTCGATAAAGCCAAACCCTCTGTGAAGCGGGGTCGGAAAGCCAAGGATCTTCGGAGAGAAGATAGCCGGGTTGCCGAAGGGAAAACACCTTCTGCAGGCTCGGCTTTTTTTGTACTGCACGGAATATTTCCGGGAAAGGCAGGCCTGCCCGGCTAAAACACAGACATCAAGAGAATAACAGGACGGCAAAGTGGGCAACCGAACAGGAGGTAAAAAAATGGCAAAAACACAGAGAACAGCAATCGTGACCGGCGGCTCGCAAGGAATCGGAGCAGGTCTTGTGAAGGCCTTTCTGGATCGAGGTTACAACGTGGTGGCGAATTCGCGCAACATCACCACGTCGGGCGCATTCGAGGCGTCAGACAGACTCGCGCTGGTCGACGGAAGCATCGCCGAAGCCGCAACGGCGAAGAAGATCGCCGAGGTCGCCATGATCAGGTTCGGTTCGATCGACGCGCTCGTCAACAACGCCGGCATCTTCTTTTCGAAGCCCTTCACGGACTACACGATCGACGATTTGCGGTCTCTCGTTTCCATCAACATCGAAGGGTTCCTCTTCATCACTCAGCAGGCGGTCAAGCAGATGCTGGCTCAGAAGACCGGCGGAAGCATCGTCAATATCACCTCGACGATGGTGGATCACCCCATCGCCGGGGCAAACGCATCGGTTGCGATGATCACGAAAGGCGGCCTCCAAGCCGTCACGCGGAGCCTGGCAATGGAATACGTGAAACAGGGGATCCGCGTGAACGCCGTGGCGCCGGGCATTGTCGACACGCCCATGCACAAGGACGACCCGAAGGATTTTCTCAAGACCCTGCAACCGATGGGAGAGATATCAACTGTGAATGATATTGTGGACGCGATTGTCTATCTGACGGAAGCCGGTCAGGTGACCGGGGAGGTGCTGCATGTGGACGGCGGTGCGCACGTTGGCAAATGGTAGCCCGCAAAGCCTCTCGGCCGGCACTCGCCTAACAGCGGCTGAAGGAACCTGGCATAAAGCCGCCGGTGCCGCCTGGCTTGGACGAGAACGCTTATTGACGGAGTAGAATATCTTTGAAAAGGAGTCGAACCGGGTATACCCGATGAAAGCCCAACGAAAAGTAAAGGAGATAAAGCATGAGAATACTTATGGTGCTGACTTCCCACGATCAACTGGGCAATACCGGCCGCAAAACCGGCTTCTGGCTTGAGGAATTCGCGGCCCCTTACTTTGTGTTCAGGGACGCCGGTGTCGAACTGACGCTGGCTTCACCGAAAGGCGGGCAGCCACCGCTCGATCCGGTAAGCGATTTGCCGGAAAATCAGACCCCGGCGATGACGCGCTTCAAGCAGGACCAGGCGGCGCAAAAGGCTCTCGCCAACACGGTCAAACTTGCGGACGTGAAGGCGGAAGACTTCGACACCGTTTTCTATCCCGGTGGGCACGGCCCGATGTGGGATCTCGCGGAGAGCCCTGCGTCGATCGCCCTTCTGGAGGCCTTCTACAATTCGGGCAAGCCAATCGCATTGGTGTGCCATTCGCCCGGGGTGCTTCGCCACGTTACTTACCGGGGCGCTCCGCTGGTGAAAGGAAAACATGTCACCGGTTTCACGAACGGCGAGGAAGAGGAGGTGCAGCTCACGAAGGTTGTGCCGTTCCTGGTCGAAAATGAACTGCTGCGGCTCGGGGCCATATTCGAGAAGAAGGCGGACTGGCAGCCTTTTGCCATCACTGACGGCCGTCTCGTAACCGGCCAGAACCCCGCATCATCGACGGTCGCGGCGCAAGCGCTTCTGAAGCTCATGACCGGATCGGAATCGGAGTCGTCAATTAACGCCGTGCAAATCGAACAGAAGAGCTATGAAATGCCCCCGCGGGACGGGATCAGCATCGCGCATTTTCTTACCGTCGCCGACATCGAGCGATCCGCACGCTACTATGAGAAGGTCTTCGGCGCCCAAATTCTGAGCCTGGGGGACGGCAATGCGCCCGGGTACCTTCAGCTCGCGAATATCTGGATGATTGTGAACGTCGGGGGCGGGCCGACCCCCGACAAGCCGACGGTAACGCTCAGCGTCCCCGACCCGGATCACATCAGCAGCTTTATGAATTTCCGCGTTGCGGATATTCAAGCGTGCTATGAGTTATGGAAAAGCCGTGGCGCCGAGTTCATCACGGAGCCGATGGAAAAGTACGGCGAGATTCGCTGCTACATCCGCGATCCTGATGGTTATATTATCGAGGTCGGGCAGAGTACCACGATCAAGTACGGTTAACACTGAGACTTAACCGGCGATGCGCATCCAATTGCGGAGGATTTGACATGCGACCTGACATCGTTCCAGGGGCTGTCTCATCGGTGCGCCGGCCCAGGGTGGCCCGGATCTTCTCAAAGGAGGTGCCTCGTGACACGGCATTTTGATGCGATCATCATCGGGACCGGCCAGGCAGGCCCGTCTCTGGCCGCGCGGTTTTCGGCCGCGGGCATGTCGGTCGCCATTATTGAACGCCACAAGTTTGGCGGCACATGCGTGAATACGGGATGCATACCGACAAAGACGCTCATAGCCAGCGCGTACGCGGCCCAAGTTGCCCGCCGGGGCGCCGAATACGGTTTTGTCGTCAATGGCGATGTGCGCATCGACATGAAGCGTGTCAAAGCACGCAAGGATGAAGTTTCCGGACAGTCGAACAGGGGCGTGGAGGAATGGTTGCGCGGACTTGAAAATTGTACGGTCATCCAGGGCCATGCCCGCTTTCAGTCGTCCCGCACCGTCGTTGTCGATGATGCGGTCCTCGAAGCCGACAAAGTTTTCATCAACGTCGGCGGGCGCGCCTCTGTTCCCGCACTTCCGGGGATCCATGATGTGCCGTTTCTCACCAACTCCTCGATGATGGATGTCGACTTCCTGCCGGAGCATCTCGTCATTGTCGGCGGAAGTTATGTGGGGTTGGAATTCGGTCAGATGTATCGCCGGTTCGGGAGCGAAGTCACGATTGTGGAGATGGGGCCGCGCCTGATTGGACGTGAAGACGAAGATGTTTCCGAAGCCGTGCGGAAGATCCTGGAGCTCGAGGGGATACGGATTCAGACGAATGCAAAATGCATAACACTGGCGAAGCGCGACAGCCGTATCGCCGTCGGCATGGAATGCACCGATGGTGCGCCGGAAGTATCAGGCACTCACGTTCTTCTAGCGGTGGGACGCACTCCCAACACTAACGACCTTGGCCTCGACCGGGCCGGGGTTGCGACCGACCAGCGCGGCTACATCATCGTCGATGATCAACTGCAAACGAACGTCCCCGGTATCTGGGCCCTGGGTGACTGCAACGGCCGCGGCGCCTTTACGCATACTTCATACAACGACTACGAGATCGTCGCCGATAATCTCCTCAACGCAGACCATCGCCGCGTGTCGGACCGAATCCGGACGTATGCTTTGTTTACGGATCCGCCGCTGGGCCGATGCGGCATGACGGACGCCGAAATACGGAAGTCCGGGCGCGCCGCACTCGTTGCGAAATATCCCATGAGCCGAGTGAGCCGTGCCTTTGAAATAGGCGAGACGCAAGGTTTCATCAAGATATCTGTTGATGCGGAAACGAAACAGATTCTGGGCGCTGCGATTCTCGGAACCGGAGGCGATGAAGTTGTTCACGTATTGCTGGACGTCATGTATGCGAAGGCGCCGTATACGACAATACAGCGCGCAATGCATATTCATCCGACGGTTGCGGAGTATCTTCCCACCATATTGTCCAAACTGGAACCCCTTGTGTAGAACGCACCACGCGAAGGAGGAAAGAACATGGCAACCCTGAACAACGGAGAACGATCGGAATTAATCTATTTTACATTCTTCCCCGAAAGACATGCAGGCGGTCTCAGGCAACACCTGTTGCAGAGTTCTAAGCTCAAGCATCCTCTTCAACAATATCAGGATTCCAGGGGGGTTACAGCTTGTTGATGAACACTTCGCGCGGCCTGCTGGTGCCGTCGCTGGGCCCGACGATCCCTTCCTGCTCCATCTTTTCGATGATGCGGGCGGCGCGGTTGTAGCCGATGCGGAGACGGCGCTGGATCATGGAGATGGAGGCCTGGCGGGCCTCGGCGACCAGGGCCACGGCGTCGTCATAGCGCTCGTCGATAATATCGTCCTCGTCAACCTTGTCATCGGTCGCCTTCATTTCGAGGATGGATTTCTCGTACACGGGCTTGCCCTGCCTCTTCAGAAAATCCACGACCCGCTGCACCTCGGCATCCGAGACGAAAGCGCCGTGGATCCTCTGCATTTTCGCGGTTCCGGGCGGCAGGAACAACATGTCGCCGGCGCCGAGCAGGGTTTCCGCGCCGTTGCAGTCGAGGATGGTGCGGGAGTCGATCTTCGACGAAACCTGGAAGGACATGCGGGCGGGGAAATTGGCCTTGATAAGGCCGGTAATGACGTCAACTGACGGCCGCTGGGTTGCAAGCACCAGGTGGATGCCGGCGGCGCGGGCCATCTGCGCCAGCCTGGCGATGGATTCTTCCACCTCCCTGCCGGCGACCATCATCAGGTCGGCAAGCTCATCGACGATTACCACGATATAGGGAAGGTGGCCGTGTTCCAGCTCCTCTTCAGTGGCCGGAAATTCCCCGCTATTGCCGACGAGCGGAGCCTCGCCTTCTTCGATGACGTCATCCACGACGATGATATCGCCGTTATCCTCTTCCTTTTCGTCCCGCTCCAGCTTCTTGTTATAGGAATCAATATTGCGCACGCCCTTGTCGCTCATCAGGCGGTAGCGGCGCTCCATCTCTTTCACCGCCCATTTCAGGGCCAGCGAGGCCTTCTTCGGATTGGTCACCACCGGCAGCAGGAGATGGGGAATCCCCTCGTAGATGGACAGCTCCAGCATCTTCGGGTCAACCATGATGATGCGCACATCCTGCGGCGTCGCCGTATAGAGGATGGAAAGGACCATGGTGTTGATGGAGACCGACTTGCCGGAGCCGGTAGCGCCTGCCACCAGCAGGTGGGGCATGCGGGCCAGGTCGGTAACGATGGGATTGCCCGCGATGTCCTTGCCCAGGGCAAGGGGAAGCTTCATTTTGCCGCGATGGAAATCATCGTATGCGAAAATTTCCTTGAGGAATACCATTTCGCGCTCACGGTTCGGCAGCTCGATGCCCACCACACCCTTGCCGGGTATGGGGGCGACAATGCGGATGGACAGGGCCTGCAGGGCCATGGTCAGGTCATCGGACAACCCGGATATGCGGTTCACCTTTATTCCGGGCCCCGGGGCGAATTCGTACATGGTGATCACCGGCCCCGGACATATCTCCACAACTTCCCCATCGATCCCGAAATCCTTCAGCTTCTTTTCCAGGAGGCGGGCGTTCATGGAGAGGACCTCTTTATCCAGGCGCTTTTCAGAGACAGCTGGAGCATCCAGGAGAGACAAGGGCGGGGTACGGTAGGAGCCGTCGCTTTTGACGAATTCGAATGATTCCTGCACCGGCGCGCTTTTCTTGTCGTCTTTCTGCTTTTCCTTTTTCAGCACCGGCGCCGGAGTCGCAGGGGCAACCGGAACTGGCCTGATCTGTGGGGCGTAGCGCTCTTCCTTTTTGCCTGGCGAATCCTCCATGAGCTTCCGGTTAAGAGCACGTTTTTCCCGGTAGCGGGACCAGCGGAGCCGCAGGGAGGACACCCCCCATCCGGCAAACAGGACGAAAGAGAAGCGGGACAATACGGTGATAGAAACTGCAAAAAGTGGAACCAGGAACAACAATGCGCCGGGAACACCTAGCCAGGTTTTGAGCAGGGTTGCGGTCTTGCAGCCGACTCCGCCGCCGGTCTGCATTTCCCTGCCGAAAACAACGGTGGTCTCTCCGCTGAATACGAAAGCAAGGAGCGCCGACAGCGTTACCAGGAACACCAGGAAAGCAACCCCTTTGTAGGCCCGCCACCTGAACTCCTTGCAGCGGAAAAGCCTGTAGGTGAGAAAGAGAAGCGCGCAGGGGATTGTATAGGAGGCGATTCCGAAAAGCTGCATGAAAAGGTCGGAAACATTTGCGCCCAGTTTCCCCCCGAAATTGTGAACCCCCGCCTCGGACGTATAGGTATTGAACGAAAGGTCACCGGGGTTGAACGAAAGCAGGGCGATGAGAAGGAACAACCCGAGCGCCCCCAGAAGAATCCCTTTTACTTCTTTCTTCAGAATGTCTTTTTTTTCGTTTTCCATACGCAACCCGCCTGCCGCCTGCAGCTGAATTTATACTAAATTTCCAAAATTACCGGCAGTATCACCGGCCTTCTCTCGATGGTCTTGTTGAAGAACCGGCGCAGAATTCGACGCACTTCCATCTTCACTTCGTTCCAGTCTGCCATGACCTCCGCGCTGTGCGCCGCAAGCGTGTCCAGGACCACCTTTTTCGTCTCATCGAGAAAATCCTGGCTTTCGTCTTCGAAGACGAAGCCGCGGCTCACTATATCCGGGCCGTAGATGATCTCACCGGTTGCCTGGTTGATGACGATTATTACCACAACCATACCGTCCTGGGAAAGGTGTTTGCGGTCTTTGAGCACCACTTCTCCCACATCGCCAATGCCCTTTCCGTCAACGAAGACCCGGCCCGATTCCACGGCGCCGGAGATGCCACCGCTTCCTCCGGAGAATGAGATAATATCGCCGTTGACGGCAAGGATGCAACGATCTTCGTCGATCCCGACACTTCTGGCCAGCTGTACATGCTTGACCAGGTGACGGAACTCCCCGTGGACCGGGACAAAATAGCGCGGTTTCACGATATTGAGCATCAGCTTCAGCTCTTCCTGGCTGGCATGACCGGAGACATGAACTTCCGATACCTTTTCGTAATAAACCTCGGCTCCGCGCCGGTAGAGATGATTGATCAGGTCGGAAATGGTTTTTTCGTTACCGGGTATGAACTTGGAGGAGAGGATAACCGTGTCGCCCTTCTCCAGCTTGATCTGCTTGTGGTCGTCCTTGGCTATGCGGGTCAGGGCACTCATCGGCTCCCCCTGGGAACCGGTGGTTATCATGCAGACCTCTTCCTTGGGCAGCCTCGGCAGCTCTTTCAGGTCTATCAACAGTCCCTCGGGGACCCTCAGGTAGCCGAGTTCCCTTGCAATCTGTACGTTGGCCAGCATGGAGCGCCCGTTGAGGAGCACCTTGCGCCCGTGGCGCTCCGCCGCATCGACCACCTGCTGCACGCGGTGGATATTGCTGGAAAACGCTGCAACTATAATGCGCCCCCCACATTGGGGAAATATGTCCTGAAATGCATCCCCGACCAGCTTTTCGGAGAGCGTGTACCCCTCTCTCTCGACATTGGTGGAATCCGACAACAAGGCCAGCACACCCTCGGAGCCATAACGTGAAAAAGTGGCGAGGTCGGTCAGCTCCTTGTCCACCGGGGTCTGGTCGAGCTTGAAATCCCCGGTGTGAATGACCACTCCTTCGGGAGTGCGAATTGCCAGTGCGCAGCCGTCTACAATCGAATGGGAGACCCTGATGAATTCGACGGTAAAAGCGCCCATGGAAACCGTATCCCTCGGCTTGACCACACATAATTCGGTTTGCGAGTCCAGGTTGTATTCTTTCAGCTTCTCGCGGACGAAACCGAGGGTCAGGGCCGTCCCGAAGATGGGGACAGGCAGTTCTTCCAGGATAAACGGGAGGGCGCCGATGTGATCTTCATGGCCGTGGGTGAGGAGTATGCCGCGGACTCTGTCGCTTTTTTCCCTGAGGCAGGATATATCCGGAATCACCAGATCGATGCCGAGCATCTGAGCCTCCGGAAACATGAGGCCGCAGTCGACGATGATGATATCGTCGCCATACTCGAAGAGCATCATATTGAGGCCGATTTCGCCCAACCCGCCCAGGGGCACGATCCTGAGGCCTTCTATTTCGTTCGGTTCAACTGTCATGGAATAGTCTTTTCGTATTGATTCATCCGCCGGAACGAATGGCAAAGATGGGGGTATTATTTCCTGACAGACTCTTCAGGGTTTTACTTCGCATGTTCAGGAACGGGTCCCGTTAACCAGTTTGGCTATTTTTGCATCACAGCGGGAGATCCATTCCTTGCCGGGAGTGAAGAAACCCCGTATGGAATAAAACGAACTGCGCAGGGAACGGTATGCAATTAGCGCCCGCTTGGTATCCCCGGCCCGCTCGGAATCCTCGCCCAAATCCCAGATGCGTTCCGCGGACCGGCCTATCAGGGAACTGCCGGGGGTATACATGTGGATAGCCGAATCATAGCCCGCGATGGCGGCGATATAATCGCCTTTCGCCTGTGCCTCTTCCCCTCTGTAAAACTGGGTTCGCTGCCTCCGGTAGGTTTCGCCCCAGATGAGCAACACGCAAATTACCGCGATAACTGCTATGTTCACGGTGATGCCATTAGTCTTTTGCATTCTATTCATCCCTGAAAGAATCCCGGCACCGTCAGGAGAAGCACGCCGAGAAGCGCAACCGTCATCCCGGCAAGAGTGACCAGGGCCGCGACTATATCCATGGGGCTTTTCAACCGGTGTGCCGCCGGCAGACCCCAGAAGATCGCGGCAACTCCTGCCGCTATCATCAAAACATGCAACAGCATCCGCTACTTTTCCAATTCCCGCTCGATTGCATCCTTCACACGATCGATCAGGTCGTCACGCTTTTTACCGGTTGCACCGGTGGTTTCTATGGAATCCGAAAAACTGATACGGACATTGCCCCTTCTCAACCGGATCGTCTTGGCCGGGTTGATTGCGGCAGTGCCGTTTATGGTAAACGGGACAATCGGCACGCCGGCCTTGGCTGTCAGAAGAAACCCTCCCCTTTTGAATGGAAGGAGATTTCCGTCAAGAGTACGGGTACCCTCCGGAAAAATCACCACGCTCACACCGTTGCGGATCTTTAGCGCAGCTTCATCCATACTCTTCAGTGCGCGGCGGCCGTCGCTCCTGTCGAGAGGGATATAGCCGGCGCGACGCATGGCATATCCGAAAAAGGGAATTTTGAAGAGTTCTTCCTTTGCTATCCAGCTGAAGTGGACGGGCAGCGCGGCATACAGCGTAAGTATGTCGAAATTGCTCTGGTGGTTGCCCATGAAAATAAGCGGCTGATCCAGTGGAATTTTCTCGATTCCGCCTATCTCCAGTTTTACTCCGGCAAGAAAAAGTCCGAATCTGGCCCACAATCTTGCGTAGTTATGAAGAAACGACCCGGTAGGGTCGATAAAAGTAATCGGCACCCCGGTAATGATTATGAAAAGTGTGAAAGGTATGAAAACTAATAAAAAGATCGCGCCTCTGAACATGTCCCGCTCCGGTAGGATATCCCCGTTAAATTACTTTTTTTTCCGAATATAGTCAAATAAATATAACTTTTTCCTGCCAAAGCGTTTCCAGGGGCAACCGGCTTATCTGGATACGGTAAATCCGGAACATTTCATCACATTCATCAATCCCGCACGTCAATTCTTCAGGATAAATCATGAGCAAAACCCACGCCCCACTCCGTCAAACTCACTATTTATCTTGTTATTACAACTAGTTAAAGTCTTTTCCGTAAAGCAAAAAACTCTTTTGTATCATAACCTTTACAAAATTGCTGAATGCTTCCATATGAAATTTCCCTTAAATATACCCACCTTAGAACATAATAATCCTGATCAGCAGGAAAAGTGTAACTGCATCTTTACAACCGTTATGTAGAGGCCAACATAAGGTTTAAAAGGAATCAAATAAATATTGTGATATATCAGCATGTTACAGCATCAAACAATATTGGTACGGGTATTGCCTTATAAGATAATCAACAGCGCTGGCATGGTACCGTGCCCTTTTAACCAAACAAAAAAAGGAGGTAGTTATGAAAAAGTACGCTTTAGCAGTACCCGCAGCAATTGCTCTTCTGACTTTCGGTATTTACGGGAAAGCGATGGCATTGGACGTAGTTGTACCTGTTGCCCTTGACGACTCAACCGCCGTCGGCGTAAATGACACTCTCAACGGCAACAAACTGCTGAACGACGATGTTTCCGGCAAGGCGGCTGCCAATGATCAATCCATCGCCGCTAGCGACAACCTCAACGGCAACAACGTCGCTGCTGATGATTCAATTGCCGTAAAAGACAGTTTGAACAACAACAAAATATCCGATATCGGCAACGACAAATCAAGCCACAAGAACGCCATTGCCGCTTTTGGAAGCGCTGCAAGCAACACCGGAGATGCACTCGCCGTCAATCTTAAGGCTAACGCAATCGGTGAAGACAACGCAGCCTCCGTTACCGGAGATGCAACTTCCCGCAACAACGGCGATGCCAAAGCGGATGGCTTACACAATGCAGTAGCTAACAACGGTGCGACAGCTAGCGTGGATGACAGTATCCATATTTCTGATGTCAGAGTTGCAGTCGCCACCAGCACACTGGATGGCGAAGTATCGCACAACCAGATTTCATTGGGAAACGGCACCGAGATGAAAGCATACGGTAACGAAGGCGGGTCCGCTCTAAACGTATCATTACAGAAGAATAAGGCTAACGGATTTAACGGCGCACTGCAGGGTAACGGTACTGAGCAGGGTAATGGTGCATTGCAGGGCAACGCCGCATTGCAGGGTAACGCCGCATTGCAGGGTGGCCACTCTGCAACAGCCAACAACTCCGAAGATACAGAAGCCGAAGCAAACGGCTCAGACAAAGCCATTGGCAAAAACAAGTCAGGCGAAGCCAACCTGGCACTCGGAGCCAATGGGTCGAAATCAGAGAACAAGGCATTAGGCGTCAACCTGGCAAGTGAAGCCAACGCTGCCGACCAGGATGCCAGCGCAACCACCGGCGATTACAGCGTGGTACAGGCTGCGTCTTAT
This sequence comes from uncultured delta proteobacterium, assembly GCA_963815135.1. Taxonomy (GTDB): domain Bacteria; phylum Desulfobacterota; class Desulfuromonadia; order Geobacterales; family Geobacteraceae; genus CAIWTU01. The sequence continues at coordinate 14,870 of CAWFFO010000003.1, forward strand.
TCTCTTGCAACCGGTGCCAACAACCTGGCCGGCTCGATAACCGCTAACGGCATCAACTCCGTCGCCATGAACACCGGTATTAACTCTCTGTTCCAGCAGTCTGTAAATGTTCAGGCAACAGTGAATGTCAACGGGGCTACACAATAACCGCAGGCAGAAATCTGGTGGCGGTTGAGCCGCCACCAGATTTCCGAAGTACTGAAAAAAGTCAAGGAACCCAAGAGGAGGCGGGAGAAGATGCGAATTATCAAGTTCTTTTTAATAGCTGTAATTGCTCTCATCGGCTGTGTGCTTACTGCGCATGAGTCGAATGCGGGGCAAGCCTCTCCGGCTCCGGTGCAAGATCAGTCATCATTGGATATTTCCGGCTTCGGACAAGCCCTGCCGAGCGATAACCTGGGCTCCCTGTCGGGACGCCAGGCCCTGCAGATCGACAAATTGGACTCGATTCTCAGCAATGTTGACATGAACGGTCGCCAGAGTGACAACTCGATAGCGGTCGGATCAAACAGCATGGCATTGACCGGCAACAACTCAATAGCCGGCGACGCTTTTAAAGACATGAACGGATTTGCCACGGTCATCCAGAACTCCGGCAACCAGGTGCTTATTCAGAATGACCTGATTGTCAATGTAATTGCACACTGATAAGAAGGACGCCATGAAAAGTTACCCGGCAATTGGAGCGGTAATCTTTGTTTTAGCTCTCACAGCAGCTGTTTCCCTGGCAGAAGCAGGCACGGTCGTGGTACCCGGGGTATCCGGCGGCAGTTTCACTGTCGGTAAGGTAACGAGCCTGAAAGAGGCGCGTTACCTTTCGACAATCCATCAGCAATATGATTTCAGCTGCGGCTCCGCAGCGCTGGCAACCCTTCTTACCTTTCATTACGAAGACACGGTCACCGAACAGGAAGTCTTTATCTGGATGTACAAGCACGGCAATCAGGCAAAGATCCGAAGGGAGGGCTTTTCTCTGCTTGATATGAAACGCTACCTCGAAGCCAACGGTTATCATGCGGACGGCTTTTATGTCTCACTCGACCAGTTGGCAGTCTCGGATGTACCGGCAATCGTTCTGATCAACATCAAAGGCTACAACCATTTTGTGGTGGTAAAGGGAGTAACCGGCAAAAAGGTGCTGGTGGGAGACCCGTCTGCGGGAACCAGAGTTATCCCGCGTGAAGAGTTCGAAAAAATGTGGAACGGCCTGGTATTTATCATTCGCAACAAGAATATTTTGACAAAAAACAATTTCAACCGAATGGAAGAATGGCGCCGGGTAAAAGCAAAGGCGCCCACAGGTCTCGCATTAAGGGACAGTGCCCTGGCAAATATAACCATGCTCATGCCAGGGCCGGGAGGAATAGGTCCATGAGAAAGTTATGGAATAAAAGGATTGGCGGAAGCATCTTGCTGGCAGGAATATTTTTCCTGGGCGGGGGCTTGCCGGCTTCCGCGGGCCAGTATATCCTTGCAGACCGCCAGTCTGTTTCAAACCCGGAACTGGATGCCATGCGCGGTGGTTTCATAACTAACAACGGATTTCAGTTTTCAATGGGAATCATAAAAGCCGTGCTTGTTGATGGTGTGCTGAAGACCATTAGTTCACTGAATATTCCGAACATGGCAAATCTTAACGGCTCATTCAAAAATGCACCGGCAGTCGAGCTGCCAAAAACAAATGCGCCGGGAGCGGTTTCTGGCAATACAGCCTCAGTTCCGACATCGGTTCCGGCAACAGCTCCAGTATCAGTTCCAGTTTCATCCCCGGCAACAGCACCGGCACCAGTAACCACTTCAGTACCGGAAATAACTTCGGCAGCAACTCCACCACCTGCAACAGTCAACAATACTCCGCAGGCACAGACCGGCACTCAACAGGCCGAAGCAATTCCGGCTGTGCAAAACACCGGTAATCCGGTACTTATCCAACAGGGCAGTCAGATGCCGGCTCCACAGAGCAGCGGCTCCACCATCGTAGGAAACGCCGGCAACGCGACTCTGATCCAGAACAATGCAAACCAGAAAGTCATTCAGAACATGACTGTTTTGAATTTGACAACAAACAGTGTCAGCATGTTTCGTCAAATGAATATCTCGGCAAATCTGAGGCAGCAATTCATCAACATGTTGCATTAGTTGTTCTGTGAAAAATCCGTTGGCTTTATAACAGCACTCAAGGTGGTCTCGAGACCGTTCCGAAGGTACTTTTTTCGTTGTGAAAATCACTCTTATTATTGCCATATGCAGCCGGCGAACAGGCGTTTTGGGACTGGATTCCGGCTTGTTAAAAGATGCCCGGCCCTCACCGGGCGCTTTATTATCAATTTCAAGGTTGAATCCAGCGCAGAAAGCAGCACATGAGACCACCCGCTTGTTGCAAAGCTTGAAGATGGAACTTATCAGTGGAGAGGTCATATTCGAAGAAAAATTATTTATCAGTTACAGGCCTTTGACAAATTCCGAAACGGAGTGCGCATATGAAAATTCCCGTTATCATGCATGAAAATAGCGAATATCAGGAAATACCGTATCATCTGCTCAGCCAACTCATTGCCGCAGGCAAAATAAAAGCGTTCCACAGATCGACTGGCTGGGCGGTTATTGGACGCGATCCCGTCAGGGACCCGGCCAAATGGAATGGTAAGCACGATGGCCCTGAGAGAAGATTTCAGAGGAACAAGACATGTATTTTATGCCCTGAAATGAAACGTGGTGAGTGTATCAGCACGACGTGCCCCCACCGAATCAAACTTACAGCTACAATCTTCAGCCCATACCCAAATGAATTCATATAAGGGGAATGGTCGAGCCTGTCTTATTAAAAATCCTCTGGCAATATCGAAACGGCATGGATGCTTTAACTTCAGAAATATAGTACAAAACCCATTCCAATATAATCAAACAGGACCTTTCCAACATGGTTGAAACTGTCTGGCAATAAGGGCCGTTCCTTTCATCTGAGCCGGTATCTTCCCGGTCCTGTCCGCTGATCTCCACCATGAAAATTCGAACTTAACCTTATTCCTGCAAAAAAACCAGGTTAAAAAATGAGACTTTGCTCACTCTCAACCTGGTCAGTGGCATTCTTTAAATGAAACGCGCGTTTAAATGCTGAAAGGAACCCGAACGGTCAGTTGTATATCAGGCGCGTCATTGGTAATTCCCGCCTCAAGAGAAAAATTAATGGTTGCCCTGTCACTCAGCCGGTAGGAAGCCCCGAACACCAGGCTTCCCAGAGTGGTGGTCTGAGTTGCCACAGGAGCTATTACCACGGAACTATTGTGAATCTTCGGTCGGGAAAATTATGTAATGTTCATAGCCGATACTGAGCGAGGTTTTTTCGTTAAAGAGAAGCCCATACCAAAATTGAAACCAAACGTCCCGCCCGGCTCGATGTTGGTAGATACTCCGTTTACGGGATAGTCATCCTGGAAATTATACAGGTAGTTGGCCGAACCGAAGAAAACCACAGGATCGGACGGGAATATAAGAGACACGCTCGGCTGTATCCCCCAAAATCCCGTGCCGGTCGGCAGATCTTTCTGAATCCCGGTATTCGGATCGGTCGTTACATTAAATGGATCTTTTCCCGTAGGCGTCTTGGCAAGGAGCCCTCCGATCAAAATCGGGCCAACCGTTCGACCCCGAGTTGAACTGGTAGCGAAGGCCGAACTGAATGTCACCCAGATTGTTCCCCCTGGCGTTGAAAACCTGCTGAGTGCCTTCCGGAACATTGAGCGGGGTAAATACAGTGGAATCATCTCGAAATACATAAGGCACATAAAGATTCATTTCAAGTCGATCGGTCAGGCCATAGCGGGCAGAAATTGCCGGGATGTAAGTGTTGCGTTCCACTCTCTGGGTATTAACCAGACCAACAGTCAGAGCGGGAATTATGGTGAATCCGCTCAGGATAACCTGGTTGGACGAGGAAAAGGCATACTGGAAAGAAGGCTCCAGCACAAGGGTTTTTTTCGGCGTAAGAACACCTTGCTGGCGAAAAATTGCATCAATTTCCTTGTACTGCTTCGTAACAGCCGGATTCTCCGGAGCACGCCCGACAGGTTTCTCGGGAAGTTGTTCGGACTGCGTGGCTGCCTGTTTCCCGTCTTCCTTATTTTCTTTGTTTTTACGTTCGACCCGGGCAGCATCCTTCTGATAACGACCGTTTTCACCCTTACCACGGATTTCAAGGGCTTTGTCGCCACTCCGACCATGGCGCGCAATTCTTCGATCTGGGACTTCTGTTCTTTCAGTTGCCTGCCCTGTTGCTCGACGATTTGTCTCAGTTGCCTGACTTCATCCGTTTGTAACTGACCCGGCGAAGTGCCGGCATAACTGGGGAGAGCGATACTGACAGCGAAGAGTAATGTAGCCATTTGCAGACGTGTTCTCATCTTTTCCCCCTTTTCTTGCATTGGACGCCAATTGGCGGCTTTAATTCATTTCTATTAAATTATTATATTGAATTTATTGATAAGTCTGTACAGAGTTACGCGGGAAACCCCGAGATCTCTGGCAGTTTTTGATATATTGTGATTGTTGATATGCAGGTAACGCTGGATAACCTCAAGTTCCGCCTTGTCCCTTGCGTCATCCAGCGATATCACGTTCCTCGGCGCGGCCCGCTTCTCCAGTCCGAGATCTGTCGGCGTAATCAGGCGGTTCTCACACATCACCATTGCACTCCTGATAAGGTTCATCATCTCCCGCACGTTTCCCGGCCACTCGTAAACAGACATGACGCGCAGGGCCTGTTTGCTGAAACCCTTGACCGTGTGGTTCCTTTCTCCCGAATATTCCTCGAAAAAGGTCCTCGCCAGCAGCTCTATATCACCGTTCCGTTCACGCAGTGGAGGGATTTTCAATTTAAGGACATTGAGCCGGTAAAAGAGGTCCTCTCGGAAACGGCCCTCTTCCACGGCTTTTTCCAAATCCACATGGGTGGCTGCAATAACACGCACATCAACCTTCGTAGTTTGATTCGAACCGAGCCGCTCGATGGTCTTTTCCTGCAGGAAACGCAGCAGGTTTACCTGCAGATCCAGTGACAGGTCTCCAATTTCATCAAGAAAAACCGTCCCGCCCGCGGCCGACTCGATTCGTCCGGATTTCCTGTTGTATTGCACCGGTAAATGCTCCTTTCTCATGACCGAACAATTCGGATTGTATGAGGTGGCTCGGCAGCGCCGCGCAATTTACCGCCACAAAGGGCTCCCGGCAGCGCGCCGAGTACTGATGTATCGCCCGCGCAGCAAGTTCTTTGCCGGTACCGCTTTCGCCCCTGATAAGGACAGATGAATCGGTATTCTGGATTTTGCGCAGATTGGCATAAAGTTCCTGCATCACCGGACTTATACCGATCATCTGAAACTCTCCGATATGAGGATTCCGTATGGCCAGACTGCTTTTGAGGCGGGCCTTGCCGAATGCCCGTCCGAGGGTCACCAGGAGACGTGGCATATCCAGGGGCAAGGTATGATAGTCATAAAAATTTTCGAGGATAAACTTGCATAGGTCCTCTGATTGCAGGCAGCCGGGCGGCAAGATTGCGATCCATTCCATATGGCTGTCCAGCAGCAGAACTTCTTCAAATTTTTCCAGGGTTGTCTTACCGAATTTTTCGACATAAAACAGCCCGACATAACAGTTGGGTTTTTCATTGAGACATGACTTTGCCGACTCTATATCCGTCGCCGTCAAGAGATCCCACCCCTCTTTGCCGAGTTCTTTCACAGGGGGATTGGACTTGTTATCAATGCAGATACAAAGTATTTTTCGTCTCGACATCTTCATTCTCCACAACGAAAGGTACCAGGAGATCATGGCGCCTCAGGCCTGTCAGGAAACAAGGAAGACTGTGAAAACCGTGGGCAGCTCTGTATCGGTAAAAGCGAAGCATCAGGAGTTAAAAATGTTCTAAGTATCCCCTGTAAAGCATCAAGGACGTCCGGTTTGAGGAGTTTTTATCGTGGAGGTAAATACGCGCTTTTGTTCAAACACTATATTATTGACAATTAATTCTATAAAAAAATTAAATATTGTCAATACTTGCTTCCTCCAAGGTCAATTAAAAAAGACTGCGCACCATGTAGATAAAAAACAATTACAGTTTAATTAATTATACTAATATAATGTGTGTACCACAAATGCCCTGAACTAACCCCAAAGCCATATATAGCAACATTTTGGAAAAAATATTTTCTGTAATAAATTTTAATTTCAAGCAAATCTTCCGCTCGTTTTTTTAAAACGAGCCGGGTAAATATAATTTTCCATGTCCGGACTCGGATAAAATATCCATCCCTTTACTACAATTTCTAATCAATTAAATGCTTTGAGTTTACAGGTTGAATCAATCGGCCTTTACCTTTTTGTAAAAAGATTTAGCAAAAGCGATACCATTAACATTTTCTTGTTATATCCACAGGTTGCAAAACCTGGAAGCTAACATTAAAAAAAACCTTAACGTACTGTTTACACTCCCATTTACACTTTTTACATATTATAATTATTCATATCTTAATAAACTGGCCGGTAAATGACACAATTTGCTGTCACAAATATCATTGGCAAGAAAACGGGACTTGAAGTTCATGTATTTTTCAGTAAAGTTGTACATGTATCTTCGACTACATCTGATTGGACGGTAAAGAAGCTTTCTTGCAAATTTTGGGCAGAGGGATACGAATGGATTCCAAATTTTTCGCCGCAGATCGAAAGCTGACGACAGGAACCGGGACACTCTCCGTTACGGCAATGGTCATAAAATGGCTGATGGCAGCCTGCCTGCTTTGTCAGACAAGCTGTGCTCAAGTCGATAATTTCAGCAAAGAACCCGGAGCTGATAATACCCCGGCAATCTTGCAGGACATTAAAATTCTCAAGAATAACACCCAAATTATTATTCTTGCAAACAAACCCCTGAAATACAGGCTTTACAATATTGCCGAGCCGCCCCGGGCAGTTGTCGATCTTTATTCCGATGTCCTCAGTCCGTTTAAAACCCCAGTGAAAACCAGCACATCTCTGGTCAGCCAGATTGATATCATCAAGCAGAAATCAGACGGTCGTACATTTACCCGGATTATATTCAAGCTGAAGCGGAGCGTTGATTTCTCCGCACAAACTGGTACTTCCAGCGCAAAAGAAATAATATTGACTGTTGCGGAGCCCGGTAAAAGAATGAAGACAGATGTCGAAAGGGAAAGAAACGGATCGGTCCCGAACGATCGAACATTTACAAACCGATAAGAAAAATGGATATACCGTCCGCGGCTAAACGGCATGGACCAGATAACGGCACTCCAGCCGCAAAAACTGAGCCTTCGCCTGTGGCCGCAGCAACAGCTGCTGCCCCAGGTTCCTCTCTGACTGAAACTGGAACTCCCAAACTTTCCAATTTTCCGAAGGCAGACAAAACTTACCGGAACATGGCCGAAGAACCCGGGAAAGACACATCAGGTAATACGATATATGGAATTAATTTCATTCAAAATGGAATTGCAATAGCTCTGAACGGATTTAATGATGACAACCTCAAGTTTTTCAAGCTGACCGGGCCACAGCGTTTGGTTGTAGAAGTATTCGGTGTCAAAAACTCTCTGGAGAGAAATCTCATTCCGGTAAATCGGTTTGGCATTAAAAGAGTCCGTATCGGAACATATCCGTACAAGGTCCGCCTTGTATTCGATGCTTCAAATAATGTTTTCCCCGCCTGCAGGATCATGACAGACAACCATGGCATTCAGGTTCTTTTCAATAAATAAAGATTAAGAAACAAATGGTCCGTATGTCTTTTTTGGCGAATCACCTTGTCTTCAATCATTACATTGTTGAGGAAAAGGTGAATTTTGGCGGACGGATATGCTGCTAGCAGTGTGTCCATTATCTGAAAATACTCCGGGAAACTTTTGTTTTGCCGAGGCATAATTTTTGATGTAGTATGCCTTGAGCCTGATTTAGCCGAACGATAATTGATGTTCCTGTGAAAATTGTCTATGCTGTGTGACACAAGATTTTGGCACTTCACACGAAAATAAATGAATTGAAGAAAGAAGGAGCCCTTATATGGCCAGTCTGAACAAGGTTATGCTTATAGGAAACCTGGGAAAGGACCCTGAGGTCCGGTACACAACTTCAGGAACAGCGGTTGCGAGTTTTTCCATAGCCACCACCGAAAGATTCAAGAACAAAAACGGTGAATGGGAAGAGAAAACCGAGTGGCACAACATCACACTCTGGAGCAGACTCGCGGAAATTGCCGGTGAATATCTTGCAAAGGGACGCACTGTGTATATCGAAGGACGCCTGCAGACCAGGAAATGGCAGGACAGGGACGGCCGCGACCGCTATACTACGGAAATAGTAGGTGAAAAGATGCAGATGCTCGGCGGCAAGGGAGAAGGAGGCGGCCGCACCAGAACTCCTGAAGAACCTTCATATGAACAGCCCTCATATGAAGAACCCGCGTTCAATCCGGACGACGATATCCCGTTTTAGGGCAGGTAAAAATCAATTTTGCAAAGATAAGCCGTAATCCTCTGCGATTACGGCTGTATTGCCCCCTATCCCCAATGTCACATGACATATATTCATTTTGCACTACTTCCGAAAAATTTCTCTGCATATATAAAAGAACCCAATCGAATGAAAAAAATCCGGACGACACTCCATTTTTCCGAACAGACGATGTTTCGATAAAAAATTAAATTGCCTTTTCCACCAGAACTAAAAAAATAGCTCAAGATTTCGTGTTAATTGCCGATCATCAGATATAATAAGCAAGCAATAAGAAAGTCGCCGGCAGTTACAGAAGTTCCACAATAACGGGCAGGTGAAATTAATTTCAAGTTATGCACGATTCGGCAAGCTATATGCTGTTTTTGCTCTCCGGATACGTTTGCAACGGAATCGGGAGGATACGGGCAATTGCACCCCAGCGGTATCAACACCAGGATCAAGCATGTCAGAAAGACTTTGAAGTTGTCCCAGAAAGAATTTGCCTCTGCGGCAGGCATCTCCCAGGGGTATTTATGTTCCCTCGAAAGACAGGAAAAGACACCATCCGAAGCCGTCATCAAGGCCATTTGCCATGTGCATGGAGTGAACGAAACCTGGCTTACTACAGGCGAAGGCGAGCCCTTCAAGCTGACTGGCCTGAAGGCCGGGATTCCGGTATTTAACGAGTTGCCCGGAAATTTTCCGGAATACTCCGATAGCCGGGATATTGCCGGATGGATGTCTGTACCGGGCCTGGCCGATGATGCTTTCGCGCTCTACCAGACCGGCGACTTCATGGCTCCGACTCTGAAAAACGGCGATCTGGTTATCTGTGAGCCGATCCGGGATATGAATCACGACGAAATCGTACTGATCAAGAATCTTTGGGGCACTTGGATTTTTCGCAGGTTCCGGCGCAACGGAGAAATGGAGATGTTCACCCCGGATAATGCGATTTACCGGCCTTTTGCATATAATCCGGGTGAACAGCACATAGTGGCGAAAGTGGTTAAAATACTGAGGGAAGTGCACTTCTGAAAAAAAATTTCTTCCCCCCTTCCCAACCGGCAGGAAATATAGTATAAATAAAAACCAGATTCTGACAAAGCGGGAACATCAATTTTCATCCTGCTCTGGAGGAACAAACAAGCCGTAATCTGCAAGCAAGGGCAAGGCCTGAGCACAGGATAGCGAGAGACATCAAAGGTAATCAATGCCTTCTTCCGCCCTGCGCGCAAGAAGGCATTTTTATTTTTCGGGGAGGAACACGCCCATGGGCAAACGCATCGGTGTCATAGGCATCGTTATTGACGATCCTAAACAGGTAATGGACAAGGTAAACGCTATTATCAGCAGCTTCGGTCATATGGTCATCGGCCGCATGGGTGTCCCCAGACATGAAGCCAATGTCGGGGTAATCGCCCTGATCATAGAAGGGACCACCGACGAGGTGGGCGCCATGACCGGCAGGCTGGGAAACATCCCCGGTATAACCGTAAAATCGGCCCTGACCGGGAAAACCCTGGAGGAGGAAAAGAGTCATGATTGACGAAAAACAACGGTCTTCCGATTCATTTATCGACGATGCACTGATTGCCGGACTTCTCAGCGATGCCGCCTCCAAAGCACAGGACGTGACCTTTGTCAGGAAGATTATAGCCAAAGCGGCTGAACACGGAGGTCTGTCAGCCGCGGAAGTTGCGATTCTTCTTGAAGTCCGTGATCCGGCACTACTGAAGGAAATGTATGCAACAGCGGCAAAAGTGAAAGAGGATATCTACGGCAAACGTATCGTGCTCTTCGCCCCGCTCTATACTTCCAGCTACTGTATAAACAACTGTACCTACTGCGGATACAAGTCAAGTAACAGGGAACAGCTGCGTCGCCGACTCACGCCGGCTGAAGTGAAAAGAGAAGTGGAAATCATGGAATCCCTCGGCCACAAGCGCCTGGCCCTGGAGGCTGGTGAGGATCCGGTCAACTGTCCCATCGACTACATTACTGATGTTATAGGAGAGATTTACAGCATTAAAGACGGCAACGGTGCCATCCGCCGGGTCAATGTCAATATAGCCGCCACCACTGTCAAAGATTACGGCAAGCTGAAAGAAGCCGATATCGGAACCTACATCCTGTTCCAGGAGACCTACCACCGGCCGACCTATTCCACCCTTCACCCTTCCGGGCCGAAAAGGGACTACAACTGGCATACCACCGCCATGGACCGGGCGATGCAGGCAGGAATCGACGATGTCGGCATCGGCGTTCTCTACGGCCTCTATGATTTCAGATATGATACTGTGGCCATGTTCCTGCACGCGGAGCACCTCGACCGCACCTTCGGTGTCGGCCCGCATACCATCTCCGTGCCCCGCATGCGCCCGGCCGGAGACGTCAACCTGGTCAATTTCCCGCACCTGGTAAGCGATGATGACTTCAGGAAGGTTATCGCCATCATCCGGCTGGCGGTTCCCTATACAGGCATGATCCTGTCCACCCGCGAAGACCCGGAACTGCGCGACGAACTGATAACCTACGGCATTTCGCAGATCAGCGCGGGCTCATGCACCGGAGTCGGCGGTTATAAAAATGTCTACGAAGAACATGTCGGCACCGGCAATACCAATAATGGCCAGCAGTTCGAACCCAGCGATCACCGCTCACCCAATGAAATAATCCGCATGCTGTGCGAAAAGGGGTTCATACCCAGCTATTGCACTGCATGTTACCGCCAGGGACGAACCGGAGACCGGTTCATGGGTCTGGCCAAAAGCGGTGAAATCCAGGACGTTTGCCTGCCCAACGCCCTGCTGACATTCAAGGAATACCTGATCGACTACGCGGACGAACCCACCAGGGTGGCGGGTGAAGCATTGGTGAGAGATGCGCTGGCAAGCATTCCGGGAGAATCGGTGCGCGCCGAAACCGCCGGACGACTGAAGGAAATCGAGGAGGGTAAACGGGATTTGTACTTTTGATCCATTATTTCAATACCGGAAATGGGAAGAGGCCCTGTCATTGCGACAGAGCCTCTTCTGTTCAGGGCGCCCCCTTTGGGGTGTTGCCTGGCGGCCGCATGCCCTCTGGCACCGCCGTCTTGTCTGTTTGTAATAATATTGTAACAAGCAGATTTTTCATGTCAAGCAGGTTTTTTCTCTTCGGAGCTCACCGTACTTATTTCTGCACCCACCTTCCGTTGGGCAGCTGAATGAACCAGCCCGGTTTTGCTTTTTCCTGCCGTACGGAGGCGAATGTTTTCGCCGAATCTATCAAAGCCTTTTTCATTGTCTCGCTATTTTGCGGCTGTCCGGTTATTTTCAGCGTGGCTTTTGCCATGGCTGTAATGACCGTTTTACGGTCGTTGTTCACAGAATCAACCAGGGCCTGGTTGTCTCCCAGTTTTGCCTTGTCCAGCACCACGATATTACCGCCGCTACCTTCACCTATCGCGCCGCTGGCGAACAGGGTGTGCAGCTGAGGGATCCGCGACCTGATATCAGCATATGCGTTCTGGACCTCCGGCATTTGCGCCAGTTCTTCGGCTAGTTTTTTTCCCAAATCCTCCTCCGCGTATGCTGCCCGGACAAAAGAAACATGAAATGGCTGATTGTATTCAAGGAGGCTGGTCGGTTTTTCTCCGGAAGGTTTCGGCTCACCTTCAGGAGCGGCGTTTTCATTCGGTGTGTTCTTGCCCCCTTGCTTGAGAAGCATATCATCCAGTGATTTGTAGGCCTGTTTTACGTCCTTTTCCGGAAAGTAGACATTTACCGTGATAAATGCACATGCCGCCAGAAGAGCACACAGTACGGATACTGTCAGTTTTGCCAAATTGTTCCTCATAATAACCTCCCGCTTTGATTGTGAGTTGTAACACTATACCACATGTAGCGAAACGGAAAAGCAAGTTATCGACCGATGGGCTATTGCAGCCAGTTGATATCGGGCTGCGCCGGGGTTTCCTTCGGCGCTCCGCCCACGGCAGGCTTGCCCCTGGCAGCCGCTTCCCGTATTGTCTGCAACAAATGATCAATACCGATCATATTCTGAACGGGCGCAACCGATACATTAAGGTCCTTCATTCCGAAAAAATTCGTGTGGGAAATATCCAGTTTTTCGAATGTCACATATCCGTCCATGAGATAGGCGCTGATTTCCCCGTGATCATAGGGACGATCATCCCTGAAGAAAAACCCTTTCAGGTTTCTCCCGGCCAGTTTCTGCAGAAATTCCTTGCTCACCAGCATCTCTTCGCCTTTTCCCTCCCGGGTCCATAAATCTATGTAGCCGATCAAGTCCGGAAGGCCGCCTTTCCCGCCATAGATGCTTATGATACCGTCCAGGAGACCGCTGATGTACCCCTTCACGGCGGGGTAGGAGAGACAGAAACTTCTGAGGCTCAGATTATTGATCAGCAGGTCCAGCCCATAATTCGGGCCGCGATCGTACACGAACCAGCCCTTGCCGAGCACCGTACCGTTATAGAGGGCCGATTCCACAGAGGTAATTTCGATTCGTCCTTTTTCCGCCCTGATTTTCATCAATATGCCGTCGGTCTCCAGTGCCCCGAAACTTGCCTTGCCGATCTTCAGGCTGCTCCCTCCCTTCGCCTCACGACCGAGAGATTTCAACAGCGATTGAAAATTTTCCCTGGTGAAGTTCGCATCAGTCGAAGGTTTCTCGATGCCGGAACCGGCAAGATACGCGGAAAAAGGCAAGGAACCGTCCAGGCCTGACAAGCTCATTTTCTGCGAGGGGATGTCCAGGCGCGCATTTTCGAATTTCGCATTCCCTTCCAGAAGAACCTTGCCTGAGTCGAATCCGAGTGAGCCCTGCGCTCCGAAATTGCCCCCTCCGTCCGCCTCCTGCAGAGCCCTGGGCAGGATATTGGCGAAAGTGTCGAGAAGGGAATTGACCGGCACAGTTCCGAGAGCAAGGGACAACACACCCTTGCGCGACCTGGATGCCACATTGGCAACAGTTCCTGCAATTTTCAAGGCGACAGCATCACCCTTGCCGATGACGGCCTCCTTTATCGTTAAATCCTTACCCTCAATATCAGTCCTGAATTCGACATTCGCTCCTGAAAGAACAGTTTTCCATCCCTTGACGGCAACCGACAAGCCTGATCCGGAACCCTCCAGACCTAGCCGCAGTCCCGTCTCGTCAGACCAGTTTCCATCGAAACTGGTGGATATTTTTCCCGAGGGAAAATCCAGTTTGAAGCTGTCCGGCAAAACTCCCGACAGCCCGAGTGCCTGTGCGGCAGCCAGTTTCCCCTTGAAGGAAAACCCTTTTGCCGGTGAAAAGGGATCCAATTTCACCTCGGAAGAAAAAGATCCACCCAGAGCTGTCCCTTCCGTCTCCACAACAGCCTTTTCCCCAGACATTGTCGCCTTGATCCTCATGGAGCCGATATGTCGCCTGCGGTAATTTACTGAAGAAAGGACAAGCGAGGTGCTCCCCGTCAACCTCCCGGAACCGGGCGAGATGGCACCGGATACTCTGCCTGAAATGTCCTTGACGACTGTTTCACCCATGGTCAGATCCATTCCGGAAAATGCAAGCTCCAGGGGATAGCGTACCCTGTCACGGGCCTTTTCACGAACCGGAAGCCGTCCGCTTATAGCGGCAAAGCGAGCCCGGGCGCGGTCAAAACCAAAGGCACCATCGCTCAACTTCAATTTGTCGCCGGCGAGACTCCAACCGAATTTTCCGGAAAAATCTTTACCGGCAAAGATCCCCCCATCGGCACTGAACCTGCCTTTTGCACTCAATCCGGCCCCGGATCTGCTGAAATGCGAGGTTATTTCTGCATCCTTAAGCGCACAATCCTTTCCGGAGATATGTCCCTTAAGACCGCGAATACGGGCATCCATCTTCCCGCCAAATGAAGACAGCCCCTTTCCGTTTCCCCACACGGTCAGATCAGCGGTTCCGGAGACAAAGTGGATGTTTTTCAGGCTGACAAGTTTGTTTAATGACGTGAGACGGGCATTTTTTACTGAAAGCTTGCCAGTGTAAGGTTCCCGCATTTTCGGTGAATAGCTGAGCATTCCATGAACGGGAACACCCATCAGGACTGCATTCAAAAGCGGGATTTCCAGCGAAACAGGGTTGAATCTGTCGGAAAAACGGGAAGCGAAGCGGGCGTGAACGTTTTCCAGCGGAATTTCTCCGGCGCGAGCATTCATGGAAAGCGTACCATCCAGGGTCCAACCGCCCGCCGCCCGTGCAATATCCGCTTCGGAGGAAAGATCCTTGAAAAGGGTTTGTCCTCCTTTTACGGCTTTCCCGTCCCGAACCAGGATTTTTCCTTTACCGGAGGTAATCCCTTCTGTTCCGTTTCCCATCAGCCGCAGGTCCCTGCACTCTACCGTACCGTTTAACGTAATGTCCTTTACGCTCGCCGGCGGAAGGAATATGCGGAACTCCGACAAAGGTATCCGGCTACTGGACAGTTCGCCGGCAAACTTTCTGTCACTCCTTACTTTTTGCACTGTTCCCGATGCGTCGAACCTTACCCTGTCGTTTATTACGAGAACAATTCGCTCCAGGTCGGCTTCATCGTGTGAGACGACATATCGTCCGGCAAAATCGAGCCTGCCGCGAAATGCCGGCTTCCGTCCTTTCAGCGGCAGTTCCAGTCCGGCAAATTCCATCCGGCCTTTTGCGACAGCCACTCCGGAACGATATCCTGCGGCAAGGGAAATATTCGCTACGCCTTTTTCAAGGGCAAGAAAAGATTTTCCCCTGAACGCAAGCCGGAGGGTCTCCGTGGAAACGTGCGGTGCTTCGAGAGAAAGGTGCATGTCCGGGTCATTCCCCAGCCTCCCTTCGGCGTCCATCCTGAAAGGATTTCCTTTCTCATCGTTGCCGCGAATGACGAGTTTTGAATCTGCGAGACCTTTTGTCGAAAAGTCTTTTAGCGTCAAGGCAAGTTTTTCAAGAGAATAATCACCTATTTTCATAGTCGAGTCCCTGATGATCAGGCGATTTATGACTAATTCCGCGGCGGGTTTCTTTTTTTTTCGGGAGAGAAAACGGACAAGTTCGGAAAAATTCCACTCTCCAGCGGTATTTTTTTGAAGCTCGACTTTCATCCCTGCAACCCGCAGCAATGCCAGGGTTCTCTTGCCGGCAATCATTTGCGTGATGTCCGGCGCCACACTCAGGGATCGGGCGTCCAGAAGCTTACCGGCTGGGAAGCCCTCCGGATTCGAGATAGCGATTCCATTTAAAGAGAAGGTTGTGCCGGAAAGTGTTAGGCCGGATACGACGACACGCTGGTGCAGTATCCCGCTCAGGTAATCGGAAGCCAGGCCGGCTGCATAGGATGAAGAAAGAAATATTTTTACGGCAAGATAAAGGATAAGGAGGATCGAAACCGTCAAAAAGGTACACTTGACGGCAAAAGAGGATTTGCCTCTCCACCACGGCTTTGAAGCGGTTTTGTCTTCCTTCAAGTCTTCACTCCCCATAAGAGAGACTTTACCTGTTCGGGATGTTTTTGACAAGTTCAAGCATTCTTCCGGAGATCCTCATCTGAAGATAAAAGAAATACATCAGATCATAAAAAAAGCCCCGTCTCAAAGACGGGGCCTTTTCAAATCAGTAACGCATATCATCACAAAGTGGGGAGTGTCATGCGTCCCCTGTTCTGTCTCTCATCCTGTAAGTAAGCAGGCTTTATTACTTCTTTTTTGTTGCTACCGCACTTTTCAGGGCTTTGCCGGGACGGAATTTGGGAACTTTGGCCGCAGCGATCTTGATTTCCTTACCGGTCTGCGGGTTACGGCCGATGCGTGCTTTCCTGCTGGAAACTTCAAAGGTGCCGAACCCGACAAGGGTAACCCGGTCGCCTTTCTTCAGGGCACCGCTCACTGCACCGATGAATGCGCCAACTGCCTTGTCAGCCGCAGCCTTGGTAAGATTGGCGGACTTCGCTACTGATTCAACAAGTTCTGCTTTGGTCATGACAACCCTCCTTTTATTGTGATAATTCAGCATTACTATATACAGAAAAATACACTTTGCAAGTGATTATTTAAAATTTTTATGAATTTTTCAGCCCTCTGAATGCTTGCAAATCAACAAGTTAGCAAGAGTGACAGGCAACAGAACCGCCCGGACAAAAGGTCTGCTCTCTTTTAAACAGATTTTATTTAGTAATTACAGCTGGTTGTGGCACATCCCCAAAAGGTGGTACCGGTGTTTCGACATCGTAACTCTTTGGTTCCGTTCCGGCAATGAAACATTCCCGGACACTGTTGGCGGTTCCGGGCCTTGCCAGAAGGCCTGTTTTGGGGTTTATCACGGCGAAAGTCACATCCGGCGGCGGCTGAAAGGTTTTTACCGGTGTGTTCGCCAAAGCGCGCTGCATAAAATCAGTCCAGATCGGGGCTGCCGCCTGCCCTCCCGATCCTCCGGCGCCGAGCGAACGTTCATGGTCATAACCGACCCAAACACCCGCCACAAGCTGCGGCACATAACCGACAAACCACGCATCCTTCATATCATTGGTGGTCCCGGTTTTACCTGCGACGGGGCGGCCCAAAGCCCTGGCGCTCTGTCCGGTTCCGCTGTTTACCACACTTTGCAGCAGATTGGTTATGACGTAGGATGTTTCCGGCGAAATGACCTGTACAGCGCCCGGCGCAGTTGAGCTCCGGAGTTCCCGCCGGGCCTGCAGCCCGGCCGTTTCCGCAGGTACAACGGCATTAAGCGGAACCGGTTCACCGGGAACAACCGGCCAGGCTGGGCCGACCGGCCGCGCCGCACCGCGGAATCGGTTGTTTTGACGGCAGAGGAAATCGGCGAAAACACCGGAATAACCGGCGGCAAGTATTTCCTCCAAAACCTTACCCGAACCGTCAACCACCTTGGTGATGAAATACGGGGTAGTCCGGTAGCCTCCCGAAGCAAAAACCGCATAGGCACTGGTCAACTCCATCGGGGTGAGGCTGGAGGACCCGAGTGCCAGGGTAAGATTGGCAGCCAGCGGCGAGGTGATCCCCAGCTTCTTGGCATACTCGATGGCATAGTTTACCCCGATCTGTTCGAGGATTTTGACGCTGACAACATTTATGGAATCGGTAAGCGCATCCCTCATGGTGACCGGGCCGCGATAGATGTTATCGTAATTCTTCGGTTTCCACGCTTTACCTGGCCGCTCTGATACTCGATGGGTGAATCGTCGATGATGGAGGCGGGGGTCATTCCCTTGTCGAGCGCGGCAGCGTAGATTATCGGCTTGAAGGCAGACCCTGGGTTTCGCTTCGCCTGCATGGCCCGGTTGAACTGGCTTTTTTTGAAGTCGTATCCGCCGACCATGGCCCGTACGGCACCGGTTTTCGGATCCATGGCCACAAGCGCCGCCTGCTCCTCGGGCTCCTGATCAAGTGCAAACACCGCGCCCTTCTTATTCAGATCCGGAGTAGCAACGATGACTTCGATTACCGCTCCGAGGGAAGAGATTTTCTTTTCCCCCTTCCGGCTTGCCATAGGTATCCACCAGATTGACACTGCCGGCCCAGGCCATGTTTTTCCGGCTCAGGGTACCGGTCCGGTCTCCGACCCTTACGGTAAGGCTGCCGGTGCTCGTGTTCATGGCGGTCACCACTCCCTGGTACATGCTGCCCTGACGCAGGGAGACGGCGTCGATCCCGTCTTCGATTTTCTGGCAGAAGTCGTCCACCTGCTTTTCGTAAGGTACTGGAGAGGGCCCCGGAACCCCTGCCGCTTGTCCAGCGCCTTGAGGCCGTTAACACCCCTTCGTAGGCGCCTTTCTGCATTTCGGCGTCCATGGTGGTGTAAATCCTCAAGCCGCCCTTGTAGAGGAGATCCTCGCCATATTTTTCTTGCAGCTTCATCCGGACCTGCTCCAGAAAATAGGCCGTCTGGTCACTGTTGATATTTTTCCGGGAATGGATGACCAGCGGCAGGCTTTTGGCGTGATCCGCTTCGGACTGGGTAATGAACCCTTCCTTGACCATCCTGTCCAGCACATAAGCCTGCCGATTTTTGCCTTGTCAAGATGTTTGATGGGAGAGTACGTGTTGGGCGCCTTCGGGAGCCCTGCCAAGGATCGCCATTTCGGCCAGGTTGAGCTGATCCACATCTTTGCCGAAATAGGTTTCCGCGGCAATCTGGACCCCGTAAGAGCCGGCGCCGAGATAGATCTGGTTCAGATAGATATACAGGATTTCATCCTTGGAAAGCCGCTTTTCCATCCTGATGGCCAGAATCGCTTCTTGAGCTTGCGGGAAAATTTCTTTTCCGGGGTAAGGAGCATCGATTTGGCCACCTGCTGGGTTATGGTCGAGGCGCCCTCTTTCTTGCTCAGGGTTACAATGTTCTTCAGGATGGCCCGAAAAATGCCCGAATAATCGATTCCCTTGTGGCGGTAAAAATTGGAATCTTCGGCAGCCACGAAAGCGCTGACCAGTTTTCGGGGAATCTTGTCGACAGGCACGACAATGCGCCTTTCCAGGTAGAATTCTCCTACCAGTTCACCGTTTTCACCGAAAACCTGGGAAACAATAGGGGGCTTGTAATCGGCAAGGCGGTCCACTTTGGGCAATTTTTTCAGCAGGTAAAGAAAATATCCCGAAAATGCCATTGCTCCCATTCCCATCAGGATCAATGCAATTACTAAAATTACCTTCATCGGCCTGCGGCCCGATGCTCTGCGAATTCTTCTTGCCGGTTTATTCTGATCTTTCTGCTTCATGGTAAAATTCTCCGCAAAAAAATATTAACACTCAGAGTTTTTCAACAATACCCCATTGAGCTTTGCAAATTCAATAACAATATCAGCTATTTTAATGTGATCCTGTCTCAGCCGACAACTTTTCTAGATCCTCACGGGAAAAACGGTACACCTCACGACAGAATTCACAGGTGACCTCTGTTCCGCCGTCGCGGTGGATGATATCGGAAATTTCCTCCGGCCCCAGGGAAATAAGGACTCCTTCAATCTTTTTCCGGGTGCAGTTGCACTTGAAGGCAAGCTCCCTTTTTTCCAGGGTCATATAAGGAATACCTTCAAAAAGCATATCCAGCATCTGCTCCGGCGTTTTCCCGTCCCTCAGTAACCGGGTAACAGGGGGCATTTTTTCGATCCGCTCCATAAGCTTGTCTATTATATTCTGGTCGGCAGGAGGCATGGACTGGATCAGGAATCCGCCTGCGGCAGAAACCGTATTGTCCGGCTCCACGAAAACACCCAGCCCGACGGCGGACGGGACCTGTTCCGAATCGGTCAGGTAAAAGGCGATATCCTCCGCGATCTCACCGGAATACAGCTGTACCATCCCCTTGTATGGCTCTTTGAGTCCCAGGTCCTTGGTCACGGTGAGAAAGCCGGCCCGACCGATAGCTCCGCCGACATCAAGCTTGCCTTCTCCGGTAACCATGAGAACCTCCGGAACGCCCACACATCCGCGCACCGCGCCATTGCTGTCTGCTTCCACAAGGATCTTTTTCAGCGGCCCGTTGCCCTCGAACTTGAGGGCAACCCGCTGCCCGGTCTTGAGCATCGAGCCGAGAAGCGCTCCTCCGGTCAGAGCACGCCCCAGGGCCGCGGAAGCGGTCGGGTATGTGCCGTGGCGGAGGGCGGCTTCGTTAACGAGCCCGGTCGTCACACACGCCAGTGCCCTGACATTTTCCGTCGTGGTAATAATCCTGACCAGGTAATCCATCAGACCTTTCCTCTCCCCTGTGTTGATTCCGTCCTACATCAAGCCCATCGTGAAATTGAATTCGGACGTATCCGGAATCTGTTCTCCCCGGGCATAAGCTGCCATTACCTGTTTCCAGCGCTCCCTGGGTTCCCGGGAGATATCCAAGATAAATGACGAACATCCCATCTCCTGGATCCTCCACCTGTGGGCGGTAAGTGAAAACCTTCTGGCGGGGGTGATCACTGTAAGACCATCCTGCATCCGCACCATGTATTCATCGCCACGATCGGAAACGACCGGCGAATCACCGTGGACATCCTTTATCCTGATTTTCGAAGTAATAGCCGGCACATCGCTGTACAGCAGCACCCGCTTCAAAACCGGGACATCGCTGCGCAGCATAGAGGCCATATTTTCCGCATCATCTTCGATATAAAGAGTTACAGCTTCGACGCCCAGTTCCTTCCATACCATCATCGCCTGGCTGTTAAGGGAAAAAAGCCGGTAGTCCGCAGACAGGGCTGCTTCTTTTCCTTTTAAAAGCTGAAAATGGGAAAGGTTGGAAAGTTCGATCCTGCGAAATCCCAGGCTGATGATCGTTTCCACGGCATCCCTGTAAAAAGCGATATCCGCTTCGAATATGATGAACGGCAGCCGCCAGAGCACGCGGTCCTCCCTGCCCCTGAGTTTCCGGGCAAACAGGGAAAGCTGGTGCAGGTTGGCCTTTGAAACCGGAAGAGAGAGAGCATCGACGCCTTCCTGCATGAGCAGGTGAAAATCGCGGACGCTTTCGGTACGGACCACAAGTTCTGCATTTTGCCGTTTGCCGACTTTTACCTCACCTGCCAGGCCGGCAAGGGCGAGCATCTTTCCGTCCCTGTGTCGTTGGCGGGCGTTCTTTTCCACTTTTTCCTCGAGTTGCCGGTAGAACTCCCGCCTGATGTCCTTCAGTGTAGCGGCGGGTATGAAAATGGCCGGAAACCGGGGAGCGTCCAGGGAATTGAGTACGAAAGGTGTTTCCCCTGTCCTGTCGAACTGGCCGCGAAGGACACTTTCCATGCTATCGCTGCGGGCCCGCTCCAGTTCACCGAGAGGGAACGTGAAAGAATACTCTCTGCCATCCACACACGCCGTCACGAGCATATCTTCGCCTTCCGCAGCAATGAGCAGATCACAGGGAATCCGGAGCAGTTTCACCGACTCCAGCTTGCGCAGGCAGGCATTCTCGCTCATGGTGAAGGCGGTGCCGGACGATACCTTGAACACCAGGTCCCCCGCCTTGAAATCGAAGGGTGCCGTGGTGGCAACGACACTTTTTTCCCGCGCGGCCTTCACCTGCTGATTGCCGACATATAACTCCTTTATGGTAAAGGCCTTGCCCGACTTGTCGCTTTTTGGGCTGCACCCTGACCCGGTCCCCCACGTGGAGGCGGTCCCTGACGGTGAAAGTGATCCGCTTGCCCCGCACAGCCTGGATATCTCCCAGATAGCGGCCGGTCGCGCCGCTTAGAGCAGGGGTGGCGATATCGGTGGGGTTGTGCGAAGCGAGAAACCCCCTCGTCGGAACCCGTCCGAATGATTGTTTCAGAATTTCCTTTGCTTCAGCAACAACACCGGCTCTCCGGTCTGGCGCCGCGTCCAGTACCATGCGGTATGCGCCGACAACACCGGCCACATATTCGGCGGACTTCATGCGGCCCTCGATTTTGAATGAGGAAACACCGGCACCGACAAGCTCCGGAAGCATATCAATACTTGAAAAATCATTGGGGGAAAAGTAATACCCTTCCTTCCCCCTGTGACGGTAATGCCTGCGGCACGGTTGGGCGCATCGGCCACGGTTGCCGCTGTGCCCTCCCAGAAACGAGGAGAAATAGCACTGACCGGAAAAGGAAAAACAGAGGGCCCCATGGATGAAGCATTCAATCTCCATTGCCGTGGAACCCGCTATCGTCCTGATTTCATCGATATGCAACTCCCTAGCGAGCACAACCCGTTTAAAGCCCATTTCCTCCAACTGCAGCACACCGGAGGAGTTGTGAATAGTCATCTGGGTCGAGGCATGGAGGGGGATCTCCGGGAAAAATTCGCGGATGAGGCGGCAGACTCCCATATCCTGGATGATCACCCCGTCCGTCCGCATAGCGGAAAGAGCCGAAAGGACATCTATAAGATGGGGCAGTTCCTGCTCCTTGACAAGAGTATTGAGGGTTACATAAACTTTGCGGCCGAGGGAATGGGCATACGCCGTTATCTTCTCCATCTGTCGCAGGGAGAAATTTTTCGCCTTGGCCCTGGCGGAAAATTCATCCAGTCCGGCGTAGACCGCATCGGCACCTTTCTCCATGGCGGCGAAAAAGGCCTCCAGCGAACCTGCGGGAGCGAGGAGTTCCGGTTTTCTTTTTCCTGATTTTTCGACATCTTCAAAGACTACATGAAGGAGCGGGGAAGCGTCAAGAAATGTTTGCCTCCCTGGTTCATTAACAAAACCGGCAGGGCAAACCTGTAACTAGCTGAAGATACAGTATCACTCTTTTGTTAACCCGGAAATTTTGATTTCCACATTCAAAAGGCGGCCTTCATCCTCCAGGGAGGTTATCCAATCCCGGCCGGTTAGTCCCGGCGGCACCGCAACCATGGCAGTCATGGTGAACAGGGGTGAGCCGCTTACCGGAGCGCGGGTAGTCTCCGTATCCATGGATTCGATGTTGATGCCCCGTTCCGAGAGATGGCGGGCTACCTGATGAATTATCCCTTCGTGGTCGGCCCCGATTACTTCAATCCTGCAGGGGCGCCAGTTTCCATCAGGTTCCGACCGGGGACGGCCGGTACGGGTGGTTGTCACTTTGTAGCCCTGGGCAGTCAGAATTTCCATCTCATTTTCAAGGGATGCAAGTTTTTCCGGCGGCATGGAAACCAGCATCAAAATGGCAAACTCTCCACCCAGCCTGGACATCCGGCTTGTTTCCACGTTGCCACCGTTGGCAAACAGCATTCCGGTAACTTTCTCCACAATACCGATTCTGTCAGGACCGGACAATGTCAGGACTATATTTATATTCATAAATGGATTTCCTTTCCGGAATGATTGTTCGCAACCGGTAAGCTCTCAATTGCGGATGTATTCAATGCGGTTTTTCTTTCTGCCCTCTTTCATCAGGGAGAGGATGTCGCTCATGGAGATTTTCCAGAAACCGCCCTCTTTTACCATATTGAATCTTCTTGTCACATATTCCCTCTTTCCGTCTCTGCCTTCCATACCGACCCTGGCATGAACGACAGCCCCGGCAGTCCCCTTTGCCGTTACCGAAACGTCCTGCAGTTTTTCCCAGCAGCAAGCGGGCCGTCGGCCGCAGGATGAAAGCCTGTCCAGGAAGGATTCCCTGGATTGTTTTCCCGGCCTGGCCGTCCTCAGATACAAATCCTCATACCTGCCGTCGCGCCACAGGTCGAGAATTTCTCCGAACCCGGCGCTCACTTCACTTTGCATGTCCGTGTCAGGTGGGGGCGATTTCTTTGCCGAAACCTGACCCGCTATACAGGTCAGCATAAAAAAGGTAAGAACAAGAGTAAGCTTTCTCATTTATCCCTCCAGGTCAACAACATCAGCCGGCTGCCCCTGTTGAAGGCAATTCTCAGGGGACCGGCTTTTCTATGATATCCCTGGGAATTGCACGATAGCCGGAGGAATCGGCCAGGGAAATAATTGTATCCATGGGGATCTTCCACACTCCATCCACCCGGCTCAGGCTGAATGACTGGCTGAAATACCTTGTACCTGCGCCATCCTTCTCCATACCTACCGTTGCCAGGAGTATCACCCTGTCTGGAGACACGTAAGCAGCCTTGACTTCTCGCAATTGTTCCCAGCAACAGGCGGGCTTGCGCAGGGAATTGACCATCTTTTCGAGAAAATAATACTTTCCGTGATTTCCCCGCTGAATGGTGCGCTGATAAAGCTCTTCGAAATGCTCGCCCCGCCAGAGTTCGAGAATATCAGACAAAGCTTGCCGTGCCTCGGCGACCACGAGTCCGTCAGCCATCTCCGGGGGGGTCGCCGAGGCCGTAATGGCAACGGTAAAAAGGGAAACCAGTAGAGATATGACCATCACAAGCTTCATAATTTTTGCCTAATATGAATTTTTGCCAATACTACTGAACATCGTGAACTATGGCAAGCAATTTAGCTTTCTCCCGGAAACACCGGCAAACTCATGAAAAGACGCGACCCCGGTCCGGGCAATTACTTTCCGGATGGAGCCTGAATAATTCTGTCGGCAGCTTCGGCAAAAAGACGGAGCTTTTCCATCATCACGGCGAATTTTTTCGGTTTGAGCGACTGGGGGCCGTCCGAAGAAGCGTGTTCCGGATCGGGATGAACCTCGACGATCAGTCCGTCGGCCCCCGCCGCCACGGCGGCATAGCACATGGGGGCCACGTAATGGTAATTGCCGGTGCCGTGGGAGGGGTCGGCGATAACCGGCAGATGGGTCTTTTCCTTCAGCACCGGGATGGCGGAGAGGTCGAGGGTGTTGCGGGTGGCCGTCTCGAAGGTGCGGATTCCCCGCTCACAGAGGATTACCGACTGGTTCCCCTCGCTCATGATATATTCTGCGCTCATGAGGAACTCCTGGATGGTCATGGACATCCCCCGTTTCAGCAGCACCGGCCGGTTGAGCTGGCCGACCTTTTTCAGCAGGGCGAAGTTCTGGGCAATTGCGCGCGCCGATCTGGAGCATGTCGGCGTATTCGGCCACCAGTTCAGCGGTTTCCGGGTTAACCACCTCGGTGACGAAGGGCAGGCCGGTCAGTTCCCGCGCCTTGGCCAGCAGCTTCAGCCCCTCTTCTTCCAGACCCTGGAAGGAGTAGGGAGAGGTGCGGGGCTTGAACGCGCCGCCACGCAGCATCTGGGCGCCGGCCTTTTTACCGTCGGCGCCGATTCGATGATCTGGCGTTCGCTCTCCACCGAACAGGGGCCCGCCATGACAACGATCTCCGTGCCGCCGATGGCGACCGTGTCGCTGACCCGGATGATGCTCGGTTCCTTCTTCACTTCTTTCGACGCCAGTTTGTAGGGCTGGAGAATGGGAACCACGCTCTCCACCCCGGTCATGGATTCAATGGACTGGAGGACCAGTTTGCCCCGTTCGTCGCCGATGGCGCCGATCACATCCCGAGTCGAACCGTGAATGACATGGGGTTTGTACCCCAGTTCCTTGATCCGCTTCAGCACCTCGCTTTTCTCCTTTTTCGCTGCTCCTGCTTTCATGACGATGATCATTCCTTTCTCCTTGTGTTCCCGAAAACGAAAAGGCCGGAAGGATTTCACCCCCCGGCCTGATACTGTTCGCTTGCGTGCTGAAACGAAAAAAGCCGGGGGGGATTTCTGTCCACCCTCGGCTTTCGGTCATTTAGTAATTGCGGCTCTCCTAAATCAGACCTCACCCCGGGCAGACGGCCTAAAATAAAAGCCGCACCAGAAGGAAAAGGTAAAAAAGTTGAAATAGCCGTTAAGATTCATGGTCGTATATTCACCGATTCACGTATTGACTGTCAAGAAAAAAATAATCGGAATTAATCCGGCAAAAAATAAGCTTAGACAAGCTTCCTTCAGCCTTGCACCCGCCATTAATGCGCCTCGCTCCAGTTCCCGCCGTAATTGATATCGACCTTGAGCGGCACTTTCAGGCTGACGGCGTTTTCCATCTCGTGGCGCACCAGCAATTCCATATCGAGTTTTTCTTCCTCCGGGACCTCTAAAACCAGTTCGTCATGCACCTGCATGATCAGCCTGCTTTTCCACCCCTCTTTCAGCAGCCTGTCGGATACCCTTACCATGGCCTTCTTGATGATATCGGCCGCGGACCCCTGTATCGGATAGTTAACGGCATTCCTCTGGGCAAAGGCCCTTACGTTGCCGTTCTTGCTGGCGATATCGGGGATCGGCAGCCTACGCCCGAGAACGGTGGTCACGTAACCCTTAACTTCCGCCTCCTTGACGCAGGCATCCAGAAACTCCCGAGCGCCTCTGTGACGAGCAAAGTAATTTTCTATGAACTCTTTAGCCGTTTTCGTGGAAACACCCAGCTCCCTTGCCAGGCCGAAGGCACCTTGTCCGTAGATTACCCCGAAGTTGACGGTTTTGGCCTGGCGGCGCATCTCGGCGGTAACCAGTCCCGGCATGATATCGAAAACCTCGCTTGCCGTCCTGGTGTGAATGTCTTCATCGGCGGCAAAAGCCTCGCATAAAACCCGGTCTTCCGACAGGTGGGCAAGGACGCGCAGTTCGATCTGCGAATAGTCCGCTGACAGGAGCAGGTGTCCCTCCTCCGCAATAAAGGCCTTTCGTATTTTTCGCCCCTCTTCGGTGCGGATCGGGATATTCTGCAGGTTCGGCTCAGATGAAGACAGCCTCCCGGTGTTTGTCACCGCCTGGTTGTAAGAGGTATGGATGCGGCCGGTCGATTTATCCACGAGCCTCGGCAGGGCATCGGTGTACGTCGATTTCAGTTTGCTGAGACTCCGGTACTGCAGGATGGTTTTCGGAAGTTCGTAATCACGCGCAAGTCCGGTCAGCACGTCCATATCGGTGGACCAGCCGGTCTTGGTCTTGGTTTTTTTCCCGGAGGGAAGCCCCATCCTTTCGAACAGCACCTCTCCCAGCTGCTTCGGAGAGTTGATGTTGAATTCGCAGCCTGCCTGGTCGAAAATTTCCCGCTCCAGGGATGCCAACTGCACAGCAAAACCGTCCGACAATTCCATCAGCATGGCCAGATCGACCTTGACTCCACACAGTTCCATCTCGGCCAGGACCTTGACCAGCGGGATTTCCAGATCGAAGTAGAGCCGTTCCATGTCAGCCTCCGCCAAACGCGGCAGGAAAATTCCGCGAAGGAGGAAGGCAGCGTCCGCATCTTCGCAGGAATATATGGAAGCCTTTTCCACCGGCACCTGGGAGAAATTCACCTGTTCCTTGCCGGTTCCGGCAACCTCACCATAGGAAATCATCTTGTGGTCCAGAAATTCGACAGACAGCGAATCGAGACCGTGACTGGAACGGACCGGATTGAGCAGATAGGAAGCCACCATGGTATCGCACCACACTCCCCGCATCTCGATACCGTAACGTCGCAGCACCTGGTAATCATATTTGATGTTCTGCCCTATCTTGTGCTTCTCGGGATCTGTAAGAAACGGACGCAGCGCGTCCAGGGTCCGGGTCCTGTCGAGCTGGGCCGGAGCTCCGGGATAGGAGTGCCCCACTGGAATATAGTACGCCTCATGCTCCCTGAACGACAGGGAAATGCCCACTATTTCCGCCTCCAGCGAGTTGAGGCTGGTTGTTTCCAGATCGATGGAACATTCCGGAACGTTTTGCAGTTCACGAAGCAGACTCTCCAGTTCTTCCGCGGTAAGAACGGTTTTATAACTTTCGGTGCTGAGGGTCGCTTCGCTGGTCAGTTCCTTCATGAGAGTGGTAAAGCCGTACTCCCGGAAAAGCTCCGCAAGCTTCCTGTTGTCCGGTGGTTCGACGCCAAAATCCTCGTACCGGTATTCGATCGGCACTTCAAAACTGACGGTGGCGAGCCTGCGGGACAGTAAAGCCTGTTCTGCGAACTCCCTGATCTTCTCGCCCGTCTTTCCTTTCACCTCCGACACACCGGCCAGCAGACTCTCCATGGAGCCGAATTCACGGATCAGCTTGATGGCGGTCTTTTCCCCGATGGAAGGAACCCCGGGTATATTATCCGAGCTGTCACCTGCAAGGCCGAGGATATCGGTAACCAGCTCCGGCCCTACCCCGAACCGCTCATGAACCTCACTGATCCCGGACACCTTGTCCTTCATTGTGTCGAGAAGAGTGATGTTTTCGCTGACAACCTGCATCAGGTCCTTGTCCCCGGTAACTACGACCACATCCATGCCCTTTTTTTCACAGTCTCTGGCAATGGTGGCAATAATGTCGTCCGCCTCGTAACCCGCCATTTCCAGCGCCGGTATATTGAATGCGCGCACCATTTCCTTGATGGGCGAGATCTGCGGGACAAGATCCTCCGGCATTGCCGACCGGTTGGCCTTGTATTCGGGATAAAGTTCAGTTCTGAATGTTTGCCTTCCCACATCGAAAACAACCGCGATATGGTCCGGCTTCCTGTCCTTCAGCACTTTCAGCAGCATCTGGGTAAATCCGTACAGGGCATTGGTGGGAAAGCCCTTGGGAGAACTGAGGTGGCGTATGGCATAATAGGCCCGGTAGATATAGGAAGAACCATCAATCAGGTATAACGTCCGCTTCTCGGCCATTATTTCTCCTCTTCTCTGGAGAATATTATAAAAGCCATGGACGGCCTTCTGCTCGATTCGCGCATGGCGAACTGCATGCAGTCGAATCGCCATCCGAGCCGGGTCCATTCGTTGAGGGCACTTTCCAGGGAGTCCTCACCAACCGCGTTAACTTCAACCACTTTGTAAACAAGCATACCTTCCCCCGCTTTCAAGACCCGGTACCTGCCCAAGGGTCAACATTGTCCAAATTCGTAATGATAGTCGGCATATTAGCTTATATGCTCAGGCTCTTCAAGGGAGAACGACTTTTTCGACCACTTCCGCACGCAACAACAGTGGGGTCCTGACCGACAATACGGCAATCCGGTTCGTAGCCACGGCACGCGTTGACTCATAATAAAAGGTAACCGAAAGAAAGCAACGTTGCCTCAAGATTGAGGTGACCGAAGGGTAGTGAAGATAGTCTTGAGATTTTCTTCGATTTTTCTTTTCAGTGTAAAAGGATTAAGAGAATTGTAAACTTCCTGGAGATGGTTTTTGGCATTGAGGGTAATGTGCTCAGAGCCGAGAAGTCTCTGGTAAGGGGTTTTTGGCGGTTCGTAGGTTTTAACGTATCGAGAGTTGATTCTGGTTTTTTGTTTGAGTTTGAGAGTTGGACAGAAGAAGTTGGTAAATTGGCTCCATTCGTTCTTGTAGAGCTCATTGACAAGGCTGACCAATTCCGGTTTATCAAACCTGTCGTAGCCCAATAATTGACGGACATGAGTCCAGTTTTTCTGTTCGACGAAAGCATTATCATTTTTGCGATAGGGACGTGATCTGGAGAAGAGTACCGGTGTAGTGGGACGGTCGGTGAAATACCTCACCAGGTGATGGTTGAGGAATTCGGAGCCGTTATCGCAGTCAAAACCGAGAATAGGGAAGGCAAGGCCCTGTTCGATATCCTGGATCCTTTTCAATACCCCTTGAGAGCCTCTGCCCCACACGGCTCTGTTTTCTGTCCAGCCGCTCAGGATATCTGTAAAGGTGAGGCTGTAGACAAAGTCCCCAGCCATGGAGTTGCCGCAGTGAGCCACGGTGTCGGCCTCAAAGTAGCCTGGCTGTGTGACATCCCAGTGATCGGTCTTAACAGGGATCTGATTTTTTAGAAGCGTTCCCGGCCTGGTGGTACAGCGGCCCTTTTTGTAGAGAGCTCTGTAAGGCTTGAGTAACCGATCGATAGTTGCAGGGCTTATCTGCAGTAACTTCTTTTCCAGGACCTTACCCAAGGGCTCGTATTCTTTCTCGTAAAAGGGGAGCCAGAGGGCAAGCGCGGCCTTGAGCTTCTTGGAGCACATTTGGTCAGTTGCAAACCAGATGCGTTTCAAAGCCTCAAGCAGCTTCGTATCGTGGTAAATTGTCTTGGGGCCGGGACGATTGCCGGCTTTTCCAGTCGGCTTCTTATGGGCCTTTTTGAGCAACCTGATGGCGTACTTGCGGTTATAGCCGCAGTTTGCACAGAATTCATCCAGAATAAGGGTCTTGACTCTTTTACCAGCCCGCTGGTAGCGAGTGCTAATTGCTTCCAAGTAATCACGCTTTGAACGTAGCACCATATCCAGGCCTCCTTTCGGTTACCTTTAATATGATGCAACGTTCCTGTTTCATGTCATGCTACGGTTACATTTAATATGAGTCAATTCGCGGCATTTCTAACAATTTGCCCGGCGATGAAAACATGCTACAATTTCTGTAAGAAGGAAAGGAGGTGAAAAGAAATCACATACCTGACTTCCCACAAGCTGCAATAAAATTTCAGAGGGGTGCTTATGACATCTGAAAAAGAACTGGAAACAATAGAAGAAATGGCGGAAGAAGCTGAATTCATGCTGGATGAAGACTACGAGAAAAAAGACCTGAAAGAAAAAAGAGGAGTCATCAAGGAAACCCTTTACGATGGCTCGAAAAAGCTTAAACACATAGTTCCCAAGGGCAAACAAGTATAAAATAAAAAAAATGCAATTAAACAGGCAGATGAATTAATTCACTGCTTCAATTTCTTTTTGAAAGAAACTTTATCGGGAAAGGGGGAGAAGGCGAACAGCTTTCTCCCCCTTGACATTTTGAAAAGCATGATTACTTTTTTTAAAGCAAATTTTTAAAGGAGGAAAAGAATGGGCATAGTACGGTATAACCCTTTCAGTGAGTTGCGCGCCATGCAGGAACAAATGAACCGTCTCCTCGACCTCGCCTGGAACCGCGAACAGGGCGAGGATATCCGTGAAGGAATCTGGCAGCCGCCGGTGGACATATACGAAGATTCGGATACCGTGGTGATCAAGGCGGAATTGCCGGGCATGGACCAGAAGGATATCGTGGTAAAGGTTGAAAACAACACCTTGATTCTGCGCGGAGAAAGGAAACATGACCAGGAAATCAGGAAAGAAAACTACCACAGGATCGAACGCTACTACGGAACTTTCCAGCGCAGCTTTTCCCTGCCGCAGACCGTAAACCTGGACAAGATATCGGCTTCGTGCGACAGGGGCGTTCTCACCATTACCCTGCCTAAAAAGGAAGAAACCAAACCGAAACAGATAACAGTTGAAATAAAATAAAAACAGTGACAAGGGTGGAGAAGGTCAGCACCATTTGCCCTTCTTCACCAGATCCTGAATCCGTGATGCCTGAACACCGGAGTCAGCAGAATGCCGGAGTTCTGCGTCGCTGTGATCGTAACATGCCGTTCAAGCCGGGGGAACTTCGTCGGGTCGCCTCATATTACCGAAATGCAAAAACTGAGGCGTTCCGCGCAAACGAAGGCATGAAGACGTCACGTATTCATGCAGCTGACAACAAGCAAAGTGACGCATGCCCTGTTCAGCCCGCCTCGTTCATGCTGCCGGTCCTGTAGCCCTGCAAATCCAGGGCTACGTAAACGAATCCGGCCGACTTGAAGAAGCTGACGACCTCCTGCCGCAATTTCCCATCGAGAAAATTATCCAGTTCATTTTCTCCAACTTCTATCCTTGCCGTGTCGTGGTGAAACCTTACCCGGTAATTTCTGAAACCCTTTTGCTTGAGAAATTCTTCGCACCTTTCGATCACCCGGAGCCTGTCTCCGGTTATCCGCACCCCATATGGAAACCGGCTGGCCAGGCAGGCATAAGGCTGCTTGTCCCAGGTGGGCAGCCCCATGTCACGGCTCAAGCTGCGGATTTCCTCTTTGGACAACTGTGATTCCAGCAGAGGGCTCTTTATTTTCAATTCCTCGACGGCTTTTCGTCCCGGACGGTAATCATCCAGATCGTCAACGTTGCTCCCTTCGGCGACACAGGCCAATCCCAGCTCGGCAGCCTTGTCCACCAATATCTGAAAAAGCTCTTTTTTACAAAAATAACAGCGGTCCTTCGGGTTCCCCGAGAAACCCTCTATTTCGAGTTCGTTGGATTCAATAACAAGATGCCCGGCCCCGATGACGCGCGCCAGTTCCATTGCCCCGGCAAGCTCCGATTCGGGATAGGTCGGTGAAGAAGCGGTAACGGCCCATGCCTTGTCACCGAGGACATCATGGGCGACCTTGAGCAGAAACGTCGAATCTACGCCACCCGAAAAAGCAATCAGAACAGACCCCAATCCACGAATATTCTCTTTCAGTTTTTCAAATTTTTCCTGAAGCGGATCCATATTTCTCCTGAAAATGAAATACCCCGCAGCGAGCTTCGGGGTATCGATTGTTGAAATAACGCAAGGAATTCAATAATTGGAACGATTAATCGAACACTCCCGTCGAAAGGTATCTTTCTCCGGTATCGGGAAGTATGACAACGACGTTTTTCCCCTTGCCCAGCTTTTTTGCCACCTTGAGTGCGGCACACAGGGCGGCGCCTGACGAAATACCTGCCAGAAGCCCTTCTTCCTTGGCCAGCCTGCGTGTGAATTCATAAGCTTCTTCATTACTTACGGTGACAATTTCATTGTAAATGGAAGTATTGAGCACTTCCGGGATAAAGCCTGCTCCGATCCCCTGGATTTTGTGCGGGCCGGGCATTCCTCCCGAAAGGATCGGTGAATCAGCCGGTTCAACCGCTGCAATATGAATTGCCGGGTTATGCTTTTTGAGTGCTTCGCCGGTCCCGGTTATGGTACCCCCGGTTCCGACTCCCGCGACAAAACCATCGATGGACAGATCTTTCATTGCCGCTATGATTTCAGGACCGGTTGTCCTGCGGTGCATTTCCGGATTTGCCGGATTCCTGAACTGTTGTGGCAGGAGGTAACCGTTTGCCTCGGCAAGCTCCTCTGCCTTCTGGACCGCTCCCCGCATACCCTGGGCGCCGGGAGTAAGAATAAGCTCGGCGCCGTAGGCGGCCAGAAGCCTTCTACGTTCTATGGTCATGGTGTCCGGCATCGTCAGGATCAACTTGTATCCCTTGACCGCACATACCATCGACAAACCGATTCCGGTATTGCCGCTGGTCGGCTCTACAACCGTACTGCCCGGCTGCAGGCAGCCGTCCTGCTCGGCCTTCTCTATCATTGCCAGGCAAATGCGGTCCTTGACGCTCCCACCGGGATTGAAGGCTTCGACCTTGGCATAAAGGGCAGCAGAGTCCGCAGTCTCTATCTTATTCAGTCGTACCAGGGGGCAATTACCAATTTGTTCCAGTATTTTTTCACTTTTTATGACCGGCATAGACTCCTCCTTCGGCAAATTAGGCTCTGATATGCTTTATCCGGATTAAACAATTACCGGCAAAATACATCTGATAATTCAATCTGGACTTTTGTCAAAAGTTAATTACAGTGCGTTCCACTAGATATAATAGGTAAACCTGTGATCCTGCTCTCTTTTTACCCCCATGGCCTGCCCCCTTTCACAAAGGGTTTTCAGGGTCATCTGCGAGTAAAATTCGTTCAGCTTTTCCGTTGCTTCCATCCAGATTGTCTGGGTGACACAACCGGCATCGAAAGGACACAAGTTCTTTTTCATCTTTTTCCCGTTAATGCAGTCGACTATCAGGGTATCCCCTTCGGCTGCTTCCAGAATTTCTCTGACGGTAATCTGATCCGGTTTTTTTGCAAGGTAGTAGCCGCCTTGCGGGCCTCGCTTGCTTTTCAGTATGCCTGCCTTTTTCAGGCTCTGGAAAATCTGTTCCAGGTAGCGGGGGGAAATATCCTGCCTGCGCGAAATATCCTTGATCTGGACGGGAAGCGTCCCGGAATTGTAGGCCATATCAAAAAGGGCGCGCAAGCCATAGCGGCTTTTCGTTGAAAGTCTCATAGTTTCACTCCTGTTGTTGTTGACTGAGTTTATAATAACTCCATCATTCTTGTCAAGAACCCAAATTATCTTTGTATTTATTGTCCATTGGCATGCTGATACATTTATTAATAGCAAAAACAAAGGGATTAACGGAAAAATCCGGAATGATTCTGAACAGAAACACTTCAGGACTAGTAAAATAAAATCGGCAAAACCGGGAATGGAAAAAATTTATGAGGTCAACTCAAAAAAAAGGGGGCGGGGGGTGCGCGGGAAGTGACAATTCGCTATTTGCTGCAATCCGGCGGATCCAGTATCACAAACATATAGGCCACTCTCTCGGCAAGATATCGCGGCACGCCGTGATATTTCAGGATTGCCAGCTTCTCGCAGTAAAGACGTAGCTCTTCTACGTTCAGGAATGTCAGCTCTTCCCTGGTAACCGGATAATTTATGAACAGTGATGCCATTTCACTCTCTGCATTCAGACCGGATTCAGACGGCTGGAATGATCATATTTAATCGCCCGGCGCGGGGCGCATCATTCATCGCCTCATTAAAAGATAAAGGTGTCTTATTCCCGGTTTAGACAAGCCACCGGTCAGACCTTAGGCGGTTTGAGCAGGCCGATCACAACCAGAACCAGTGCACCGGCAATAAGGATTCCCGGGAGAAGAACCTGAAAATCAAGGTGAAAACTCTGAAACCAGGTTCTGAAGGAGTTTGATAAAATCAGTGCGTACTCAACCATGATGCCACCCGTTTTTATAAATTCAGTAAAGAATTTACCACAAAAAACTACGAAAAAAACTCTATATTTTAAAATATCGGAAAGGAAAGGGTGCCGGATATGACTTTCGATTGTCAATCTCCGTTATCGGGTTAGAGGAAGGTTGCATATCGCATTAACCGCCATCATTGCAACTACCATTCGCACTGTTATTATTCAGCACCTCCCTCACTTTCTTCAAGAACTCATATGGATGCACGGGTTTGGATAAAAAACTGACATACTCTCCCCGCTCTCCGTCGAGAAATAAACCATTAGTGTATCCAGTCACGAAAATGGTCCTTATATCCGGACGCAACTTTCTGATTGCTTCATATGCCTTTTTTCCATCCATCTTCGGCATCATGACATCCAGGACCAGAAGATCTATCGTTTCCTGTTTTTCCCTGAATTTTTCCAGGGCATCCTGACCATCAACAGTTTCTATCACCTTGTACCCTGCTTCCTGGAGAATCATACAGTTCAGTTCCCTGACGGATTTATCGTCGTCCGCCAACAGGATGGTTTCACGACCGTTGAAAAGTGATTGCTCCTGAATTGCTTCCTCAGACGATGGACTATGTCCCTGAGTAAAACTGGAAAGATAAACACGGATTGTACTCCCCTTTTCCTGCGCGCTTTCCACAGTCATAACCCCTTTGAGCTGTTTGAAAATTCCGCCGACAACAGCGAGTCCCAACCCCATCCCGGTTATCTCGTAACAGGATTTCAGAAGATGGTGAATCTGCTCCACCTGAAAAATATGTCTAACATGTGTGATCATTTTTCGCCTTCCAAGTTCATAAGCAAGGCGAGAATCTTACAACAAGTCTTTTTGTTAGTATATGTTTAATATTAATGTCTAATATTTTCAACATGAAACTATATCCCTTATTGGCCGTCCCAGGCAAAATTTCGCTGATAAAAAAAACCCCTGTTCCGGAGGGTGGAAACAGGGGCAATCACATGGGGTTTTAAACTGTTTTAAGTACCGGCAGGCAAACCTGCTGCTGATATTATATCATGCATGCAGGGATACGCACCGATTGGTCTCAATTTAGACTGGCATGACGCAGGTTGTGTTTCTTCCGGTAGATATTCCTGCCGGCGCGGTTCTGCTGGCGGGCAAGAGACCTGCGTTCCCGGATGCTGAGATTGCCGTCAGACTTCAAGCGTGCCTCCCTTTGCTGAATTCGGGCCTGCTGCACCTCCAGCCTTCCGGCTTCCCGCGGCGTCAACTGACCGCTGTTGACCCCTTGCTGTATCCGCCGTTGCTGGTTAACTTCTCTCTTTTTGAATTGCCGGGTCATTTACGCCGGCCAGCGCGACTCCGGACATCATAATACCGATTATCCCTGTCAGTACAAAAGCTCCGACACGCAGTTTCATATGATCCTCCTGACATAAATTTAATGCATTATGTGAATGTTTAACGCAGAAGGATAAGACGGGTTGACATGAGGCAGATTCTTTTTTGTGGAAGCAGGAAGTGCAGTCAGGTTGAATTGATATATTTTCAGGTTCGGAAAAATTTATGAAATAATCTCTATTTGTTTTTCCTGTACGGAAAATAAATTGGAAATACAGATCCGATTACCTTTCTGCTTATTCTTTTCTTCTCATTCGCAGCCTTGCAAAGATACAGGTTATCGCTGAAAGTATTGCGGGAAAGGCCCAGAAGAGTTCTTTGTTTTCTTCCGAAACAATCATTCCGATCACGGACAAACACAGCAGTCCGGCAGCGACTGCATAAATTTTCTTCCATTTATCCATCAATTTTTCTCCTCGTCACGGTTATCGGTTTTTCGGTTTCAATCCTTTTATCCGGCTCACTGATACTGAACAGCCACCATCGCGCCTCTTTACGACCTCTGCGGGGTTGTCTCTCGAAATAAATCTTCATAATTTCGCCGGAGCAGGATTCAACCTCGAACCAATGCTTGCGGGCATACATTTCAGGACTGCCGTGACGGCATTTTCCGGTCTCACGCCATGCACGGAGAACCGACGCAACCGACACGGTCCGCCCCCGCCAGACAAATTCCCGTGGCAGGCCCGGTTCACCGGCGGCCATTCTCGAAATATCAAATGAGGCGGCAACCGGTTTAATGGGTTCATCAATAAATCGCTCGTGCATTTCAACTTCTCCGCTGGTCCAGGAATTGTCGTCAATGCTCTTTTAACTCTAGGATACAACCTTTTCGATTCCTCACAATGATGCAAGCGGCATGTGATAGAATATTCGATACTTGCTGTCAACACCATCACGATCCGCCTCACGCAATAAAGGGATTGGCCGGTTCTTTAAAAATAAAATCCACACATAGTCAAAAATCGCGACAAGACCTTCCAAACGCTGCACCGGCAAGAATCATGCAAAAAGAGGAATACATCATATCCCCTTGCCCCTTCCCAAAACTCGTCCTTATATGCTAGTATCCATCCCCCGTCAAAGATGGCCCGATATTAAAGTATTGGTATTTCAAGCCTGGAATTTTCGCGTTGACCGGATTACAGACGCTCAACCCAACAAATCGATGAGGTGCAACCCATGTCCATGACAATTAAAGATTTCCCCCATATCCTCGGCTGGATTACCGAGGAAACAGGTTTCAAAACCTTTCAGGTTGAAAATACCGTGGAGCTTCTCGAGGAAGGCGCGACGGTTCCCTTCATCGCCCGCTACCGTAAGGAGCGCACAGGCGAGCTGGACGAGGTGGCGATCCGGGATATTGAAGAACGACTCACGTACTTCACGGAACTGGAAGAACGAAAACTGACAGTGCTGAAGTCCATTGAGGAACAGGGTAAACTGACCCCTGAACTGCAGGCCAGGATCGTGGCCACCCGTCAGAAGACCGAACTGGAAGACCTTTACCTGCCGTACAAGCCGAAACGGCGGACAAAAGCGACCATTGCCCGCGAACGCGGTCTGGAGCCCCTTGCCGACATTATCGCCGCCCAGGAGATCGCCGGAGGGACGCCGGAGGAAACGGCCCTGCCATTCGTGGACTCTGAACGGGATGTACCTGATGCGACGGCAGCCCTGGAGGGGGCGGGACACATCCTGGCGGAAAGGATTGCGGAGGATGCTGACTTGCGTGCCTTCGTCCGCCGCCTTACGGGAGAACAGGGGATTATTTCCTCCCGGGTGGCCTCGGATAAAAAGGAGGCAGTCACAAAGTTCGAGATGTACTACGATTTCCAGGAGCCGCTGAAAGACGTCCCTTCCCACCGCATGCTTGCCATGAGGCGCGGAGAGAAGGAAGAGGTGCTGTTT
Source organism: uncultured delta proteobacterium (assembly GCA_963815135.1). Taxonomy (GTDB): domain Bacteria; phylum Desulfobacterota; class Desulfuromonadia; order Geobacterales; family Geobacteraceae; genus CAIWTU01. The sequence goes on from CAWFFO010000003.1 coordinate 52,636, forward strand.
CTGAATATCATTGCCCCGGCTGATGAGATTCTGGCAGGATTGAAGGCCCGTATCGTAACGAAGCAAAGCATTTTCGGGCCGATGTTGTCGACAATAGTCGAGGATTCATACAAACGCCTGATGGCTCCATCCATAGAGGTTGAGTTGCGACTGGAGTCCAAGCAGCGCGCCGAGGAGGCTGCCATCCGCGTATTCGCCGATAACCTCAGGAACCTCCTGCTCGCTCCCCCGGCAGGAAACAAAAGGGTCCTGGGGATTGACCCCGGACTGCGCACCGGCTGCAAGCAGGCGGCAGTGGACGGCACCGGCCGTTTCCTCGACCACGCAACCATTTATCCTCACACCGGCGAGGGGAAGGCGGAAGCGGCAAAAAAGGATCTGCTAAGGTTCGTCGAAACATACGGCCATGAGATGATTGCGGTCGGCAACGGCACTGCCGGAAGGGAGACGGAGCAGTTCGTGCGCGACACCCTGTCAGAGGCGGGAAAGCACCTGCCCGTGGTGATGGTGAGCGAGGCGGGAGCGAGCGTCTACTCGGCTTCGGATATCGCCCGAGAAGAATTCCCGGAGCTGGATCTTACGGTACGCGGGGCAATCTCCATAGCCCGCCGCCTTCAAGACCCTCTCGCGGAACTGGTAAAGATAGACCCCAAGAGCATCGGGGTTGGACAGTACCAGCACGACGTGAACCAGACCCAGCTGAAAAAGTCGTTGGATGCCGTTGTGGAATCGTGCGTCAACTTCGTGGGGGTCGACCTTAATACGGCTTCCTGGGCGCTCCTTTCTTATGTTTCAGGGGTCGGCGCCTCCCTGGCCAAGGCCATTGTCCGCTACCGGGACGAAAACGGTGCATTCCCCTCCCGCAAGGCCCTGCTGAAGGTGCCCCGTTTCGGGGCGAAGGCCTTCGAACAGTCGGCGGGCTTCCTCCGTATCCGGGGAGGCGACAACCCGCTGGACAATACGGCAGTCCACCCCGAACGATACCAGGTGGTGGAAGCAATGGCAGCCGACCTCGATGTTCCCCTGGCAGGTCTGGCCGCCGATCCGTCGCTCGCATCCCGCATCGATCTGAACCGCTATATCACCGACTCGGTCGGCCTGCCCACCCTGCGCGATATTATCGAGGAACTGAAGAAGCCGGGCCGCGACCCGCGCAGGGAGTTCCAGGCAACAGCATTCCGCGACGATGTCCGCGAGATGTCGGACCTCAAGGAAGGAATGGTGTTGCAGGGGGTCGTAACAAATGTAACCGCTTTCGGGGCTTTCGTCGACGTGGGCGTGCATCAGGACGGCCTGGTCCATGTGAGCCACCTTGCAGACCGTTTCATCAAAGACCCCAACGATGCGGTAAGTGTCGGGCAGACGGTGAAGGTTAAGGTGCTGGCAGTGGACTGCGAGCGGAAACGGATATCACTTTCCATACGCGAAGCGGCGGGCGGAGGACAGCAACGGCAGAGCAGGGAAAAAACAGAAAAGAAAGAAAAGACAGAAGGAATCGACCTGCGCGGACTGGAGAAGGCAGGGTTCAAGATAAAAAGGAAATAATCAGCAAAACTGAAAAAAGCCATATCTCTCACAAAGCCACAAAGACACCAAGAAAAGCGGACACATATTTTTTCAAACATTTCAGCATAAAAGCTTGATCTGAAAAACGGTATCTAAAAACTGCAATTAGCCACGAATGACACGAATAAATACGAATATTATTAAACCCTTATTTGTCTTTTTGTTGTCACCAATTTGGTGGTTGTTTTTATTGGAAAAAGCTTTGCTAATTCGTGAAAATTCGTGGCTAAAATGCTTTTTCAGGTTGAATTATCCGGTAATGGTTATTGTATGGTTTTCCTTGGTGTTCTTCGTGGCTTTGTGTGATCAATTGTTGTTTTTTGTTCTTTTGGATTGATCATCACTATGCCTCACAATGTTCCGTCACATCCCGATTACAGTATTGACCAGTGTTCCAATTCCTTCGATTTCGGTTTCCAGCGTTTGCCCTGCCTGCAGGAACACCGGGGGATTTCTCTTGAATCCAACTCCTTCGGGAGTGCCGGTCAGGATTATCGTTCCGGGAAGCAGCGTCATGCAGCGGGAAAGGTGGGAGACGATCCGGCGGCAGGGGAAAATCATATCGGAGGTATTGGAAGACTGCATCAGCCTCCCGTCCAGCCTGCAGCTGATATCCAGGTTATCGGCATCGATGTCTGTCTCGATGGCGGGGCCGAGAGGGCAGAAGGTATCGTAGCTCTTTGCCCGCGCCCATTGACCGTCCACGAACTGGACGGCCCGGTTGGTTACATCGTTTGCGATCGTATAGCCGAGAATGTAATCCGGGGTGTCGTCTTCCGGAATGTCTTTGGCACGCCTGCCGATGACGATGGCCAGCTCCGCCTCGTAATCGATCCGGTCCGGGTTGCATGCCGGCAGGATGATGGAATCGCCCGGTCCGCAAAGGGCCGTTGTTGTTTTTATGAATAACAGCGGCTCGGACGGAAGGGTAAGGCCGGTTTCTTCGGCGTGCTTTCTGTAATTGAGTCCGAGGCAAATTATATTCGGGGGCTCAACCGGAGGCAGCAGTTTAACCGTTTGCAAATCAACGGCATCCGGTTGACGCGTCAGGCTGGTAAACGGATCGCCGCCACAAGGATACAGCAGATTACCCTCGACGATTCCGTAACGCGATTGTCCCTGCGACAGGTATCTGACAATTCTCATATTTCATACTCCTTCATTCCGTCAATCAACTGACGTCAGCCTTTCTGCTTCATTCATCCGTATCAGCCATTAATCATCGATTTTCATCTGCGCGGATTGTAGATGGCGCCGCCGTGTTCGATATATTCGCGCAACACGGCGACGGCCTCATTCCGGCAGACATCCCTGACGACGGATATTCCCCTGCGCTCAAGAGCTTCCTTCCAGTTTGCGGGCTTTTCGCCCTCGTCAAAGCCGATGCCTTCCGCGTCCTCTCCCCGCGCGCCGCTGACGAGCCTGCGAACTCCCGCCCATTGCACGGCGCCGAGACACATGGCGCAAGGTTCCGTACTTGTAACCAGTTCATACCGGTCCGAACCCGCCGCACCGAGATCGAACGCATCCAGCTTCTGCTGGGCAATAATCAGGGCCGTTATCTCGGCGTGCAGGACCGAACAGCTGCTCGCCAGGACGAGGTTTACACCGGCCGACAGCAGTCGTCCGTCTTCCATCCCGAATACCGCGGCACCGAACGGTCCACCGGTCCCTCTCTTGATATTGATTCTTGACAACCCGATTACGAATTGCATCCGTTCTTCCAATGTCGGATATGACGGTTTTATTTCCGCCAGGGATGTTCCCAGCCAATCCGGAAGATTCAGTGTGAGAAGCCGTTTATCCACGAAAATGTTCCTCCGGTTATTACCGCGCCATCTGCTGCAGGATTTCTTTCAACTTCCGCAACTGCTCGCCGTAGCCTGCCCAGTCTCCCCGGCGCTGCATCTCCGTGGCCCTCTCGTATATGGTCATGGCCTCCCGGGCAAGCTCATTCCTGGGTGTCGCCGTCTTCTCCTCAGGGACTCCGACGGCAGTTTCGGAAACATTTTCCCTCCGAAAAGCTTTTGCAGTGCCAGCTCCAGGTTTTCCTCCATGACGACCTCATCCCCATAGGCGACGATAACCCTGCGCAGTTCGGGAAGACCGGCCTTGTCCGCGCGGCAAGATAGAGGGGCTGAACGTAGAGGAGCGATTTTTCGATGGGGATCACCAGCATGCTTCCCCGGATGACCTCCGAACCCCGCTGGTTCCAGAGCGTCAGCTGCTGCGAGATGAAGGAATCCTGGTTGATGCGGGCGTCGATCTGTTTCGGGCCATAGATCAGCCGGTCCGCGGGAAGGTGTAGACCAGCAGTTTTCCGTAATTCGGCTCGTCGCACCGGGCCGTCAGCCAGGCTGCAAGGTTGTCCCGTTTCGAGGGAGTGAACGGGAGGAGCAGGATATATTCCTCATCCTTTTCGCCCGGAAGCTTCATGATGGTATAGTATGGCTCCATCGTCTTATCCCCTATCGCCGGGACCTCCCAAAGATTTTCCTTGTTGTAGAAGACCTTGGGATCGGTCATGTGGTAGGCGGCGAACATCGCGGCCTGGACCTGGAGGAAACTGTGCGGGTAGCGGACATGCTTGCGCAGATCGTCAGGCATGGCCGACATGGGCTTGAAAAGTCCGGGAAAGATCCGGCTCATAGACCTTGACCATGACATCATGCGGGTCGCTGATGTAGAAGATCGATGTTGCCGTCATAGGCATCCACGACCACCTTTACCGAATTTCTCATGTAGTTGATGCCGTCCTGCGAGGGGTTGGAACAGGGGAGGCGCTTCGAGACCGTGTAGGCGTCCATGATCCATTTGAGCCTGCCGTCGGAGGCGATAACCATGTACGGATCGTTATCAACAGCAAGAAACGGGGCTATAGCGCTGATCCGCTCCTTGACGTTGCGGTAGATAGAGGATCCGGCTCTGAGGCGTAATATCCGAGGAGAGCATGATCTTCTCCGTCTTGAACCTCGGAGGAGAAGAGGACCTTCTTCAGGAACGAATCCAGTGGGACTCCGCCCTTCCCTTCATAGGTCGTATTGACATTGCCGGTAGTCGGTCGGGTAGCTGAATTCGGGCACTTTCGTCCTGACGATGACATAATCGTTGGAGAATTCTCCGTAATAGATGTCCGGTCTCGACACCTTGATGTCGGCCAGACTGACGGCCGGGATATCTTTTATGAAGAACTCGGGAAGCCCCTCTTTGCTGATCCTGCTCACCGGTCCGAGGGTGAGCCCGTTGCCGTGGGTGAAGATGAGGCGCTCGTTGATCCATGTCTTGCTGGGCAGATCACTGTACGAAAGTTCCCTCGGGGAGAGCATGACCTGAGTGTACTGGCCGTTTACCGTGTACCGGTCATTGTCCACATCGAAAAATTTGTAATAGGTCCTTATCTGCTGCAACTGGCTGAAAGTCCTGAGCAGCGGGGCGTGGTCCCATAGCCTGATATTCTTTATCGTCGCACTGTTCCTGGCGATATCGGCGGCGGAAAGTTTGTTTTCCACGTCAAAGGGAATGGTTTCGATCTTGTCCAGGTCATAACCCAGTCGGGTAAATTTTATATTGTTTGTTATGTAAGGCAGTTCCAGCGCAAGTTCGTTGGGAGCAACCTTGAATTTCTGCAGAAATGCGGGGTATGCCATGATACCGACGCCGTACACGAGAAGGATGGCGGCCGGGGCAAGCAGGGCCTTCCGCCAGGAACCTCTCCAGATACCCGCTGCCAGGACGACTGCACCGATCGGGGTCAGGATAGTCAGAAGCCGGTACACCTGCAACCTGGAATTGACATCGGCATATCCAGCACCATAAACGGCCCCGTTTGCTGAAAAAAGGAGATGGAAGCCGTCAAGCCAGAACCCCGCGGAGACAAGAAGCATGAAGAAACCGGCCAGAATGGCGACATGTCTCAGTACCTTGCGGTCTATACTCTGCCCGCTCGGTGTAATGGTGATGCCGCCGCGCAGATAATATATCGCGACCACCATGATGGTCGTGACAAGGACCAGGAATGAAAGGGAGGATTTTACTGATTCAATGAGCGGAAGGCTGAACAGATAGAAGCCGATATCTTTCCCGATAACCGGGTCGTTTATCCCGACGGTGATCACATTCCTGAAAAGGAGGAATTTCTCCCATTGGGCTGATCCCCACTGACCCGCCAGAAAGGCAAGTATCACAGCAACGATGATGCCCGCCGGCTTTGCCAGAAGCGCGGCTTCGTCACTGCTGAACTGGCGGATTGTCCCGCCTGCCACGTAAATGCGCGCCGGAGGGAATTTGACCCTGTTTGCGATGACGGCATTAAGCAGGACAAAGACTAAAGTGATTGTCGCAAAGAAAGCACCGCTGCCGATCCTGGCGAGCAGGGTAGTCGTGAATACCGATGAGAAGCCGGTTTCTTTAAAGAAAAACCAGTCCGTATAAAGACCGGTCAGAGAAAAAATGAACGGCAGGACGAAGAAAACGACAAGAACAAGGATAACGGTCTTTTTGTGTCTGAACATCAAACCCTCCTTTTGCATTGAATTAATCAACTAATCGCAAGACAGCGCAACAACTATTTACCCTTGCGCATGCGGTCCGCGCGCTCCCTGATCCGGTGCAACAGGGTACGCGCCCACACAAATTCGGTCGCAAGAATTCCCAGACCGACAGGAATGACCACTATGGCAGGGCCAGGAAGCACGATCATCGCCACTCCGATGGCGAGAACCGTAGAGCCTACTATGGCTATGACAATACGTTTTGCCTTCCTTAGGGTCAAGCTAAACATTATCTCTCCTTTAAATCTTGAAACCTGGCAATCCTTTTTTCCTTGGACGGCCGGGTGGAAAACAGCTAAAATAGCTAAACCGCTGATTCCGGAAGAAACATAACAATACAATTAAAATCTCATCATAACCCTTACTATTTAGTGTCACCCACAGGCTGGAAAAGCTTACCGGCAACAGAGAGTTGTGTCGGCGTTCCCAACAGCAGGACAATGTCTCCGTCACGCAATTCCCACACCGGATCCGGGTTGGGGATAGTTTCGTCTCCACGTCTTATGGCAAGGACCGTAACTCCGGACCTGTTCCTGAGGGTCCCTTCCCGCATGCTCTGACCTTCGAGAGGAGAGCCGCGTCTCACCATGAAGGTCCCAATTTCGGCTCCGGAAAGATAGCCGCTGATCCCGGTTGCGTGGCTGTGCCTGCGGCTCATTCCCCTCAGCATTTCATAACTTCCCTTGCGCACCTCCGCAACACAGCCGTCGATTACATCCTGAGGCAGCAGAAATTTTTTCAGAACCCGTGACAGGATTTCCACGGAGGTTTCGAACTCTTCGGGAATCACCTCGTTCACCCCGAGCCTGTACAACGGTTCCACTTCTGCGACATACCTGGTCCTGACGATTATATGCAGACTGTCACTCATCTTGCGCGCCAGATCCGCAATCCGGCGAGCAGCAGCGGCATCGGAGATGGCCACCACAAGGATGCGCGCCTTGCGGATCTGCGCATGTTCCAGTATCTCCGGGCTCGAAGCATCGCCGAAAATGATTCGCTCTCCCCTCTTTCTTTCCGTTTCAACGGTAAAAGGGTTCGATTCGATGATCAGGTATGGAGTTTTCAGGTAATTGAGCGCCCTGGCGAGATTTTTGCCGTTCACTCCGAACCCCGCAATGATCACATGATCTTCAGGCTTCTCTTCCTTGTCGTGATTGCCGAAGAGCGTTTTCCCCCTGTTCATGAAATCCGGTGCAATGCCGACAACCGCGTCCGCCAGGCGGGGTGCGGACTTGAGAAGGAAAGGCGTTAAACCCATTGTTGCCACTGAAGCGGCGAGAAAAAGCTGGTATGTTTCCGATGTCAGAAATCCGTACTGCAACCCTGACCGGGAAAGGACAAAAGAAAACTCGCCTATCTGGGCAAGGGAAATCCCTGTTATGAGAGCTACCCTCAGCGGGATTCCCAGGGAAAGGACAGCCGTGACATTCATCAGGGCTTTTACCGCGATAATTGACAGGACAAGGAATAAAACCGCCAGCGGGTTCGCGAGTATAACGGCAGGGTTTACCAGCATACCGACCGAGATGAAGAAAAGACTCATAAACAGGTCGCGGAACGGCATGATGTCGCCCAGGGCCTGATGACTGTACTCGGATTCGGATATCGCCAGTCCCGCTATGAAAGCCCCGAGTGCGAGGGAGAGGCCCACCAGCGCCGTGACCCAGGCGATTCCGAAGCTTATGAATATTACCGTTAGCAGAAAAAGTTCGCGGCTTCTCGTTCTCACGACCTGTCCGAATATCCACGGGACCAGAAAACGTGCGCCATAATGCGCCACCACGACTACCGCCACGGTTTTCACAGAGACTTCCAGAACATCCTGCAGGCCGTTGCCGACTCCCGCCAGCAACGGAGTAAAAAGCATCATCGGCACAATACAGAGGTCCTGGAAAATCAGTATGCCGAGGGCTGTTTTGCCATGCGGAGCATCAATTTCTCCGGCGTCCATCAGCAGCTTCATCAGTATGGCGGTACTGGATAATGCACCCAGAAAACCGAAGAAAAGCGCCTGGTTGAAGGGTATTTGAAAAAGGGAACCGATCCCGGCTGTTGCCAGGACGGTAAGGACGATCTGCAGACCTCCGCCGATAAAGACGGCATGTTTTATTCGTGCCAACTCCTTGAGAGAAAATTCTATCCCGATTGTAAAAAGGAGCAGCATTACCCCGAGTTCCGCCATCTGCTCGACGTGATGAGTATCCCTGATCAGGCCAAGCACATGGGGACCGGCCATAATGCCGGTAACCAGGAAGCCGATGACTGCGGGCAGCATCAGACGGCGGAACAGGGTAACGGTAAATAGAGCCATGCCGAAGAGCTTAACTATGTCCGCTACGGATTGCAGATCCATCAGTTCGCTCCGATAATGAGAGTATAAAAATAGTTAAAGTTATCACCTCTATGAATTATAATGTTCCCAGAAGAATGCTTATTGTCAACAATTGCCGACGGCCATCCGGTATGCACGGAATACAGCGAGAAAAAGATTGACAGGATAATCCCGATGCTGCTAGTTTGTATTTTAAATAGTTAAAACCTGTTGATATTCAAGGAAAATCACCTGAATGAAGGTTTCGGAAAAGCAGCAGGCTGAAAAATTGTAAAACAGGATTTTCGCTGGGGGAGTTTAGGCTGAGAGTCTGTTCCGGATGGAACGGACGACCCTTTGAACCTGATCCGGATAATGCCGGCGGAGGGAAGCGTTCTTTAGAGTATTTCCATTACCTTGAGGCCGCTTCGCGGCCTTTTTTATTGCTCTTGCTTCACTCAATTGCCTGCCAAAAAGGACATAACATGGAAATTACAGTAAATGGAGAAAAAAAATCCGTCAACCCGATGTCGGTGCTGGAGTTTCTGCAATCGCTTGAAATCGACTCCCGTCGGGTTGCCGTGGAATACAATAGGGAAATTTTACCGAAAGCCTCTTATGAAACAACTGTTCTGCAGGATGGAGATCAACTGGAAATCGTCCATTTCGTCGGTGGCGGTTAGTAAAAATAATAAGGCGCAATGCTGATAACATAAAACAAAAGACAAAGAATCCGGAAAAAAAGACAACCCGGATATGCGTAAAGACCGATACGGGTGCGCGAAAGGAGAAGCATTATGTCTGACAAGGCGGATAAACTCGTAATTGCCGGCAGGGAATTCAGTTCCAGGTTGATGATCGGCACAGGGAAATATGCCAGTTTCCAGCAGATGGCCCAGGCCATTGAGATATCCGGGGCGGAGATAGTCACGGTTGCGGTGCGCAGGGTCAACATTTCAGACCGGAACAAGGAGTCTCTTCTCGACTATATAGATACGGGAAAATACACCCTGCTCCCGAATACCGCCGGGTGCTACACCGCGGACGACGCCGTACGCACCTGCCGCCTGGCACGGGAGGCGGGCCTTTCGGATTTCGTCAAACTGGAAGTCCTCGGCAACGAAAAGACTTTGTTCCCCGACAACGAAGAACTGCTCAAGGCGGCAGCGGTTCTGGTCAGAGAAGGCTTTACCGTGCTCCCCTATACCAGCGACGACCCGATCCTCTGCAAGAAACTGGAAGATATAGGGTGCGCGGCTGTCATGCCACTCGGGGCGCCCATCGGCAGCGGTCTCGGGATCCGGAACCCGTACAATATCCGCATCATAATGGAAACAGTCAAGGTGCCGGTAATTGTCGATGCCGGTGTCGGCACCGCTTCCGACGCGGCTATCGCCATGGAACTCGGATGTGACGGAGTACTCATGAACACCGGCATCGCCGGAGCCAGAGACCCGATTGCCATGGCAGAAGCCATGAAGCTGGCGGTCATTGCCGGCCGCCTGGCATTCAGGGCCGGACGCATTCCGAAAAAACTCTATGCTTCCGCGTCAAGTCCGATCGAGGGAATAATCGAGTAAAGGGATGATTGATTTCTTTCTCTATCTCATCACAGACAGGAAACAGGTCCGCCGCTCAAGCCTTGCAGAAGTAATCGAGGCGGCTTTAAAAAGCGGGATTAAAGCGGTACAGCTGCGGGAAAAGGATCTTTCAGGCCGTGACCTGTACGAAACCGCCAGGGAGATAAGGAACCTGACGGCTCTTTACGGCGCCAAACTATTCATCAATGACAGAACGGATATCGCTCTCGCGGTGGACGCAGACGGTGTTCATCTTGGCGGCGGGAGCATTCCGGTTTGCGCGGCAAGGCGCATTCTGGGCGGGAAAAAGCTGATCGGGGTCTCCTGCCACAACCTTACGGATGCTCTGTCAGCTGAAGAAAACGGAGCGGATTTTATTACGTTCGGCCCGGTTTATTACACTCCCTCCAAGGCACCTTACGGGGATCCGGTCGGCATAGCATCGCTGAAAGAAGCAGCCGGTCTCCTCACCATCCCGGTCTTTGCACTCGGAGGGATAAAGAAAGAAAACATACCCGAGGTCATTACTTCGGGAGCGCACGGTATAGCTCTGATTTCGGCCATCATCGCAGCCGAAGAACCGGGCAGAGAAGCAAGAGAGCTCTTATCTTTCTTCTCTTTCCGCGAAACAGTTTAATCATGTATGACGATTTTATTCACAAAGATCTGCGCATCAATTCCTATGGTTCATACCTGCGCCGTCGCTTTCGCTGCCGGGTCAGCAAGGTGAACGTGGATGGAGGCTTCACCTGCCCGAACCGTGACGGAGTCAAGGGTGACGGCGGGTGCGTCTACTGCGACAACACATCTTTTTCCCCACGGGGGACCATCGAGGAAATCCCGCTCAGAAAGCAGATGGAAGACGGGATGGCCTATCATCGCAAGCGGCTCGGAAGCGAAAAATTCATCATCTATTTCCAGAAATACACCAACACCTATGGGCCGCTTGAAAAGATAACCGGCCTGTATCGGCTTGTACTCGACCACCCCGATGTCCTGGGCATATCCGTCGGCACCAGGCCCGATTGCCTGTCGGACGAAATATTAGCCCTGCTGGAGGAAATTGCGCAAACACATTATGTCTGTCTGGAACTGGGGCTGCAGTCCATGGATGACGACATCCTGCGCCGCATCAACCGCGGCCACAGCCTCGACGATTACCTCAGGGCCGTGGAGAAAACCGCGGGAAGGGGAATAGAGCTCTGCACTCACCTGATCTACGGCTTTCCCGGCGAGACCGCGGAGGGATTCCTCAGGACCGCGGACCTGGTCGCGTCACTTCCCGTCAATTCACTGAAGATCCATCAGCTCCATGCGGTCGAGGGAACGAGGCTTGCAGAGATGTACCGGAGCGGTGAATTCATCCCCCTCAGCCACAGTGCATATGTCTCTACCGTCTGCGATTTTCTCGAACTTTTACCCCGGCGCATCGCCATCCAGCGTCTCTACGGCTCCGCTCCGCTCGCCATAAGGGTAGCGCCCACCTGGGACCTTAAAAACAACCAGATGTGGTACTCGATAGTTAACGAACTGAAAAGGCGGGGAACCCGGCAGGGCTTTCGATTGGCGGGAAAAACATCGATGGCGCCGGGCAGTTCCCCGGCGCCGCGGTCATTGAAAAGAAACCATAAATAACCATTCCTTATCAGAACGGACCGAGCCATATCCTGAAAATCCTGTAAGGAGGCACCCGTTTGTCTTTCCCGCTATTGAAACGGGGCATGCCGTCAATCTGCGATGACGTCACATAAAGGTTGCCCTCGGGGCCAATGCTCATACTGTCAGGCCACCGGAGCAGCTTGTTGCCTACCAAAAGCTCCTGCGAACCGTCATAAACACGGTAACGCTTTACCGAACTGTCTTCCAGGGAAGTAAAATAGAGGTTGAAATCCTGATCCATCACCATGCCGTCAACAGGACCAGTGTCCGCAAGCTTTTCCACATGACTTGACACCTCACCCGGCAAAAGGGCGGCATCTTTCAGATAAGCGGTATTTATTCGATACAAAGTCCTGCCGGTAAGCGCGTGGTAGTAGAGAAATTTTCTGTCCGGATCCAGTGCGATACCGTCCACATTAATCAGCGGGGTCTTTCCGTTTTCATCAAGCAAATCCCGGCCGTTTATTGCCAGTTTCACATCCGGCTCGGCTTTCGTTGACGGATCATCGGCAAGAAGTCTCCTGCTCAGTCCGGTCTGCAGATCGACCACGACTATTGCCCCGGTCCCCGAATCGCTGATATAGGCAAAATCATCCATCGTGTCGATCCGTACATCGTTGAGATAACTCGCCGGCGGAGCGACCGTATCGTCAAAATGGAAAACCTGCTCCACCTTGCCGGTTTCAGGGTCGACCTTGACAAGTTTCGCGCCTCCCTTCACGACTCCCCTGAAACCAGGAGAGGCAGGATCGAGAATCCAGAGATAGTCGTCGTCATCCACATAGACGCTCTGCACGCAGACAAAATGATTGCCCGCGGCAATAACTTTTCCATTCCAGCGGTTCCATTCGCTGTCGGGATATGGCCGCAGCGAGCCGTCGGGCATCAATTCAGCCACCGAGTATTGCGGGATGCCCACCCAGCGGGGGAAATTGACAAATACCCTCCCTTTAGAGGAAACGGTTATTCCGGTTACCTGATCGGCCAGCTCGGCAAACTCAAAGAGCCCGCTGCCGAGTGGACGAGGGATCATCGGGTAGGTGACCGGGCGGACCCGGCAACCCGCCATAAACATGCAAATGACCAACATCAACAGGAATGCCGAATTCAGCCTGCTGCCGGATATTTCCATTTCTCCCTCCCGCAAACTTTATTGTCGCTAACTTAAGCCGCAACTCCGGTAACAATGTGACGCTTTAGCGCTGGCGAAAAACCAGGATCAAGAAACACTTAACTTCCTTTGATTCCGGTTTAGCCGGTATGAAGTATTCAGTTTAAGGCCCTCTTTTGTCTTGTATTGGCGCAAACACCCGACCATCTACAGATCATTGAGATTGCTGAACTCGCCCCACGCCAGGTATGTCTTGGGCGATTCCACGAAATCGAAGATATTTTCCATTATGTTCAGGTGCCGCCTTTCTTCTTCGGCAATCCGACGCAGCAGATTAGCTACATGTCCATTTTTCTCCTTCTCCGCCAGGTCCTCATAAAGCCGGATAAAGTCCTCTTCAGCCTTTATCGAGTATCTGTAACCATCGGGGTCCTTGCGAAGGATTTCCAGGGGGTCTTTTCTTTCCATGAGCTTACGGAAAGCGTTTCTCGCCTTCTCCAGGGCTATGGAATCGGCGGCGGAAGGGTTTTCGCCTTTTTTCATGGCCTCGAATATATCGCGGTGCTTCCGCTCCTCCTCGGCAAGCAGGTTGAAAATAGTTTTTAATTCCGGTTCGTTGGCTTCCTCTGCCAGTTTCCCGTATAATTTCATACCGTCCTCTTCCATACGTATCGCAAAGTCAAAGACATTCATAAATACCTCCGTCGGTTTTGAAAAGTTGCTTCCTTTGCTGATAACAGTATATCAAAAATACCGGCATAATTCCGGCGCGATTGAACGGGAGTGAGACTGGAAAAAGATAAGAAAATATACATGCGGTGTAAAACTACACCAGGGTCGTGGAACGTATGAAGAAGTCAGACATAAGGGATCATTTCAAATTCCCGGACCTGACTTGTGGCAGAACGATTGGCATGCGGATGAGATTTGCGACAACGATGTGATCCGCAGTTTGTTCGTCTCCGTCCGGATATGCGTATAATCACCTTCACCTGTGAGGCAGGCGGGTTTGCAGCTTAACCGGATCAAACAGAACGGCTTTCAATCAAGTTGTCAATTAAAGGGGAATCCGGCAAGTTATGCCATTGCAAGCGGCGGCTTTTCTTCCGGATCGATATGTATATCAATCAAAGTCGGGCCCTGCCTGTTGGCCAGCAATTGCCAGTCTATCCGGTCAAGATCCTGCGCATTACGTACAGTAAAAGCCTCCGCGCCCGCTGACCTTGCCATCATGGCAAAATCCACTGTCGGAATGGCAAAATCCACCTTTTCCCTTCCCAGCAACCGGTGTCCGTGTCGTATCAGGCCGTAAGCCCGGTCGTTCATCACGACGAAAAGGACCGGCAGTTGTCTCTCCACAGCCACGGTAATCTCCTGTCCGCTCATCAGGTAGCATCCATCACCTGTGATGCAGACCGATGGCGACCGCCGGTTCGCAAATGCCGCACCGACAGCTGCGCCGACCGCCCAGGCCATGGTCGCGAACTCGATGGACAGGTGATAGCTCTCCGGACGGGGGTGGAAAAAATAGTGGATGGTCCAGGGAACACTGTTGCTGTTATCAATGAAGAACCGGCTTTCACGAGGGAGGTGACGAATCAGTTCCGCATAGACCCGGGGAGCTTTAAGCATGCTGTCTGGGACGCCAGGCTGACAGCATGCCGGATTCAGAACCTCAATCCCTGTTGGAATATAACCCGCAGCGGCCGCTGCATCGGAATCACAGGACCAGCGGTTTAATAACCCCGGTTGTTCCGATTTTTGCAGCTCTTCTAGGCGTGCATTGAGTCGGGCAAATACCGCGTCTATTGATCCGGCCACATGCAGCCGGGCCATGGGCGAGCGGGTAAAACAAGACCGGTCATTGTGGATATGAACCATTTTGCTGTTCATCAGCACCGGGTCCCACCTGCTTGTGGACCATTCACCCAGGTTGGTGCCAGCCGCCAGGATCAGCTCAACCGCTCTGTCCTCCAGCGCCCGTCGCGCCGAGGCATGTCCTGCACAGCCGAACACGCCCCGCACCAGCGGATGATAGGGATTAACGACCGATTTGCCGCGAGGAGTTGTGATTATTTCCGCTCCCGTAAGCTCCGCGAAGCGGATGATTTCCCCTGCGGCGCCGGTGCAATTGTGGCCAACAAGCAAAACAATTTTCCCTTTTCGTTCCAGGACGGAGGAAATTTCTGCATCCAAACGCTCCACTGCCGCAATGTCCACCAAGGATTCTCCTGCACTCAAAAGAGGATACAACCCGGCAAAAGATGCCGGAGCACTTGACTCGGCTGCGAAAACATCGATGGGAATGCTCAGGTGAGCCGGTCCCCGTGGAGTGCCCAATGCGGTGGTGAGGGCTGCAGCCAGCTTCTTTTCCAGCTGGTTGGGGTGTGTAACCATGGAGTTGTAGCGTGTACAGTGTTCAAACATGCCCATGATATCAACACCGTCCCTTGAAGAGTCCTGAAAGCAGCCGAAACTTAAATCCGGAATCCTGGTCTGGGATGTAATAACAAGCATGGGAATCTGCTCGGCATAGGCAGAGGCAACACCGGTAATAAGGTTGGTGGCACCAGGACCGGTTGTCGAGCAGCAGACTCCGATTCTGCCGCTTTCGCGCGCATAGCCGTCGGCGATAAAAGCCGCTCCGGATTCATGCCGGGTCAGAACCGCACGGGGTCCGCCGCACCTTTCGCTTCGCGCCAGAGCATCAAATAGCGGACCGAGCGGGCTTCCGGGAACGCCGAAAACATATTCCACACCAAATTGCTCGAGATAATCGACGATCAGATCGCTCACAGTCAAAACAAACCTCCTTTTTCCACCATCTCCCCAGCCGCGGCTTCGAAGGCTATTGCAGCCTCGACCGAGAGCGGTTCGCAGAATAGCATGTCCGCCACGGGGGGCGAGAGAGTAATGCAACCGATTCCATTTCGGGCCAGTATCGCCAGATCATCTGTAGTTCGAACGCTCGCGGCCAGAATTTCAGTGCTGCCATCAGTATTACGCAATGCCTCAGACATCCGGGCAATCAGCGAATGACCGTCCAGGCCCGCATCGTTCATCCGCCCCAGGTACGGAGCCACATATGCCGCACCAACCGAAGCTCCAAGGAGGACCTGGAAAGGGGCATACACCGCGGTTATACAGATCCTGATGCCTTCGTCAACCAATCCGGATGCAGCTTCCAGACCTTCCCTTGTGACCGGCAGTTTGACCACGACATTTTCACTGATGCGCGCCAACTTTTGTGCGTTTCGACGGAGAATCATGGCTTCATTCCCCCAGCTTTGCAAATAAACTTCCCGCGCGCCCAATTCTATAATCTGTTCGACAAAATCGCCCAGACAGTCCGGTGTCAGTCCGGAATTTCGCAATAAAAGCGGATTTGTGGTCACACCGTAAAACACTCCGGTTTTCATAAGGGATTCAATTGCGAAAATATCTGCAGAATCTATATACAATTTCATTTTGCACCTTTTATAATTTATTAAAAATAAAAATATTTATTTTTATTGAATTACAATAAAACATATAGTATACATAAAGAGTAACTAACCTCCTTGTTATGAGCCTCGAATGTCGGATATGGTTTTTTCCATTCGCCGCCGATTTCGGGGTTTTTTTTCTTCTGATTTTATTAAGAATAAAACAAGGGGCTGTTCAGAGAAACGGACAGGTTAACCTCAATTTTACTTGAAAAAACAGGTACACACAAAGTTGACTAGGAGTTTGAGCAGTCAAACGCGGTTCTTGATTTTTTTTAATGGCCAATTGAAAAAAGTGGTTCCTCTATCAGCTCGCCACGACATACTGGACATTTGCCGGGCTTGGAAAGCCGATCTCTTTTCCGAAACACGAAACCGCATTTCCCGCATATCGCCGGTTTCACCAAAATGACCTTCCCGCTTCTGTGAAGCATAACTCTAATATGTTCCAGGTTGTCTAGTACTTCCTTTTCCGAAATTCCCAATTCCATGGATATATCTCTGGCAGCCATCTCGCGGTGTTGAATCAGAGCCATTATTTCATGGCGGATCGTATCGTGTCTTTCAACGGGAATAAACGGTTCAGCTGATTTTTTCTTCATGACGACACCGGAGTTGCAGCAGGTTTCTCAATTGTCATCTGACTCGATTTCATTGTTATCCAGTTTGCGGAGTCTTTCCTGCTCCTCCCGGATAAGGGGCTTGTATCTGATCAGATTGTGAAAATTTTCAAGTGCCAGAATTGTAAACCCCGAAACAAAAACCGCCCAGAAATACTCTTCCAGAGACCCGGCCATGTGATAGAACCCGTAAAATGCAGCGAGATAGATAACATGCAGCAAGCCGCGAGATGGCTTGGCACCGCTCATCATCTTCGAAAGGATCAGTATGATGGCGGAGAAGCTGTAAAGCACGAGCAGGCCGCTGACCAGATTCAGCGGCGGTGGAGGTCCGAGCTTGGCCCTGATATTTTCAGGCAGCGACGGGATAAAACGGAAGTCGTTCTGCGCTCCTATACTGACAAGGAGAAAAGCGGAAAGGGCCCACATCCCGCGGACGGACTTCGCCTGAAGATATCGGATCTTATCAAGTACTTCGCGGCGCTGAAGTTTTTTTCCCCGGCCACCATCACCGGTTTCCGAAAACGACGGCTCTTCAGGTCTACTCACCATAGTCTAATGTCCGTTTCCGTCATCGCCACGGGGTCGCTGTATTCGATCGTTTTTTACCTTTTCCGAAAGACACTTCAATGACTGGGCAAGATTTTCCAGTTCACCTTCGAATTCAGGGATTTCCCGCCCGGGTTTCCCCTTTGCAATATCATTGCAGTAGCCTGTCAATATCTTTACCGGAGTCAGTATGGAACGTCGCAAAAGCGCTGCGGCCCCTCCTACGGTGAGAAACAGGATTAGAACCGCAAACACAATCATTCGGCCTCGCATGGTCGCAAGGGCATCCCTCAGCGGCTTTCTCGAGAGACCAATATCAAGCGTGCCGAGGACCTTCTGATTGGATGTGTGAAAATGGCAGGAGGAGTTATAGCATTCCGGTTCATTGTATATCGGCTCGGTAATAGCAAGAACCTCCCGGCCCTTTTCATTGATGAAGGTGCGGGCTTTCTGCATTGCTCCCAGTTTCGCGGTCGGTGTGGGCCCGGCGTGGCAGCCAATACATCCGGCGGTTTTTTTATCCACCAGATGATTGAGTTCTTTAGGGTTGGATGAGAATTCGATCAAGCCTTTTTTATTGAAAATGCGGACATGCTCCACCTCATGTTGTTCACCGACATTTTCGATTATGTTGCGCAGTGTTTTTCGATCGGAAGTGAGCATCGAGTAATGTGTCGATTGCACAACCACGTTTGCCAGACTCGTTGCGTGCAGGGTCGCCGTATGCGTCATGTCTGACTTAATAACCGAATAAAGCAGGATACAACAAACAATGACAAAACCGGTCACCGCAATGGCTACCGGAAATATGGCCTTCCCTGCGAGAGTCTTTATCATGACAAATCTCCTCATTCCGTTTCGAGATAGAAATTAAACGGCAATTCCATTTCCGGTGTCCGAAACAATAAAAACAGGAATTGCGTATAGTGTCAACAATTGGATTTATCTTACAGGAAAGATTTTCCGCTCAGATCGTTTTTAGCTGAATTTATTCTCATTACTGATATAGATTCAGAATCGGGAATAATTCAGCTTGGGCGGGGAAAGAGTTAATCGACAAGAATTTATGAAGCCGGAAATTGCATAAATCTGTTCCTTTCGGAAAAAAAGTATATATTTTCTCTTAAGGAATGATCAGGGTTCAAAAGACATGTACCATATAAGCTGAAAAGACAGGCAATATCAAGGATTACCGTTGATTTCTTTCGCGGTAACAGTACCTTTCTCCTTTTCAGCGGATACAAAAAGCCCCTTGATCATGGAATAAAAAAGGACCAGTCCGGGGATAAGCTGGAAGACAATGATCAGTGCGCCGAAAGCCAGGAATATGGCTATCATAACTCCGCTTCCTTCTTTGCTTCCACCCGTTTCGGCAAATGCCTGCGACGTACCGGCGATCAGTGCTATGATCGCACAGAGAAAAGTGAACCTGTCTTTCGCTTTCATGGCGTCCTCCTCTTTGAAGGCAAGATACCAAATCATCCTCGATGAAGGCTATGTCTCCATTATCCAGCCAACACAAACAGGATGAAAAAGTATCTCTTTTCGACCGCAATCTTTTTTCAGCTCAAACGCTGAAAAATCACATGGCATTATATAACCATTTCATGAAATAATTATACCATAAAATATTGTAAATATATTTTTTTCGTAGAATTTTTCGCACACTTACATTTCTTTTTCATATAAACATATAATTGACTATAGTGAATAGTTATAAATATTATTGCCATTCACAATTTCCGGTTTACCATTATTTGTAGAGGTAAAATGATTTTATTATTACGGCTGAGTGCCCCCTTCTTTTTGCACCGTTTTCACATGCAGGTGCTGTCCTGTGAGATTCAGGCCTGTGATAATTTGACTCCGCATGGTGCATGGGGTAATCTTCAAGGTTGACATGCAATATAATGGAAGTTGCAAACGCGGAATTCCGAACGCGGAAATGCTGCAATACAACAGAAACAGAGGCCACTAAATGAAAAACACCGGAAAGTCCGAAAAATATTTTCCTTACGAAATCCAGATAAACAGAGAAGCCTGGGACAAGCTAGGCCTGGATTCCGTCGCCAGGCATTTGCGCACACGTACGAACATGCCGGATATCATATTCTGTCGGCATGTGGCAAACGCCTTGAACAAGCGTCCGGAAGGCCGCGACAAACCCGCAAAAGCCGCTAACGTATATTTTTACGCCTTACTGACCAGAATTTTTCGTTACCTGCTCAACCATTACAATACGGTCAAAGCACCACAGATCCTGGAAAAAGTACTTGATCCGGAAAACCAGGAAATTCCAATGGATAAACTTCGGGCGGCAATGGGAGGTTTCGTCGAGCACTTTCCTGATTCACGGGTTATTGAAAAAACAGGGTCCGCACAAGATTATATTTCAGGCGCAGACCCGGGAAACCGCGGCAAGAAGATGATCGTCTCGGAATTTCTCCTGCTGGGGTTGTCACTGGAAAATCCCGCGCTCGAGGAATTTCAGGAGTTATTTGATACCACCGCTCTTTTAACTGCGGTACCGTTCGAAGCGGTTGTCAATTCCCTCGAAGAAATGTTCAAAAAGGGCCCTTCATTTGAGCCCTTTGAACGTCCGGTTATGGAATTTCTGAGGATGCCGATAAAATTTTCCCCTTCATCCCTTGCCGGACAACTGGAATACATCAGAACAAACTGGTCGGAATTGCTCCCGCTGGAACTCCTGTCGGAGATGCTTCTGGGTTTTGATATTCTTCGCGAAGAGGAAAGGGAGTGGTGGGGCGGTCCCGGCGAACCGCAGGTCCTTGAATTCGAAAGGGTCGGCCGAACCGGAAAGGGTTCTTACGATTACCCGGAATATGAAAGATTCTCAGCCGACGCGGACTGGATGTCGAATGTGGTCATGATTGCCAAGATGGTATATGTGTGGCTCGACCAGCTTTCGAGGTACTACGGCAGGGATATTTCAAAGCTGGATCAGATCCCGGATGAAGAACTGGACAGGCTTGCCGGATGGGGTTTCAACTCCGTCTGGCTGATCGGTGTCTGGGAACGCTCACCATCATCACAGAGATTAAAGCAGCTGAGCGGTAACCCTGAAGCAGTTTCTTCCGCTTATTCACTATATGATTACACTATTGCAGTCGATCTGGGAGGTGAGGCCGCACTCGCCAACCTGAAGGAACGGGCATGGCGCCGCGGAATCCGGCTGGCCAGTGACATGGTCCCCAACCACACCGGCATTTTTTCCAGATGGACGCGGGAGCATCCCGATTGGTTCATCCAGCTCGACTATCCGCCATATCCCTCTTACAGCTTCTCTGGACCGGACCTCTCCTTTTCCTCCGAAATAAGTATCCGTATCGAAGACGGATACTGGGACCGTCGCGACGCCGCCGTGGTATTTCAGCATGTGGACAATAACAACGGCAGAACACGTTACATCTACCATGGCAATGACGGCACCAGCACTCCCTGGAACGACACCGCCCAGCTCAACTACCTGATTCCCGAAGTGCGTGAAGCGGTGATCAGGACGATAATCCACGTGGCGCGGCAGTTTCCCATCATACGCTTCGATGCCGCCATGACATTGGCGAAGAAACATTACCAGAGGCTCTGGTATCCCCAGCCGGGGCATGGCAGCGGTGTGCCGTCAAGGGCGGAACACGGCATGAGCAGGGAACAGTTTGACGAACTTTTCCCCCAGGAATTCTGGCGCGAAGTGGTTGACCGTATGGCTGTAGAAGCCCCCGATACTCTCCTTCTCGCTGAAGCCTTCTGGCTCATGGAAGGATATTTCGTCCGGACCCTCGGCATGCACCGGGTTTACAACAGCGCATTCATGAACATGCTGAAGATGGAGGAAAACGCAAAATACCGACAGACGGTCAAAAACATCCTCGAGTTCAATCCGGAAATTCTGAAGAGGTTCGTCAATTTCATGAGCAACCCTGACGAACGGACCGCCATTGACCAGTTCGGCAAGGAAGCTAAATACTTTGGAGCTGCTGTCCTGCTTGTCACCATGCCCGGTCTGCCCATGTTCGGGCACGGCCAGGTCGAGGGTTTTACGGAAAAATACGGCATGGAATACCGCAGGGCATACTGGCAGGAAGAAATCGACTGGCATCTGGTGGCTGTGCATGAAAACAGGATTTTTCCCCTGATGAAAAAGCGCCGGCTGTTCAGCGGTTCAGAAAACTTCGTCATGTACGATTTTTTTGCGGGAGATCAGGTCGACGAGAATGTCTTTGCATATTCCAACAGGTTGGGCAACGAACGCACTTTAATCTTCTACCATAACAAATATGCATCGACCGCCGGCTGGATCAGAATGTCCACCGCCGCGGCCGCAAAAGACGACCAGGGACAAGCCACGCTTGTACGTAAGACCCTTGGGGATGCCTTGGGCTTCAACCCGGACGGGCGTTATTATTATGCTTTTCGTGACTATTCTTCGAGCCTGGAATACCTCCGCCATGGAAAAGAACTTTCTGAAAACGGCATGTACGTGGAGCTTGAGGCCTACAAGTACCATGTATTCCTCGATTTTTGCGAAATACGAGATGACGATTACGGCACATGGGGAAAGCTGTGCCATCAATTGCAGGGCAGACCGGTCGTGAGTATCGATGAAGAAGCGAAACAGATCCGTTTTGCAGGGGTAATCGATCCGTTCAGGAAACTTTGCATCGATTTGCAGGAACGGCTGGATATCCTTTTGGCACCGGAAAGTGCGGCCGAAGCAGTCGAAGAATGCCTCGAAATTCTTCGGGAAGAGCTGATTGCATTCCTTTCAGCTCTTGGAGACCATACAGGCCACAGGGAAAATATCGGGATCATTGCCGGCAGGATAATTAGCGAGCTGAAATTTTGCCGAAAATTCACGTTAATGCGCAAAGGCAAGAAAAGCGAGAGCAGAGCTGCTGCCTTTTTTCAAGCCGTGCTGAAAGGAGAGGACTGCCGATTCAACCGGTTTTTCCTTGCAATTTTCCTGATCCTGCACAGGATCACAGAGACAACAGGCTCTGAAAACTTTGACGGCAAACCCGAAACATGGTTCGATGAATTCGGCATCAACTATGCTCTGCGAAAAATTATGCACGAATACATGGAAAGTGTGCCCGTTCCTCAATGTCCATGGGGATCGGAAACCGAGGTTTTACTCATCGACATTCTTCTGGCTCATCAGGCATTTTTTCCGGGAGAGGACGAAAAAGCGAAAACAGCGGAAATCAGCTTTCTGTTAGAAAATGAAAAGGCGCGGCAATTCCTCCTCTTCCACTGGAGCAATGGGGTGGAATGGTTCAACAAGGAGCGCTTTGAAGATCTGGTCAGATGGTTGGGGCTGACAAACATTTTTTCAGGCTTCCACGAGACAGTGGATGATAAAGCGCTGGCCGCCATGATCTCGCATAGATACGATGCTGTCATGGACCTCTATGCGAAGGCCGAGACAGCCCATTACCGGACGGACATTTTCACAACGCTGTAACGACCTGAGCCGGGATAATTTTCTTGACAGTCGAATAACGGAAATATAATGTTAGCTTCGGCCGGACAACCGGCCGGTACGCCTTGAAAACAGTGAATAATAATGGTTTGCGGAAATTAGTTTCATATCTTAAAATATATATCCGTACCGATGATCAAGGAGGATTTTGAATGAATGTCACTGTAAAACTGTTTGCCACGTTCAGGACCGGCCGTTTTACATCGGAAAGCCGTGAATACCAGGCCGGTACGACGGTCCGGAATGTTATCAACGAACTCAACCTTCCGGAAGATGATATCGGCGCAACCCTTATAAATGGTCGCCATGTGGAAGAAGACTGCGCATTGAACAATGGAGATACCCTTTCCATTTTCCCTCTCGTCGGTGGGGGGTAAAATGGAAAAGATGCATGATTTTCTTCGCGCCATGGCGGAAGGTGACTTGATATCCTGGCACCATCAGAAATTTGCCGCGAATCATTTCGGAATATCAGTCGCCCAGATGGAGGGGATCGCCCTGGATATGGGACTCCTTCCGGCAAGATACCAGCGCAACAGGAACATGATCTCCACCAGAGAACAGGCAAGGCTCTTTCACAGCCATGTGGCAGTGATCGGCTGCGGCGGGCTCGGTGGCTATGTCATCGAGGAACTGGCCCGGCTCGGAGTGGGGCGAATAACTGGAGTCGACCCGGATGTTTTCGAAGAGCATAACCTTAACCGGCAGCTGTATTCTTCGCCGGGAAACCTGGGCAAAGCCAAGGTGGATGCCGCACATGCCCGGGTGAATGAAATCAATCCGGCGGTCAGTTTCAATCCAGTCAGGGTAGCCTTCAGTAAAATGAACGGATTCGACCTGCTCCAGGGAGTTGACGTCGTGGTGGACGCTTTGGACAGTATCACGGTCCGCCTGGAACTGGCTGAAACGAGCGCTGAAATTAACGCGCCTCTTGTCCATGGTGCAATCGGCGGGTGGTATGGACATGTGGCGACCCAGTTCCCCGGAGAAAATATCCTGAGGAAGATTTACAGTCGTGCCGCCCAAAGCAAGGGGATTGAAAAAGGATTGGGAAATCCCTCTTTTACTCCCGCAGTCATCGCGAGCATGGAGGTGGCCGAGGTGTGCAAAATCATCACCGGACACGGCACACCGCTTAGCAACAGGAATCTGCATATCAACCTGCTCGATATGGAAGTGGATGAAATAAAATACTGAATTTTTTCATTTCCCGTCCCATGATGGATATGCCTGCCGTCCAGTCATAAGTACTTTATAAAATTCCGGCAGACTGCTTCCTGTCCTCCTTATGTTCACCATTCAAAACCGGTGTTTGAGTCATACGCATGTTGCGCCTGACACGAAATGTCCGGTTTTCTTTTTAACCCATAATGGAAAATTTTCTTCTCATCATAATACCCTTTCTGTCAGCGATACTCCTGCGCAGATTGGGAATCATCAGGGAAAAGCATGCGGTATACGCCACCTCGTATGTCATAAACTTTTCCCTTCCATGCCTGGCCATAATAACAATCAGCAATCTGGACCTGAAACACGGCAACTTCACCGTGGCGGTAATCGCCTGGATAGTCATGGCGGCAGGTGCCGGTCTCTCATATCTTGCCGGCAGATTTCTCAAACTGACCGGGGAAAACTCCGCTCCTTCATCCTTGTTGTTACTTTTCCCAATACCTGCTTTCTCGGGTACCCGCTGACATATGCACTTTACGGCGGCACGGGTCTCCCCTACGCGGTCATTTACGACCAGATGGGAATGGTTCCTTTTTTCCTCACTCTTGGTTTTATTGTCGCAGGGGGAAGAAAGAGTCTGGCCAGCGCCCTCAAGTTTCCACCCTTCATCGCCCTGCTTTTCGCCCTGCTGATCAACATGACCCGCGTTGGCATCCCCGGTCCGATTTCATTCGCCCTGCAATGGGCCGGCTGGACCACGCTCCCCCTGACAATTTTTCTCATCGGAGTCAAAGTCACCTTCACTGCGGTGCGTGACTATAGAAACGTCGCGGCCAGCCTTGCTTTGAGAATGGTTGCGATACCGGCACTGCTTTTTGTATTCATGTCACTCCTCGGGATAAAGGGACTACCCTACACAGTGGCGTTGCTGGAAACTGCCATGCCCCCCGCTCTTACAACCAGCATACTGGCGCTCAAGTATGGCCTCGACGAGGAATTTGCCGTGGCTTCCATCAGTGCCGGAACTATCCTGTGCATGTTTGCCTTTGCGGTCATGACCTTCTTCAGGTAAAATTTCCTGATAAGGAAAATGAGATATGGAGGACGAATATGAAGAAAAAGATCGGAGTTGTTCTGTCGGGATGCGGCGTTCGTGACGGCAGTGAAATCCATGAATCGGTCCTGACCCTGCTGGCAATAGACGAAAACGGTGCTGAAGCGGTCTGCATGGCTCCGGACATGGAGTTTTCCGAAGTCAACCACCTGACAATGAAGGAAACCGGAAACAAACGCAATGCGCTTGTAGAGGCGGCCAGGATTGCAAGGGGCAACATAAGGGATGTCAGAGAGGTGCACGAAAAGGATCTTGACGCGGTTATCTTTCCCGGCGGGTTAGGAGCGGCAAAAAACCTGTGCGATTTCGCGGAAAAAGGCGCTGACGCTGCGGTGCAGCCTGATGTTGCCAGACTTCTGAAAGAAATGGCGGCGGCGGGGAAACCGATCGGCGCGATCTGCATCGCCCCGGCACTGGTGGCAGCTACTCTCGGCAGGCAATATGCCCCGAAGCTTACAATTGGAAACGATGCCGCAACGGCCGCCGAAATCGGCAAGACGGGCAGCTCTCATATAAATTGCCCCGTTACGGAATTCACTGTAGATACTGAAAACAAAATAGTATCGACACCGGCCTACATGCTTGCAGGAAGAATCTCGGAGGCAGCGGAAGGAATTGAAAAACTTGTTAGGGAAGTAATAAAACTTATCTGAGAATGCCCAAAAAATCTGCAGAGCTGATTGCTCATTATACACTTCGATACTGTTCAGCTGTATCATCCGGGCTTGTGATGGATTATCGGTGGACACCTCTTATCAATCAAATCCGTTGTAAACAGGGTTATAGTACCGGAGCACGATTTATTTTGTAACGATTCAGGAAAAACGGCACGGAAGATGAAATAACTACTTATAGAGGAAAAGACTTCTCCAGAATTCAAAAAGATAAGGGCTACCCAGAAGCCCGGCTAATGTCTTTTCTCTCCTCCTTTAGCGACCCCCGGGTCGCTTTTTTTGTTTCCTGCGCACCTAAACCTCTAGGGTATATCCGACCTGGGCATGATAAAAGCGTCCGGGGAATTCCCCGTGAAGGCGTGCGGATGCCGCGAACCCGGTGCAATGGCTGCCGCAGATCCTGCGGATGTCGAAAGCTCGCAATGCCTTGATGGTATTTTCCATCTGCGAAACATCACAGAATCCGAGGTGCGTCCCCCCGATAAGGGCATAGACTTTCGACTCTCCCGTCTTTTCCATGGCATAATTGATGGTATTGATCATACCTGAATGGCAACAGCCAAAAAGAAGGACCAATCCCTTGCCGGTGTTTATTACCAGTGACTGGTCATCGGGGACCTGATCAGGCATGCATCCGGACGCATCGCAAAAAAGACCGGCATCACCCCTTTCGAAGCTGGATCTTCTCGGAACCTCTCCGGTCAGGAAAACCCCTGATTCTATCTCCCTGAATGTTTCACTATATTTGAAAGCCGCTCCGACACCACGCAAATACGCCTCGTCGTAGGGAATGCCGATCGGGGCACTGTCACCCTTGTCTCTGACCCGGTATCGATGTGAAAATATCGCCGGATGAGCATAAATTTCCTTTGTTCCACAGTTCCTCAACAGTGGCAACAGACCACCTGTATGATCATGGTGGCCATGAGAAACGACGACTTTCCCGACTGCCCGCAGGTCCTTGTTCATCCGCATTGCATTATTGATAAGTGTCTGTCCCATGCCGGTATCGAATAGAAGCTCAAACCCGTCACACTCGACAAGCGCGGCAAACCCATGTTCCCCTAATGTTCCGGAAACCGGGCCTACACTGTTGTCACACAATATTGTCAACCTTATCCTGTCTACTGTTGTCATTTCTCGATCCATCCAGGATTTCTATACAATTCGGCAATGAAAAAAGGGACGCAACCGGTCGGCTGCGTCCCTTGAAAATCCGGAAAATCCCTTTTCTCAGACATCATCCTCGTCACCAATGGAAATCTCGCTGTAGGTCCGGTCCTCTTCGAAGCGCTTCGTCTGGGCCTGCAACTTTTCTATATCTGATTTGCATCTCACGCAATATCGGGCAAACGGCATGACCTTGAGACGTCCCAAGGGGATGTCGTCTCCACATTCCTCGCATATTCCATATTCTCCCTCCTCGAATTTCAGGAGAGCCTCATCGATATTCCGCAATTTTTCTCTTTCCCTGTCTCCCAACAGCAGCCCGAGCTCGCGGTCACGTTCACTTGAAGCCTGGTCGTAAATATCTCCGCTCGGTTCTCCCGATCCTGCATCAGAAGTAGATTTGAGAGATTTGCTGATCTCCTTGAGGGTTTCCGCTTTCATCTTCAGAAGTATTTCCTTGATTTCGTCCAGCCGTTCTACCATTCACTATACCCCGTTTTTTCAATATATCCCGGTTTTGAGTCACGAAATAATATCGTAATTTAATTGTTTGTCAAGAAAAAAGCCGGAGGACCGGAACCCCCTCAAACACCGGTGTCGGAAACAATTTCGCCGATAAGATCGTAATCCGAAGAGTCGGTGATTTTGAGAGTGACGATATCGCCGACCATGGCATTTCCAGCGGTGATGTAAACCTGGCCATCAATATCCGGCGCCTGCCGGGAAGAGCGTCCTTTAAGTAAAAGGTCGGTTTCATCACTATACCCTTCGACCAGAACCTGTTCGTATCCGTCTATGAGACGGCGGTTCCGCTTGAAGGAGACCCTGGCCTGTACCTTCATTACTTTCTTGTAGCGGTCCCTCTTCACCCTCTCCGAAACCTGCTCGGGCATCTCCGCCGCCGGGGTGCCTTCTTCCCGCGAATAACAGAAAACACCGAGCCTGTCGAACTGGGCTTCTTCGACGAAATGAAGCAATTTCGAAAAATCTTCGTCACTTTCGCCCGGGAAGCCTACAATCACGGAAGTGCGCAGGGCCAGATCCGGTATTTCCGTCCGCAGTTTTGCGATCAGCTCCCTTATTTCGGCCTCCCCTCCTCTCCTTTTCATCTTTCCCAAGATGGAATCGCTGATGTGCTGCAGAGGAATATCCAGGTATTTGCAGATTTTTTCCTCAGACTTGACAAGCTGAATCAGCTCATCGGTTATCCCGTCCGGATAGGCATAGAGAAGACGGATCCAGGCCAGGCCCTCGATCTTCACCAATTCCCTGAGAAGGCCTTCCAGTGTTTCGCCGCCTCCGAGGTCTTTACCGTAATTGGTGACATCCTGGGCGATAATGTTGAGTTCCCTGACCCCGGTCGACACCAGTTCGCGAGCCTCCGACACCAGACTTTCCATCGGCCGGGAGCGGAAGGAGCCGCGCAACGCCGGAATCACACAATATGAGCAGCAGTTGGAACAACCTTCGGCGATTTTCAGATATGCCGTATAAAGGGGAGTGGATTTCAACCTCGGGAAGCTTTCGTCATAGATAAAATCGGGATCCCCCGTATAACGCAGCTGCCCGGCAGTACCCTGCTTTTCCGCGATGATCTCGGCTATTTTCGGATAATCACCGGTACCCACGAAGATATCAACCTCGGGAAGCTCCCTGCAGAGTTCCTCCTGGTAACGTTGCGGCAGGCAGCCGGTAACAATCAGGAGTTTGCAACGTCCATCATGTTTACGGTCCGCAAGATCGAGGATTGTGTCGATGCTTTCCTGTTTCGCTTCCTTTATGAAGGAACAAGTATTGACTATGATTATATCCGCATTCTTCTCGTCGGTTGTTACTTCATAACCTTCCCTGTCCAGGAAACCGAGCATAATTTCGGCGTCCACCAGATTTTTCGGACAACCGAGACTTACCATCCTTACCTTTTGCCGTACATTGGAATCCGACACTAACCTGTTTCTCCTTTACACCTTGATTCATTCCCGCCCGAATTACTTCGCCTATTCCCTGAAATTGACAAATTGCAATTCAACGCCGAGATCCTTGTTTTTCAGCAGTCCGATAACTTCCTGGAGATCATCCCTGTTCTTTCCGGTTATCCGGACCTGGTCGTCCTGGATCTGCCCCTGGACTTTAAGCTTGGTGTCCTTGACAAGAGAGATTATTTCCTTTCCTTTTTCCTTGGAAATTCCCTGCTGGATGGTGATCAACTGGCGCACCATGCCACCCGAAGCTGGCTCGACCTTGCCATACTGCAAAGACTTCAATGAAATTCCCCTCTTGATACACTTCGATTGCAGGATATCCACAACTGCCTTCAGTTTGAAATCATCATCGGCAAGCACTTTGACGTTTTCCTGTTCAAGCGTCACCTCACTTTTGCTGCCCTTGAAATCATATCTCTGGGCTATTTCCTTCAGAGCCTGGTTTACGGCATTGTCGACTTCCTGCATGTCCACCTTTGAAACGATATCGAACGACGGCATATTCATCTCCTTTGTTATCCACATAACTGGAACTTTACAGCGGCCGAGGGTTTAGCCATCAATTATCGTTTAATAACCTCGACCCCCTTGGGAATTTTAAAATCAAACAGGGAATTGCTCACCCCTCGGTTCACCTTAACCTTGGTGAATTCAATCGCCGTTTTGTTGCCATAGGGATCATAAACCACGGAAGACACGACTGGGAACGGATCCGCGGCCTTCCCTTCCCGCGTGTATTTTTCAACCGCATCGGAAGTCACGGTTATCTGTATCTTCGACAGGACCCGATTTTTCTTTTTAGGGGTGAGGTCGAGAACATAATTCCCTTTTTTATCACGGCCATTGCCGGCAAAAGAGACGCTGTAATCCCGGCTGAGGTGATCCAGACCTGTCAGGTAATTGAGATTGACCCCGCTTTGCCCCTGAAACAGACCGGAAACATCACTGACCATAACCTGCCTGTTTTCAGGGAGGTAAAACCATACCGATTTACCGTTGCAGACAATCTGTTGAGACGGTTTTGAATAATCGAAACGAAACATGGCCGCTGCGCCCGGTCTTTTTTTGATATAAAGAATACCCGAACCTCGCTGCTCCTTTTTTATGGATACGAGAGTCGTCTGTTGAATGAAATCAGCCTGGACATCTTTCAACTCCTTGTAGCCCTGCTCGAGCGCGGAAACAGCATCATTAAGGTTCGCGTCCGCACTCCATGCCTTCCGTTGCGATAAACACGTGACAAGAAAAACACCGGCCACAACAAACATGAATATATAACGTTTCATAGATTTCCTCTTTACTGTCTTTTTTTGTATTATCCAGATAAATGCAGCTTGGCGCATGTTCCTGATCCTGCCGGTTAGGCTTCCGCCAGAAAACAGTCCAGGATTTTTAGGCCGGCGGCGGATCCTTCCTTTCTCACTAGAGAGGGAAAACGCGGCTGATATTGCCATAAGTCTTTCCATGAGGCAATTTATTTCACACACGAGCATTTTTGTTCCGACTTTACGGGTCAGGGGATTTGGCGAGTGGGGCTCTGCCCAAAACAGCCTGAACCGGAGATCAATACTGGAACCCTAATTTCTCGGCAGATCCTTTACCGTTGTTATCTATAAGCTTGTTCCCGGGTTTTCCGGGGCTGCCAGAGTCCTGCGGGGTCCAGCACCATTATTACCCGGCCGTCCCCCAGAATTGCTCCGCCTGCAACACCTCTCAAAGTTCCCAGTGGGCTTCCAAGCTGCTTGAGAAACACCTCCTGCTGCCCTTCGAAAGAATCTGCCATAAGACCCACTTGCTTTCCCCTCAATTCGGTGACTATGGTCGGAATATACTCCCTCGCCTTCAGAT
Source organism: uncultured delta proteobacterium (assembly GCA_963815135.1). Taxonomy (GTDB): domain Bacteria; phylum Desulfobacterota; class Desulfuromonadia; order Geobacterales; family Geobacteraceae; genus CAIWTU01. The sequence continues at coordinate 83,528 of CAWFFO010000003.1, forward strand.
CGTGTTGAACTCCGAGAAGTCGGTTCAGGCTCACAAGGGGTATCTCTTCATCATCCAGGCGAAATACCTTCCGTTTATCCCCGCTGACCATGTCGCGCCTGAGATCAAGCGTTCGCCGGATTTTCGCTACCGGGAAAGCTACGGTCAGGGAGGAACAGGTTACGAGAAGTACATGGATGATGGCGGCACTCAAGGGAACCGTAACCGTAATACGTGTGCCCTCCCCCACCTGGGAATCGATAGCAAGGTTACCGCCGAGTGACTGCACGGAACACCTGACGATATCCATACCCACACCGCGGCCCGAAATGTCGGTTACCTCCCGCGCCGTGGAAAACCCCGGTATGCAGGTAAGCATGAACGCCTGGCCTGGCGAAATGGCATTTCTCTGTTCAGGTTTTACAAGGCCTCTTTCTATAGCGGAATCGATCAGTTTTACGGGGTCCATCCCCCTGCCGTCATCTCCCACGGTTATGATAACCAGGTCCTTTTCCCTTTGGACCTCGAGCTTTAACCTGCCTGCAGCCGGTTTGCCGGCGGCGAGTCGCTCTTCGGCAGTTTCAAGACCATGGTCGACGGCGTTTCTAAGCAGATGGACAAGGGGAACCGCAAGCTCCTCCAATATCCCCCGGTCAATTTCGAGCGTTTTCCCCTTGACTTCGAAAACAACTTCCTTGCCGCTCCTTTTCGCTGTATCCCTGACCGCTCTGGGGAAGCGGTCGGCAAGAGCAGCAAACGGCATCAGCCTGACTTTCATCACTTCACCCTGGAGCACCCTCAAAAGCTTGGAGAGATCCGTTAGCGCCTCGTTAAGCCAGGCTGAGTCGACTTCCTTTCCTATAAGCATAAGCCGGTGTTTGGCGGTTATCAGTTCACCGGTTATATTTACGAGGTTATCCAGCGTCTCGGCCTTGACCCTGACCGTTTGTTGTATCTCATCCCGGTCTTTGCGAATTTCCGGCTCTGCCGTTACCTCAGATTCCTCCAGGTCGTAGTCTGCCGAATCAGGCTCAATCGACCCGGATACGGATGAAAGGGTCTCGTTTTTCGTCGAAGCGTAAGATTTCAGCCTGTGGGTAATTTCCGATATATCCCCACGATCGGCTTCGCCGCTTTCAACAGCCCGCAACATATCAGTGACACGATCGACTCCTTCCAGGAGCAGATCCGCCAGTGACGGGCAAAAAATGAATTCCGCCTTACGGACGCCGTCCATAAGGTCTTCCATCGCATGGGCGAGTTCCGCGATATCTTCATAGCCCATGGACGCAGCCATCCCTTTTATTGAATGGGCAAATCGGAACAGAGAATCAACCGTATCCCTGTCGGAGGAATCATTCTCGAGAGCGACAATGCATTCGCTCATTCCACCAAGATGTTCCCTCGTCTCCGAGATGAATAAATCCATGTACCGGGACATGTCCATAGGTTAGTCCCCGATACGGGCCTGGCAAATTTTTATAGCTGGATCAAACATTTATTTCTTCTTCAAGCAATTTCAGGAGCTTCTCCGGCCCAATCACTTTTATCGCTCCGTCAGTTGTCGTAATTATCTTCTTCACTGCCGTTTCATCTCCGGACGTCTCATCCGTAGTGAAATCACCCGTTATTATGTTGGCCACATTATCCACCAGCAGGGCAAGATTAGCCTCTTTCCAATTCAGAACAATGAGTTTGCCCGGCCCGGCAGAGGGAATCTCTTTGCATATCAAAGACAGATCGACAACCGGTACCGGTTTTCCGTGGCAGTTCATTACGCCCCGGTAATAAAGAGGCACTTTCGGCAAGGGATAGAGGGAGGGAGGATCCATGATTTCTGCAACATGCTCCAAAGCAGCAGCGTACAGCTCCCGCTGAATTTCAAAAATTAAAAACTTCGGAATTCCCATGGCCCTCAGGCACCACCGGTCGATAAGTTAAAGCGTTCAACGCTCCCCACGAGTTCCTCGGAGAGCCTGGCCAGTTCCCGTGCGGCTACCGTCATCTCCTGCATGGCAACCGTCTGCTGTTCCGTAGCCGCTGAAACTTCTTCCGTTGAGGCTGCATCATCCTCCGCCATTTTTGCGAATTCATCCACAGCTCTTACCATTTTTTCCGCTCCTGCGGTCTGGACTTGCGATAATTCGGCAATACTGTTTGCCTTGCGCTCGGTTTCAAGAACAGTCTGGACTATTTCCCTGAAAGACGCCCCCGTAACATCTATATTCTTCCTTCCTTCGCTGATATGCCTGGAGCTCTCCATTATGGAGTCCTGAACAATTCTGCTCTCCTCCCTGATCGAATGGATGAGATCAATTATGTCTTCGGCGGATTTGCCGGTTCCGTCCGCCAGCTTCCTTACCTCCTCCGCCACCACTGCGAAGCCGGTTCCGTATTCTCCTGCACGGGCAGCCTCAATCGAGGCATTAAGGGCGAGCATATTCGTCTGGCGGGCTATATCACTAATAAAATCGGCAATTTTCCCCACCCTTTGCAATTTCGCGTTGAACTCCATGAATCGTTGTCCCGTAAGTTCGACACTCTCAAGTATGTTTTTCATGCGCACCAGCGAATCATTGGCAAGTTCTCCCCCCTGCTGGGCGGTGCGGCTGGTTTCCCTGGCAGCGGTTGAAGCCTCCTTTGCCCTTTTTGCCACAAGCTCAATCGATATGGCCATATCGTGAATAATTTCGGCGCTTTTTCTGGCTATATCCGCCTGATTCTCCGCTCCACGGGATATCTGCTCCATGGCATGCGCCACTTCTTCGCCGGATGCGTTGATCTCCTGTGCGGAATATGAAAGTGTTTTTGCCGAGGAGGAAACTTTTTCGGCAATTTCCCGTATCTGGCTGACGAGTTCCCTTAAATTACCTACCATCCTGTTAATGGAACAGCCGATATCATATGTCTCGTCGGGAAACCTCGAAGTACCAATCGCCACATTCCTGGTCAGATCCCCCCTGCTGATGAATTCCGCGGATTCAGTAAGAAGCGAGATGTTTCTGGTAAAGGTCCTGGAAATAATCGAACCCAGAATCAGCCCGATCGTCAGCGCTACAGTATATGTAAGGAATTTTGTTGCTTCAGCGGAATACCCGAGAAGCTTTATCCACTCGGGAGTGAAGGCAACGGCGGCCACGACCAGCATAAAACCGACAATAAACTTGTATCCGATTTGAATTTTCATACCTCACTCCTTTCGGATGAAACTTCAGGTAAGACTGTTGTTATAATTGCAGGCAACCTTCAGGAAAAGTGGTTGAACCCTCTCCGGGAAATTTCGTATGGAGACCCACCTGAAAGGACCGTAAGCCCCCCATCCGAGGTAATCTCACCGATAGCTGTTACGGAAACGCCGGAGAGGGCTGGTATGGAGTCGATCACGCTTTTCGCGGTGGGAGGAGCGGTAAAAAGGAGTTCGTAATCCTCACCTCCGGACAAGGCGAGTGAATAAGATTTTCCCGACAAAGGGCTGCATTTTTCACGAAAAAAAGAAGAAAGGGGAATTTTCTCCAACTCAAGTCTAGCACCGGTCCCGGAGCTATCGAGAATATGTCCGAGGTCGGCCAGCAAACCATCGCTTATATCAATCATCGCGGACGGAATCCCGGCTTCGGCAAGCGCAATACCTTCACGTACCCTGGGAAATGGATCCAGATGTTTCTCCGTCGCAAAATTATCCGGCTCTCCCTTTTTCAGGATCTCCAACCCCAGCGCCGAATCACCCAGAAATCCGGTAACAAAGACGATATCACCCGGAACGGCGCCCCTGCGCCGGATTATCCTGTCAGGGATCTGCTCCCCGACAATGGTCAGAGAGATCACCAGTCCAGACTTGGAAGAGCATGTATCGCCGCCGATCAGGGTTACACCGAATTCATCAGCCCTGTCCAGCATTCCGCGCATGAAGTCATCGATGAATTCTACGGAAATATAGGGAGGAATCGCCAGAGAGAGGAGAAAGTGACGGGGTTCCCCTCCCATGGCAGCTATATCTGAAAGATTTACCGAAAGCGATTTTCGTCCCAGTGTGGCCGGTCCACAAAGAGAAAGATCAAAATGGACGCCTTCCACCAGCATGTCCGTGGCGGTCAGCGTCCACATCCCTGAGCCGGACCTGGTAGCGGCGGCATCGTCACCTATGCCTATTTCCACACCCCTCCCCGGCCCGACCCGGCCCGCAATGCGGGCAATCAGCCCGAATTCGCCGAGATCATTTACATTCACCCCTTGGCTCCGGCAACATATCCCTTGGAAGAGGAAACAACCCGGCGCGGTGCAGTTTTGTTCCTGGGTGGTTCCTTCTTCACCCCTGGAGGTGTCGGGGGATATTTTTCCAGGGCGGTTTTCAGGACATCGTCGATAAACTCGGCCGTCACTACTTTCACTTTCTTCAGGATATGCCTGGGAATTTCTTCAAGGTCTTTTTCATTCTGCTCGGGAATCACGATCGTCTTGATCCCCGCTCTTATCGCAGCAAGCATTTTTTCCTTGAGCCCGCCGATGGGAAGGACCCTGCCCCGCAGAGTAATCTCGCCGGTCATGGCAACTTCCTTTTTTACCGGAACCCTGGTAAGGGCGGACACGAGCGCGGTAGCCATGGTAATGCCGGCCGAGGGGCCGTCCTTCGGAATGGCGCCCGCCGGTACATGGACATGGATATCCTGATTGGCGTAGAAATCCTCCGGCAGATGGAACTCGCCGGTTTTCGAGCGGATGTAGGTGAGAGCCGCCTGCGCCGATTCCTTCATGACGTCACCCAGTTGCCCGGTCAGGGTCAAGCCGCCTTTCCCTTTCATCACCGTGGCTTCCACGAAAAGGACCTCGCCGCCGACCGGTGTCCAGGCGAGGCCGGTGGCTACACCCGTCTCATTGTTTTCCATTTCGGCTTCACGCAGGAACCTGGGCGGGCCGAGATATTTGGCAACAGAAACAGCACTAATGGTGAAATGTTTTTCGTTACCCTCCGCAACCTTGCGGGCAACCTTGCGGCATATGGAGCCGATTTCCCTTTCCAGGTTTCTCAGACCGGCTTCCCGGGTGTACTTGCTTATGATGGTCTTTATTGCTTCATCTGAAAACGTTATCGTCCTCTCGGAAATGCCGTTTTCCGTGACCTGCCTCGGGAATGAGATACCTTTTGGCGATCTGCAGTTTTTCTTCTTCGGTATAGCCGGAGAGGTATATAACCTCCATCCTGTCCCGCAGAGCGCCGGAACCGGATCGATCTGGTTCGCGGTGGCGATGAACATGACATTATGAGAGATTGAAGGGAAGATTGATGTAGTGGTCGGAAAAAGCATGAGTTCTGTTCCGGATCCAGCACTTCCAGCAGTGCGGCGGACGGGTCGCCCCGGAAATCGGCGCCGATCTTGTCGATCTCGTCCAGCATGAATACCGGGTTGTTGGTCCCGGCCTGCTTCAGACCCTGGATGATCCGCCCGGGAACGCAGCCGACATAGGTGCGGCGATGCCCCTGATTTCCGCTTCGTCCCGCACGCCGCCGAGCGAAATGCGGATGAATTTGCGCCCCATGGCCCTGGCGATGGATTTGCCGAGGGATGTCTTGCCGACACCGGGAGGGCCGACGAAGCAGAGGATCGGTCCTTTCATCTTTTTTTTCAGTTTGCGGACCGCAAGAAACTCCAGGATCCGTTCCTTGATTTTTTCAAGATAATAGTGGTCTTCATCAAGGATATCCCTGGCCCTCTTTATGTCGAGAGAATCCCTGGTGGATTTACCCCAGGGTAGTTCCACCATCCAGTCCAGGTAAGTGCGGAGCATACTGGCTTCAGCAGCATCCGGATGCATCTGTTCGAGACGCCCCAGCTGTTTCAGTGCTTCCTTTTTCCACAGGCGCCGGCATTTTCGCATCTTCGACGGCCTTCCTCAACTCCGCCATCTCCTCACCGCGCGAATCCGCCTCGCCGAGTTCCTGCTGAATGGCCCGCAACTGCTCGCGGAGGAAATATTCGCGCTGGGTCTTGCCCATTTCCTCCTTGGCCGCGGACTGTATCCGCGCCTGCATGGCCAGAAGTTCGTATTCCTTGCTCAGGAACTCGTTCACCTTGTTGAGGCGCTCCAGAGGATCCAGTGTCTCCAGGAGACGCTGGGCCTCCTCGACTTTAAGTCCGATGTTGCTGGCTATCAGATCGGCAAGGCTGCCCGGATCCTGCATATTCTCCACAATTACGGTAACTTCCGAAGAAATGACCTTACCCATGGAGATAATCTTCGACAGCTGCTCTTTGACCGTCCGCATGAGAGCTTCCGTTTCCAGTGTGTTTTCCGTTGCGGCGGATTCTACGATCCGTTCGATACGCACGGAAAAAAACGGCTTTGTCTCAACAAATTCCTCGATTCTTCCTTTGGCGAGCCCCTGAACCAGGATCTTCACCCTCCCGTCGGGAAGTTTCAGCATCCGCATGATCATGGCCACCGTACCGACCGTATAGATGGAATCAGGCTCGGGCTCTTCGTCGGATATATCCTTTTGGGTGGCCAGAAATATCAGCCTGTCTTTGGACAGCGCCCAATCGACCGCGCTGATGGAAATCTCTCTCCCCACGAAAAGCGGTATTATCATATAGGGATAAACCACCACATCCCGCACAGGAAGCAAAGGCAATATATCCGGTATTTTCAGTTCTTCCTTCTCCTGATTGTTTTCCATTTCATTCTCCTTATTCAATCGGTATATCTTTAATAATCGACCTGGTCTCAGCTATCCTGGGGAAAGACACCGACAGGACTCCATTTTGGTAACGCGCTTTCACTCCTGCAGTATCAACCAGGGCCGGTATTTCGACGGTCCGGGAGAAACGTCCGAATGTCCGCTCAAGACAGAGATAGCGAACGGTCTCCCCCTTTTCCTCTTCCTGTCTCAACCCCTCAACGACCAGAATATTCCTGCATACTCCAAGACTGATATCTTCGCGACGAAAACCGGGCAACTCTATTTCCACAACGTATTCATCAGCGGTTTCAAAGCAATCCACCGGAGGAACTATTTCCTGCTCCCCGTACGCGCCCTTTTTTTCCAGACTGAAAAGCTCTCTCGAACAACTCATCCATCTGTCTTTGAAAAACACTCAATAGTTCCGGAAGATCTCTGGGAATAGCAGCCATCACTACCTCTGTCGAACTGCGGGCGGTTATACTGAAGAATTCATATGTTCAACATGAACTCTCATCTAGAGTTGTAATCATTCCCGGACGGGAAGTCAAGACCCGCCGGCAACCTTGAAAAATTCGAACTATTCTTGCCTTTCTATTAAGAATGTATGTTATATCCATACCGCCGTCAACCCAAATCAGAAGCTTGTATTTCTAAAACCTAGATTCGGCCTAAAATAATCACCATCCCTCCCAGTTGAATCATTATCGGCTGACTCTTTCCGGAAATTCTTACGCATCGTTTCAATCAGGTTCTTTCACACTGCCGCCAAATTTCGCACTGTTATTCATCGTAGCGAAAGTTGTATAAAATTTGAATTTTTCAGACAAGGCGTGTATAATCCGCCACCTGCATGATCCGCCGTCGGGTATCGGGACAAAGTATTAATGGATTGAAAAATCCGCAAAACGCCGGAAACTCCGGAATCCTGGCTTTTTTACGATTAACACGATAAAAAAAACAGGTAATTAAATTTCTGCAGCCGAAAATTCGATTGAGGACAATAATGAAAAAATATATGCCCTTACTTTTGTTATTATTTTTTGCAGTATTCACCTGTGGTTTCGACTGGTCCTTCGGCCTCGGCAAAAACAAATGCCTCCAGGCAAAAAAGATCATAAGCGGATGGGCTGTTCTCAAGGATGAAGCAAAGAAAGAGCAGGAGGAAAAACAGGTCCTGTCATTATGTCCGTCAGGTCCCGGAGGTCACTACGTCAGGGCTCTCCATCTTGAAAAGGAAGGAGATCTGGACGGGGCAATTGATGAATACCGCCAAAGCGTAAAGGGTGACCCGGCCTTCCCGGAGGCTGAAGGTAACCTGGGTCTGGCCTGTATGAAAAAAGGAATGTGGGACGAAGCCGCGCCTGCCCTTACGATGGCGCTTGAGAAAATAAACGATCCCCGTTATCACAAGGCCCTCGGTAAAATCTTCCTGGACAGAAAATTTATACCCATGGCTTTATACCATTACAACGAAGCGTTGAAAAGTTTGCCGGGTGATGCAAGTGTCCATATTGGTCTGGCTGAAATCTACACTGAACAGAAAAATACGCTTAAGGCGGAGGAAGAGTACAAGCAGGCAATTGCTCTCGAGCCCGACAACGAGGATGCCAAACTCGGCCTTGCAAAGCTTTACCTGAGGACGGATCAGCCGGACAAGGCACTTGACGAACTGAAAAAAGGCCTAAACTCGAACACATCAAGCAGAGAAATCCATCACCTGCTGGGCGAAACTTATGAAAAGAAAGGCGAGCTCGAGAAAGCTGAACAAGAGTACAGCCTGGCCGGGATAAATCGTTCGGTAGAGCTCATGAGGCAGATTCGCAGCGGGAACGAGTCCATAAAGGCAGGAGATTACGGGAAGGCCGTACAGGAGCTTCATTCGGCGCTTAATGTGAAACCGAAGGATCCGACAACCCTGCAGAAACTGGGCGACACCTATATGGCAGCCGGAAAGGACGAAGAAGCCCTTGCAACCTATAAAGAGGCGATCCGAATCAGAGAAAACAGTGACATACATTATAATCTTGGAATTTTATATGAGCGCAAGGGACTTTTCGACGAAGCAGTAGTCGAGTACCGGCAGGCTCTGAAAAATTCAATCGAAAATACGGATATCCGGCGACGCCTGGCGGAAATCTACATAATGCGCGGCAGTTTCCCCCAGGCCATCGAACAGTACAAAGAGCTTATAAAAACAAATAATGACAATCCCCTTTACCACCTCAAGCTGGCCGGCATCTATTCAAGCTCAAAAGATTACAGGGATGCAATCAGCGAATACAGGGAAACGCTCAGGTTCGATCCGGATCAATTCGAGGCGCACAAGGAACTGGCCGGGCTGTACAGAAAAACCCGCATGGATGATGAAGCGGAAAAAGAATACAAGGAAGCTCTTCGCCTGAAAAAAGATGATTCCGATTCCAGAAATTCTCTCCTGGCCTTGTATGTAAAAAAGAGAAAATATGACGATATTATTTCCCTTTTGAGGGAAAATGTCGAGATTTCACCAAATGATCCCGTCAGCCATTACAAACTCGGCCTGATATACGAGTTCACCAAAGATTATGATGCATCTGTTGGCGAATACAAAAAAGCCGCGGAATTGAAACCCGACTATGCCAAGGCTCTCAACGCAATGGGTCGGGTATATCTGAAGACAGGCCATTTCACCGAAGCACGGGACAGCCTGGAAGCCGCAAAAAAGGCTGACCCGGAACTTGCCGAGACTTCAGTGCTGCTGAGCAACATAAAAGAAGAGCTCACACCTGAGCCACAAACATACCGGAAAAAGCATCACGAAAGAACTATAAAAGGAAAAAGCGGAAGAAAATCGAAAAGTTCAAATAAATCCAGGAAATCGAAGAAAGCAAAAAAAATTAAAGAAAAGAAATCGCATAAAACGAAGAAAGCCGCTAAATCAGTCAAGAAAAAAGGTTCGAAAAAGAAATAATTCATATTCTTCATGAAGAAAGGCCGGACGCCCAGCGCCCGGCCTTTCTTCATTGTTCGCCCAATTATTTATTTTAGAAACATGCTTTCTTTCTCAGGAAGGTTCTTCATCCACAAGGACAATGCGAACTTTCGTCAGCCCCTCTCCGAGAAATCCCAGCTCTTCGGCCGCCGCCCTTGAAAGATCAATGATCGGTACATTTCTTTCCCGGCAACGGTCGTTTATTCTTACTACCACTTCTTCATTGTTTGCAAGGTTTATAACCTTGACTTTCGTTCCGAAAGGCAGGGTTGGATGCGCGGCGGTTAGTTTTTCAGGCCTGTAGCGCTCCCCCGATTGCGTTCTCCTTCCGTTATAACGCTTGGCATAATATGTAGCCAAACCTTTTACGCCTGTGGCCTCTTTTACGGCAGGTGTTTCAAGGCCGGTCTGAAACTTTCTTACATCCCGGGGTAATTCTTCTGCTTGCAAGGGAAGTGTCTGGATCAGGAGCAACATCGAACAGGCAACATAAAAAGTTGTCTTGATGCCGCAGCGAATCAGTGATGCCATCGGCACCTCCTTTTTGGGCGATGCGGAAAGATACATCAAAATCCGGTCACTGTCAAACCCTCGCTACCAGAGAACCCGTCTTGGCACCTGTAACCATATGTATCTATTCAATATTATGCCTGCAAAAAAAATGAACCTCAAAAACACATATGCATTATTAAATAAATAACGATTTAATCGATCCCGGCACCAGGCCGGATGATTCCGCCCTGTCCAGCAACGCTTCCATTGCCGACTCACCTTCGCGACCCAACTCCAGGGAATAATCATTCACATAAAGATCGATATGGGCCGCACAGACTTCATCGCTCATTTCCTGCGAATGGGAACGTATGTAACCCTTAACTTCAGAGGGATTATTTCCCGAATACAGAATGCTTTCGCGCATCATGCGCTCCAGACCTGACAGGATCAGCTTGCCCAGTGAACGCCTCGCAACAATGCAACCCAGGGGAATCGGATGACCTGTTTCTTTTTCCCACCAGTCCCCCAGGTCCATCACCTTTTTCAAACCATGAGAAGCATAGGTAAACCGCGACTCGTGAATTATGACCCCGGCATCCACCTCTCCTTTCGCAACCGCCTCCATGATCATGTGAAAGGGAAGAAAAACGATCTCCCCGCAACCGGATCCATACAAACTGAAGAGCAGGGAGGCCGTCGTGTAACGACCTGGCAGAGCGATTTTTTTCCCTTTCAATTCATCTATACCGTCGAAATCCCGAGCCACCACCAGAGGTCCGCACCCCCTGCCCAGAGCTCCTCCCGTGCGCAAAACGCAATATTCATCGCGAATAAAGCCGAGGGCATGACAGGAAACCTTGCTTATATCAAGCTCTCTTTCCAGCGCGAGACGGTTCAGCGTCTCCACATCTTCGAGCCGTTCCTGGAATCGGAGACCATTACAGTCGATCTTCCCATGGACCAAAGCATAAAAGATATAGGTGTCATTTGGACAGGGTGAATAACCGAGTTTCAAAGGTTGCATAATAATCCTCGTTAATTGGAAATTCGCATCGTTTTTTATCGAAGTATGTTGGATTTACTCCCATTTTGTGAAAAGCGGGGAAATTGACGCGGAGAGATCAAAGCGAATCTAAAAATGCCAGGATAAAACGTTGTGCATTTTCAGATGCCTTGCCTATATCCCAGCGGGAAAGGTTCCGGTCCTCGACCATGTTGCTGACACCCCGTATTTCGAGACATTCCAATCCGTAACAAAGCGCAACATGGGCAAGCGCGGCTCCTTCCATATTTTCGCAGATCGCATTGTACCGCCGGGAAAGCTCCGCTCCGCGGGCTGAGGTCCCGCTACAAGTGGATACAGTGACAAATTTTCCATTCGTGAGGCACGTGCCGCACGTTTCGGCAAAACGCAATGCCATCTCCGCCGGCGAAATAGCAAGGGGCAATTCGTTGAAATAACGCTTTCCACCGATCTCGATCAAGGGGATGCCGATAAATTCCAGTGGTTGCCAGCCTGTAAGTGTCTGGACACCTTCGTCACCGTAGATTTCCGTACAGGCCAGAGCAAGGTCACCGACTGAAAGTCCGGATCCCTCGTAAGCTCCGGCACAACCGGTGTTGACAAGAAGGTCCGGATTGCATGCACAAACGAGGGATACTGCACTCAGCGCGGCGTTCACCTTCCCCATCCCGGTCTCAGCGATTATCACCCTCTTTTCCGGAAAGATCTTTTCATACATTCCCGGAACACCTCTTATTTCCTTCTCGGCTGCCCCCAATTCTTCCACCAGAAGCGACAGCTCCTTGAATGTTGCGGCAGTGACCACAATTGTTTTCAATGGGCTTTCTCCAGACACCGTCCATGGATTGCTTCTTCTGCGACTCCGGATAAAATATAGCCCTTTTGAAAATATAAGTGCGCAGAAAATAAAAGCACAGCAATAATCAGAAACCCGCTTATCATTTATTTACATTTCCTTTCCGCAATTTTGCTGTCACCATTTATTTTTCTTTTCCGGCATCTTTTTTTCTGTTACTATTTGTCAAATATTATCCATATATTACATAACGAATGTGCAAATGTCGAAAACTCTTTGTATCAACTTATTGCTATTTTTTCTTTCCATTGCTGTCGTAGCCAAGGTTGCTTCGGATTTCATATCTTATCGCCTGTCGCATACCTTCCCAGCATCAGGTAAAAGAATCAACCCCGCTCCGTCTGTCTCTTCCGTGGAAGATCTAGGCTTTTTTTCTCCAATTCTGGAAAAAGGCCTATTCGGAAAGGCAACCCAAGGGAAACTGACCCCCATAACGGCCACCTCCGAACCTTCGAAAAAAGCGGCAGCATCACCGGGAGACCTTGTACTTCTGGGCACCGCCGTCGGCTCAGCCAGAGAAACGTTCGCCCTGATGCAAAAGTCAAGCACCCATGAAGAGCAGGCTTTCAGACTGGGCGAGAAGGTTTTCGATCTGGGTACGCTGGAAGCAGTGAACAAGGACTCAGTGGAAATCATGTCAGACGGCAGACGCATGAAAATTGTGTTGCCCACGGCTTCGATGGGCGAGGCGGCAAACAACAATCCATCACAGGCCCCGCAGACCTCCGCCGGTCTTGTACCGCAGGTAACGTCCCCCGGCAATTACGTAATTGACCAGAGGGCGCTCAACGCTGCTCTGGACAACATAGGCAAGGCAATGACCGATGCCAGGCTCCTGCCCAGCGTAAAAGACGGGAAGGTCGAGGGTTTTCGGGTTTCCGAGGTGAAACCTGCCGGTATATTCGGCATGGTGGGGATAAAGAACGGCGATGTGATACTGAGCATTAACGACTTCAAGATAGATTCGCCTGAAAAGGCAATCCAGTCGCTTGCTGCCCTTAAAGGACAAACCAGTATCAAACTTGATTTGCTCCGGGACGGGAAACCGACAACCATGAATTACGATATCAGATAAAGCCAGGCAAATTACCGACGGCCAGGGAATCAAACCGCATGAACTTATCCCCTGGAATTAAACTTTTTCCGCCTTCGGCTTTTTTTTTGGAGGGTGCCATTGAAGAATAAAATCATATCCGCAGTTGGATCCATAACATTGCTCTGTTCTTTGCTGACCCCGGTGGCGGCACTGGCAGCCAAGGGCGTTGTGCTGAACTTCAATGATGTGGACATCTCCACGATGGTTAAATTCATCAGTGAGCTGACAGGCAAGAATTTTATCATGGATGACAGGGTCAAAGGAAAAATTTCCGTATATTCTCCATCCAAGATAAGCCCGGAAGACGCATTCAATGTCTTTACTTCCGTCCTCGCCCTGAAGGGTTTCACCACCGTTCCGGCGGGCAAGGTTTACAAAATCGTTCCTACCGCAGGCGCCAAACAGGAAGGAATGAAGATTCTTTCGGGGAAGGAAAAAGGGGCGGTAAACGATGCCTATGTCGCAAGGGTCATCGCCTTGCAGAATATTTCATCAACTGAAGCAGTCACATTGCTCCAGCCTGTTGTTTCCAGGGACGGATACATCGCTTCCTTCGGCCCTTCCAATATGCTTCTGGTGGTGGATTCCGACCTGAATATTCAGAAAATCCTCGGCATCCTCAATATAGTTGACACCAACCAGAGGCGTGAAGGGGCGGAAATACTTTTTCTCAAGTACGCCACCGCAGAAAATGTAGCCGACGTAATCCGCGAATGGGCAGGGGCCAGGGAAAAAGGGAGAACGGCCGGACAGTCTGTGACCGTGCCTTCAGGGGCACTCATTGTACCTGACAGCAGGCTAAACGCCCTGATAATCTTCGGCGGGGACAAGGAAAAGGAAGATATCAAGAAACTCATCGCCATGGTTGATGTTCCCTCCCCCACTTCCAGCAGCAAGATAAATGTTTATTACCTGGAGAATGCGGATGCAACCGATGCCGCCAAGGTGCTGGACAGTGTCGTGAAGGGATCGACCGCCACTGCGCAAACCGGGCAACAGGCCGGAGCAGCGGCACAGCAGTCTGCCTTTGAAAGCGGCAAAATCACCATAACTCCTGACAAGGCCACCAACTCGCTGGTCATAATGGCATCTCCGGCCGACTATCAGAACCTGCTCCAGGTGATTCAAAAACTGGACAAACGCCGCCGCCAGGTATTCGTCCAGGCGGTAATCGCCGAGATATCACTGGATAAACTCAAGGATATCGGAAACCAGCTGGGCGTTGCGGGTGGCGCCGTGAAAGGCGATGTAGCTACTGCAGGCGTGTTCGACCCGTTCAACATCCTCGGACAATCAACCCCCCAGCAGGCGGCAATAATATCTGCGCTCGGGACCCTGGGAAGCGTCAGGATCGGGGCAAATTTGAACGCACTGTTTTCGAACGGCACGGTCAATGTCCTTTCCACCCCCACCATAATGACTTCAGACAACAAGGAAGCGGAAATCTTCGTCGGCGAAAACGTGCCCCTTGTTACACAGACCAGTTCTACTTCGATAGCGGTCCAGACATCTGTTGAAAGAAAAGACGTGGGTATCGACCTGAAAATAACCCCGCAGATCACTGAAGGCGATTACCTGAAGCTCGATATATACCAGGAGATCTCCGCGGTAAAAAGCAACAAGGGACAGGCCACCGACCTGGTTACCACAAAGCGGTCGGCAAAGACATCGGTGGTCATAAAAGACAAGGACACAGTTGTAATAGGTGGATTGATCCAGGACCAGGATAACCAGACCGTAAATAAAATTCCCATACTGGGCGATATACCGCTGCTCGGCTGGTTGTTCAAGACCAAGTCGACTGAAAGAAACAAGACCAATCTCATTATCCTGCTGACTCCCCGGATCATTAAATCCGCCCGTGATATGGCGGAAGTCTCCGAACAGCAGAAAAATAGTTTCAGCAAGGCGGTGCACAGCAACAAACCTTTCAATATTGACAGGGAACTGAACACGTCGCATCAGGAGGAAATGAAGCGGCCATAGCTTAAATCCGGATTTGTTCTGCGATTAGATGCCTGGCCAATATAGCTTTTGCCGGAAGATAACCATGAAAGTACCTTCTCACATAGAATCGATTGCCAAAAAACTCGGACTCCCATTTCTGGACGAGATCAGCGATAGCCAGGTCGATACCGCGCTCCTGGCACACCTTCCGCTGACTTTTGCCCGAAACAACCTGCTCCTCCCAATGCAGGAAAAAGACGGCAAGATTCTGGTCGCAACGGGGAATCCCACTAATCTGCTTGCCCTTGATGAATTGCAGGGAATCCTCAGCATGGCGGTACAGCCGGTTGTGACTCTGCCCGAAACCGTGCTCGAAGCGATAAACAGACTTTATTCCCGCATGTCGAGCTCCGCACAGGATGTGGTACAGGAACTCGAAGGCGAAGACCTCTCCAAGGTAGCCACCGAATTCAACGAACCGCGCGACCTTCTGGACCTGTCGGATGAAGCACCTGTTATACGGCTTTTGAACTCCATCCTGTTCCAGGCAGTAAAAGAACGGGCAAGCGATATTCACATTGAGCCCTACGAACGGGAGATGGAGGTTCGCTTCAGGATTGACGGCATTCTGTACAATAAACTATCGCCTCCCAAGGTAGTACAGGAAGCGCTGATATCCAGGGTAAAAATCATGTCCGGTCTCAACATAGCTGAGAAGAGGCTCCCGCAGGACGGAAGGATTCGGGTTGTCGTTGCCGGACGCGAAGTGGACATAAGGGTCTCAGTCATACCCACCTTCTTCGGCGAACGGGTCGTGCTCAGGCTCCTGGACAAGAAGAAGGGAGTCCTTTCCCTGGAAGACATCGGTCTGTCCAAGTCGGGTGTGACCCTCATGGACAGGCTCCTGTCACGCAACAACGGAATCATTCTGGTAACCGGCCCGACCGGGAGCGGCAAGTCCACCACCCTGTATGCCGCCTTGAACCACCTCAACTCCTCGGAAAAGAATATCATAACCATAGAAGACCCGATCGAGTACCAGTTGAAAGGCGTTGGCCAGATACAGGTAAACCCGAAAATCGACCTGACTTTTGCCAATGGTCTGCGTTCAATTCTGCGCCAGGATCCCGATATCATAATGGTCGGCGAAATTCGTGACGTGGAAACAGCAGAAATTGCCATCCAGGCCAGTCTTACCGGACACCTGGTGCTGTCGACTTTGCATACCAACGACTCCGCCACGGCAATCGCAAGACTTGTGGATATGGGCATTGAGCCGTTTATGGTCGCCTCGTCGCTTTCCGCGGTCCTGGCCCAGCGCCTGATCAGACTGATCTGCCCTCACTGCAGGGAGAAATACGCTCCGGACCGGGAATACCCGGAATCGAACTGCCCTCCGTATTGTACCGCGGCAGGGGATGCGACAAATGTTTCGGACTCGGGACCATGGGCAGGACGATAATTCATGAACTGCTGCCGGTGGATGCCGATATCTGCTCGATGATCATAAAAAGGGAACCGGCAGGTGTCCTGAAAGAGTATGCAATATCGAAGGGCATGAAGACCCTGAGGGAGGACGGCCTGCTGAAGGCGGCCGCTGGCCTCACGACCATCGAAGAGGTGGTAAGGGTAACCCAGGAGGATTATGCCGACCTTTCGTTATAGCGCATACAATGCGTCAGGCGGCCAAGTTACAGGGTCTATCGAGGCGGAAAATGTCCGCGATGCAAGGGCCCGTCTTAAAAAGGACGGCCTCTACCCGCGGATGCTGACCGCCAATGATGACACAAATCTCCGCGGTGCAGCCAAGCTTTTTCGACACGGGGTACGCCTGCCGGAAATAGCACTGATGACCCGGAGACTAGCCACCCTCGCCGGTTCCTCGGTACCGATCTTTGAAGCGATCACAACCCTGTATGAACAGGAGCAGCCGGGAGAGCTGAAGAAGGTCCTCGGACGGGTCAGAGAAAGACTGGCGGAAGGGGCTGGCCTTGCCAAGGCCATGGCAGGCGAGCCGGACGTCTTCAGTGAAAGCTACACAAGCATGGTCGCCGCCGGTGAGGCGAGCGGGGCGCTGGAAACCATCCTTGACCGGCTGGCCGATTTTCTTGAAGACCAGGAAGAGGTCAGGAGCAGGATAATAACTTCCCTTGCATACCCGGTATTGATGGTTATTGTCGGAACCGGGGTCATGATGTTCCTGCTGGCATTCGTCGTACCTAAAATTGTCGTCATCTTCGAACAGAACAAGGCAGCCCTGCCCCTCATCACCATCCTGCTTATAAAAGCGAGCAATCTCGTCCGCCATGGATGGTGGGCACTGCTCACGCTGGGTGCGATTGCCGTGTATATGTACAAAAGGGCGATGAGGCGGGAAACATTTCGCCTCCGCATGGACACTATGCTGCTCAGGCTCCCCTTGGCCGGACAACTTGTCAGCAAGCTGATCCTTACCCGCTTCGCAAAGGTACTCGGTCTTCTGCTGGAAAGCGGCGTACCGATCATCAAGGCGTTGGAGATAACCGGAGAAGTCGCCGTCAACAGAAAATACAAGGAGTTTTTCAGAAACGCAAGGGAAGAACTCGTCGAAGGCGGAAGCTTGTCGGCTTCCCTGCGTTCATGCCCCCTCTTCCCGCCTCTACTGGTCCATATGGTTGCAGTCGGGGAACGCGGAGGTAGGCTGGAAGCAATGCTGATGAAAGCCGGAAACGCCTATGAGAAGGAATTCAATTCCTCGATAGCCAGGTTCATGGCGCTGCTGGAGCCGTTGCTTGTACTGGCCATGGGCCTGGCGGTGGGCTTCGTGGTACTGGCTGTCCTTCTGCCCATATTCCAGATGAACCAGCTTATCAAATGATCCGGCTCCGCTCACCAGAGCGGACACCGGTAAAGAAAGTCAAACAAGTCAAAAGAACTGACTCACAAGCAGTATGGAGGTATTCAAAATGAAAGCGTTTCCAAGAAACAACCGTGGTTTTACTCTCATAGAAATTATGGTCGTCATAGTAATCCTGAGCATTCTGGCCATCCTCGTGGCGCCGAAA
Organism: uncultured delta proteobacterium; assembly: GCA_963815135.1. Lineage (GTDB taxonomy): Bacteria > Desulfobacterota > Desulfuromonadia > Geobacterales > Geobacteraceae > CAIWTU01. Next base: position 101,619 of record CAWFFO010000003.1, read on the forward strand.
ATCATCGGCCGTACCGATGACGCCAGGATCACCGATGCAAAGGTCCAGATCAGAAACCTTGAGAGCGGACTTAAACTGTACAAGCTGGACAATGCAAACTTCCCGACCACCGAGCAGGGGCTCCAGGCTCTGGTGACAAAACCGACCACCGGACAGATCCCGAAAAATTATCGCGACGGCGGCTATCTTGAAAGCAATTCTGTCCCGAAGGATCCCTGGGGCAATGATTTTGTCTATATATCGCCCGGTGAACATGGCGACTATGACCTTTATTCCTATGGCGCAGACGGCGTCAAGGGGGGCGACGGCAAGGATTCCGATATCGAAAGCTGGAACATGCGCTGACAGACTGCAAGGGATATCCGCGTATACAAGAATTTTCTGCAGTTTGTGTGTTCAAATACAGCTTCAAGTATCTTTTTTCCATATTCCCGGCAGCCTGCGAACTTCCCGGAATATGGAAAATCAGGATTCCCGCTTACGCGGGAATAACTATTTACGCCCCGATACCGCATTATGAAAGAACGCAATATTAGCTTTATAACTTATCATCGCACTGACAGCGGTTTCACCCTGATTGAGCTGATGGTAATTATCGTAATCCTGTCCGTTGTTGCCTTGCTGGTCTTCCCGAATCTGTCCAACAACGGCAACGCTGATCTTCGTTCGTCGGCCCGTTCTGTCGCCGCATCGCTGCGCTACCTTGAAGACAAGGCCGTCACCACGAAGACCGCTTACAGGATGAATATAGACATGGACAATTCATCAATCCAGGTTAACAGGATATTGCCGGATGGAAACGAACAGCCCGATGATGATGTTTTCTTCAGCGGAAAACTGCTGGCCGAGGATATCACCATAGCCGACGTGATTACATCCCGTCTGGGGAAGGTTTCCATCGGCGATGTGCAGCTCGATTTCACCCCCACGGGGCTTCGGGAACTCGCGACAATACATCTCCGCTCGAAGAATGACCGGTTTTATACCGTGAGGGCATACCCCCGCAACAACAGGGTAAAGGTTTTCGAAAATTACAGCGGGGGGTCAATGTGAAGGGATTTACCCTGCTGGAAGTAATGATCGCCCTGGCTATCATGGCCGGTGTGGTCCTGACGGTCATCTCGTCGATAAATTACCATCTTTCCATTGCAACGCGAGACCAGGAGGAAACCGTGGCTCTCCTTCTCGCCGGCTCCAAACTGGAAGATATCGAACTGACACAGAAAGACGACCTGAAAACCGTTCAGGACGGAACATTTGCCCCGGAACATCCGGATATTTCATGGAAGGCCGAAGTCACCCCGACGCCGATCACCTTTTTCAGGAAACTGACCCTCACGGTAACATGGGGAAATGATAAGAGGACCCTTTCGCTTGTCCACTATGTCGCCAAATAAAGGTTTCACCCTCCTGGAAGTCCTTATCGCCCTGATGCTGATGGCGATCTTGACCGGAGCCCTGTACGGCACTTATTTTACCGCCATAAAAAGCCGGGACAGGGCAACTGCTCAAATGGAGCCCCTTCGTGACGTAAGGGGTACACTGGACATGCTTCGCAGGGAAATCGACTCTGCCTTCTACAGCAGCAGCAACAAGAGACTTCATTTCGTGGTCGAAGACCGGGACATATTCGGCAAGCCTGCTTCAACCCTTGACTTAACCACCTTTACGACGCCCCTGGCCGGCGCCGTCCCGTCTTCCGATGTGATCGAAGTCCGTTATGAACCGTCGGAAAAGGAAAGGAATATGCTTTTGAATCGGCAGGAGAAGGACATCTACCTGGAAAACCAGCCTGTCTCCTATCCGCAGATCGACGAAATCCAGGGATTTCTGGTGGAGTGTTACAACGGCAGCTCGTGGGTGAAAAGCTGGGATACAGCCCTGAACCACACCCTTCCCCAGGCCGTGAGGGTTACCATATCCATTCAGGATGGAGATAAAACTTCCGATTACTCTGTTACTACCGTCCCGCGAACGAGGGACCGGTGAAAAAGGAACACGGGTTTGCCCTTGTCATAACACTGATCGTCACCGCCCTGCTGGTGGCCGTGGCCGTCGAGTTCATTCGCGAGGTTTACGTGGAGAACTCGTTGAGCAGGAGTTACGCCGATGGAAAGCAGGCATCCCTGATGGCGGATTCCGGGGTATATGGCGGGATGAAGCTGCTGCAGACGATTCTGCCCGGCCAGACTTACAGTTCACTGCTCGACAGGTGGGCACAACCCATCGAACTGGACGATGAGAAGGGCAGTCTCAGGGTCGACATTACCGATGAAAGCGGCAAATTGAACCTGAACTCGATTGTATATCCCAATGGAGACATTAGGGAGCCTTTTTTCAGTATAGCCTTGAGACTGCTTCATCAACAGAAACTCCCGGCCGATCTGCTCGATGCAACGGTGGACTGGATAGATGAAAATGACGATCCGCGTCCCGGAGGAGCCGAATCTCATTACTACAAATCGCTTCCGGTCCCGTATGAGGCGAAAAACGGTGCGCTGGATACTTTTGACGAATTGAGAATGGTCAAGGGATTCGACGATAAGACGCTGAATGCCATTCGCCCTTTTATGACGGTATATGGCGACTCATCGGGCATGCAACCGAGCCTGATAAACATCAATACCGCTCCTCCCGAAGTACTTGCAGCTTTGGATGATGACATGACCGGAACGCTGGTCGACCGGATACTTGAATACCGTAAAACCACTCCTTTCAAAAACAACTCGGATATCTTCAAGATACCCGGCATGGAGACACTCGGCCAGAAATTGGGCATATTAACGATAGGGGTAAAAGGTACCGTTTACCGTATCACTTCACAGGCCACGGTAAACGGCACAATCCGTATAGTCGAAGCACTGGTGCGTACTGACGGATTGACGCCCGTAATTCTCTACTGGAGAGAAATGTAATGGATATTCTTATACTTGAAGAAAACTGTCGGTCCATACGTATTGTTCGCTTCCGGGTAAAAGGCGGTTCTCTTTCCTTTCTGGACATGGACCGGTTTCACCTGGTGGATGAGGAAAATTTCGACACGCTTTGCAAAAAACTTGCTACCGACGATGAAGTTAAAGAGAAAGTTATACTTTCACTTCATCCCGCCACTTTTTTTTACCGCGAGATGGAATTACCCATCAGCGACAGGCGCAGGATAAGGGAAATACTTCCCCTGGAACTGAAGGGGGAAACAGCAGTCGACACTGAAGAATCGATATTCGAATCGCTACCCATGGATGGCGGAAAACATCTGGTCACCTGGGGAAGCAGGAAGGGCATTTCCACACAAATCGAATATCTGGCCCAGAATGATCTTGAGCCCCAGATAGTAACCTCCGCACCGTTTCAATGGCAGTCCCTGATCCCCGCTTCAACCGGTACATACGTTGCCCTGTCGGACGGGACGGCCCTTTCTGTCTACAATAACCGCGAACTGGTATATTTCAGGGCAATCTCCGAAGAGGAAACGGGTATTGAAATAGAGAAAACCCTTGCGGCTCTGGAATGCGGCAAAGGGATAAAAGTGGAACAGGTTTATCTGTTTGGCGAGGCGGTTGACAAGTGCGCAGAATTATTTTCGCCGGCAGTCTCCAAAAACACGATTTTTTTGAAACTTCCCCTCGAAGAAAAAGTTTTGCAAACGTTCGGCGGAAATTCGGATACTGCGATCTTGCTGGCAGGAATATGGGCACTTGCTGACGCCTCCGTTTCCGGATCGCCTGTCAATTTCCGATACGGAGATATGGCATTTACCGCAGGTTTTGCCAGAACCTGGAAAAAATGGCGCATTACCGCAATCCTTGCCTCCCTCGTCTTGCTTCTTCTGCTTGTTGAAACTGGAGCGCGTTATTTCATGGTAAAAAAAGACCTTGATTCGCTCAACAAATCGATCAGCTCCATCTATCACGAAGTGTTTCCCAACCGCAAGAAAGCCGTGGATGAAGTTGCGGAGCTTAAATCGGAAATAAAGGGGATGGGAGGGTATGACAAGGATCAAAACATTCTCGATGCAATGAAAAAAATCGCTGAAATAAAGGGCGACGGAATAAATGGTTTCTATGAGAGCGAATTCGAGGGGGACCAGGTGAGGTTGAAAGGCGATGCAGACTCATTTCAGGCGGTAAATGATTTCAAGACTCGTACCGGTTCTCTTTTTGCCACTGCGGAGGTGGGCGAAATAAAGTCAAAACCGGGCGGAGGAGTTTCTTTCTCTTTCCATGGTACACTTCGGGAGGCGGACAAATGAAATACGTGACTCCTCTGATCGAATGGGTGCAAAATCTGGACAGGCATACACGGATGTATCTGGGAGCAGTGGTCTCGATCCTGCTTCTGGTTGCCATAATCCTGTTCACGGTAAATGCCATGACAGCCTCTCTTTCCCGAAAGCGCGAATCCCGGGAAGATGACCTTGTCCAGATGATGACCCTCAAACAGCGCTGGCTCTCCGCAAGAATGCTTACCCAGAGATTCAGCAACCGGCTGGCCTCGGCCCACGCTGACGATTCGCCGGCCAAGATCATAGAAGAGATCGGCATTAAGGGCAAATCCAGTAGTATAACCCCGGTTAAAGGCGAGCAAAACGGGCGATTTGTCGAAGACGCAGCCGACGTGAAACTTGAGTCTCTCACGGCTAACGAAGCGGTGAATCTCATTTACCGCCTGGAAAACGGGACGCGTCCGGTTATCATCAAAAGAGCCTTGTTCAAAACCCGCTTCGACGACGCCTCCAAACTCGATCTCACCCTGACCCTAGCACTTCTCAAACCTTCTCCACAGGGGAAACAATGAAACATTCCAGGACCCTGTTCATATGTGCCTGCATTGCCGCGGGTCTGTTCCTCCTGGTTTCACTTACCCTTATATTCATTCCGGACAGTGTAATCAGGGACTTTGTCGATCACAGCCTGCAAAACAATGGATTGACCATGCGAGCCGTGTATTTCGGCAAGGCGTTTCCGCTCGGCATCAAGGCACGCGGCCTGGAAATCAGCGATGCGCGCGGAAGACTGATCAAACTGGATGATGCCGTTGCCCGTATCAGTATAACTTCGCTGCTGATCGGCCGGGTTGTAGTCAATTTTCATGCTGATATCGGCAATGGTTCAATCAAGGGAAGTTTTTCCCACCGAAGGGGTAACAGTTTTACCTTTCAGGCCAGAGATGTTCATCTGGAGGACATACCCTTTTTCCAAACAGTTACCGGAGCGCGGGTAAAGGGAAACCTCAATACCGACGCCGTATTCCGGGAGGACGGGCCCATGCGCAATGGGGAAATTCGTCTGCTGATCAATGGAGCGGTTCTGAACGGCGTAAAAATCGGGGGGACACCGCTTCCTGATGCCTCTTACGAAACAGTGCAGGGGATGTACCGGCTGACCGGCAACAGGGGAACACTGGAAAGCCTTTCTCTGCAGGGCAAGGGAATCTATGTGCGTCTGAAGGGGGAAATCCCTTTCGTATCGCCACCCGGAGCGGCCCCGCTGAACCTGACCCTGGAGCTGATGCCCAAGCCGTCATTCCTGGAAAATCAGAAGTTCATCTTTCTTGTGCTCACCAAGTATCTGACGACTCCCGGACACTACCAGATTCCTATCCGGGGCACTCTGGCGAAACCTCTTATCCAATAGTCATTTGCCGCTGCCGGAATCAAGCAGCCGGTTAACCCTCTCGACCATGGGCGGGTGTGAGTAGTATATCCTGGCGTACAGTGGATGGGGATGGAGGTTGGACAGATTTTCCCTGGTAAGTTTTATCAGAGCGGAAGCCAGTGCATCAGGCGTTCCTGTCAGTTCGGCAGCAAAGCGGTCCGCCTGCCATTCATGCCTCCTGGACAGCCAGCTTGACAACGGTGCAAGGAAGAAGCCTGCCAGCGACGCCATAAAACCCAGAATCACCAGTTTAGCGGCAAAAGTGATACCTTCTTCATATCCCAGCAGCCCGGGCAGACCATGCCATTGCAAAAAATGGAAAGCCGAGAACAAAACCAACAGGCTTCCTGCTTCGGTAAATACGAGTGTTTTCACCATGTGATGTTTCTTCCAGTGCCCTGCCTCATGGGCGAGAATTGCCAGAACCTCCCTGTTGTCCATCTGTTCAAGAAGTGTATCGAACAGCACTATCCGTTTCACCCTGCCTATCCCGGTAAAGTAAGCGTTGGAGTGACGGCTGCGGCGGGAGGCATCCACCTCCATGACGCGACTCACTTTCATACCCGCCTTCTCCATCAGGACGCGTAAATCATCTTCGAGACCTTCCTTGCTCACCGGTTTGAACTTGTAAAAAAGCGGTTCGATGACATAGGGAGATATATACATGAGGATAAGGGTCACCACTGCAAAGAATACCCACACCCAAAACCACCACAGGTGCGGGCTTTTATAAATGAGAAAGAAAGCCCCTCCGGTCAGGAGTGAGGTCAGAATGACACCAATCGCCGCGGATTTGAAAAAATCTGCTATCCAGAGCTTCATTGTCATGGTATTGAAACCGTACCGGTTCTCGACGCGGAATGTTTCATACAGGTTGAATGGAATTTCAATTACCGACTGTGCGAGCAGGAGAACAATGAAAAACAGCACCCCTCCCATGACAAACGAATCAGTCATTGAGCGGATCCACCCGTCATAAATTCCCAGCAGGCCACCAAAGAGGAACGTCACAAGAATTATGTTGTCGGTTATCGACTCCACCAGGCCGACCCGGCTTTGTTCAAATGTATAGTCCGAGGTCTTGCGCAGGGTTTCCGGATCGATTGCCCCGGCAAAATTTGCAGGCACCTCGGATCCATGCCTTTTCAGATGACGGAGATTAAGATAACGAAGTGAATAGCCGATAACGAGTTCGAGAACATATACAAGCAAAAGTAGTATTTTCATAATTCGGATAGTAAACGATTACGGGGCAAAACGTCAATAAATTGTCATTTATTCGACAATATCGTCCCTGAGTTGATAACTTTCTCCCATATATTTGGAATTGCCTGTATACATTGCATCCGCTTCCACAAAAACTGTGAATATCTCTGTTGATAAAAGCCCGGCAATAAAAATAACGGTACCGGAATCATTGAATTTATGGCATTTTGCATATATTTTTTGCACTTTACCAGGTGATAAAAATTTAACTTGGCGAAATAAAATTTCTCCGGAATCACGCAATGAAGTTGCTGCAGCTGCAGCTGGAAAGCATGTCAAACTAACAGTCTTTTAGAATTTGTTTGACTGATACTTCCAGTCTTTATAGATTAGGATCTCATTTCACAAATTCAAAGACGGGGGACCCAATGCAGAACGACTATAACGGATTATGGAGCGAGCTTGGCCTCAACCTGGAAAATCACGCCGGCCTGTTGGGTGTGTTGTCCGATGCCTACAAGAACATCTATCTCACCCAGCAGAAAAGGCCGAAGGGTATGGAGTACTTCGATTTTGTGATTTCCGAAGTTCACGGCTTGCGTATCAAGGAAATCTATGAAGCAAAAGAAGCAGGGAAAAAGGTGATAGGAACCTTTTGTGTCTACGTCCCGGAAGAAATAATCCTGGCGGCAGGCGGAGTCGCCATCGGACTGTGCGCGGGTGCGGAAGTGGGAACCGAGGAAGCCGAAAAGTACATCCCGCGCAACACTTGCGCCCTGATAAAGGCTTTCATGGGTTTCAAGCTGGCGGGGCTTTGTCCATATGTGGAGCTCACCGACCTGATAGTAGGCGAAACCACCTGTGATGGAAAAAAGAAGGCGTACGAGATATTCGACGACATCACAGGGAAGGTTTACGTGATGGAACTTCCGAATATGAAAAGCGATGAAGGTAAACGTATGTGGCATAATGAAGTGGTCCGGTTTCGGGAAAAGATGGAGGATCTCACGGGAAGCAAGATATCCCCAGAAAAAATGAAGCAGGGGGCCTCCCTGGTCAACGGCAAACGCCGTGCTCTCCAGCGTCTGAGCAGGCTGCGCGAGGCCGACCCTGCGCCCATTTCCGGGCTGGACGCACTCCTCGTCAACCAGGTTTCCTTTTATGATGACCCGGTCAGGTTCACGGAAATGACCAACAGACTATGCGACGAACTGGAGGAAAGGGTCAGAGAGGGAATAGGCATAGCCCCGAAGGGAGCTCCGCGCATCCTTATATCCGGCTCTCCGATGGCCATTCCCAACTGGAAGCTCCACGCCATCATCGAAGGGAGTGGCGCCGTAGTGGTTGGCGAGGAATCCTGTGTCGGTGAACGAAACCACCGTGACCTGCTGGACGAAGATTTTGCAACCGTTGACGAGGCGCTGGAAAAGATGGCCGGTCGTTACATGAAGATCGACTGCGCCTGTTTCACACCGAACAACGAACGGCTCGACAATGTCCGGGCCTTGACTACCCGTCTCAAGGCGGACGGCATCATCCACTATGCGCTGCAATTCTGCACCCCGTATATGGTGGAAGCCCATAAAGTTGAAAGTGCGGTCGGCGACACACCGTTCCTGCGTATCGAGACCGACTACGGCATGGAGGATTTCGGCCAGCTCAAAACCAGGATCCAGGCTTTTCTGGAAATGATCGAATGAATGCACTCGGGATTGATATAGGTTCCCGCTTTATCAAGGCAGCCCTTGTTCGCGGGGGACAACTCGTTTCCTGGAGGAAAACCGATACATCCTTCAACCCCTTGGAGCGATGCTCCCAACTGCTGCAGGAATTGGCCGCGACGCGGGTCGTCGCCACCGGTTACGGCAGACATCTTCTGGAGGTTCACGGGGACATAAGATCCATCACTGAGATAAAAGCCTTCGCCATGGGGGCAAAATCCTGCTTCCCGGCATGCCGGACGATTATCGACATCGGCGGCCAGGACACCAAGGTAATCTGCCTTGATGAAAGGGGAAATGTCCGAAAATTCGAGATGAACGACAGGTGTGCCGCAGGAACCGGAAAATTTCTCGAAATAATGGCTGGAAGCCTGGGCTATTCAATCGAAGAGTTCGGTTCGCTGACTGAAACCGATGCGGCCGTGATGCAGCTTAACAGCATGTGTACGGTTTTTGCCGAATCCGAAGCAGTCTCGCTCATTGCTAAAGGAGTCTCCCGGGAGAAGATCGCCATGGCCGTCCACAGGTCGGTTGCAGCACGGGTAACAGCCATGGCAGGACGTCTCCCACTTCATGAAGACGTGGTTTTCGCCGGTGGTTGCGCCGGGAACCTGGCCCTGGCAACCATGATCGGCGAGGGGTTGGGAAAAGTACTGAAGTCCGCGCCCATGGCCGAATTTACCGGCGCATTGGGAGCGGCGCTTTACGCCGAACAAGATCCTGCAAAGTCCTGAGGCCGCAAAGCACCGGGACCCGGTAACCCGCCGGAAATGGAAAAGGCGTTGAAGATCGATTCAGCGCCTTTTCCTGAGTTTGCCGTTTTTTCAAGAGTCGTCAATCGCCCAACGCCTTCTTCAGGTCGGCTTCCGGCGTCGTGATCTGGCCGATGTTGAAGTTTTCCACCAGGAAGTTGAGAACATTGGGGGTGATGTAGGCCGGCAGTGCCGGGCCGATTTTGATGTTCTTTATACCCAGGGCAAGCAGCGTGAGCAGAATGACGTGCGCCTTCTGTTCGTACCAGGAGAGGATGATCGACAGAGGCAGATCGTTCACCCCGCAATTGAAGGCATTGGCAAGGGCAAGAGCAATCTGGATCGCCGAATAGGCGTCATTGCACTGTCCCACATCCAAGAGCCGCGGGATGCCTCCGATGTCTCCGAAGTCCAGTTTGTTGAAGCGATATTTGCCGCAGGCGAGCGTCAGGATAATGCAATCTTTCGGTGCCTTCTCCGCCAGTTCGGTGTAGTAGTTCCTTCCCGGCTTCGCGCCGTCACAACCGCCAATCAGGAAGAAGTGTTTCACCGCTCCGGTCCTGACCGCCTCGATCACCTTGTCCGCAACGCCCAGTACTGTGTTGTGGCCGAAACCGACCAGGATTTCCTTGCCCGGTGCCTCCGGAAGATCCGGACATTCCAGTGCCTTGTTGATCACCTCGCTGAAATCCCAGTTGCCGATATGCTTGATCCCTGGCCACCCGACCTGCCCCCAGGTGAACAGCCGGTCCTTATAGTTTTCTGCCGGACGCTGGATGCAGTTGGTGTTGAAAATAATGGCACCGGGGAAATCGGGGAATTCCTTGTACTGGTCCTGCCATGCACCCCCGAAGTTACCGTACAAATGAGGGTATTTCTTCAGCCCGGGATAACCGTGGGCCGGCAGCATCTCGCTGTGGGTGTAAATATCGATCCCTTTCCCATCGGTCTGCACGAGAAGCTCTTCAAGCATACGCAAGTCATGGCCGGAGACGAGTATTGCCTTGTTTCTCCTCGTACCCAATTGCACCCTGGTAGGCACCGGATGGCCGAAGCGTTCCACATGGCCCGCGTTGAGCATTCCCATGACTTTGAGATTCATCTTGCCGATTTCCATGGCCAGGCCGACAAAATCCATCAGTCCCTTTGACCTGTCGGCAGTAGCTGCCAGAGTCTTGTGGTAAAAAGCGAAGACCTCTTCTTCCTTTTTCCCGAGAATATAGGAGTGGTCGGCATATGCCGCCATCCCCTTCAAGCCGAAAACGACGATTTCTATGGCAGACAGGATGTCCGGGTCGCTGTGCTGTGTTTTGACACCATGCTCACGTCCCTGCCTGACGAGCCCCTCCAGATCGTCTGCGATTACCCATGTTGCGGGGCCGTCGCTAATCTGCGGTGCATGATGGCCGTTTTTTTCACGGTAGGCCGTTTCATACCTTGCCTTGGCTTTTTCCTTAAGGTCATAGCATTTGCGAAGCTTGGCGGCGATCTGTACCGGGTCGAAATCCACATTGGTTACCGTGGTGAAAAGGCCCTCGAACATGAAGAGGTCTATCTCCTGGTCTTTCGCCCCGAAGTCGCGTGCCTTGTCAGCATAGACCGCGAGTCCCTTCAAGCCATACAGCATCAGATCCTGGAGTGCAGCCACCTCGGGGTTCTTGCCGCAGACACCCATTATATCGCAACCGATGCCTTTTGAGGCCTGTTCACACTGGTTGCAAAACATCTCAGACATGATATACCTCCTTTAAGCCTTGGAAATTTTTCCGGTTTTTGTCACTTTTAAAAATATACATGGCAAGCTCTTTTTTTCAACTCGAGTCAGGAAATTTGACCGGGCGCATTTCCGCAATTAACCGTCGGTTGTAAACCAAAAACATCTTAAGGCGTAAAATGGACTAAACACATTTATTTCCACCAAAATAAATTATACTTTCAAAAACAATTCGAGCGACCTCACCTGGAAGCTTAATTATGGCAGAACTTCAGAAGAACTTTTTTCATCGGACCGGCAGCAGCCGGTTCCAACCATGAAGGAGGAACAAACATGAAAAGGAGTATTATCGTTTTTGCAGCCATGGCCGCACTTATGATCCCTTCAATATGCTCGGCGGCCCCGCCGCGTCCCGGTCCGTATGTGTCGGGTTTCGCCGGCATAAGTGTCCCCAGGGATACCGAACCGAATACCACTGCCTATTCTTCCTCTGGAACTTCCACCTTCAACGACAGTGTCGAGTTCGACCCCGGCGTCTACACCGGGGGCACAGTCGGTTTCGACTACGGCTTCCTCCGACTGGAGGGAGAGCTTTCTTACAGGTACTCGGATATAAAATCCGTAACCGACAAGAACACCTCTTTTAGTTTCCATGACGTAGACGGGAATCTCGGGGCTCTGTCCATGATGGCCAATGCATTCTTCGACCTGCACAACCCCTCCCCCATCACCCCTTATGTCGGTGGCGGCGTCGGCTTCGCCGTGCTGCATATGGACAGCACTACAGGAGTCGATTCGACAGGAACCAGAGTCCTTTTATACCCCAGTGACGACAATGCTGTTTTTGCCTACCAGGTGGGCGCGGGTATGGAGATTGCCCTTAATCCGATCGTTTCACTTGATGTCGGATACCGCTACTTCGGCACTGACAGTGCCAGGTTCGAGTCCGATTCTCTCAGCACATCAAATGTGAAACTTGAAAGCCACAATGCCCTGGTGGGAGTCAGGGTGAAATTCTGAAGCAGTTTATTGCCGTTAAACAACAAAGCCGCTGTCTTTTCCTGCAGCGGCTTTTTTTATTTGCCTCATTCCTGATTTTGCATTTTAAGTAAGAGAACGGGGTCAGATAAAGCTGTTCGAGCGTAACATTTCGGCGATTGCCTTCGCGATCCTGCCGTAGCCTCTGGCGTTTGGGTGAAGCAAATCTGATTTCAAGGACGGATCGGCAAGAACATCGGCAACCGTGTCGCGATCGAAGGGAATGTTGAATTCAGCCGACACTTTTGCATAGAATGGCGGCTTTGATGTAAAGAGCGTCGGATACGGAATTCCGACAAGAACCACATGCGCCCTGAATTGATGTACTATACGAATCATTTCTCTTATATTTTCGGATACCTGAAGTTCCCCGAAGCCCTGGTTCAGGTCGTTTGCGCCATGGCACAGGATAACGAGCGAAGGTCGAATCTCCTCCAGTACCAAAGGCAGCCGTGCCAGCCCCCTTTCCGTATCCTCTCCGGGGACGCCCGCATTAACCACCCTGCGGGAAACAAGCCTTTCCAGCTGTGCCGGGTAGCTCAGTTCCGTTGCCGCTCCGGTCCCGAACGTCAGGCTGTCACCGAAAGCCAGTATCACCGGGTCTTCAGCAAGAAAATCGGGATCTGCGTTTGTATCTTTCTTTTCATTCATTCCCCCACTCCTGTCATTCTCTTCACTCAATCTTATTACACAACTGAATATCCGTGAACTACTATTACGGAATGCGGGCAAACGAAAGGCCGCAATCTCATCGAGATGCGGCCTTTCGTTATGATTATGCCACGGCGATTTGTTTTTTTAAATTAAAGGCATTTACCGCCTTTTAATTCAGTTCGACCGGTTTGCGGCTTGCCCCGAAGCGCTCCTTCGATACTCAACGACAACAGGTTTCTGGCTTCTTGCCGTACTTTTCCTACCGGCAGAACCATTGCCTCCATTACGGTTGACATCACCACCGCGGCCCTTCGCCTGGGATGAAGAAAACCTTCTTGCATTCTTGCCGGCCCCGGCCTGACCCTTGCCTTTCCGTCTCGCCACAGCAGTTTCCAGCGGCCGGACTGCCTCCAGACCGGGAATTGCATGATGGGGGATGGATTGCCCGATATAGCGCTCTATTCTTTTCAGGCAATCGACCTCTTTGTTCGACACGAAGGAGATGGCAACACCCGAAGCGCCCGCACGTCCTGTACGCCCGATACGATGGACATAATCTTCAGCAAATTTCGGCAAATCGAAATTTATCACATGGCTGATCCCTGCAACGTCCAGCCCCCGCGCCGCGACATCGGTTGCGACAAGCAGCCTGATCTTGCCCCTGCGCATATCGGTAATGGTGCGGTTGCGGGCATTCTGCTTCATATCGCCGTGCAGGGCCGCCGCTGCATATCCCTCGGAACGGAGTCTGACGGCAATGTCATCGGCATCACGCTTGGTCGCCGAAAAGACGATCGCCCTGGTCAGGTCCCCGTCATCGATAAGATGCTTGAGCATGCTTGTTTTGTGTTTAAGATCATCAGCAACAAGAAGGCGCTGTTCGATGTTCTCATGACCGGATTTCTGGGCTGCAATCAGAACCATTTCCGGCTGATTAAGTATTCCCTGCGCGAGTCTTTCAATCCGTGCATCCAGCGTGGCTGAAAACAGCAGAGTCTGACGGTCTGCAGGCGTTGCACCGGCAATCCTTTCGACATCTTCGATGAAACCCATGTCTAGCATGCGGTCGGCTTCGTCGAGCACCAGCAGTTCAATACGGGACAAGTTGATACGGCCTCTTTCCAGGTGGTCATTGAGGCGGCCGGGGGTGGCAACTACCAGGTCGAGCGGCTGAGACAGAAGCCTCAACTGTTCCCGGTAAGGCATGCCGCCGAGAATGGTTGCCGTTCTCAGACGCATGTACTTTCCATACTGGCGGGCAGCTTCGCTGACCTGGTTAGCCAGTTCGCGGGTAGGAGTAAGAACCAGAATCCGCGGACCGCGGTTTTTCACCATCGGCTTGGTACTCAATAGCTGCAGGGCCGGAAGGATGAAAGCGGCCGTCTTGCCGGTTCCGGTCTGGGCCGAGGCGATAAGGTCGCGTCCGGCAAGGGCGATGGGCACAGCCTGCTCCTGTATCGGTGTAGGTGAGGTATAACCGCATTCGTTGACGGCCTTCAGGATGTTAGGCGCAAGCTGCAATTTTTCAAATGACATAGTGTTTCCTTTTTAATGGTTTGAGAAATCCTGAATCCGCTGACGGCCACTGAAAGAGGATTTGACACGAATAAAGTCAGACGCCTTATCGGCGCGGGACGACTGTCTTGTCGGGCCTGAACAACAAAAATTCTCATGCCTTTTCGCTTCCGCAAAAAGATCAATATTGAATTTTAGAGCGTTGTTCCGCGTGCTCCGAGGTCAGGTTTTCTTGGGATTAAGCGTGCAAGCCGCCGGGACAGCAATTGTACCGGAAGTGATTCGACAACAGCACGGTATGGCATATACATATCGTCGCCAACCGGATAAACTGCCGCATTTTCAAGGAATGACCGATAGCAGGGAGGGTTAGTGACTGATTTAGCGCAGCGGGATACCTTGGAGAAAATAAATAGGGTTACATCTGGCTCCACCCGCCGGGGCTTTGAATAGCCTAGACTGTCTTGTATACGTCAATAGTCAGCAGAATGCAAGTTTTTTTTGCCTACTGCACAAAATAAATTATTACTGAAAAATATAGAATGAATCAATGAAATATTAATTTTTTTTATTTGCTTTCAATAATTATTATGTTATAAACAGCTGACTAATATTGAATACATCTTATTTGTTATATCGAATCAGTTGGGAAACTCACCACAAACAGCCGTTAATATCTTACTTACAGAGGTTTACAGGGTTGCATGATAACATGGCAAGACTTTATCTATTGTTGATTTTAATGATAATCAAGTTAATACTCCCCATTACAGCAACGGCGGAATTCTATAAATACACCGATAAGGATGGTGTTATCCACTTCCTTGACGACCCGGCAAAAATTCCCAGGCAATATTCCAAAAAGATCAAAACTTATTTTGCAGGAGCTGGAAACGAAAATGGTAATGTAACCAAGGTCCGGATTATCGGCAACCAGGTATTGGTACCAGTAACCCTTGGATACGGAGACAGGCAGATACAGACAACGCTGGTTCTAGACACCGGGGCTTCAATGACCGCAATCGATTCGGATATGTTTAACGGAATGAATCTGGACGCAACCAAAACCCGTGCCATAAATGCGCGTGTCGCTGATGGGGGCGTGGTGACGGGCAGAGCGGTCAGGGTTGACTACATCGAAGTGGGATCCCACAGGCTTTCCGACGCATATATCGCTTTAATACCCCATCAAGGCCCCAGGGAAAACCATGACGGACTGCTGGGGATGAATTTTCTCCGCAATTGCGAATATCGGATTGATTTTGATAACCAGCAGATCTACTGGAAATAGCGGCCGGCAATAAATAACCTGGACGCCCATCCGCAAGAAAGAATCAAATCCGTTCAGCTTTTTCCCACATTTTCCAGCTCCGGTGGCTGTTTGTGAGCTTTGATGTAATCATCCAGCCTGCCTTCGCTTTCCTTCTTCTCAGCCCAATGCCGGACACCCTTTTCTCTGGTTTTTTCGAAACGCATTACCGGCACACTCAATCCGCAACTTGCCTCAACCGCATATATATCGAGACTGAAAATCTGACGCACAACCGCCGGATTGACATCCGAAAAGCTCTTCATCAATGCTGTGAATTGCTGAGAGTCCTTTTCCACGATGCTGCCTTTACAGAAAAGGCGGAGCACTTTCGGTTCCTCTTCGAAAGAACAGAACATTACCGTTACTTCCCCCCCTGACGCGATATCACGCCCGGTCCGGTTGCTGCTTCCGGGAAAATCGAGGATAAGCATCGATTTTTCATCAGGGAAACGGAAGCAATCGTCCCCTTTCGGAGCCAGGTTTACCTCTTTACCGCATGCGCTGGCAATAAAAAAAGACATGCTGCCGGCCTGTAAACTCCACATCCTTTTCCGTGAGTTGTTTGTATTGTTTTCCCATAAATGCCTCACCTTCGGTGTTTTTACGCTATCAATCAACAAAAGAAACGATAATGTCAACTATTAATTGCTTGAAAAATGCTTCCGATAACTTATCCTGAATATCACAAGATAACATTCAACATCCCGGTTTTCCTGGTTGCCGGAAAGGAAAGAGGATTCGGATCATGGAAGAAAATGAACGGCAATTCTCCGCAAAAAGGTGCGCCGGACTGATCCGGCATTCAACATCCATGGTTGCTCTGACCGGAGCGGGAATTTCGACTGCGGCAGGAATACCCGATTTTCGCGGTCCGGGCGGATTGTATGCGACCCGACGCTACGACCCCGAGCTGGTTTTCAATATAGAGCACTTCCGCCGCGACCCTTCGATGTTTTACGAATTCACCCGCGATTTCGCCGCCATGCTGAAGAACGTACGGCCCACCTTTACCCACCATTTCCTTTCCGACCTGGAGAAGAAAGGAATTCTCAAAACCGTCATCACCCAGAATATCGACGCACTTCATCATTTCGCCGGATCGCGGAAGGTAATCGAACTCCACGGTTCGTACTGGTCTGCCGCCTGCACACAATGCGACGAGTATTCCATAGAAGGAAAACCGTATGAATGGTGGATGGAAGCCATACGTAACAGCCCTCGCTCACCGATAATTGTCTGTCCTCTATGCAGTGGCGTGGTCAAGCCTGACGTGGTTTTTTTCGGTGAAATGGTGCATGAATTCGAAGAAGCCGCGGATCTCGTTGCAGGATGTGATCTGCTCCTGGTTCTGGGCTCTTCACTGGAAGTATACCCCGCCGCTCTCCTGCCGCAAATGACCGGTGCAAACGTCCTGCTTGTCAACAGGGGACAGGCAAAACTTTCTCCGGCTTCAAACCGTTTTTTCGCGGAAGCCGATCTCGATGAGTACTTCTCAGAGGTTGCCCGATATCTCGACTTGAGAATTTCGTCCGGCCACTTTCCGGACCCGGAACAAAGTCATTGATTAGACATCTTGCTGTTGGATTTCAGCCAAACAGGACGATCAGCGCAAAACCCGACACCATCAGCACGGCGCCGGCAAAACGCTCCCTGATTGAATCCTCTTTCAGAAATGCCCAGGCAAGGGCAATGCTGAACATGACACTCAGTCTCTTCACCGTCGTGACATAGGTCACCTTTGCGATACTCATGGCAAAGGCCGCCGCAAAAACGGCGGTAACGAACAGCAAAGCCGGCAGCATGGCTTTCCTGACCGTGCCTTCCTTCAGGACCTCACCCCATCTGCCCCTGTACGTCCAGGCGGCCAGTGGAGACATGCCCAGGACAAGACACGTCCAATAGACAGCCATGTAATGCAATGGTGATGAAAGGGAAATAGCCTTTTTGGAAAGTGTCGCGGTAAACGAGAAGAGTAATGCGACCATACACATGTTTATCGCACCCCGCTCCCGGAACAGTGCCCTGAAAGGTTCCAGCATCCCTCTTTTCAAGGCGCCGGCATTCAGGATGTAGGCGCCCGCGGCAACCATCAGCACCCCCACGCCTCCCGCGATGCCGATTCTCTCCCCTATCAGCAGGAAAGGTACAACCAACATGAATACCGGCGAAAGAGAAAGAAGCGGTGCAACGATGCTGAGCGGGGACAGCCTGAGGGCCTGCATGTACAGGATCTGGGCAAGGATTTCCAACGGCAGGGCGGTGAATATGGCCTGGTAGAAACCGGGCGCGGGACGAGGGATGCCATAGAGAAAGTCGGCGATGTAAATCAACGGCAGGGGGATGGCGAATAACAGCAGGGTAAATAGCATGGAATTGTTTTTCGTCAGGGCCCTCTTCGCCGAGAAATCCCGCACCGAGTCTCCAATTGCCGAGAGAAGCGCTATGTAAATCCACAGCTTCCCCAATTCATTCCACCCATTCCAGTATTTTTTCCCTGATATCCTCCCAGCGGATTCCGAATCTCCCAAGGTACTTCCTCAAGCGGTCGGCGTCATTTACCGATTTCCTTTCGTCCCGCGAAATATGGAACAGCGTCCTGCCTGCATCGGACAGGCTTCGCGAATTCCGGCATACACGCAGGACACCGTCCAGCTGCAATTTGTCGAACCTGTCCAATTTTCCGATGGCCTCCCCTCCAAGGACCGACCGGAGAACAGCCTCATGATCGGACTGGCTGGTCCCGGACCATTCACGGCGAAGGCGGACTATCTCCTCCTCGACCACGGCCCTGGTGATGCGCCCTCCCGGGGCGAGTGTAGCCATCCGGGTCACCGCCCCGCCCAGGTCACGGAAATTCGCCGTCCAAAAAGCATCGCCGGAGACAGCGAAGCTCAGGAAACATCTGCGAGCCTCGCTGTTGAAGGTAACACGCATCCCACTGCGTTCGCAGAAGCGGTCCATCTCATAATCCAGGTTGGGCTCGATATCTTCCGGCCGTTCACGGAGCCCTGGAAGTTCGAAGGTCCAGAGATTGATACGGGCAAGCAGGTCCTCGCGGAACAGCCCCTCCGTACATCGTCCCGGAGATCGTGGTTCGTGCCGCACAGCAGCTGGAAGTCGCTGGCCGTTTCATGGTCGGCCCCCACCGGGAGGAAGGTTTTTTCCTCGATCGCCCGCAGGAGCATTGCCTGCTCGTCACGCCCCAGTTCTCCCACTTCATCAAGAAACAGCATGCCGCCGTCGGCGGAGCGGAGCAGCCCGTGGCGGTCCTGAGAGCGCCGGTAAAAGCCCCGCGCTTGTGCCCGAACAGTGCCGACATGGCGGCGTCGCCTCTCAGTGTGGCGCAGTTCACCTCCACGAAATTCCCCTCGAGCCGATGCCGGGCCTTTTTTAGCTCAAAATGCGGCGGGCCAGCCGGGATTTGCCCGCGCCGGTGGGGCCGGTAAGTAGAATCGGATCGCGGAGCTAGTCGCGCCACGCTTTCGATCTGCTCAATGAGCTGGTTGAAACTGGAATTGCGCGTATCGATCCCGGATTTCAGGAACGAGATATCGTCGCCCCTTTCCTCGTTGAAGCGAGTGGCAATCCGGTCGTATTTCGAAAGGTCGAGATCGATAATCGAGTATTCGCCGGCGACCTTGTGTTCCATCCTTCCGCGAAGGCCGGGTCTGGATGAGCCTGTGCGGGCAAGGCGCCGGGATTCGGTCAGGAGGAACAGGCATATCTGGGCCACGTGGGTGCCGGTGGTTATATGGACCAGGTAATCTTCATTGTCCGGATCAAACGGGAATTGCCGGGAAAAATCATGCAATGCGCCGTAGACCTCCTGAAAATCCCAGGGGTCATCGAATTCTATTTCATGCGGAATAACCTCGGTCTCGGGAGAGACATGCCGAATATCTTCTGTTATCTGTGCTCGAGCCGGCTGTGTTTTTTCTGGTAGAGGAGCACAAAGCTTGATCAAAAAGGTCTTCGTGCTGGCAGACGGCAACAGTAGGACGCCAGCGCTCCCATCTCTTGCGCCCGCTACCCTGGTCCAGGACCGGTCCCAGCAGACCGAAAACAACCATATGTTTCATAAAACATCCTCTATTAATTTATAAATTTGGATAGTAATAACTCCTCGGTCGATTGTCAAGAAATCGGGCTACTAACAGGTTGAAATTCTAAATGCGCAATAATATCAGCATGTTACAATATTATCGAAAATGCTGGCACGGCGATTGAAATACAAAAGACGTCAGATGTCGCCGGGCCGGCGGCGCATTTCCCCGTTGCATTGAAACACGGCAAAAGTTCGAGCGATTGGGTAATGGGTTCCGTAACGGGTTCTGACCGGGAAATACGGCGACCTGGTTAGCTCAATGGGTAGAGCAGCGTACCGGAATACGCGAGTAGCAGGTTCGAGTCCTGCACCAGAAGGGTTGACCAACCCTCTTGACCGCGAAAGCGGCAAGACACGCGGCCGGAGGGGAAACGGCCGTTCATGCCCGACCTCTTCCATCGATCCGAACGCACAACGTCGGGAAACCTCGACAGGCCGGACCGGATACGGGAGGGCGGGAAACCATAAACAGTGCCATGCAGCGTGCGCATCGTTTTCCGGATAGCGGACACAGGCAGCCCTTTACGTCGGCGGGGATTGTCTTCGTTAAAGGGCCTTCGAAATGCGGTTGAAGGGAAACCCGGACATGCCTCCGCAGTTGTTCGTGCGGCGGAGGACCGCTGCTCCCCCGAAGGCTTCAACCGGTCACAATTTTACGGAAAAATGAATTTTTGGTAAAAGGAGGAGAATCATGTTAATCGTCAAAAAAATAAAAGTCCATTCCCACGAAAAGGGATTTTATTTAAAGACGGGGAGTTTAAGGGCATACTGGGAACGGGCCGGCATCTGTTTGCCGATCCGCTGCGCAAGATTCGCGTGGATGTGGTGTCCCAGCGCGAGCCGTGGCTGACTCACCGGGACCTCGATCTGATCGTCAGGTCGGGACTTCTGGAAAAGGATGCCGCAATGCTTGATCTCAAGGACCATCAACGGGGACTTGTCTGGATCGACGGGCGTTTCGCGCGGGTCCTGGGACCGGGGCTGTATGTCCTGTGGACGAAATTCCGGGACATACGCACCGAAGTGGTTGATGCGCGATCCGTCAGTTTCGAACACAAAGAGATGTTTACGATTCTCGGCTCGCCCGGAGCGGAGAAATTTCTCGACACATTCACCGTCGAGGAAGGGTTCGCCGGGATCTTTTTCCGGGAAGGGGAATACATTCAGACATTCGGTCCAGGCCGCTTCACGTTCTGGAAAGACATGGGCAAGATCCGCCTGCATCCGGTGGATATGCGTGAAACTATACTCGACATCTCCGGGCAGGAGATCCTGACCGCCGACAAGGTGACGATCCGTCTCAATGCGGCCATAACCGGCAGGGTAACTGACGCGCGCAAAGCGGTATGCGGGGTGGAGAATTTCACCCAGGCCCTTTACCGTGAAGCACAACTGGTAATCCGGGACATCGTGGGATCACTCAACCTGGATTCACTGCTGTCCGACAGGAACAGCCTGACCCGGGACGTGGAGGAAACCCTTCGCAGGCGGGCCGCGGCGTTCGGTGTGCATGTCGTTTCAGCGGGAGTCCGCGACCTGATTCTGCCGGGGGACATGAAAGAACTCCTCAACAAGGTAATCCAGGCGCAGAAGGCCTCCGAGGCAAACCTGATCGTGCGGCGGGAGGAAACGGCCGCCATGCGCAGCCAGGCCAACACGGCAAAGCTGCTGGAGAACAACCCGACACTCATGCGGCTCCGCGAACTGGAAGTACTGGAAAAAATCGCTTCCAGCTCGGAACTGAAGGTGGTGCTTGGAGAAAAGGGGCTGACCGAAAGGATCATTACCCTGCTCTGAACAGTGAATTGATATGATTTCCGCAAGAGGAGGATAAAATGATCGTCATAGATGGCTCCCAGGGTGAAGGGGGCGGCCAGATCCTCCGGTCGTCCCTCGCCCTCTCGCTCGTCACCGGGCAACCGTTCCGTATTGAAAATATCCGGGCGGGACGCAGGAAACCGGGTCTGATGCGCCAGCATCTGACCGCGGTCAATGCCGCGGCGGAGATAGGCTGCGCACGGGTGGACGGAGCCGGCATCGGATCGCAATTACTGGAATTTTACCCGCGCTCCGTCAAGGCGGGAAGTTATCACTTTGCCGTCGGAACCGCCGGCAGCTGCACACTTGTTCTGCAGACTGTTCTGCCGGCGCTTCTGACTGCCGGTTCCCCATCGGAATTAGTTCTGGAGGGAGGAACGCACAATCCATATGCACCCCCTTTCGATTTTCTCACAAGGTCGTTTCTACCGATCATCGAGCGAATGGGAGCAAAAGTTTCGGCGTCCCTGCTGCGTCCCGGGTTCTACCCCGCCGGAGGGGGCAAGTTCAAGGTTACCGTTGAACCGGCGGCAAGACTGGAGCGTCTCGAACTGCCGGAACGGGGGAAAATTCTCTCCCGGTCTGCCAGGGCCATCGTGGCAAAGCTTTCCCGGAAAATCGCCGAGCGCGAGCTGAAAGTGGTGCGCGAGTCACTCGGGTGGGAAGAGCAATGCTGCCTCGTGGAAGAGGCGACCGATTCGCCGGGGCCGGGCAACATCCTGTGTATTGAACTCGACTGCGAGAACATTACCGAAATATTCACAGGCTTCGGCGAGCTTGGTGTCAGTGCCGAAAAAGTGGCGCGGGATACCGTCAGGGAGGTTCAGGAATATTTGTCCTCCGACGCTCCCATCGGCCCACACCTGGCCGACCAGCTTCTGCTGCCGATGGCACTGGCAGGGGGAGGGATCTTCAGAACCCTTGCCCCGACCGGACACACCATCACCAATGCGGAGGTGATCCGGCGCTTCCTCCCGGTGGAGGTGAGCATACGCCGGCATTCACGGATGGACTGGGAAGTGTGTATCGATAAACGGGGCAATAAATGAGCCCCCTCTCCAGTCGATCGGAGTGAGAGGGGGCGGGGTTAGGGAAACACTTTGCCAATAGCATAACAGGAGGAAAAAGTGAAAGTAAGAGAACTTATGAACCTTGGCATTCCCAAGGGAAATATACTGAAAGAAGCGCAAACTGCCATTGCGGAAGCGGCAGCCGGAGGCATGGACAGGGAGCAAATCCGCACCATCGTCAAGGCCCTGGCCGAAACGCCTGAAATGTTCACCGAAGATCGACATTTTGGCAGCTTCGCCGCCTCACTGCAGGCAGGATTGAAATCAATAGATCGCTTTGTGAAAAGGGAGGTGCCAGCTCCATGGCGCCAATGGGGAGAAGGGCTGGAAGCCGGGGCAGTGGCCCAGATGGAAAATGCCTGCCTTCTTCCAGTTGCGGCCTGCGGCGCGCTCATGCCGGACGCGCACCAGGGATACGGACTTCCCATTGGAGGGGTCCTTGCCGCGAAGGGAGCGGTTATACCCTACGCGGTCGGAATGGACATCGCATGCAGGATGAAGCTTACCGTACTCGATTTGCCGCTTTCAAGCCTCCGGGATCAACAGGAAAGCTTGAAGCGGGCCATACATGAGGAGACCCGATTCGGGGTTGGAGCCTCATTTCGCAAAAGGAAGGAACATGCGGTTATGGATGCCGACTGGAGCATTACCGCTATAACAGGAGCGTTGAAGGACAAAGCCTGGAGCCAGTTGGGCACCAGCGGCAGCGGAAACCATTTCGTCGAATTTGGTGAGCTTGTCCTCGACAGGGATGATCTCGGCTTTCGGGCGGGGTCCTATCTTGCCCTTCTCAGTCACAGCGGCAGCCGCGGCAGCGGCAATGACGTGGCAGAACATTTCAGCAGAATTGCCCGGCAACAGCACCCGGAACTGCCGAAGGAAATGCTGAGCCTTGCCTGGCTCGACCTGAACAGCGAAGAGGGAGAGGAATACTGGCAGGCAATGGAACTTATGGGCAAATACGCTGCCGCCAACCATGAACTCATCCACCGCGGCATCGCGGAAAATCTGGGAGCGCCGGTGCTCCTGGATGTGGAAAACCACCACAACTTCGCCTGGAAAGAGACTCATGGCGGAGAAGAACTGGTTGTACACCGTAAAGGGGCCACTCCCGCGTTCAAAGGCGTCCTCGGGATCATTCCCGGTTCCATGGCGACCCCCGGTTACCTTGTCCGGGGCAAGGGAGAACCCGCTGCACTCAACTCCGCATCACATGGAGCGGGACGCAGGATGAGCCGGAAGGCGGCCAGGGAGAAATGCTCGTGGGCACAGGCAAGAAGGTTCCTTGAAGAACGAGGGGTGGTCCTGATGTCAGGCGGGCTGGACGAAGTACCGATGGCATACAAGGACATCGAAGCGGTCATGGCAGCCCAGTCGGACCTGGTGGAAATCGTGGCCCGCTTTTTTCCCAGGCTGGTGAAAATGTGTCCGGGCGGAGGAGCGGACGACTGAACTGCAGCGGGGGAAGAGATGACTCCGTATGTCGCCGGCGAATACAGGGATTCCCCTGAAAAATTCGAGGTGCATTACCGGAGGCCAGGTAATCAGATCGCAGGGCAACCACCGCTAACTTGCAGCGTCTTTTCAGAATCAGCACGAAGCTGAAAAAGCTGTCTCACACAAAGCCGCAAAGTCGCCAAGAAAAGCAAATCCTTTTTCAATCTTCCTGATTAATCCTGAAAAAAAGCATTTGGACACGCTTGCGCGCCGTAGCGCTACAGCGCGCAGGCACGGATAAAATCTGATTCTAAGAATCACAGACAATTATCCAAACAGGTTATTGAATAAAAAGAAGTAACGATCTTGAATTATTTAGTGACTCGTCACCGATAAACGTTGCACTTTTATACGTGTTCATTCGTGTAATTCGTGGCTAACTGCTTTATATAGGTTAATTGGTCCATGGCATAAAAACATCGAATTAATCCTGCAGTTCCTCCTTGTGGAGGTGAACATGAAACAATTCACCGACAACGAACGGTAAGTTAAGCTGAAATCCAGAAATATGCTAAAATATCAAGACTACCTTTCGCGATATACGACAACCGGCCTTGGGAGATTGCTATGGCACGGCAGGGGAAAACCAGACTGCAGTTGCTGGCCGAACTTAATGAAATGCAAGAACGGATTAACGAGCTGGAAACTCTGAGGTCCGGTTTTAAACTTGCATTGGAGGAGTTGGAGAATTCGGAAACGCTTCTGCGCAAGGTGTTCATGACCATACCCGACCTCGTGGCGATAATCGACAGGGACCACCGCATACTGCTTTCCAATTGGCATGGAGGCTACCAGTATGTCCCGGAGGGATACAGGGGAGGCACACCCATCTGCTTCAAGGCGTACTATGACAGGGAATCGCCGTGCGAACCGTGCCATGTGGTGGAAGTTTTCAGGACGGGAAAACCTGTAACCTGGGAAAAGGTGAATCCTCGCATCGGCCAGGTGGAAATTCGCGCCTATCCCATCTTCGACGAATCGGGCTCCGTCAGGCTGGTGATTGAGAACATCAGGGACATTACCAAGCGAAAGCAGGCAGAGGAGGCACTGGAGAAGTCGTCGAAGGAATACTGTGACCTTTACAATCACGCCCCGTGCGGTTACCACTCGTTGGACAGAAACGGGATATATATCCAGATCAACGACACCGAGCTCCAGTGGCTCGGCTACACTCGTGACGAAATTATCCGCGGGAAAAGGTTTTCAGACCTCGTTACCCCGGAATGCAAAGCCGTGTTCGAGGCCAATTTCCCCATTCTCCAGGAACGGGGCTGGATTCGCGACCTTGAGTTCGAAATGGTCCGGAAGAACGGCACGACCTTCCCGGTGCTGTTAAGCTCAACGGCAATCAGAGACGACAACGGCAACTTCTTAATGACCCGTTCCATATTATACGACATAACAGAGCGCAAACAGGCGGAGCAGGAGCTTTGCCTGCACCGCGAGCATCTCGAAGAACTGGTAAGGGAGCGCACGGCAGAGCTGTGTCAAACCAACGAATCACTCAAAAATGAGATTATCGAGCGCAGACAGGTCGAGGAGTCGCTGCGGGAAAGCGAGGAGAAATTCCGCGTTCTGGCTGAAACTTCCCATGCAATGATCTTTCTCTATCAGGGAGAGAATCATATATATGTCAATCCAGCGGCCGAACTGCTGACTGGATACACGAAGGAAGAATTTCTGGACATGAGGTTATGGGACTGGCTTTCTGAAGAGTTCAAGGAACTGGTGAAATATCGCGCGCTTGCAAGGCAGCACGGAATAACTGTCCCAACAAGGTACGAGTTCAGATTCGTTTCAAAGGAAGGTGAAGCGAGGTGGGGACTCCTTTCGGCGGGAATTATCGACTACAGGGGCAAAACGACCGGGATAGGGACGATCATCGACATCACCGAACTCAAGCAGGCAGAGTCGAAGCTGAGCAGGATGAATGAAGAATTAATTGAAACCAACCGGCAACTCATGGAAGCCCACGAAGAACTCGTGCGCAAGGAGAAGGTGGTACTGGTCGGGCAACTCGCGGCGTGCGTGGGGCACGAGCTGCGCAACCCCCTGGGAGTAGTGAAAAATGCCGCATTCTTTCTCAAAAGCATTTTGCCCGATGCCAATGAAACAGTGCTGGAATACCTGGATATCATCAAAGAAGAAATTGATAACTCCCAGAGCATCATCTCCGACTTGCTGGATTATTCCCGCTCCAGAACTCCCCACCGGATATCGACTCCCGTCCATGAATTGAGCATCAATGTTCTGGAACGGTGCCATATTCCGGATAATATCACGCTTCGGACCGATGTACCGGAAACGCTTCCTCCCGTAACAGTGGATTCACTTCAGATAAAACAGGTACTGCAGAACTTGATCCTCAACGGCATCCAGGCGATGCCCTCGGGAGGCACTCTGCAACTGGCAGCCCGTCAGGTTACGAAATTCCTGCACCCAGGTTCAGCAACTGACACGGAGCCCTCCGGGGATTTCGTCGAAATCTCCATAACCGATACGGGAGAAGGTATCTCGCCGGAGAACATAAAAAAACTCTTCCAGCCTCTTTTTACCACAAAGGCCAGGGGAATCGGTCTCGGCCTTACAATCTGCAAAAACCATACTGAAGCAAACGGCGGGAAAATAATGGTGGCAAGCGAATCGGGAAAAGGTTCGACATTCACCATCCAGCTTCCTGTTGGGAAGTAGGAGAAATTCCGGGTTTGCGGAAACAGTACCCGCTTCCGGCCGGTCACAACGCTTCCCCCTCCGTCTCAACCTGCCCAAGGCAGGAAAGGGCACTCGGGCTCCGCAGTTCGACCGGAACAGGTTTTTGGCCGGTTTCACAAACCTTGTCCTGTTCCTGTCGACAGATGCCGGTGTCGTGTTTAGCAAACCGGGGGATTTTAAATTTTTAATGGTAGCCAGCAATAAAATTACCTGATAAAGTTCGATGCACTGAGTCTCGCAGATCAGTTTTCCTGCAGAAAATACTCAAGTCAGGGCCCAGGGTGTCGATAATAGAAAGATGCCGTTAATATCCGGAAAGAGAGAGATATGCCTTGTCAGCTGCGACAGGATTGCAAACGTTAACTACAGAATGATTCTTTTTTAATTATACATTTACAAAGGAGAGATCAAATATGAGCGAATTGACCGTTTACTGTCCAGCCTGCGGTTTTTCCCGTCAATTTCCCTTCGACAAGGTACCCGAAGGCACCCGGCGTGTCACCTGCCCCCGGTGCAGGGAAACCTTCAACTTCACCAGGCCGGAGGCGAAGCCGGATACGCAGGGAGAGGATCAGTCCCCGGCTGCCCAGGAGATCCCCGCCGCGTTCGCGGTAGTTTCGAACACTGCCACGGAACCCGCGAAAGGCTCAACTCCTCCACCCAGTCGCCCGGCAAGTCCGGCTGAGCTTGAAATGACCGATATAGGCGACCTGTTCCGTGAAAGCTGGGACCTGTTCCGGAGCCGTTTCGCCACCCTGATCGGACTCTGCCTGCTGGGTATAGCGGCCTTTATCGCACCTGCTTTGCTCTCGGCGGGGGTGGCCTGGCTGGCAGCCCTGGGTGGAATTTCCTCCACCATTATCATAGCGGTCGGGGTCCTGGCGGGGATCGTCTGCGGGGCCTGGTGTTTCGGCGGGTTCCTCTGTGCGGTGACCGACGAAGGGCTGAACCTGAAGGAGGCCCTTGAACGGGGCAAGGCAGTTATCTTGCCTCTTGTCTGGGTTTCGTTTCTCACCGGCTTTATCGTCTGCGGCGGCTACTTCCTCCTCATTGTCCCGGGCATCATCTTCTCGATCTGGTTTTTCTTCGCCCAGTTCGTACTGGTGAAGGAGGATGTGCGGGGCATGGAGGCGCTCCTCAAGAGCAGGGAATACGTAAGAGGCCAATGGCTTGCCGTGGCCATCCGCCTGCTTCTGATCTGGGGCCTTTCTTTCATCGTCGGCGCCATCCCCCTGGCAGGCCCGTTCCTTTCCATTGCCTTCATCCCTTACGTGGTCATCTACCACTACCTCATCTACCGGGACCTCCGGCAACTCAAGGGAGATGTCCCCTATTCGTGCGGCACCGGCGACAAGCTCCTTTGGCCGGGGGTAGCCCTGATAGGGCTGGTCCTGGTACCGGTGGTTCTGGTCTCAATCGCCGGGCTTTCAATGTTCGGCGCGCTTTCGCACGTGGCCCCGTTCAATAAAGGAGTGAACATCAGGCATGAACAATCACTGAAGGAAATCCGGATACCCGGCAATTTGCAGGACACTACCGAACCCGCCACCCCCGACTGAGGGTATGACACCGGGGGAAAACCCTTCTCCGTCGACAAACACGTATTCCCCAATTTCCCACAAGGATGAGAATCCGGAATCGGTTTCCGTTTTCATATATGCAGTCAACTACACCGGCGAAGTGAAGGCGAACGGCGCCACCATCCAGGAACTGGAAGGGCACCCATGACACCCAATACAACTACAGCCTTAACGGCACGGGCTTCCATTTCGGCCCGAACCGGATCGAAGTGAATCTATTCAGAGCTTCCCGGTCGCCCATCGTCCTTGCTGAAGATCTACATGAAGATCTCCCGCTTCACCAGGGAGGGGAGCTGGGAAATCCTCGGCGAATGGCAATTCAACGACAGGGGAACCGGAACGAAATCGTTCGATCTGGACATTCCGAGATAAAAAGCGCCCCGCCGGGGCTTTGCCGACGGGGCTTCTGAAAGTGCTGTTTCCGAATCACGAACGGCACATCAGCCGGATACCGATATCAGGACTACGTTGAGGTCAAAGAAATATTTCAGGACTTTTTTCTTTTTCGAAATGCACATTTCCTCCTGACTGGACAGGTTCCCCATCAATTGAATAATTTTGCCCTGCTATTTCCTTCCGCATCATCTCTTCGAACAATTGAGGTCTAAGCGGTTTACTGAAATAGAATCCCTGAACCTCTTCGCAACTGCGCTCACGAAGCAATGCAAGCTGACCGGCCGTTTCGACACCCTCCGCGACAACCTTCAGGTCCATGCTGTGGGCCATGGAGATAATGGTATTGACGATTGTCGAATCGTTGGCATCCGTTTCGATACCGTTTACAAAAGACCTGTCTATCTTCAGTTCATCCACCGGGAAACGCTTCAAATAAGCGAGCGAAGAATAACCGGTACCGAAATCATCGATTGACAGGGTGAGCCCCATCTCTTTCATCTGTTTCAGGGTTGCGACAGCCACATCGATATCCTGCATCACGATACTTTCCGTCAGCTCGATTTTCAGATATTTCGGTTCCAGACCGGTTTCCTTGAGTATCTGAGCAATTATGTCCGGCAGGTTTCTCTGATAGAACTGGCGTGCCGACATATTGGTGCTGACGACCAGATGGTCAAGGCCCATCTGCTGCCAGACCCTGTTCTGCCTGCAGGCCTCGCGGAGAACCCATTCGCCGACAGGTACGATGAGGCCCGTCTCCTCGAGCAGGGGAAGGAACCCTGCCGGCGATATGACAGCTCCATTTTCAGGGATCCAGCGGATCAGGGCCTCCATACCGACAATACTTCCGCTTTTCAGGTCCACCTTGGGCTGGTAATACAAGGTGAACTCATTTCTTTCGAGGGCCCGGCGCAACCCGTTTTCCCGTTCGAGCCGCTCGCTCATCCTGGCATTCATCTCCTCATTGAAGAACTCGAAGCCGTTTCTGCCGCTCCCCTTCACGTGATACATGGCCGTATCCGCGTTCATAAGCAGCTCTTCCGCCTTGTCGCCATTGACGGGCGCAACAGCTATCCCGATGCTTACCGTAATAAACATTTCGTGTTCCATGATCCGGAAAGGTTCGGAAAAAATCGAAATGACCTTTTCGGCAATCGAAGAGATATGATCTTCATCCTCAATGCCGGGCAGCAGGATCACGAATTCATCCCCGCCGAGCCGGGCCACTGTATCATATGATCTGACACACTTGAGCAAACGGGATGCAACTTCCATGAGAAGCTGGTCACCTGCGGAATGACCGAGGGTATCGTTTACGATCTTGAAATTATCCAGGCCCAGCAGGAAAATTGCCAGAACCTGCTTATGCCTTTTCTCGTAAGCGAGTGCGCGGCTCAGATGATCATTGAGAAGGCTGCGGTTGGGAAGGCCCGTAAGCGTATCGTGCGTAGCCTCGTACAGGAGAGATAAAGACGGGGACAAATCCGGCTGGCAAGTCATGTCCATGGAATTCAACTTACGGGTAACGGAAAGCGCCAGCCGCGCAAAAACGTTGTTTTTTTGCGCGGCCGGCGCATTGGCTGGACTTACTTAGTTGGTCAGTGACTGTATGGGAGCCGGGATCCTGCCACCGCGGGCAATGAAGAGCTCCGAACTGAAATTGTGCACCGGCATCACCGGAGCACTGCCGAGCAGCCCGCCGAACTCCACCATATCCCCCACTGCGGTTCCCGGTGCGGGGATGATGCGCACGGCGGTTGTTTTCTTGTTGATGACACCGATGGCCATCTCATCGGCGATGATGGCCGAAATGGTGGAGGGTGAGGTATCTCCGGGCACGGCTATCATATCCAGCCCCACGGAGCAGACGCAGGTCATGGCTTCCAGCTTGTCCAGGGACAGGGAGCCGCGCTGCACAGCCCGGATCATGCCTGCGTCCTCACTCACCGGAATGAACGCGCCACTCAGTCCGCCCACGGAGGACGATGCCATGGCTCCACCCTTTTTGACGGCATCGTTGAGCAGGGCCAGGGCGGCAGTGGTGCCGTGGGTGCCGCAGCTCTCCAGCCCCATGGCCTCCAGGATGGCCGCCACGCTGTCGCCGATGGCCGGTGTCGGCGCCAGCGACAGGTCCAGAACGCCGAACTGGGCACCGAGCCGCCGGGCCACCTCCTTGCCGACCATCTCGCCCATGCGGGTGATCTTGAAAGCGGTCTTTTTAATGCATTCGGAAATATCTCCCAGGGTGGGATCCTGAAGAGCACGGACAGCTGAATTGACCACCCCCGGACCGCTGACGCCCACGTTGATCACGCAGTCCGGCTCGCCGATACCGTGAAACGCTCCCGCCATGAAGGGATTGTCGTCGGGCGCGTTGGCGAAGACGACCAGTTTCGCGCAGCCGATGCCCCCGCTGTCCCGGGTCAGTTCCGCCGTGTCCTTGATTATGCGCCCCATCATGGCCACGGCATCCATATTGATTCCCGCCCTGGTGGTCGCCACATTGATCGACGAACATACCTTCTTCGTCGTAGCCAGGGCCTGGGGAATGGAGTTAATGAGCCTGAGGTCGCCGGGTGTCATGCCTTTCTGCACCAGGGCGCTGAAGCCGCCGATAAAATCGATGCCCACCTCCCGCGCGGCCCGGTCAAGGGTTTCCGCCACGGAACAGAGGTCTTCGGTATGGCAGCTCTCGGCAACGATGGCGATGGGTGTGACGGAGATTCGCCTGTTGATGATGGGAATTCCGTAAAGATTCTCAATATCTTCGGTGGTCCTGACCAGGTTCTCGGCACAGCGCAGGATACGGGTGTAGATCTTCTCGTTGAAGATCGAGATATCCGGATG
Source organism: uncultured delta proteobacterium (assembly GCA_963815135.1). Taxonomy (GTDB): domain Bacteria; phylum Desulfobacterota; class Desulfuromonadia; order Geobacterales; family Geobacteraceae; genus CAIWTU01. Next base: position 133,210 of record CAWFFO010000003.1, read on the forward strand.
ACAGCAACCGCGCAGGTTGATGCCCATGGTGACCGTCCTGATATCCAGGTGCTCACTGGACACCATTTTGATGGTTTCAAGTATCTCCTCAGGATGTATAAGCATGGCCGGGCCTCCTCAAATCCTGTGCATGAAGCGGAAAACATCTTCATGCTGAACGATTACCTCTACGCCCAGCTCTTTGCCGATTGCAGACATGGCACTCTGAAAGGCGGACAGGTCGAAGTTCTCTCCCTTGACCTCGGCCAGCATGATCATGGTGAACAGATCACTCATGATGGTCTGCCTGATGTCCGCGATATTGACACTATGTTCGGCCATTACCCGGCTTATGCCCGCTACTATTCCTACCCTGTCCATTCCGATTACCGTGATTACAAAACGACTTGATGACATGCACTTTCCTTTTATGTCTGATATTTATAAATAACAATCCCACAAACAGCTGTCATGTGCCGCTTTGGTCCTATTTTCAGAACCGGCATTGCAACCGCTGATTCGGGACGAAGGCTTCTTAATCTACCAGAAAGAAAATCAGGGTCAAGAAAGATATGCAGCAGATGAATCATAACGGGTCAGAAACCGTCCGGATCTACTCGCCAATGGTCGCGGCATACATCGCCGAAAGATCCCGCAAGGCGAGTTTGCCGTTTCCGCGGAACGAAGAACCGTGCATGACGGCTATCAGCTTCGGGTCCAGCCCGGCCAGCGACTGCAGGGTGTCTCTTGTCAGACCCGTATAGAGCATGGGGTGCCGCAGCGGACCGGCCTCATATGCTGCAAGCGCCTGCCGGGACGGCTCTATCAAATCGTTTTCCGTCAGCGGTGCGGCCTCACCGTTCTGGAGAAAGAGATCGGAGCAGAAAAGTATCGATGCGGTCTCCTCCAGGAGAAGGCTTGCATCCCAGGCATGGGGAACCTGAGGAGTTTCGAGAAATCTGAAGCGGCGTCCGCCGGTGGCAAGGACCTCGTTGTCAGCCAGCACCCGCCCTGCCCGGTGGCCAAAGTCATTGATGTTTACGAGCGCCCCGATCATGCCGCTGATTGGCTGGGCGTGGGGCGCCAGCTCCAGCCATTCGTTCAGCGAACCGCACTCGTCGGCCTCGAAATGGCTGAAGCCGATCCAGCGTATACGCGAGGGCTGCACGACTTTTGCCACCGCTTCGCGCACCAGGGGAAACATCTTCCGCATGCCGGTATGGTAGAGGAGTGGCTCATCGTCAAGGACCAGGAACTGGTTGAACTGGAGATCATACTTCGAGATATACGTCGAAATCCGGTAAAGGTCTGTAGCAATTTCGTCTATGCGGGTTTTCAAGGGGTACCTCCTGACAGTTTGATGTTATCTGCTTTCCCAATCACGAACCAGGAATCCATTATCGACGGTTTTCACATAATACAACTTGTTGAAACCCTCTCCATAATCCGGAATTTCCAGTCGGTTGTATGCCCACGTTATGCCCTTTTCCGGAATGGCCCCTGAGCCTCTCTGCAGATTTCGTTCGAGTGCATCCTGTAAATTTGAGGCGAAATAGTATCCGCAAATCGTAAATCCGGATTTTTTGGCAAGGGGGATATATCGATGGCGGTCCTTCCTGGTGGTATTGGTGTTATCGATCACGCAGGGCTGCTTCAGTTCGAGGCACAATTCAAACAGCCTTTTTTCCCTGTGGCGGGTTTTGAGCATGTCGAGATTTATTCTTACATGAGTATCGGAAAATCTCTCTTTGTAAAAAGTCGATTTTCCGGCCGCCTGAATGCCGATAAAAATGATCAGCTCCATATGAATTCTTCGTATTCTGCCTTTGGACCGGCATAAATGCAATTTCGCGAAACATTTCCACCGACTCTCTTGTTTTTCAGAATATCGAGGCAGCTTTAGCTCTTTCGCAATTATCAAATTTTATCAGTAGTGTCCGGTTAGAAAGTTGCAGTAATTGTTTACCGGATGAAAATCACATCTTTGCACCCTCCCCCAACCCCTCCCATCGAAGGGAGGGGAGTTTTGTATTCCCTCTCCCATTGAGGGAGAGGGCCAGGGAGAGGGGGAAATTATGAACGCATAATCCTGACCGGACACTGCTGAAATTTTATCTTTTTTATCAGATTTTTCCACCGTCCCGGAATGCGTGAACGTGGCAAAAATAAAGCCGCTCAATCAGCAACCTGCTGAAATAAGCGGCATTTGTCAAACCGGCATTGGTTAAGACACCGAAAACATCCGTCCGGTCATCTTAACACATCACCGGACCGACGATAGAATATGTACTTTTTCAAGCATCCTCATAACATGTTGTATTTCAAAACCTTTCAAGTAAAAGCCATGATATGCTAACTCCACTTCAGCAGCATATTTCCCGCAGCTTCGCCTTGGTCTCATTATTCATCAGTTCCCACAGTCCGAGCCGTTTCAGAGTATCCTCCGTCGGGATGCCGCAGCTGTTCCAGCCGCGCTTTTCATAATAGAGGGCAATCAGCTTCCGCAGTTCAGACTTTCTGTGCTCCATGAGGATTTGCCGCTTTTCAGCGGTCGGCACGGACCGTACTTCATCAGCCGTTTTCCCCAAAATTGCCGCCACCTCGCCGTCGTTATATTCCCCTTCATCCTCGTACAGGCTGTCATCGGTAGGTCCGATGGCCCGGTCGGGAATCCAGTCCTGCCGGCCGGTGTCCGGGCCGTAGAGCATGGCGTTCATGACCCTTTGCAGGTTTATGTCCCGGTCTGTCTGCTCGAAGATCTGTTCCCAGGTCAGGTCCGTGCCCAGCATGCCGTTGAAGAATTCGGCGTAAAGCTCCTGTGATGCCGGGTTGATATGCATGTCGGGATTCTGCACTTTTGCCGATTCGGGGTTGAACACATCCACCCAGGGCAGTTTGCAGACGCCCATGTTGTCATTGCCCAGACGGACCCTTGGATATGCGATCAGGGATTCGGCCTTGTCTTCAAAAGTGGGGAAGGCGCCGAGAAGGTCCACCTTGATCAGCCAGGCTGCGGCATGATGCGCCCCGATGTCGCTGGCGGCGGCGTAGGAACCCTGCATCGACAGTGAACGGTGCGTCCTGTAAAAGGAAAATGGAAGCCCCTTGGTCTGCATGGCGAAAAGATCCAGGTCGGGCCTTGCATCCCGGCCGGTCCTCATCCGGTGCCGTTCAACAACATGGTCGACGAGTTCCGGCATTCCCTTTCCGGCGGCCCGCGCCAGGTCCGTCTCTCCCCGGGCCAGCCGGTGAATGAAGGACAGGGCATCCGCTTCGTTGCCCCAGACCAGCTCCAGCCCCTCCGTATCCTCCTTCGTCAGATAGCCACGCTGGAAGCATTCCATGAGAAAGGCCATGATGGTGGCGGTGGTAATGGTGTCGATGCCGTAATTATCGCAGTGCCAGTTCGCCTCCATGATGAATTCCGCGTTCCAGATTCCCAGGTTGGAGCCGAAACCGGCCGCGGTTTCGTATTCCGGTCCGTCGACCCAGACCCTTTCCCCTCTGTGGTCGCCGGAAACGAGCGTTACCCAGCCACCCTTGGTACACTGCAGGTTGCAGCCGGGGAAACAGCCGTCCATGCCCCGGTGGTCGAACAGGTTTTCGGCGTAAAATTTGCCGCAGATCTGGTGCGCTCGCGGGTCGGAACCGGCCTGGAAATTATTGACCGGCAGTGACTGGTATTCCGGCTTGTTCATGAACGTGATCAACCCTGCGCTGCCCTTCCGGTACATCTTGAGCGACTGGGGATCGACTTCCTTCACCACCTTGTGCAACGTGGCCCCCGCCTTTTTTACCCTGTCCCAGTCGGCCGCACCGTAGGGATTGTCGCCATGGGGATAATCGGCAAGTACGATTATGGCCCTGATTTTCTTGTCCCGCATCACGCTGCCAATGCCCGTCCGGCCGGCCTGCTTGGTGCGGAACAGCCCTTTCCCTGCCGGAACCGGCTTGGTCACGTCGTAGTAATGGCTGTTTATGCAGCCGAACGAAGTGTGGTCCGCCCCCGTGCCGGTGGACATGAAAGCGATGTGCCTCTTGTCGTGTCCGGCCGCCGTGAAGCGCTCCGCAATCGCTTTTTCCAGTTCGAATACTTCGATTATTTCCGGCGCGCTCTCGATGCTGACTTCCTGCCTGAAGCCGTCGATGACAATTAATATATCCCGGTCGGCTTTTCCCGTTACCTTGAGGGCGTCGAAGCCGGCGTATTTGAGAAAGGCGCCGAAATAGCCGCCGAAATTGGAGACCCCGGGTATGCCGGTCAGGGGGGACAGGGAGACGGCCATCGCCTTGGCGGAGCCCGGAAACTGGGGCACCCCTCCCAACGGCCCGTTGGCCAGAATCAGCGGATTTTCCGGATCGGAGGCTCTGGTTTCCGGAATGATGGACCGGTGGAGCAGATAAAGGCCCAGCCCCCTGCCGCCGATGAAATAATCCCTTACCTCCGGGTCCGGCTCAAGGGCTGTTATGGCGCCGCTACCAACGTCGATGTCGAGAATCCTGTTTGCATATCCGCGCTGCAATGGAGTTTTATCATAAATCATTTTTCTTTTCCTTCCACCGGGACCGCTCCGACGCGGCCTGCAATCTTTTGTTCAATTTTCATGCGCATGAAGCTTTTCTGATAACGAAAGATATCATAGAGTATATAAGGGGGTCCAGTCGCAATTTGACTTTGACAGGCAACCGGGCGTAAAACAATCAGTGGGAAAAAAGGCGGAATGGCAAACCGATCCGGCGGAACATCGCCGTCAGCCGCTGGCACGAACAGCGGCGGAGGGCGGTTCCAGGGGCCGCCGTTATTCCTTCTGCTGGAAATTGACCTCTCCCCGGTGTTATAGTGGTAAAAAATTTGGCAAAAGGATGACGATTATGACAAAACAGGCCTTGCTCTGCCCCAGGTGCGGGCGACTGATCGGCAGCGAAGAATCCTCCTGTTCATGGTGCGGGGCTTCCCGCCCGGCAACGTGGCTGGCCGGCGCCTGGAGCAAAAGCCTCCGGGACGGAGACTGGCTGATAAAGACCATCATAGTGGTCAATGTAGCTTTCTATATCCTCTCGATTCTCCTGAGTGCCCACGGAGGAGGCATGCTTTCCCCCGACGGCACCGGCCTGCTCCTCCTGGGAGAAACCGGGGCGATACCCGTCAGTCAGCTGGGACGGCCCTGGACGCTTCTTACCGCTAACTATCTCCATGGCGGGATTCTCCATATTTTCTTCAACATGATGGCCTTTCACCAGATTGCACCGATGGTCAACCGCGAGTATGGCACGAGCCGGATGTTCGCCATCTATACCCTTGGCGGGGTATTCGGTTTCTGGGTATCCTGCATGGCCGGCATTCCCTTTACCATAGGAGCCTCGGCGGCGGTCTGCGCCCTCATCGGATCCCTGCTCTATTATGGCAAGAGCCGCGGGGGATCTTACGGCACGGCAGTCTATCGCGAAGTGAGCGGCTGGGTGGTCGGCCTCTTCCTGTTCGGGTTCATTGTCCCCGGCATCGATAACTGGGCGCATGGGGGCGGTATTATCGGCGGCATCGTCCTGGGAATGCTGATGAAGTACGAGGAACGGAAGAGGGAAACCGTGCGGGACCGCTCCCTGGCCCTGCTGTGCGCGGTAGCGACAGTTGGCGCGCTGGGTTGGGCACTCATCACGGGTTTCCTGTTACGGTTCGGCAACTGAGCGGAAAATGGTAGAAATACCATGCCTGTAATTTCATGGACACTTTGTTAATTACATCAATCATCCGGACTGTCTCTCCGAAGCCCCCGAAAATACGCCCGCATTTACCCTTTTTCCACCCGGCAGAAGAAAATTAGCCGGTATTTTGTACTGTTTATTAAAATCTGATTATGTGAATTATTCCTCAAGTGATTTCATTCCCGGTCGATAAAATTACAGAAAGCGTAGAATTACCGTCAGCGCAAACCAGCGACCGGGGAGTCAATATGTTTAAAAGCAGGCTTCTTCACAAGATCCTGGGAATAATCGCGGTTGTTCTGTTTGCCGGGCTGGCAGTCATGGGGTCTGTGGTATTGTGGTTCAGCTACAATTCGTACGTGGATTCCCAACTCGTCAACAGCCGCAATCTGACGGCGGTATTTATCCACGAGATAAAAGGCTTCATGATGATGGGGGATACAAAGGCGGCTATCGGCCTGGGAAAGGAGGCCAAAGAAAACCGGTTTGCCGTCGACATGAAAATTTTCGATGCCTCCGGAAGGGAATTAGACGCGAAAAACGGTGAGGCGAACCCTTTTATCGTGAAAATCCTATCCAAGGGGAAAAGATGGGAAAGCAGGGAAACGGAACAAGGGATGCACACTCTCAAAACCGTAGTCCCGCTCGAGAACGAACAACGGTGCAGGCAGTGTCATGATGGAACCGCAAAGTACCTGGGCGCGATTTCACTGACCACTTCAATGGAGGACGGTTACAGGAGCGCGACGAGACTGCTTCTCATCCTCTTTTCCATGGGGATATTTTTCTTCGTCACAATACTGCTCTGCATGCATGTTTTCTTTAAAAAGACAATCATAAAGGGATTTCTCGATTTCTCCGAGACAATGAAAGAAATTGCAAGGGGCGAAGGGGACCTCACCAGGGAGGTCCCGGTGAGCTCGGCTGACGAGATCGGACAGGCGGAGATCGAGATAAACAATCTCATTGCCGCACTTCGGGAAATGATAGCTAAACTTTACAGCCCAGGCCGAACATGTAGCCGTCTCGGTTTGCCAGGTTTCCCGTGGGACGGCGGGTACGGTCTCTTCGTCACGCGGGCAGAAGGAGCAGGCCCTGTCGGTAGCGGTCGCGACGGAAGAGATGGCGGCTACCCTGAATGATGTGGCCGGCAACACCCAGAGGGCTGCGGTTCTGTCGGCACAGGTGGATTCTGCCGCCAGCGAAGGTTCGGCCATGGTCGAAGAGACATGCAGATGCATCAATATGATCAACGACAACCTTGCGGCAACACTCCGGACCATGGAAAGGCTGGAAAACTCTTCCAACGAAATCGGGGAAATAATTTGCCTTATCGAGGACATTGCCGACCAGACCAATCTCCTTGCCCTGAATGCATCTATTGAGGCCGCTCGCGCCGGTGAACACGGCAGGGGCTTTGCCGTTGTGGCGGAAGAGGTTAAAAACCTGTCGGAAAAAACCGCCGTATCAACCAAGGAAATCACCAGGATCATAAAAAACGTTCAGCTTGAAAGCCGCGAAGCCGCACTTTCAATAAACGGTGAAAAGGAAAGGGTTGAAGAAAGCGTAGAAAAATCGCTGGCCGCCAAAATGTGCCTGGAAAGGATTCTGCTTTCCGCATCTGAATCAGCCGACCTTATCAACCAGATTGCCTCCGCCACGGAACAACAGAGCTGCACGACCAACGAAATATCCTCCAACATCCACAGGGTTTCAGATACGGCAACCACCGTACATGCCCTGATGGAGAACAACGGCAAGGCATTTCTGGAACTTTCGGAAACGGCGGAGCAGATATTCCAGACAGTCGGCAAATTCAGTGTCGGCAATCATCACGACACCATGAAAGCCTACCTGACCGAACTGAGAGACGGCGTAGTATCGGCCATGGAAAAGGCATTGACCGAAAGGCGGGTCTCGATGGCGAACCTGTTCGACAGAACTTGCAAACCCATCCCCAACACCTCGCCGAAAAAGTTCACCACGGCTTACGACAAATTTTTCGACAGTTTTATCTCGCCCTTGCAGGAGGAAATATTGGCAAAGGACGGCAACATTTACTTTGCCATATGCGTGGACGATAACGGCTACGTCCCGTGCCACAATCTGCGTTATTCCATGCCGCTGACCGGAGACCCGGAAATCGACATCACCAATAACAGGACAAAGAGAAAATTCGACGACAGGACCGGGATTAGGGCCGCACAAAACTGCGATAAATTTCTTCTCCAGACATATGCCAGGGATACCGGCGAGATCATGAATGACATATCCACACCCATATTTATCGACAACAGGCACAGTCGGGGAGCCATTAGGATCGGTTACAGGGCCGTTTGAAACAGCGAAACCCGGGGAAAAAAAGCCTGGGACGGTAATTCCGCCCGGGCTTTTTTTCCGGCTAAGTGTATCAGAGGACGTTTCCCGCCCTGCCCTACTGCAACTTCTCGCCGTAGCGCTTCTGGTAGTACATCCTTATCTTTTCCAGCTGCTCCTTGCTCATCCCCTTCGTGAACCACTCGTGGCGCGGGATCCGAAGCAAGGTATTTCTTCACAAGTTCGTCATAAACGGCGGGTCCCGCAATCTCCTTTACTTCCGGCAGGAACTCGGTGTAGAAGTTCTTGGAGACATCATACATGCCGTGCCACCAGGCGTAGTCGGGGCCCGACATGGCGGCGCCCATGCGCGCCCGTCGTCCTTCGTGGTGCCAGAGTTCGAAATATGTCCAGTCGAGCTTCTTGTCGAACTCCACCGTACTTGATGAGCCCGCGATCCGCCAGATCCTTCATGATGGCGGCGGCAGGCTTGGCGAACTTGGTGTCGTAGAGGTCCACCAGGTCGTCAAACTGCTTGTAGTGCCCTTCGATAAAAGGCGTGGAATGGCAGCTGCCGCATACGTCCTTCATGTCTGCCCGCTTTTTCTCCGCATTCTCCATCTTCTTGGAGATCGGGTGGACGCAGCGACCAGCTGAGGCGGGTGCCGACGTCATGGGTCGCAGGCTGATCGGGGGTGGCGCCCATATGGCAGGTGGCACAGGTGGGGGCCGCGGTGTAATCCTTGCCGACCACCCAGGATCGCTTGTCCAGATTCAACTCATTCTTCTTCGCTTCATAGAGGATGCCGTGCTTCGATTCCTTGTAGATTTCCATCTGGGGATGGTCGGGACCAAGGTGGCACTTGCCGCAGGCCTCGGGCTGGCGCGCCTGGGCGACGGAGAAGCTGTGGCGCGTATGGCATGCCGAGCAGGAGCCCCGCGATCCGTCCGGATTGATGCGGCCGATACCGGTATTGGGCCAGGTGTGGGATCGAGGCTGCCGTTGGCCAGCACCTTTACCTTTGAGCCGTGACACTGGACGCAACCGACGGTCACTGCCTCGGGGTCCGGCAACCACCTCGCCCAGATAGTTGTCCAGTGAATTGAGGATATCGCCCGCCTTGGCATGGTGGCTGCCGGTCATCTCCTTACTTCTTTGGCGTGGCACTTGCCGCAGTCCTTGGGCGTAACCAGAACAGCTATGGTAAAGCCGTAGTGTTTTTTGGCGTCAGCGTCGGTCGGTTCCGCACGGTGGCAGCTGTAGCAGTCGACTCCCTTCAAGGCATGCCTGCTTTCCTTCCAGTCCTTGACGAATGAAGGCGACTGCGATTCATGGCAGTCGACGCAGGCCTGCCCTTCTTTCGAAATCCTGAGACTTGCCCCCTTCCCTTTCGCAGCGGCGGCCGCGGCCATCGGCGCAAAAGAAAGGGCCCATGCCGCGAAAAGAACCGGAACCGCAAACATAAATCCGCATCTCTTCATAAATCCTCCTTTTCATTATTTTTTACTGCCTTGTTTTTTGAAGGAAAAATTACCAAAAAACGACAGTTCCTTCCGTCACGGGGGAATACGGACAGCATTAACAGTCAACGGCACGGACCGTTTGCCCGCTTATGCGGCAAGAGGATCCGGCAACCTGCAAGGAGCCCGCAGCAGATCCGGCATCGGCATACGCCGGGGCCAATATCCCGGCAATTGAGGGTACTGTGATACTTTATCCTGGAACAATATAAGTGGTTTGTACGTGAAGGACCTTGATCTAAATCAAATGCCGTCGAAAATCCGACCCTGAAGATGATGCCGGTTTATCGGATGAAATGAGGCTGAATAGAAGAGTTATCCAAAAGTGAAATAGCGAGAAAAAATTGGAATCGGGTCTCCCGCTGCACAGCCGGCCGTACCTTAGCGCCGCTTCTTCAGGGAGGTGGCATCGATGGTCATGGTGACAATGGCAATGAAAGAATATCAGATTTATCGGCATTCGATCTGGTCAGGATACTTATTCGCGTTCATGGGGATATGGCGGCAGGGTGGCAAGCCGCCTGTCCTCAACCGGTCCGCCCACGGTGAAATGATAGAGGTCCTGGTGGATACTCCCCCACCAGCCCCAGAAGCCCGTGCATCGGGTCATCGATTAACCCGGGACTGAATCCGGAGATTTTGTTGTTGCCGATCACGATCAGGGGCACTCCGGCCCTCCCAACTCTTTATAGCGCTGTCGGGACTTGACTGCTGCAGGCATGGTCGCTTCATTCCGGTAACCGTCACGGGTAAAGGATCACGAGTAGACTTCTTCAATGCAGATTCGAATTTTCGGTCTTCACTGTTTTATCCTGCCGAAATAGTTCAGGATTATTTCGCGAACGCAATTAATGCGGAAGGGAAACCCCTTGCAGCGCGCTTTACTCTCGAGCGGGGCGGCTGGAATGTTGCGAAAAGACGCCCGATGATCCCAATTATTCATTGCCCGGTTCCGGGGACTGTAACTGCCCAAAAAAAAGGCCTGAAATACAGGCCAAAGCTAATTGGAGCTTGCGACTTATTCGCGGAAGGCGCCCCTATGATCCGTCATTTCGGCACTACCGGGTAGCCTGCCTCGGACCACTCTTTCCATCCTCCCTTGAGAACATATATCCTGGTATATCTATCCTTGATCATCATCAGCGCCAGACCGGCGCTGGTTTCCTCGTTCGGTCAGGAGCAGTAGAGAACCAGGGTTTTGTCCTTCGGATATTTACCATACCAATGGGAGAATTCTCTCGGGTCCTCTCTGATGGCCCCGGCTATCTTGTAGCTGCTCGAAGACCAGGACCATCCCGTCCTGACATCCAGCACAATCGTTTCGGGGGAGCCGAGCCGGGCTTTCAGGTCTTCTATCGACATGCGCGGCACCTGATCGCTGACGGGCACCCCCTCGACTGTCGCGCAACCGCCGATAAGAAATACTGCGATTATCAGAAACCATTTCCCTATCATGACAATTACCTCCTTCCCATGCAATGAAGATAGTATCACACGTTTTTGCATACTCAAGCTGCCACGGCGGCGTGAGAGGTCGATGGTTCGTTGAAAAACCGAAGCGTGTCTGTTTTTGACTGACCCAAAGATCTTTACATGCGGCATGGCTGTAGGTGACAAGGGATATGAAAATGCCGATTTCAAAGGTCATTTCAGACGGTATGACATCAATGAACCTGAAGGAGGCGCAACCGCGCGTAACCGCACCCATTGCCGGCGCCACCAGCCTGGAGCAATTGCACGATCTGCATGAAGCCGCGACTCTCGAACTGGATCGGGCCGCGCTGGAGGTGTTGAATCGGGCGAGTGCCCATTGAGCCGGTGAGAAAACACTAATGGCACATCAGCTTGTAAGTGGCTTCGCCGGGGGAAGCGGGTATTATCTTGTATTCTCTCGGCGAAGCGTAATATTTCTTTGGTTTCAGAAAATTTCCGCCGGCATCATAAGGAATCTCGTATATCTTGTATAATCTGTGACCGGAGCAATCAGCCATAAATTGCAGCTTGATGCCGGCGATACCATTCATGGGTTTCGCATAATTCCACTTGACCCAAAGCGAAGGTTTCCCGTGAAAAGGCTCACGGGACAGAAGGTCGAAAGTGGCCGTGATGTTATCACCTTTCCAGTACAGCTGCCAATCGGCGAAAGCGGTGCCTGAAGCTGCCACTGACAATACAACTGCCATCAAAACCGTTAACACCACATGCTTCATAGCTTTCCTCCCCGGAGCATATCGTCTGCCCTCATCCCGGCAAATGCCCGCCGGCTGATCCCCACGCCCCGTAATTTCCGAATAACGAAAAGCGGCCACACGGCGATTGTCGCTAAATCATGTTCAACCCACACCTCTCAAGCATTTCGTCCGCCTGGTGGACAAATTGAATATACTCTTTCTCGGCTTCGTTCTGGGCGTATATGCGAACTTCATTGATTTCTTCGAAGCGGGCATTCAGAAGGGCTACGACTTCACCGTCCAGCGCCGCCTTCTGCACCATTCTTTCCAGGACCCTGAGCGCCTCGTCCCGGCACATCCCCTTACGGTACGGTCTGTCTTCGGTCAGTGCGACAAATACATCCGCGACGGACATGATCCGGGAACCGAGAGGGAGGTCTTTTCCTGTAAGGTGATAGGGATAGCCTTTGCCGTCCAGTCGCTCATGGTGCAGAGCTCCCCACTTCCTGATGGTATCCAGTCCTTTTACCTGCCGGAGTAGATGGTCAGTATGGTAGGCGTGGGTGCGGATGATATCGAATTCTTCCCTTGTGAGAGCGGACGGCTTATCCAGGATCTCCGCCGGCACCGCAAGTTTGCCCAGATCATGGATAAAGCCCGCGACCATCATCTGGCGCCTTTCATATTCGGAAAACCCGGCAAGTTCCGCCAGGGCTACTGCGCAGGCAGCAACCCCGCTCGTATGGCAGGAAGTAAAATGACTGCGGAAATCGATCACCCGGCAAAAGAGCCTTGTCAGTCCGAACAGGTCATCTCCCAATTCCAGCCCCTTGCCACCGAAAATCTGTTCCAGCTCCGCTCCCGATGCCGGGTCAAGCGCATCGAGCCAGAAAGATTCACGCTGCGCCACTTCGGCGAATACCGCTACGAGAAGCGGGTGGAACATGGTTCCGGTCAGTCCCGATATGCGCCCGGTAATATTTTCCGCCTGGGAAAGTACGTAGCCATCAGGTTTCAGCAGAACAGCAATCCTGTCGGCGAGATGAAGGATATGACTCTCCAACGACACATGCTCGCCGAAAAACTCCGCCCCGGCGCCATGCTGCCAATTGACGTGATGAAACTTTACAAACGACGCGGCAACATCTAAGGGACGGAATGTTTTCAACAGCAGACACCCCAATACGGCATGTTCATAGGGTTTATTCACTTCGAACTGCATGGCGTCCAACCGCATGGACAGGGAAAGCCCTCCCACGTCGTGGAGCGCTCCGGCAAGCGCGACATCCCCGATTTTTTCATCGGGGAGCCCGATCTCCCGGGCTATGCTCAAAGCGATGGAGGCCACGCGCCTGTGATGGTCGGCCACTATCGGACTTACCAGGTCAACCGCACGGGAAAAGCAGATAATCATTTCCGAGAACTGCACCGGAAAATCGCTGTTCATTGTATCCTCCGGACCCTGGCACCTCAGTCGAAAACTCAATCCCCGGCCCTTTCCAGGGAGGGGAAATCGTCAACTCTTATCGCTTCCCGGCGGGACTCCACGGCGAGCCACATGGTATATGCCTCGTCTTTACTAATTATCTCCGACTGGAAGCGGCTTCCAGCATCTCCACTTCCGTTCCCTTTTTCAGCTTCCCCTTCCTTACGGCCAGCCGGATCTTCTCCTCCGCCGGCTCGGCCGCTATCACCTTTGCAAGTGCATCTTCCAGCCGTCCCAGCGGATCATCCGGATTGGGGAAATAAACAGGCCGGCCGTCAGGGAATGTCTCAGCCTGGAAGGCTCCGTCAAAACCGCCGCAACCCTTTGAGTCAGCGCATCGCCTGGACCCGGATAAGGCCGGCCAAGGGGAAAGATGAGCAGCCTGAGCAACCACGCCGCCGGCCTGACGGGAAGGTTGCAGAGAAAACCGGAGAAACTTTCCCGGATTTCAGCAAGGCATTTTTCACACCCCCATTGCAGCAGCGGCAGCTCGACCTCCGGCCGCCCCCGCTCCTCGAAGCGCTTGAGAAGCGCGGACACCAGGTATAGACGGCCGAAGATATCCGCCAGACGACCGGAAATGCTTTCCCTCCGTTTCAATTTTCCGCCAAGAGTAAGCAGGGCGACATCGGCCGCCAGGGCAAAAGAGGCGCTGAGGCGGCTCACTGCCTGAAAATAGCGGCGGGCGGGACCATCGGGGGCGTTGGCCGTACGTCCTCCGGTCAGCCCGTGAAGCAGCGACCGGGCGGCATTGGCCAGAGAGCCGGCGACATGGTTGCCGAGAAGTGCGTCGAATTCCGTTGCTCCCTTTTCGCTATCATGCCCGGCCATTATCTGCATTTCCTTGAGAATGAAAGGATGGCAGCGGATTACTCCCTGGCCGAAGATTATCATGGAACGGGTCAGAATGTTGGCCCCTTCGACCGTTATTCCGATGGGAGCAGCTTCGTAGAACCTGCCGATCGGGTTGCGCGGACCCATGGATATGCCGCGCCCGCCCATCACGTCCATGCCGTCATTCACAACGACCCGCATCAGTTCGGTGCAATGGTACTTGATCAGGGCGGATACAACCGCAGGCCTCTCTCCCAGGTCGATGGCGGAACAGGTCACGGCCCTTGCCGCATCCATCAGCCAGGTATTGCCGGCTATCCTGGCCAGCACTTCCGAAACCCCTTCGAAGCGTTCGATGGGAACCCGGAACTGCCTGCGCACGCGTGCATAAGCACCCACAGCCCTGGCCGTCAATTTGGCGGCCCCGGTACTGAGGGCGGGGAGCGATATCGAGCGCCCGGCAGCAAGCCCCTCCATGAGCATCCGCCACCCCTGACCGGCACCGTCCCTTCCGCCGATAATGCATTCGAGGGGGACGAACACATCTTTTCCGCGGTTAGGGCCGTTCTGAAACGGGATTCCGAGCGGATCATGGCGCGAGCCGATGGTTATTCCCGGCAGGGATGCGGAGACGAGCGCCAGGGAGATCCCGCGATCATCCGTTTCGCCCAGGAGATGATCCGGGTCAAACAGCCTGAAGGCCAGGCCGATCACAGTCGCCACGGGGCCGAGGGTGATATAGCGCTTCTCCCAGTTGAGGCGGATGCCCAGGCACTCTTCACCGGCGTAAACGCCCCTGCAGACAACCCCTCTGTCGGGAATGGAAGCTGCGTCGCTCCCTGCTTCGGGTCCGGTCAGGGCAAAACACGGCACCTCCTTTCCCCCGGCAAGGCGCGGAAGATAATAATCCTTCTGCTCCTCCGTGCCGTAACGCAGAAGCAGTTCCGCCGGGCCCAGGGAGTTGGGAACCATCACCGTTACCGCCGCGGCATAGCTGCAACCGGCAATTTTCATGATCACCTGTGAATGGGCAAGGGCTGAAAAACCGTAACCGCCATAATGTTTCGGAATAATGAGCCCGAAAAATCCCTTATCCAGGATGAACTGCCAGACTTCCGGAGGAAGATCGCGCAGATCGTTTGCAATATGCCAGTCATCGAGCATACGGCAGCAGTTCTTCCACCGGCCCGGACAGGAAGGCTTCCTCCTCTTCGGTCAAACGCGGCGCAGGCAGAGAAATAAGCCGCTCCCAGTCGGGGTCGCCGCTGAACAGCTCACCGTCCCGACCAGACAGTTCCCGCTTCCAGAGCCACACTCTCGGTAGGTGAAATGGAAGGAAGCTTCCTGCGAAACAGGGAAAGAATCGGCCTGCTGATGAATAAAATGCGCAGGACAGACACATTCAGGATAACGGTGGCGGCAAGAAACGCCACCCAGACGATGAGCATGAAACGGCCGGGCGGGCGGCTGACCAATGTCTGGATTACCAGTATGAGGGCCGTGACCGCCGTCCAGACCGGCAGTTTCGCCCGGAAATAAGCAAGCGCCCATAAGGCGGGAACCAGCAGTAGCAGAACCATGCGGTATCTCCCGGAAAATGCTTTTAAGATAGTCGACTTGTTTAAAGTATAAACCTTTAAATGGATTTCACCACTTTGAGACGGTGTGGACAAACTGTCAGGGGAGGCAAGGACTGGAATTGCGCCAGGCGGACTTGTTCCGGGAAGAAAATCTAAAGAAAATTCGCGAATTCCCGATCAATATATTATTAATGGCTCAACGTTCCGGGAAAACCGCAGTTGATATTTCATCAGACGGGCGGAAACCTTCATAGTCCCGGGAGGCATGAAAGACAAACAATGGAAAATGTTCATGAAGTTCCGGTGGACCAGCTTTCCGACACTGCATTTGTCCTGCGGTTGGCGGCAGGGGTTCTCCTGGTAAATTTGTTCATCTTCACGCTTTCCTTCCTGTCGCTGCGGCAAAACAGGCTTAATCATGAGCAACGGGCGACCGTCACCACGGGCAACCTGAGCCTTCTGATGGAGCAAAACATCAGCGGCTCCATCGACAAGACAGACGTTGTCCTGGTAGCAGCGGTTGAAGAATTTGAGCATCAGCTCGCCGGGGGCGGGATCGACCGGCATGAGATGAATTCTTTTCTGGCTGGTCTCGCAGGACATCTGCCTGAGGTTAACTGCGTATCGGTGGCTGATGCGCGGGGCAAAATCATTTTTGGCGCCCGGAATTCCGCCTGTCTACTGGGAAATGTCGCAGATCGGCGCTATTTCAGACAATTGCGTGATAAACCAAAGCCGGGACTTTTCCTGAGCGGACCGCTGACAAGTCGCGTAACCGGAAAACCGGTGATCATTCTCGCCCGTCGCATCAGTCACGCCGACGGCTCTTTTGCCGGCGTTGTCTGCGGCGTAATCCCGATAGAGCATTTCAAAAATGTCTTTTCATCCATCCAGGTCGGACCACATGGTGCAGTGACCCTGCGGAACAATGAATCGGAGATCATCGCCCGCCTTCCCGATCCGGGTGGAACCCTCAGCATAACCGGCATTAAAAAGGCTTCGAGAGAGGTCAGGGAACTGATCGGCAGAGGAAAACAAGACGGGACATTCAAAGCGCGATCCGCGATAGACGGTATCGATCGAACATACTCTTTTCGCAGATTTTCCAACTACCCCTTGAATATCGCCATCGGACTGGCAACAGAAGACTATCTCGCCGACTGGTGGAGTGAGCTCGGCAAAATGTCTGCCGCGCTGGTGCTATTCTTTTTGCTCACGATTATCGCTTCAATGGGAATATATCGTTACTGGCAGCGCAGAAACGCCGCTGTCCGGGAACTGATCCTGACCCGTCTCTGTATCAATAACGCGGCGATTGGCATCTACGTGGTCCTGGAGGACGGAACGATCCGGAGCGTCAATGATTATGCCTGCCGCAGCCTCGGTTACTCCAGGGAAGAGCTGCTCTCCATGAACATTCTGGAAATCGCCCCTGCTATTACCGCAGAGAAGGCCGCTGAAATCACAAAGGTGCTCGATACGCAGGGCCACGCAACACACGAATCGATCCACAGGAGGAAGGACGGGACTATATTTCCGGTCGAAATTACAACCAATATCGTCCGATTCGGCGGCAAAGAATACCCCCTCTCCTTTGTCCAGGACATCACTGAACGCAAACGGGCCGCTACGGAAATCACCCGTTCCGAACAGAAATTCCGGGCCATTTTCGAAAATGCGCTTGATGTGATATTCCTTATCAACAAAGAATTCGTTTTTGTCGATTGCAATCCGGCGGCCACAAAACTTTTCTCATGCGGAAAAATGGAAATCATCGGCAAGGATATGCTCTATTTTTCACCCGCTGTCCAGCCTGACGGAATCGACAGCATGGAAAAAGCCGTTGGAATTATGAAAGATGCATTCGAAGGAAGGCCCCAATCCTTCGAATGGAGACACCGGATTGCGGACGGCTCCGAATTCGACGTCATGGTCGCCCTGAGCCGTTTCGAATTTGACGGCGAACCGATATTGGTGGCGGTTGTAAGGGATATTTCGCAACGCAAAAGCCTGGAGAATCAACTCTATCATGCCCAGAAAATGGAAGCCGTGGGTCAGCTGGCGGGCGGCGTGGCACATGATTTCAACAATATTCTCACGGCAATGATCGGCTTTGTCCACCTGATCCTGATGAAGATGAAGGAAGATGACCCTTCCAGCAACTACGTCAAGCAGATATCGATTCTTGCCGAGCGGGCGGCGGAACTGACACAGGGACTGCTCGCCTTCAGCAGGAAACAGATAATGGTGCCGAAACCGGTGGATCTGAACGAAACCGTTATCGACCTGCGGAAGATGCTGAAAAGACTCATCAGGGCAAACATCGAACTGAAAGTTGAAACAGCTCCGGGAACGCTCGTCGCCCTGGCAGACAGGGGAAAGGTCGAGCAGGCGCTCATGAACCTTGTAACAAATGCCAGGGACGCCATAGCGGGCGAAGGGACGATAACCATAAAGACTTCGGTGTTCGCCATGACCGAGCAATTTATCAGGGGGCACGGCTTCGGGAAAATCGGCCGGTACGCCTGCATCACCGTAAGCGACAGCGGGTGCGGTATAAACGGGGAAACGAGAAAAAAGATATTCGAGCCGTTCTTCACGACGAAAGAGGTGGGAAAGGGGACCGGTCTCGGTCTGTCGATTGTCTACGGCATCATAAAGCAGCACAACGGTTACATATTTGTCTGTTCCGGGGAGGGTAAAGGGACCACGTTCAACATCTGCCTCCCCCTGGCCGACAATCCCCCGGAAACCGCCTGTTCCGCGCAAGGCGCTCCAAGCCTTTTCCGGGGCAACGAAACCCTGCTGCTGGCAGAAGACGACGCAATCCTGAACGATCTGCACCGGGAACTGCTTGAAGAAGCCGGGTACAGGGTCATCACCGCGGAAAACGGGGAAGAAGCCCTGGAAAAATTCATAGATCAAAACGACCTGATAGACCTGCTCATCCTGGATGCGGTCATGCCGAGACTTAACGGGAAAAAGGTGCTGGATTCGGCCAGAACCGTCAAACCGGGAATAAATGCCTTGTTCGTCAGCGGCTACCCGGCGGATATACTCAATGAAGCCGACATGTTGCAGGAAGACATCGAGTTATTGATGAAGCCGATCACTCCCAATGTACTCCTGATGAAAATTCGCGAGCTGCTCGACAGCCGCTGCCGTAATTCGTAAAGCCCGGCAACGAAGCGCTTCGTTCCCGGGCACAAACACCGCACACCCCATTCCAGACCCATCACCCTTTCCCCATCTGTACCTGCCCGCTTTTAGACAAATGAGACACACCGGGTATACTTTCAATAAAGACACATGGACACGGTTTACAGGCAAAACGGAGCTCTGACAAGAGGACGGCATATGGCACTTTATGAATTTGAAGGCAAACGCCCCACAATCGGCAACGGCTCTTTTATTCCCGAATCGGCGGACGTTATCGGGGATGTCATCTTAGGCGAGAAATGCTTTGTCGGCGTGGGTGCCCGCATCCGCGGCGACTACGGATCCATCATCATCGGCAGCCGCACTTCGGTGCAGGAGAACGTGGTCATTCACGCCCGCGACGGCGACCGTACAGTGGTCGGTGACAACGTCCAGCTGGGACACGGCTGTATCCTCCACAATTGCACGGTGAAGGATAACGCTGTGATCGGTGTGGGCGCCATCATCTCCGATTATGCCGTCGTGGGCGACTGGGCCATAATCGGCGAAGGCGCTGTGGTGCGGGGCAAGATACCGGACGGTGCCATTGCCGTAGGTGTGCCGGCCAGGGTGATCGGTCAGGTCACCGAAGAGCACAAGAAAGAATGGCTCTACTACAAAGATAAATATGCCGAACTGGCAAGCGAACGCTACCCGAAAGGTTTCAAAAGGATCGGGTGAAAACCGTAATTACTGAATTAACAGGGATAATAGGGATATTCAGGCTTAAAACATGTTATATGCAACTGAATAAAACCCCTGAGTGAGTTATGTGTCCTGGAGTTTTGCTTATGGATTTAATTTTCGCAAAACCAAATTACGGCTGAATTCAAGCTAAATAAAATGGACTCGAGAGTGAAGAGATAATCTCTTATCCTGAGTTTCCCTGTTAAATAAAGGATCTATGCCCAGAAAAGATGAAAACATGCGCGTACGGACCCTCAGGATACTGACCGCAGTTGCTGCCTATGACGGCCACGATGCTTCGGTGCTGGCCCTTAACCGGGCGCTGCTGGCCGGCGGCAAGCCGGTGGAGGTCATCTACCTCGGCTTCAACATGACCGGCGAGCAGATTGCCGCTGCCGCGCTCCAGGAAGGAGTTGACGCGGTGGCGGTCAGCTCGTACAACGGCGGCCATCTCCAGTTCTTTCCCCACCTGATCAAACGGCTGTCCGAGAAAGGGATGGGCGGGACTCTGGTCTTCGGCGGCGGTGGCGGAACCATCCTCCCCGAAGATGCTAAAGCTGCTTCGAAGCCGCCGGAGCGGAGAAGATCTACGGTCCGGGCTGGCCCCTGGACGCCATAGCCGCCGATATGACCGCGCGGATCATGTCCCGGAAGGCAACGGCTTCCCGGCCCGGTGATCCCGATGCCTGGACGGGAGGCTCCGCCGCGCCCGCCAGTCTGACCCGTCTGCTGACGATGGCCGAACAAAAACGGCGAATTTCCCGCATCCATACGGGAACTGTGCTGCAAGGGAGACAAGCACCGGCCGCGACAGTGGCGATCGCCGGAGACGGCGGCAGCGGCAAGAGTACCCTGATCGACGAACTCGTGCGGCGTTTCCTCGATACCTTTCCCGGCAAACAAATCGCCGTCCTTGCCAACGACCCCACCACCGACAGCGGCGGGACGGCCACCGCCTTTCTTGCCGACCGGGTGCGGATGAACCAGATCTACCATGACCGGGTCTGGCTGCGCAGCGTGGCGACCGGAACCCCCTACGCGCCGCTCAGCCCCGCACTGCCCCTATGCTCAGGCTGTTCCGCGCGTTGCGGGTTTCGATTTCATCCTCGTGGAGACCCCCGGGACCGGTCAGACCGGTCTTGACCTCGGCCGGATTCAGGGCCAATCTGCTGCTGCATGTCAAAACCCGCGAGTACGGTGGCGGCATGCAGCTGCAGAAGGACCAGCTGCTGCGCGACGCAGACCTGGTGGTACTGAACAAGGCCGACCTGGATGGGGCCGAAGCGGCCTATCGGAGAGATGCGGGACTTTTTGCGCGAACTGGGAAAGGGAGAGCGATTTTCCCCGCCACTGCAAAAATCTGCCCGGGACCCGGGGCTCGACAGCCTGTTCGCCGATCTTTGCTCGCGTTTGGGCTACCCTGCGCCGGAAATGCTCAAAGTAACCGACATCTTCGGCTACGCAAAACAGAGCATACTCGTCCCCCACAGGCGGCGCGCCTATCTGGCCGAGATCGCCGACAAGGTTAGGGCCTACGACCACTGGGCGACCGGCCAGCTGGGCAAGGTCCGCCAGAACCCGAGGATCCCGGCCTGCTTGATCCACAATGCGTCCGGATGCTGGAGGAGTGGCCGGACAAATGGCGTGAGACCTCGCTGCAGGCAGGCGAACGCTCTGGCATGGACCGGTGGCGGTAACTCCCAACGGCCTGAGGCTGCCGCGGGTGGCGCTTCCCGATCCCGAGGACCGGGCGGAATCGCTGCGTTTTCTCCTGGAAGAGGGTCTTCCCGGCATGTTCCCCTTTGCCACCGGCATCTACCCCTACCGCCCGGTTTCGGCGGGGGAGACCACCCGGCAGTTCGCCGGGCTGCGCGGCCCCGAAGAAACCAATCGCCGCCTCCACCTGCTGGCTGAAGGAGTGGCCAGGCCTCGGCTTTCCATCGCTTTTGACGGCATTACCCTCTACGGGGCGGACAGCGACGAGGATCCGGGAAGCATCGGCAAGATCGGCGAAGGCGGGCGTCTCCATCGATACCTGGGAGGACATGAGACTGGTGCTGGAGGGGTTCGACATCCCCGACATCAGCACTTCCATGACCATCAACGGCCCGGCGCCGGCGATCCTGGCCATGTATTTCGTTGCCGCCCAGGAGCTGCGAGCGTGGAGCGGGCGGAGCGGGAACGGGGGCTCGCTCTCGCCCGAAGGAGCGGGAGGATACGTGTGCGAACAGACCCTGGAGCAGCTGCGGGGCACCGTGCAGGCCGACATCCTGAAGGAGGTCCAGGCCCAGAACGAGAGCATCTTCCAGACCGATTTTGCCATCAGGCTGCTGGGTGACGTGCAGGAATGGTTCATCGCCAACGGGGTAAGAAAGTTCTACTCCCTGAGCATCTCCGGCTACCATATAGGCGAGGCGGGCGCCAGCCCGGTACAGGAGACTGGCATTCACCCTGGCCAACGGCTTCACCTATATCGAAAATTTCCTGGGCGCGGGGCATGGCGGTGAATGACTTCGCTCCCAGCCTTTCCTTCTTCTTCAAGGTGTCCCACGAGGCGGAGTGGCTCGCCTACGGCGCCGTCTGCCGGAAGATCTGGGCGATCGCCCTGCGCGACTGTCTACGGTGCCAACGAGCGCTCCCAGAAAGTTCAAATTCCATACCCAGACCTCGGGCCGAGCGCTGCAGGCCGAGGAGTGGGACACCCTCAACCCGGTGCGGCTCACCTATCACGCCCTGCTCGGGCTTCTGGCGAACACCAATTCACTCCACGTGGATTCGGCCGACGAGCCGATGACCACTCCCGGTGAAAAGTGGGTGCGTCAGGCAACGATGATCCCCAATTACCTGCGCGAGGAGGCGGAAGGGTTCGTCATCCAGAACCTCCTCTCCGGTTCCTACGCCTTTCGCGCCCTGTTCAGGGAGGTGCAGGCGCGAGGTCCTTGCCGAGTTCGACCGGCTCGACCAGCTCGGCGGAGTGGGGCCGGCCACCGAAATGGGCTACCAGCGGCGATGCATCGCCGAGAACAGCAGCACCTATGAGCGGGAACGGCGCGGCGGCGTGACGACCGGGACCATCTCCAGCCCCGGTGCGCAGGATCATCGGCTACAACTCCCACGAACTTCCCGACGGCCATCCCGACAAGTACCCACCCGTGGCCGAAGTGGTTCGCCCCGACCCGCCGACCGGGAACGGCAAATCGCCCGCGTGCGCGACTTCCGGGAACGCCACCGCGAAGATGCCCCGGCACTACCTGGCGAGGCTGAAACAGGTCGCCCTGCAGGGCGGGAACGTTTTCGGCGAACTGCTGGAGACAGTCCGGCACGCTACCCTCGGTCAGATCAGCAGAACCCTGGCCGAGGTCGGGGGGCAGTACCGGAAGATGGTTTAGAAGCGGTGGGATGGCATGAGGGATGAGGGATGAAAAAGGAAGGGATCGAAACATGAACAAGCGAGGCACACTGCCCGACAGGATAGACCGGTTCGAGCCGAAAGAGCGCAAAGGGTTGATTGTGGTCATAACCGGCAACGGCAAGGGGAAGACCACCTCGGCGCTGGGCATGGCGGTGCGAGCCTGCGGCCACGGCATGAAGGTCTGCATCATCCAGTTCATGAAAGGCGACCTTTATTCCGGCGAGTGGGACGGCATAAAGCTGATGAAGTGCGCCATCGAACTGCACGCCACCGGCAAGGGCTTTTGCGGCATCCAGGGCAATCCCTACCCGTGGTCCGAGCACCGGGCCAATGCCCAGGACGCGATAGATCTGGTCCACGAAAAAATCGCCGCCGGCGCGTACGATCTTCTCATTCTCGACGAGATCAACAACGCTCTTAAACTCAAGCTGGTCGATCTGGAACAGGTCCTGGATATCCTGCAGAATAAACCGCCGGCGATGCATCTGATCCTCACCGGCCGCGACGCCCACCCCGGGTAATCGAGCTGGCCGATACCGTAAGCGAAATCCGCGAGATCAAACACGCCTACCGCAAGGATATCGAGCCCCAGCCCGGTATCGACTATTGATCCCCGGGCAAAGGGGCCACACGAGGATAAACATCCTTGATGAGTCAATCACTCTCCGTCCTGAAGCCCGTAAAATCAATTTCCAGAGTGGTCGGGGCTTTACCTGAGCAAACGGAACGATTTTCGGTCAGACAATCATTTCGGAGAGAGGTGCCCGAACTGATTGTTTTAATCCTTGATTCGGCAGTTGCAGCAACGAAACAGGCCTGAGTTGCCTACTGCGGACACCTCCAACTGCCGTTTTTGGGTTAATATGTTCGAGAGACAATGGTTCAGGATTCCTGCTTGATCAGGGGAAGACCCAGCCCCGGTCCAGGCAGGTACTCTGCGGATGGTAACTGATAAAGCATGAAAGAAGGAAGGTAATCTATGGTCCTCTCCCGGAGCCGGGTGCGGCGATTTTATGATCGCTTTGGAAAAATGCTGGATACACAGGCATTTTATGAAGATGCCGCACTTGATGATCTGATCAGTCACGCTGAATTCGATACGGCACAAAGCGTGTTTGAATTTGGTTGCGGCACAGGGCGGTTTGCGGAACGCCTGCTGAAGAACATACTGCCCTCAACAGCCTCTTATACGGGCACAGACATAAGTCAAACCATGATCTCGCTGGCCGGGCAGCGCCTGTTGTCCTATGAAAAACGTGCAATAGTGACGAAGTCTGAACGGCAGCCATAGATTTCGGGCGGGCGGAGCATGCACCGGATCGGGTCGTCTCGACATACGTGCTGGATCTGCTTTCCGATGCCGGCATCAGAAGCGTGATAGACGAAGCACGGCGGGTTCTGAAACCCGACGGCAAGCTATGTCTCGTCAGCCTGACATGCGGCAGTACATTCGTCTCGAAGCTGGTAACAAAACTGTGGAAAATGCTGTTTGCAGCCCACCCGGTGCTGGTAGGCGGCTGCTGCCCCCTCTCGCTGGAATCGCATCTGTACTGGGAGTCGTGGTCATTGGAATATCATCATGTCGTTATTCAATATGGCATTGCATCAGAGGTCGTAGTCGCCACTCCAAAAAACTTCCAGCCTGGCAGAA
>CAWFFO010000004.1:0-39023 GCA_963815135.1 uncultured delta proteobacterium
GACCGTGGTGATACCTTTGACATTCAGGTTATTGGTTTTGATCATATTCGCAAGGTCCTGTTACTATTGTGGAATTTGAATTACTGTAACCTTTTTTCAGGTTGATGTCAAAGATTAGATTTTATTCTGCGTAAGAAAGGTTAAAATGATTTTTTTTCATGAAATTAACTGATGTTTTTGAGGGGTATATTCAGCCATGTTCAATATCCCGGGTTACCTTGATTTTGGCTCCGGCTGCCGCCATTTCATCTTTCGCTCTGTCGGAATCGCCCTTTTGCAGATCGACCCCCCTGACTGCGTCCTTCAGCAGGGTTACGGCGAAACCGTTGCCGAGCGCATCCAGGACAGTTTCGCGGACACAGTAGTCGGTGGCTATGCCGCAGACAAAAAGGTGTCTGATTCCGTTGCCGATTAGATACTCACGGAAAGCTGCAGCCCGTCTTCCGTTACTGCGTGAAAATCAGGAATACTCGTCATCCCTGTCCGGATCCATTCCCTTCGTCAGCATTATTGGTATCTACAGGAAGACTGTATATTGGAGTGAAGCGGCACCCGGCGTTTCCTGTACGCAGTGGACCGGCCATGGACCTCCACCTGTCTTGAAATGAACGGTATTCATTGGGTGCCAGTCGCGGGAGGCAAAGAATAGGAAGACCTTTCGCTGAAATATTTTATGTAATCTGTTTATGAAGGGTATTATTTCATCGCCACCGGCAACCCCAAAGGCTTAGCCGCCCGGAAGAAATTTTTCGGAACATCAACGATAAGCAGTGCGGAGTTTGTTTTCAATCTATGTTCTCCTGCTATTCCAATTTCACCGGGGGTGTTTTCTGATCCTCGTGAATGTCTTCCAAATGAGGCGGGTTCTCAGCTGATTAAGTCTGCCGCTGATGGAAGTACTTTGTAAATATGGGGATTTTGAACCTCAGCGTGACCATCGGGCACATGTTTAAGCTGCCCGGCGGCACGATCCGCCATATCGTCCAGGCTAGGGAATTTGCAATAGATTTTCCCGTCTTCCATTACCACCTGGCGCATATCCTGGAAAACGACTTTTTCGGGTATTACTTTGTGTCGATGGGACTCATGGGGGATCGAAAACAATATCTCCCGGTTTGGGCTTCTCACCCATCAGGCAGATAACGTCCTGCAGAAACTGTCCATTTTCATTGGTAATCCGAACAGCTGTTTGAGGTCGGGGATAGTACTTTTGCTCACATCGCTGGTTACCTTGATCTTCGGTTTGCCGTCAAAGCTGACAAGCTTGTATACACCTCCCAGTGCGCCGCCGCCTTCACCCTGACAGGTTGCCAGTCTTGTGCCGACCCCGTAAATGTCTACCTTACCGCCCTGTTCGCGAATGGAACGGATAACATATTCGTCCAGTTCATTGGAGGCGACTATTTTTACATTTGGGAATCCGTTGATGTCGAGCATTTTCCGTGTTTCCCTGCTCGAAATAGGCCAGGTCGCCCAAATCGAGCCGCACACCCAGGAGTTCGAACCCTTTTTCCCGTAATTCGCGGGCGACGATAATGGCATTGGGAATCCCGCTTTGAAGGGACGTAGGTATCCACGAGAAGAATGCTGCTGTCGGGGAAAAACATCCGCATACGCACGGAAGGCTGAAAGCTCATCAGGAAAGGCCATGATCCAGCTGTGGGCATGGGTGCCCTTGACAGGTATATTAAACTTTTTGCCGGCCCATTCGTTGCTTGTACTCTGCGAACCCCGCCCACGAATGCTCCACGAACCAGGCTCAGGCCGCCATCGGAACCTCTGAGCCCGACGCAAACCGAATTCGACGATGACACCTTCTTCGGCTGCCACCACAGCCTGGCGGCCTTGGTCGCCGCAAGTGTCTGGAAATTAATTATGTTGAGAAGAGCTGTTTCCACGAGCTGAACTTCTGCCAACGGGCCTTCAACGGTAATCAGAGGCTCAAGGGCAAAAGCCGCAGTACCCTTCGGAAACAGAAATGACATTTCCACGGAAACGGAATGTATTCAGATATTCGAGAAAAGAAGGTTTGAAAATTTCCAATGAGCGAAGGTAGGTGATCTCATCCCCGGTAAAATGCAGTCCGGAAAGGTAGTCGAGGGCTGTTTCAAGCCCGGCGAAAATGGCATAACCACCCTGGAAGGGACCTTTCTGAAAAACAGGTCGAACACGGCCTGCTTTTGGTGCATGCCCTTTTCGTAATAGCCGGCAAGCATGGTAAGCTGGTAAAGGTCTGTAAGCAAGGCCGGATAATTCATTTTTTGCTCCGCTGAAGAAAAATATGATTGTTATTTGCAAGTATAGCACAATCAGCAAAAACGATTGTCAGGTGGAGGGTAGAGATCTCAATGAGGAAATGATTCAGTTATTTATTTCAATTATCAGCTCTGATTTTAATTGCTGATATCTTTTTTGTGGGCGGGCTGCGGGTCAATTGCCTTTGATCGATTGATGAAATAATCGACTGTGCGGCTTGTCAGAACTCCGGCAAGGAATCCATAAGCCATGTTGGTTAGCAGAGATACTGTCAGGGTTACGGCCATCGGGAATATCTGGGAGTATGAGCGGACATCTTTGGCGAATTTGGCCATTTCAACTCCTACAAGGAGCATCATTGCACCGATGATAGCCATGGGGAAAACGCTGAATAGTCCTGCGACGGATGACCCGAGGAACAGACCGAGACTGATTTCGATTATCCCCTCGATAATATTGGTGCCGCCGGTACGGGCACCGAAATAATACTGACCCGCAAGCCCCCCAGCGCCGTGGCACATGGGCATCCCTCCGAAAAAGGGAATAAGCAGGTTCATTATTCCCTGGTTGAGGGAAAGGCGCCTTTCGCTCACCTGTCTGTCAGGCCAGTATGTCCTGATAAGGCTCGAAGTTGAAATGGTGGCGTTGGTAACGGTCAGTGGAATCTGGGCAAAACCGGCCAAAAGAAGAGTCTGCCATATCTCTCCGGACTAAACGAGGTGAGTGGTGGAATATCAAGGCTTGGAGCGCTGATTTTCAGGAATTGCCCTTTTGCGAAAACGATGGCGATACCCAGAACCATTAGCACCACGGCCGCGGGCGCATGCGGATTTTTGCGAAGGGACAGCGCAATTATTGCCGAGATGATGCCGAGAAGCCAGCCGGTGGACAGCATTTTCACCGCTTCAATGATGAGCAGGACTCCCAGAGTTGCCTGGATTCCCCGTATTACTGAATGGGGGGTTACCCTGGCCAGCCAGCCGACTATGCCGGTAAGGGCAAAGATAATCCATATGCCACCCATGGCGAAAGCGGAAGCATAAATCATCGAAGGCGTCCAGTGTTGTGCAATGGCGGCAACGGCAATAACCTTCATCGGCTCGATCGGCATGGGCAGCCGGTATACAATCCCGGTGATAATATTGGCAAGCCCCATCATAACCAGGAATCCGGCAGGATGAAGGCCGCACACGGTCATATAGCCGATTGCAAAAGGTATAAGTACTCCCAGGTCTCCCAACGACCCGGCAAGCTCCCTGCGGCTGAATTCAAAAGACTTCAATTTGACCATCTGTTGTCCCGAATACCTGAAAAAATTGAAAAAAAGAAATGATAGTCAAGAAAAGGGATGTGTGCAAGCAAATATAACGCTTGCTCGCTTGTTTGAATTTGTCTGAAAATTGAAAACTGAACCGGAGCTGAAATAATACGGCAGGTTTTAAAGAAATCTGGTTGCGGTCGTATAAGATGGCTGTAGATCTTGTACATGGGAAATGGAGATTCAGTTGCTCACAGGTTTGTGTGTTACTTTGATTTTGCGGGGAATGATCTGATCAATCATTTTTCAAATTGATTATGTCTCGGAATGATAAGCAACTGTTTTTGCGGCTTTGCTGAATTAATAATATACGGATGCAGGTGAAAATGTGACTTTAGGTTCAGCACATGTCGCATCTGACAAATTTGAATTCAACGTCCACGTAGTTCAGCCTGTCCAGCTCTTCCCGGTTTAGGTGTTTCCAGACCGAAAAATGTTTAACTCTGTTGCACCTGGGGCATCTGTACATAATTGTTTTCATGTTTTGTTGTTTCAAAACAGTGTCTCCCATACTGTGCTTTATTGCAGCTTCTGAAGGCAGCACATAATAACTCTTGTTAAAAATTTTTGCAAGGATATGCCTGCAAACATAAAATAAATCATTGAGGAAACATATTGGTAACATATTTGCATGATTATACGTGTCTGCTAGATTATACCCTTCCGAAAAAGAGAGGGGTAAGGGATGGCCAGGATCCTCCAACCTGCCATCCCTTTTTTTTGTGATTTTTAAAATTGCCGCATACTGAATTTGTCAATATCGTGACAAGAACTGCAACGCTTCGACTTGAAAAGTAAATTTGCAATTTCTGATTCTATCTTGTGTGTGAGGCGACTTTTTTTGATACACATGTTTTCGCAATGGGTTTATGATAGCGTGTATACAATATGCAAGCCGTATCATGATTGATGTAATTAATAAACTGATATGGAATATGTAATGGTTTCTTCTGTTTTCATTTATAAGGTTCAAAACAGCCTGTCCAGGGCTGATCGTGGAAAAGAGGGAGAGGTATGGATGGCGGTCCTTTTGCGGTTTCGGATCTTCCGATAAGAAACGGAAGAGTGTATCATCTTGATCTTGCTCCTGGAGATATTGCCGATAATATCATCATTGTCGGTGACCCGGACAGGGTTCCTTTTTTGGCCGATGAATTCATGTCAGCCAGGGAGGTCGACAGATTTCATCGAGGTTTTAGAACCATTACCGGAACGTCAAAGGAAACCGGTCAAAGATTTTCCGTCATAACCTCCGGTATCGGCACACCTTCCCTGGAAATTGTTCTCAATGAAATTACTGCTTTGAACGAGATAGATTTCCGTATCTGGAAAAGGAAGAAAAAATTCAAGCCTCTTACCGTCATTCGTCTCGGAACTTCCGGCGGTTTGCAGCCTGATACGGAGTTGGGAACCCTGGTCGTTACTGACTATGTCATAGGTCTGGACAACACGGGACTCTTTTACAATGTCAGTTGCCCCGATTCATGCTGCAGGGTGCTGGAAGTCCGGGTCCGTGAGGCGCTCGCTTCTTCAGTTGAAGCCTCCGCCAGGTTCAAGGGAAGGATTTGCCCTTATACCGCAAGGGCACATCCCGAAGTGAGGGTCGCCCTGGAGAGGGAGGCTCTCCATCTCGGCGCGCGATGCAGGAAAGGAATAACCGTTTCAAGCTCAGGTTTTTTTGCCAATGAAGGAAGAAGAATATCCCGGATAAATCCTACCGCCCCTGATCTGGTCAGCCGTCTTGCGGGCATGGAAACAGGCATTTCCGGGCTCAAGGTAGAAAACATTGACATGGAGGCAAGCTTTCTGTTGCATTTCATGGGAGGCGTGGGTTACAGGGCTGGGGTTATATGCGCTGTTATCGACAAGCAAAGCGATGGATCCATGATCACTGATTATCTTGACCATGTCAGGGATGCTGCACGCATAACTCTGAAAGTGTTCAAATCCCTTGAATAACAGGTTGTTTTTATGTGGATTTTCAGGTAAGAATACTAATTAAGCGTACCAGCGTATGTAACGAAGTATCATTTTTCGATAATATGCAAATCTGCCAAATTTCATTTGATTTAATTTGAAGCAGTCTATTTCATGTTGAACAGGAAAGTCGAAGAAATCTAAATTCTGACAAGTGAGGCTGGTGAGGATGACTCCGGAAAATGTCGCCGCAATACAAAAGTGGTTTTCAGAGTACTGCAGGGAATTCGATACAGACGATGAAGATGTGCGTAGAAACATGGCCCTGAAGGAAGATCATACATATCATGTCTGTTCGAACATATTGGAAATAGGGCGCGGAGAATCCCTTGATGTCAACAAGATGCTGATTGCGGAATCAGTTGCACTGCTGCATGACGTGGGAAGGTTCGAACAGTATCGACAATATAAAACATTCAGGGACGGCACTTCAGTGAATCACGCTGAACTCGGTGCCCAGATACTTGAAGACTATGAAGTCCTCTCGCCGCTCTTTCCCCATGAAAGGAATATAATCGCCCATGCGGTGGAATTTCATAATACTTTCTCGATTCCGGAAAAACTTCCGGATGATACGCAATTTTTTCTGAAATTGATCCGCGATGCCGACAAACTTGATATCTGGCGGGTATTTATTGAATATTTCGCGCAGCCCGAGAGTGAAAGGGCATCGGCAGTCGGTTTGGACCTGCCTGATGGACCTGAATGTTCCCCTTATGTACTGGATCAGATCGCTAACGGGAGGATGGTGCGTTTATCGTCTGTCAAGACCCTGAATGACTTTAAAGTTATGCAGCTTTCTTGGGTATATGATATCAATTTTTCCACTTCTCTAAATCTGCTGGTAGAGCGCGAAAGTATAAAAGAGCTTGCTTCGACGCTCCCTGTGAACGATCAGGTTGAAGCGGTTGTGGAAAGGGTAATGGATTATGCCTCCACAAGGACGAAGCAGAAGCTTTCCTCTATGCCGGCGGAAGCCTAGCTGCGCAGCGATTTACCGAACTGTCACAAGTCTAAACTTCAGTTTATCAGCATTTCTTTAATTGTGCATAGTCATCTCGACCTGTGAGATATCGGTTTTTTGAGAAGTAGAAGCAGCGGGACGATAGTGATGAATACAATGCCTATAGTCCAGAATATGTAGTTATACGAAAGCATTCCCGCCTGACGCTGCACCATGCCGTAAACGACCGCAAGGGCCGTTTTCCCGGAATCCGCCGCAGCGATCCCCTTTGTTGTGGCTGCATGAGCCAGAGAAGACAACTGTTGCTGGCTTTTCAGGCTGTAAGGATTGATGTGCCCGGCCAGAACCGACTGGTAAGACTGGGAAAGCCTGGCCAGGAGTGTGGCACATAGGGCTATGCCGACGCTGCCTCCTATATTGCGCAGCAGATTGAACATTCCCGTTGCATTGCCCATTTCCTCCTTCGGTATGGTCGAAAGCGTCACCGTAGTGAGAGGCACGAATATCATTCCGAGAGCTACCCCGAGGAAGACCCTGGGCCATACGAAATCCCAGTATGACGCATCGAGGGTGAAGCCCTTCATAAGAAACATGGACCACGCCCCGATCAGAAGCCCAGTGAAAACTACCCACCTGCCGTCATATCTTTGAATGAATGCACCGACAAACGGCATGGTTATCAACGTGGCTACTCCGCCCGGCGCCAGCACCATCCCCGCCAGCGTTGCATCGTATCCCATCAGGGTCTGGAGGAAAAGTGGAATCATGACAACAGATCCGTACAGGCAGTATCCGACCATGAACATGACGAAATTGCCCGATGCGAACGACTTGTCCTTGAACAGCCTGAGATTGACTATGGGTTGTTTGCCGGTGAGCTCGACATATACCAGCGCAATCAGCGATATACAGGATATGATCGCAAAGGCAGTGATAAACGAGGAGTTGAACCAGTCATCCCGCTGCCCCTTGTCAAGGACGACCTGAAGAGAACCGAGCCCTATGATCAGGAGGGCAAGCCCCCAGTAGTCGATCTTCATTTTCGCCTTTTTCATGTAAGACGGGTCGAAAATGAAATATCTGGCCATGGTGACGGCCAGTACTCCCACCGGGATGTTTATGTAAAAAATCCATCGCCAGTTCATGTTGTCCGTGATCCATCCGCCCAGCGTCGGCCCTATTATCGGGCCGAACATGGCGCCGACACCGAAAATGGCCATGGCCATTCCCTGTTCTTTCGGAGGGAATGTTTCCATCAGTATTGCCTGGCTCACCGGAATGAGCGCCCCTCCCGCGGCTCCCTGCATGATCCTGAACAGGACCAGGGCTGCCAGGTTGGGCGCGGCGCCGCACAGGAATGAAGAAATTGTGAAGAGCGTAATACAGGTAATGAGAAAACGTTTTCTGCCGAACATTCGGGCCAGCCATCCGGTCATCGGCAAAACCACAGCGTTGCTTACCAGGTAGGATGTCAGGACCCAGGTCACCTCGTCCGTACCGGCGTTCAGGCTTCCCTGCATGTGAGGCAGGGCGACGTTGGCGACAGACGTATCGACTATCTCCATGAAAGTCGGGATCATGACGGAGATGGTTATGAGCCATTTATTTATTGATTTTGCCTTTTCGTTCATATTACCTATTCGTCATACACTTAATTGATTGCCAGTTTAAAAAGGATTCAGACCTTTAATCACATCTATTATCTTCTGACCGGTCAGGATTGTCGGCTCCACACTCATTCCCACTCTTAAAAGGTGACGAGGATCGCTTGATTTGTCGATGCGGATCTTCACGGGAATGCGCTGCACTACCTTGACATAATTGCCGGTGGCGTTTTCCGGCGGGAGCAGGGAAAATGCGGCTCCCGTCCCGGCCATTATGCTGTCGACAACACCTTTGAATACGTGACCGGGATAGCTGTCAACGGTGAATTCAACGTTTTGTCCGGGTCTGACGTGGGTCAACTGACTTTCTTTGTAATTTGCGGTAATCCATGCGTCTTCCAGCGAGACCAGAGCCATCATCGCCTGACCGGCCTGGGCGTTATTGCCCGGTTCCACCGATTTTCTGGTAATGTAGCCATCCGCCGGCGCGTAAATTTTAGTGTACGAGAGATTGAGTCTGGCCTGTTCCAGTTCCGCCCGTTTCTGTTCAATCTGGGCATCCTTTGCACCTGGTCCGGTCAGACCCAATAACGCCAGAGCCCTGCGGACTGACCCTTCCGTCTCCTTGAGTTTTGATCCCGCGACTTTTTTTGCCGTTTCAAGTCTGTCCAGCTGTTCCTTCGGTATTACTTCTTTCCGGTAAAGCGCGTAGCCTCTTTTAAGATCCAGATCCGCCTGTTCGAGTTTGGCATTGTCGGAATTGAGAGCGGCTTTTGCCGCTTCAACCTGTGCGTATATACTGGCCGTCTCATTCTTTGCTATATCAAGTTGCGCCGTGGTGTTCATGACTTTGGTCCGGTAATCGGAAGGGTCAAGCTCCACCAGAAGATCGCCTTTTTTTACGAACTGGTTATCAACGACCGGAACAGCGGTAACATGACCCGAGACTCTGGACGAAACGGAATATATATGGCTGTCTATAAATGCGTCGTCTGTTTTCACATGGGTTCTGGCCCGAACCCACAGAGAGAATCCGATTAAGGCACCTGCGACCAGTATTATGGTGAGAATAGCTGCTGCCCGGGTTTTTTTTCCGTTGCCGGTCTTCTTTTCAGAGCTTTTCGTTTCCGATTGCTCCAGGTCATTATGCTCAGGCATTTGTTTCCTCCGGAAATTGTTTGAGTGGATTTATTGTCAAATTTTTGAAGATAATTCGGGTTTATGTCTACGGGTGATATTGAATACTCAACAGCCGTATTTTGTGCTTCGATTCGATACGGTGCGGACGGTGCAATATCAGTAGAACTGATATAACAGCATACAAAATCTGTGAAATAATCATGAAAAACGAAAGAACCGGCTTAATATTCATTTTCACAATTGGCCAATGGCTTTCCTGATCCGGGCAAGTGCCACCTCGTAATCGAAAACCGCCCTGTAGTATTCGGTCTTTGTCCTTGTTAGAAGAGTTTGTGCGTCAATTACATCCGTTGCTGTGCCCACCTGTTCAAAATAACGATCCTTATTGATCCGGAGGTTCTCTTCCCCCTGGCTGATGGCTTTACGGACGGTGCTGATTCTTTCATCGGCAACCTTGGCATCGTTCCAGGCAGTCTCATATTCAAGCCTGATAGCTGCTTCCATCTGCAAGAGGTTTTGGCTGTTCCTGTGCATGTTCTTGACTGATTGCCGGTAACGGGATGTGGTAGCCAGCCCGTCGAAAAGGTTAATCCTCAACCCAGCAGTGGCGGACATGATGGCCTGTTCCTTCACCTTGTCGTTTTCCACGTAATCTACGCCGAGCCTGGCAAATATTTCAGGAAAAAAGCCGCTTCTGCTTTCCTTGACGGAAAGCTCCGCGGCCTCTACGGCCTTTTTCTGCGCCTTGATTTCGGGACGATTGGAAAGCTCGGCCTGCACGTCACCGTGGGGTGGTAGCGAAGGCAGGGAATTGTCGTCTTCGAGATCAGCCCGGTAGGCAGTCGGGCTGCCTGTAAGGTAATTGAGATACAGCCAGCTGTTTTGCACGCTGTTTGCGGCGGCAAGCCTGCTCTGGTTGCTGTCTGCAAGCTGAACTTCAGCCTGCAGGAGGTCGTTTTTCGTAACGGCACCCTGTTCATAGAGATTTTGCGCCACTCTGAGATGATCTGTCATTTGCAGAACGTCTTGTTCGGCGGAGCGCAGGATCTTCCTGCTCTCCAGAACGCCATAATATGCCTCTACGACCTTTAGAAAAACATCCTTCGTGCGCGCGGTGTAATTATAAGAGGTAGCATCGGTAAGAGTTTGCGCCCGCTTGTAGCGCGCTGAAGTCCGGCCGAAGTCATAGATGGTCTGATCGACCGAGGCAGAAAAATAGCCGTAGTCTGCCTGCTGTGTCGGTGCCTGGAAGTTCTGGATCATAACGGATTGCGGTGCCTGCTGAGCAGTATAACCCCCCTGGAAATCCACCCTGGGAAGATATCCGCTTCGTGCGATGTCTATGTTGTCTTTGGCAATTTGCGCGTCATATGCCGCCACCTTCAATTCAGGGTTTGCAGACTCGGCACGTTTCAGACAATCGCTCAAAGTGATTGTTTCGGCATGCGCGTGTGAGCCCAGTAACAGTAGTGACAGACATGTGAAAACCACTAACTTCGGCATAATCAACTCCCGTATAGGATGAATGTGTGTTTAAGGTTTTTTTGCCTAAGCTTCAATAGCGGAGCTTACGCAAAAGCTCGGTTAACGTATGGATCTCTTCCTTGGAAAGCTTGGCGCCAAAGATATCAGTAACCTGGCGGGCGATGCCGAGAAGTTCCTTCTCCATAGATTTGCCCGAATCCGTCAGGCGAATCAGATAGGCCCGCCTGTCATCGGGGTGCGGATGCCTGCTTACATATCCCAGCTTTTCGAGTCGATCCAGCAGACCGCCGATCGTTGTACGGTCTATCTGGCACTTTTCCGAGAGTTCGATCTGGGACAGGCCGTCCTGCTTCCACAGGAATGCAAGCAGACTGAACTGCTTGGGTGTAAGACCATATTTTTCCAGGGGTTTCTTGAAAAGGGAATATCCCCTCTGGTAAGCCTTTGCCAGGAGAAAGCCAAGGCTGTTTTCAATCTCGAACATAATGATCTCCGGAGATTAATGATTTATTGTCATTATGCAGATAATCAGTATACTGTCAATTTCTTTCTCCTGCGCAAAAAATGTCTGATGGATCAGGCGATGACTGTTCATGCGGAATATTGAGGTTTCCTGAGCAGGAGAAGCAAAGGAATCACTCCAAGAAACGCCAGACCTATAATCCAGAAAATATAGTTGTAGGCCATCATTCCGGCTTGTTGCCTTACGATGCGGTGAATGATACCAAGAGCTGCATTGCCGGATGTAACGTTATCAATTCCTTTCTGTATGGCGGCCTGCTTCAATCCCTCAATCCTGGACTGCAGCAGTGGATTGTATGGATTTATATGTCCGACAAGGCTTGACTGATAAAATTGAGTAAGCCGTGAAAGCATGGTCGCTGAAATGGCAATTCCTACGCTTCCCCCGATATTCCTGAGAAGGTTGTACATGCCGGTTGCATTTCCCATTTCTTCTCTGGGAAGACCTGAGAGGGTATATGTCGAAAGGGGAGGAAAGATCATGGCCAGTGAAAATCCGAGAATAATTCTGGGCCAGACGAAATCCGAGTATCCCCCTTGCAGGGTAAACCCGCGCATGAGATACATCGAATATGCACCGAGCAGAAGACCTGTCAGTATCACTTTTCTTCCGTCATGGCGCTGGATGTAAGCCCCGACAAATGGCATGACAACAAGGGTGGCCAGTCCTCCGGGAGCCATTACCATACCTGCCATGGTTGCTGTGTATCCCATTAATGTCTGGAGAAAGAGCGGCAGCATGACAACCGATCCGTACAGGCAGAAACCAATCATAAACATGATGAAGTTTCCTGCGGAAAAAGAAAGTTTTCTGAAAAGCCTGAGGTTTATGACCGGATGTTCATGCTTCAATTCCACATAAACGAGAGCCAGCAGCGAAACGATCGACAAGATAGAAAATGTCGTTATAAATGAAGAACTAAACCAGTCATCCTGCTGTCCCTTGTCAAGCACAACCTGCAGGGAGCCTATGCCGACAGTCAACAGAGCAATCCCCAGATAATCGATGGGGACCTTCTTCCTTTTGAGATATGAAGGATCAAAAATATAATATCTGGTCATCATCACGGCAATGAATCCCACCGGTATGTTTATATAGAATATCCAGCGCCATGTAAAATTATCGGTAATCCATCCCCCCAGGGTTGGCCCCACTACGGGACCGAACATGGCCCCGATGCCGAAAATCGCCATGGCCATTCCTCCTTCATTGGGAGGAAACGTTTCCATCATGATAGCCTGGCTCATGGGAATGAGGGCGCCGCCAGCCGCGCCTTGTACAATTCTGAAAAAAACAAGAGACGCCAGATTAGGGGCGGTTCCGCAGAGAAACGAAGATACCGTGAACAGTCCGATGCATGTCATGAGAAAACGCTTCCTGCCAAAAACCCTTGCAAGCCAGCCGGTCATCGGCAGTATAACCGCGTTGCTGATCAGGTATGATGTCAGTACCCAGGTGATTTCATCCGTCCCTGCATTCAGACTTCCCTGCATGTGGGGAAGGGCGACATTGGCAATGGATGTATCGACGATTTCCATGAATGCGGGAATCATTACCGTAAGGGTAATCAACCACTTATTATTTGACTCCTGCTTTTCTTGTTTACTCATCAGGAATGCCTGTTACCGGCGGTTCTTTATTCCATTCAATGCACAAAGTGAAAAAGACACGATTTCTTCCGATATCCGTAAGATGTCCTCCGGGGCGAATTTCTGGTCCGGAGCCATGCGTGTAATGACCGACCTGCTGGAAAGATAGAAGACACATTGTCCGATTATGCTTCTTGCACTTGATTGAACCAGCCTGCTGTCGGCATCGCTGCCCAGAATTGACCGCACAATTTCGACAAGCTGTTCGAAAAGACTGCGTATCCCTTCCTCCACGATCATGTCCAGCGCTCCGGTGGGTTCAACCATTTCCCGAATGGTCAGTGTCCCGAACCCCAGATTCCTTTCGTCGCCGAATGTTCTGAGGAGAAATGAATAAACGAATGCGTGCAGCCTTTCCCCGGGTGACGGATTAGTGCTCAGCCCGTATGTTACAGGATATTTCTCGTAGGCGCACTTGCGCACATAACGCAACACCTCGCGGTACAGGGCTTCCTTGCCGCCGAAATGATAATTGACTGCCGCGACATTGACGTTTGCAAGTCCGCAAATCATGCGGATTGTGGTCGCGGCGAAACCGTGCTCGGCAAAAACCGTGGCAGCTGTCTCTAAAATACGTATTCTTGTTTCAGCTGTTTCATGGATCATGGCACTTACCATCCTTGTCTAAAACAAACGTTTAAAACGTAAATATCAAACAATTGTTTTATGTGCAAGTCAAAAATTATTTCATATTGAATTTGTTTTGTTTGCCGGTTCTCGAAGGGGTAAGGAAGAAGGGAACTACGAATATGCGAAGAAGATTTGATTCAGGTTGCAGGCAATCAGTGCAACTGCATTAATTTATTTTCTTCCGGAAAGAATCTGCCGGTAGTGAGGTCGGGACTCTGCCACAGCGAATGGCAAAGAGGCGGGATTATCCATAAACCATGTAAAACTGGTGGTTTGGTTTGCTTTTCCTCGAAATTCACCCCTGCATGTAAGGCGCAATATTTACCACGGCAAAGACCCGATTCAACCCAAAAGGGAAAATCAGGGTGTATCCGGTTGGAAACAGTTAGACTGCAGAAAGATTTTCAGTTAGTGGAAGTGTTCATTTCAATTGCATTCGAGGAAAGCGAAACATCGGTGGCTTGATGATCCGGTACATACGGACTTTCCTTTATCGGCTTGAGGCGGACTTCATCCAGACCATACAGGGATTTGTAAATTACCATACTGGTCAAAACTTTTTTCACATATTCCCTGGTTTCGGGATACGGGATATTTTCAATGAATTCGTCTTCCCTCAGGCCCGGAAAATTTCTGAGCCAGCGGTCAACAGGTGAAGCGCCGGAATTGTAAGCGGCGATCGCCATAATGAGGTTGCCGTCAAATCTGCTGATGAGGTATTTGATGTGTTTCATGCCCAACTTGATATTAATATCGGGGTGAGTGAGCAGGGATGAATCCATCTTTGCTGATTTGTTTTTGTACATATAACCGGCAGTTGCCGGCATAATCTGCATCAGACCCACAGCCCCCGCCCCGGAGCGCACCGACGGTGAAAAACTGCTTTCCGAACGAATAATCGAGTAGGCAAGGCTTTCCGGTACTTTCAAGTCTCGCGAATTACGGGATACCTGATCACTGAAACCAAGGGGATAAATGTAATTCCAGGTCAAGGCATTTTTCTCATCGGCTTTTCTGAACAAACCCATGGCTGACCGGTAATCCTTGATTTCCCAATAAAGCCTTGCCAGATCACGGAGCCTGTTCCTGAACGAAGGCTTCTTTTTATATGAGGCCAACTCAATTCCAGCTTCTTCGGTGAGACCCAGGGCAATTAGAGTTTTTACCCTCTCGTAACCGGCCGGTATCGGGAGTGCATTCACAATATCGCCTGTCGATGACGGCAAACGGTCGTATTTTTCACCCGGTACGCTCAGATAGCGCAGTGAATAAAAACCATACGGATACTCATCCAGAAGTTTCACAAAAGCATCTTTTGCAAGTTTTGTGTCGCCGTTTGCCTGTTCCGATCTACCTAACCAGTAGAGCGCCTTTTCCCTGTACGCCGGACTATTCAGCAGCGCATTCAGACTTTCGGCAGCTCCTTTGTAGTCTTTGGCAAGGTAACTGATCCATGCCTTTTCCCACAGGGCTTTCAGGGAAAGTTCCGAAGCGGGATAATCAACAACAAGTTTATCCAGCATGGTAATTGCTGCATCGTTATTTCCATTGTATTTATTTATCATTGCCGCGCTGAAAAGGGCGTTATCCGCCAGTGACGATTGGGGAAAGTTGCCGGCAGTTTTGATAAACAGGTCAACCGCCTGTTGTTCTTTCCCGGTCCTGGAGAGAGATCTGGCCTGCCAGTAGGCGGCTTCAGCCGCAATAATACTGTCTTTGCAGGTGGCCGGTTTTGCAAGTGCTTGTACGGCTTCACTGTAATGCCTGGATTTGTACTGGGTCTGGCCGATTTTCAATTCCAGGCGGTTCAATAAATCTTCCTGTAGTGTGCTCTGCGACAGAGTTGTGAATATTTCGAGAGCCTTAGTATACTTTCCAAGTCCGTACAAGGTTACTCCCCTGTTGAAGAGCTCTTCAGGCGTGAAAGCGGGGACGTCAATGCTTTCGGTTTTCAGACGTTGCAGGTCGGTTTCGGCAAGTGATGCCAATGGTGACGCGGGGTATTTCAGCCAGATGGTGCGTAGTTGACGCATGGCCTCATTCCCATCCCCAAGCGCCTCTAGGCACAATGCCGCCCGGTATGATGCTTCAACGGATTTTATGCCGGATGGATATGATTCCACGTATTGCTGATATGCTGACAGGGCATTCGAATAATCATTCTTGCGGAAAAGTGAGTCTGCAAGGAGTAACGATGCCTTTCTGGAGAGAGGGCTTGAAGGATAATCAAGTTTGAGTCTTTTAAGTGACTGGACTGCTTCATCGTATCTGCCGAGACGGATAAGGGCGTCAGCGCTGAAGAAAAGAGAATAATCAGCGAGAACCTGGAACCCATTGACGGATTTTGTGAGAGCCTCGGCGGCTTCATCCCATTTTTCGAGGCGGTAGAATGACATCCCCAGAATGAAGTCTCTTACTGGAGTTTCCGGGACTTTCATGGCCAGATCTTTTGCCGCTGCAAAGTTTTTGCCGCTGAATTCCTTTGCGGCCTGCAAAAGCGTTGGATCATTAATAGGTGAAAGAAGCGCTGCCGATGCTGTAACCGACGCGGAGAACAATATAATTAAAGCAACAATAAAACGGTAAAGCATGCTACACTCCGATTAAATGGTTTGGCAGCATGGCAAGAGAGGCACGGATCCACAGGTCTGATACCGCAGCAAAAAAACATCTTTTGCATACCGATAAATGGGTCCTGGAATAATGTGATTGCCTGCTGCATAATTTGTTTCAGAATATCCGGTGTCCTGCATTACGACAATGCCGGTGTTTCATATACTAAACGCATCGCTCCGTAAAAATCAACGGTTTTCAGGTAAGTTGAAAAGAAAGGCGCCATGAATAAAAATAATTTCGGAATCCTTACTTATCTCAAGGAAAATGCAACCCGACCGCTGACTCTGAAAGAGCTTGTCCGGGCTTTGAAAATTGAACGGAAAGACGGTTCCGCCTTCAGGGAAGCTATTGATGAACTCATCGAGCGTGGTGAGATAATCAAAACAAGGGAGATGAGCTATGCTCTTCCCGCAAAAATCAATATCGTATCCGGGCGGCTTTCCTGCCACAGAGATGGTTACGGGTTTGTGACGCCTGAAGAGGGCGGGGATGATATATTTATTCCCGCCCGATTTTTGCGCGAAAACATGCATGGCGACAAAGTGGCGGTTCGCATCGAAGGGGGTGGCGGTCCTGGAAAGCGGGAAGGGAGAATAATCCGGACTCTTGAACAGAGTTGTACAAAAATCGTCGGTCGTTTCGAATCGGCGCGCAATTTCGGATATGTCATACCCGATGAACAGAGAATTACGCATGATATTTACATCCCGCCGGGCGATTGCGGCAAAGCAAAAAGCGGGCAGTCGGTTGTTGTAGAAATCACAGCTTATCCTGCCGCCAAACGAAATCCCGAGGGACGTGTCGTCGAAGTGCTGGGTTGGCCTGATGATCCTGAGGTCGAAGTCAAGTCAATCCTGGGCAAATATGAACTCCCCCATCTGTTTTCAGACGAGGTTCTGAACGAGGCGCGCTCGATTCCGCAAAAGCCCACCGCACGGGATATGAGAGGGCGCAAGGACCTGAGGGATATTCCCACGGTCACCATCGACGGGGAAAGTGCCCGGGATTTCGATGACGCAGTTTCGATCAAAAAGGAGAGCGGCGCCGCAACCCGATTATGGGTATCAATTGCGGACGTTTCCCATTATGTTAAGGAAGGCTCACCCCTTGACCGGGAGGCGTACCTTCGGGGTACGTCGGTATATTTTCCGGACCGTTGTATACCGATGATTCCGGAAGAGCTCTCAAACGGCATTTGCTCTCTCAACCCCGATGTCGACCGGTTGGCTGTGACCGCGGAAATACTTTTCGACAATCATGGTGGAGTCAAGACGGCTGATTTCTATCCAAGCGTGATCCGGAGCAGTGGCAGGCTCACTTATACTCATGTCAGGGATATCCTGGAAAGCGAATCCACGGAAATTACCGGGGATTACACCGAACTGCATGGACGCCTGTCTTTAATGAAAGAGCTTGCGCTCAGTTTGCTGGAAAAGAGAAAAAAGAGGGGAAGCATAGATTTCGACCTTCCAGAACCGGAGATCGTTCTCGATCTGCAGGGCCGTACGGAGTCGATAATAAAGGCGGAAAGAAATATCGCGCACAGGATAATAGAAGAATTTATGCTGGCTGCCAACGAGGTTGTAGCTTCTTATATAAACGGCATGGAAGTTCCATCCCTTTACAGGGTTCACGAAAATCCCGACCCAGAGAAGCTTGCCGATTTCAGGGAATTTATTTTCAATTTCGGATATGAGCTGAAAATGAAGGAAGGCAAAGTGAAGCCGCGTGATTTACAGAAGCTCCTCGAACAGTCGGAAGGGCGTCCAGAGGAAAAGATGGTAAACGAGGTCCTTTTACGCTGCATGAAACAGGCGAAATACAGTGTGGAAAATCTGGGGCACTTCGGTCTGGCTTCACCGTGTTACACGCACTTTACCTCGCCGATTCGCAGGTATCCCGACCTGGTGGTTCACAGGATCCTGAAATCGGTACTTTCGGGCAAATTGAAAAAAGCCGGCATTGAAAGACTTGCCGGGGTTCTTCCCGAAACCGCGGAACACACAAGTAAATGTGAACGTACCGCAATGGAAGCGGAAAGGGAAATCATCACGCTTAAAAAGCTGCAATTCATGAAGGATAAAACCGGAGAGGAATACAGCGGGTTTATTTCCGGGGTAACTTCGTTCGGTTTTTTTGTCGAACTTGCCGAGTATTTCGTTGAAGGTCTCGTGCACGTCTCGACGCTTCGTCGCGATTTCTATCATTACGATGAAAGGCAGCACTCGCTTGTTGGTGAAAATACAGGGGAGAGATTTCGTATTGGCGATGAAATTCGTGTAAAAGTCGCCCTGGTAAGTGTGGAAAAGAGGCAGATAGACCTGGTCCTTGCCGGGAATGGAGAAGCCGGCCGGGAAGGATCCTCCGGGAAGACGATTGATACCGGTCGTAAAACGGTTTTGCGCGGGAAGTCCGATGGTAATGACAGGAAAAAGGTAAAAAAGGAAAAACCGGGTGCAAAAAGCAGTAAGAATAACAGAAGAGGGCGCAAAAAAAGATAAAGTTGAAAGCAGTTGCGTGTGGTCGCCGAGCT
Organism: uncultured delta proteobacterium; assembly: GCA_963815135.1. GTDB lineage: Bacteria > Desulfobacterota > Desulfuromonadia > Geobacterales > Geobacteraceae > CAIWTU01. The sequence goes on from CAWFFO010000004.1 coordinate 18,696, forward strand.
GTGTTAATCTTGCAAATTAACATCTTTGACCTAATAAACAGTGTATTTAGACTACCAAAAATCAATAAATCGCAAAGCATATGTGCTGGAAAAGATTACCCCAACCGGCTGCACCAGTCCGGAATAGAATAGTGAAAGCAGAAATCATGATATGACCGAAGAAAAACATTTACCATTCATTGACCATCTGGTCGAGTTGCGCAAACGACTCATAATCATTGTAGTGGCGGTTATTATAGGTATGGGAGTGTCGTGGAGTTTTTCCAACAGCCTGCTGTCTTTTATCGAGAGGCCTCTGACCGGGCACACATATCTCACCGAGTTGAAAAAAAGGGTTTACGAAGAGGCTCAAAAGCGCTTTCCTGCAATCTACAAACGCTATGACCTGGGAAAAGAGGATGTGGTCAAGGACAAGGATCGCCCCCTGAACTACAGTGCGCCGCTGGAACCTTTCTTCATTCAGTGCAAAATTTCGATAATTGCCGGATTTATCCTCGTATTGCCCATCGTTTTCTATCAGGTCTGGCTTTTTGCGGCGCCCGGAATGACAAGAAAGGAAAAACGCCTGGTGGTTCCCTTTGTAACCACGTCCACCGTGAGCTTCTGTGTCGGAGCCCTGTTCTTCCTGATTATTATCTGGCCGGTAATTATTAATTTTTCCCTTTCCTATGAAGCCGAAGGGTTGCGCAGCTGGTTTAACCTGACAGCCTATGTCAATTTCTGCCTGCGGTTGATTCTGATATTCGGGCTGATTTTCGAACTGCCTATCGTAAGCCTGCTCCTGTCGCGATTCGGTATAGTAAATTACGGACTGCTGGCAAGAAACCGGAAATACGCCCTCCTTGCAAGTGCGGTAATCGCCGCTTTTCACGCTGATCTTGTGACCATGTTCGTAGTCATGGCACCGCTTTACATAATGTATGAAATAAGCATATGGGTTGCATTTGTTTTCGGTAAGAAAAAAAGACAGAGCCCGCGGAACAGGCGTGACATGAAAATAATCCGAAGACTGGAAGATCTCCGCGAAAAATTGCCGAATCCCGCGGTAACGATTGGCAACTTCGATGGCGTGCACCTGGGTCACCGTGAAATATTCCGGCGTGTGATCGGGGAAGCGGCGAATATGGGCGGGGTGTCTGTTGCAGTTACTTTTTTTCCTCATCCCCTGAAGGTTCTGGCTCCTGAAAATAGTTTCAAACTGATAACCACTTATGAGGAAAAAGAGAGACTGATAGGTTCTTCCGGTATCGATTATCTGATATCAATACCTTTTTCAAGAGCTTTTGCCGAGATCCCGGCGAGGAACTTTGTCCGGGATATTCTTGTTGACCGGATCGGCGTTAAAAAGATTATGATCGGCTATGACTATGCTTTCGGACAAAACCGGGAAGGCAATGTCGATCTTCTTCGGCAACTGGGAACAGAATACGGGTTCGAAGTGGAAATGATCGAGCAGATCGGAGACGGTATTACCGCGTTCAGCAGCAGCGTTATCCGGTCTCTGATCGAAGTCGGTGACGTCAAAGGGGCTCATCCTTTTCTCGGACGATATTTTTCGGTGGGGGGACCGGTTGTTCACGGACTTCACCGGGGGAAAAAATTCGGATTTCCTACGGCTAACATCGAGCCTGAAGAAGAGCTGTTGCCAAAACCGGGAGTTTACGCTGTAAAAGTAATTTATAACGGTAACGTCTATGACGGAGCATGCAATGTCGGTTTCAATCCGACATTTAACAATGGCAAGCTTGCCGTGGAAATCCATATTCTCGATTTTCACGGAGATATCTACGGGCGCGATTTGAAGGTCTATTTCGTGGAAAGAATCAGGGATGAAAAGGTGTTTTCCGGAGTAGAGGAGCTTATTGAGGCAATCCGCGCCGACATACTTGCGTGCAGGGTGATTCTTTCAGCTGCGACACTTGCCGGGAACGGTCAGGAAGGATAATTTTCTTGAAGAATAAATCCGGAGTAAACAGGCAGTTCTGGATAGGAACCGGTATCAGCCTGTTCTTTCTTTATATAGTATTCCGCAAAATCAGCATAAACGGTCTTATCGATGCATTCGCAACCATGGATTACCGCTTTCTCGCTCCCGCGATTGCCGCTACCATGTTCGGATACTATATGCGTGCCGTTCGCTGGAAATATCTGCTCAAGCCTCTCAAGACCACTGCCATGAAAAACCTTTTTCCTTCCACGATAATAGGTTATATGGCCAATAATCTCCTTCCCGCAAGGCTCGGCGAATTGGTCAGGGCATATGTTCTCGGGGAAAAGGAACAGATGGAAACGAGCTCCGTTTTCGCCACTCTTGTTCTGGACAGGCTTTGTGACGGTTTTACGGTTCTGGTACTGCTGGTGCTCACGCTCATGACACTGCGGCTTCCCGCGGGTATGTCCGGGGCGCAGAAAAGCCTGCAATACGGAGGCTACATTACGCTTGGTTTCTACCTTCTGGTAATACTGGCACTGGCCGGATTGAAGATATATACGAAGCGGGCGATTTCCATGCTCGAGTGGGTGCTGAAACCTCTGCCCGACAGGTTCGGCAGGAAAGTGCTTCCCCTTGCGGGCTCTTTTGTCGAAGGCATACGCCTGTCAACCCGCACGGCGGACATTTTCGGCCTCCTGTATACTTCTCTCGTTATGTGGGCGCTGTCGGTACTGACGGTCGATCTGACCCTGCGGGCCTTCGATCTTGCGCTGCCGGTGACTGCGGCTATGTTTATCCTGATACTGCTGGTATTTGCGGTCATGGTTCCGGCATCCCCCGGCTATGTGGGCACTTATCATGCGGCATGTGTGTACGGCCTCATGGCTTTTAATCTCCCGAAGGAAGAAGCACTGAGCGTTGCCTTGACCGTTCATGCGATTAATTTTTTTCCCGTGACGATTCTCGGACTGTATTACCTGATGAAAGACAAGATTTCCCTGCGGGATGTCAAGTCACGGACACTGGAAAAAGGGGAAATTGTTGAAAAAGTGTAGTACGGAGAATAAAATAAATATTTATGCGGTATTGTCTTTTGTTATTCCGTTTTTGTTTTATCTTCTTACCCTTGCTCCTTCCGTTACTTTTTTCGACAGCGGCGAATTCCTGACCGCCATCCAGTCACTCGGTTCCCCGCATTCGCCCGGATATCCCCTGTTCGTACTTTACGCCAAACCATTCACCTGGCTGCCGTTCGGCAATATCGCCTTCCGGGTCAATATTGCCACTGCACTGTCTGCCGCTGTTGCCTGCTACACGGTTTATTTGCTAATAACCTTCATGCTGGCGGATGAAGACAAGAGTGAAACCGGAAAACTCGACCTGTTCCTGAATAATGCCGCCGCGCTGGGTGCTTCGCTCGCCTTCGCCTTTTCCTCGCGCCTCTGGCTGCAGTCCAATCACGATAAGCCATATCCTCTCCTGGCATTTTTCTCGGCCATGATCTTGTATCTCATTCTCGTTTGGCGCAAAAAATACCGCAAGGGCTGGGCTTCTCCAGGCTACCTTTACCTGAGTGCGTTCCTGTGCGGTTTGTCGTTCGGCGCACACCAGAGCATGGTCCTGCTCATGCCTTCCTATATCTGGCTCATTCTTTCCGCGGACTGGACCCTTATCAAACGTTTTAAAGAACAGATTGTTTCATGTGCATTTTTTATTGCGGGATTTTCAGTATATCTTTATCTCCCGATAAGGGCCACCAGTCACCCCCTTTTAAACTGGGGTGATCCTGAAACCCTTGACAATTTCCTTTGGCATTTTCTGCGTAAAGGTTATCCGGCTGAAAAGGTGGACAGGGATTTCAGCCTCCTCTGGAAACAGCTTTCGGCATTTAATATCGTGCATGAATTCACCATCGTTGGTCTATTCCTCCTCCTTACCGGCCTGTTTGTGTATGCGGTAAAAAAAAGAGATGAAGTGATTGCTTACGGTATTGCGGTTTGTACCTTTCTCGCGGTTCTGGTCGGCTATCAGAATACCCCTGAGCAGACTATTTTTCTTACGGAGGAATTTTTTACCCCTGTTTATCTTTTTACCGCGGTTTTTATCGGTCTTGGACTCTGCTTCCTTGTGAAAAAAGCCGTACATGGAGTCGAGAGAGGCAGAGTGGGGGAATATGCGGTCCGTATCGTGGCGGGTGTGGTTTTTTTGTCGCTTCCGGCGACCCTGTGCGCGATAAATTATCACGAAAACGACCAGCATGAGAACTACATCGCTTTCGATTATGCGACAAACAGCTTTCGCTCGCTCGACCAGGGATCGGTTCTTTACACCTGGGGCGACAGTGGTGCCTTTCCCCTCTGGTATCTGCAGGGAGTGGAAAAGATGCGTGAAGATCTGGTTCTTCTGCATACACCACACCTCGTTTTCAAGTGGTATCTGGATTCTTTCCCCGGATTTTTCGATAACAGCGCCCTGAGAAATCTTCCACCGGACTTGCTGTCACCTTATAATGTCCTCAATTTATCGATTGCGGAACAGATAGAGAGAAGGCCGGTTTTTATCGATTTCTCGACAAAATATTCGGTAAATCTGGATGGCTATTCGCTGGTTCAAAAGGGAATTTGCTACCGTGTGGAAAAAAAGGGAGAGAGTGTCGCAGTGATTCCGGACCGGCAAATTTGGAAAAACTATAATTCCAGGGGGCTGGTCGGAGAAAAAATCCCTTTCAGGGATCTCGACACCGAGAAGGCGATAATGATTTATGCAATAAGCCATATGGATGCCGGCAAGGACTTTCTGTCCAGGGGTATGATGAACGAGGGATTTGAAGAAATGGATACAGCCGAAAAAATTATGCCCGACCTCGCCTGGCAGATAAGGCAGGCAGAAGCGGAATACAGGAACAAATGAAGATGAATATAAACGGAAAAACCAAAATTCTCGGAATAATCGGCCGGCCGGTGGAACATTCTTTGTCACCGGTCATGCACAATGCGGCAATAATGTCTCTCGGGCTTGATTATGCATATGTGCCGTTTCATGTTGAACCGGATAATCTGGGCGCCGCTGTAAATGGTCTTCGAGCGTTGGGAGTCAAGGGTTTTAACGTAACTATCCCCCACAAGACGGCAGTGATGTCTTTCCTGGACAAAATTTCGCCGGAAGCCGAATTGAGTGGAGCGGTCAATACTGTCTCTGTTGAAAATAATCTTCTGACAGGGTTCAACACAGACGGAGCAGGTCTGCTGAAATCCCTGCGCGAAGATCTGAATTTTGACCCGTCCGGGGCTTCGGTACTCATACTCGGCGCGGGCGGCGCCGCCCGTGGAGCCTTGGCAGCGCTCTGCATGGCAGGTGTTTCCCGTGTCGTAATCGCCAACCGGACAGAATCAAGAGGTCTGGATCTCATGGGGAGTTTCAGGGATAGGTTCACCAGGATAAACTTCGGGATGTCTTCGATGGAACCCGGTCAACTTGAAGTTAACCTGAAAACGGTTGATCTTCTTCTGAATACAACATCTGTAGGTATGAGCGGAACGGCTTTCAACGGTATAAATCTTGCTGCGATAAATCCCGGCTCAGTGGTTTACGATATGGTTTATTCACCACCGGAGACACCATTGCTTGCGGCTGCTGCGGAGATAGGCATAAAGTGCGCAAATGGAATCGGTATGCTCGCCGCACAGGGGGAGGCAGCCTTTACAATCTGGACCGGGCTGAAACCACCGGATGGTTTCATGAAGAATGTCCTAATGAAAGGGCTGCAGGATCACTAAGTTCTTGACATTAGGGTTTTTTCTAAATAGTATTCGCTTTAATTATATTTCTGGGAAACGGGGTAAGCATGCAGTCAACCAGACTTGGCGATCTTCTTGTAAGAAGTAATCTCATAACTAATGAACAATTGCAGAGTGCTCTCGCCGAGCAAAAAGAAACGGGCGGACATGTAAGGCTTGGTTCCATATTCATTAAAAACGGTTTTATAACTGAAAATGAACTGACTGCTTTTCTTTCAAAGCAGTACAGCGTGCCGTCCATCAATCTGTCCGATTACGAGATCGACCCCGCAGTAATAAAGCTGATACCCCTTGAGGTTGTGCAGAAATACCAGACAATACCGGTCAACAGATCGGGTCCCACCTTGATCGTTGCCATGAGCGATCCCTCAAACATCCTGGCAATAGACGATATAAAATTCATGACCGGCTACAATGTCGAGGTTGTTGTCGCTTCGGATACGGGCATCAAGGTCGCCATAGATAAATATTACGACCAGTCTGCTTCCCTGGCCGACATGATGAGCGACCTGGACATGGAGGACCTGGAGGTAATCGGTGATGAGGAACAGGTCGACTTAAACTCCCTGGAAAGGGCCACCGAGGATGCGCCGGTTGTCAAGCTTGTCAATATGATCCTGACCGATGCCATTAAAAAGAAGGCAAGCGATATCCATATAGAGCCCTATGAACGTTCCTTCAGGGTGCGTTACAGGATCGACGGTGTCCTCTACGAAGTGATGAAGCCTCCGATAAAGTTGAAAAACGCGATTACGTCGAGAGTAAAGATCATGGCGGAACTGGATATCGCCGAAAGGCGACTGCCGCAGGATGGCCGTATAAAGATTAAAATGGGTGGCGGAAAAGATATGGATTTCCGTGTTTCCGTTCTGCCCACCCTGTTCGGCGAAAAAATAGTGCTCCGGCTTCTCGATAAATCGAGTCTCCAGCTTGATATGACCAGGCTTGGTTACGAACCGGAGGCTCTTGAACGGTTCAAGGAGGCCATTCACAAGCCTTTCGGCATGGTCCTGGTTACCGGGCCGACCGGAAGCGGCAAGACAGTTTCGCTGTATTCGGCGCTTTCCGAACTGAACAAAACTTCGGAAAACATCTCTACCGCCGAAGACCCGGTCGAATTCAATTTTGCCGGCATAAACCAGGTCCAGATGCATGAAGATATCGGCCTCAACTTCGCCGCGGCCTTGCGTTCCTTCCTGAGGCAGGACCCGGACATCATAATGATAGGCGAGATACGCGATTTCGAAACCGCTGAAATCGCGGTTAAGGCAGCCTTGACCGGTCACCTGGTCCTTTCCACACTCCATACGAATGATGCTCCGGCAACTGTCAACCGTCTGCTCAACATGGGTATAGAACCCTTTCTGGTCGCGTCGGCCGTAAACCTGATAACCGCGCAGAGGCTTGCAAGAAGGGTTTGCGCGGAGTGCAAAATAATCGAAGAGGTTCCGGTGCAGTCTCTTGTAATTGCGGGTGTGCCGAAAGAAGAGGCCGGTGAATACGTCTGCTACAGGGGGCAGGGATGTGCAAAATGCAACAATACCGGTTACAAGGGCAGGGTCGGTTTTTACCAGGTCATGCCGATGCTGGAAGAGCTCAGGGAACTGGTGCTCAACGGCGCCAACACCGCCGAGCTGAAGCGCGAATCGATGCGGCTTGGAATAAAGACCATGAGACAGTCAGGTTTGACGAAGCTTAAGGAAGGCGTAACTTCATTTGAAGAAGTCCTGCGGGTAACAGCCGCCGACGATTAGGAGGGATGAGAGTATATGGCCAATTTGCATGAAATGCTGAAAGTGCTTATCGAAAGAGAAGGCTCCGACCTTCATATAACGACGAATACGCCGCCGCAGATAAGGGTGGACGGTCACCTTGTTACTCTTGATTTGCCGCCGCTCAATCCTGTCGAGACAAAACAGTTATGTTACAGCGTACTGACGGACAGCCAGAAGCAGCGTTTCGAGGAAGAAAACGAACTCGACCTGTCCTTCGGGGTAAAAGGGCTTTCGCGTTTCAGGGCGAATGTATTTGTCCAGCGCGGTGCGGTTGCCGGCGTCTTCAGGACCATTCCCTACAAAATTCTTACATTTGAAGAACTCGGACTGCCGCCGGTTGTCTCTGACCTTGCTTCGAAACCGAGAGGGCTGATTCTTGTTACAGGGCCGACCGGGAGTGGTAAGTCCACGACACTTGCATCCATCATCGAAAAAATAAACACGGAGCGCCGGGACCATATTGTTACCATTGAGGACCCGATAGAATATCTGCATCCGCACAAAGGCTGCCTTGTGAACCAGCGTGAAATCGGAGCAGATACCAAAAGTTTTAAAAATGCCTTGAAATACGTCCTGCGCCAGGATCCGGACGTTGTCCTGGTTGGTGAGATGAGGGACCTGGAAACCATTGAGGCGGCGCTCACACTGGCCGAAACCGGGCATCTCTGTTTTGCCACCCTGCATACGAACTCCTGTGTCCAGACCATAAACCGTATTATCGACGTTTTCCCTCCCTATCAGCAGACTCAGGTGCGCGCGCAGCTTTCTTTCGTTCTCGAAGGAATTCTGTCCCAAACGCTCATTCCCAGGGCTTCCGGGAAGGGCCGGGCGCTCGGCCTGGAAATAATGGTTCCCAATCCCGCAATCCGGAACCTGATAAGAGAAGACAAACTGCACCAGATTTATTCTCAGATGCAGGTCGGACAGGAAAAATTCGGCATGCAGACAATGAACCAGTGTCTCTTCGGTCTATACCAGCGACGGATCATCTCTCTTGAAGAGGCAATGGGGAGGTCTTCCGACCCCGATGAATTGAAGCAGATGATGACAAGCAGCGGTTCGGCAAATACTCAAAGAAGATCGTAGAATCAGGCTGTTGGGGCAGTAAATATGAATCTCAGCTTTAACAATTTTGTAAACAAAATGTATTTTGTTTGGATAAAAAATTGCATGAATCAACCACATGAGTGAATAAAATATTTCTGGAACAAGAGCAGAAACAATATTTACGGAACTCTTAAATAATACATTTTTAAAAAAGAAGATAAGCGGCTCATGAGGAGGATGTAATGGCCAAGTTCAGTTGGGAAGCAAGGGGCAAATCCGGAACCATTCAGAAGGGTGTCATGGAAGCGTCAAGTACGGCTGCCGTGGAAGCCCAACTGAAGAGGTTTGCTTTCAGCGGTATAAAAATAAAAGAAGAGGGTAAAGGCCTTTCGAAAGAAATTAAAATTCCCGGTTTTGGCGGCAAGGTAACGACCAAGGAACTGGTTGTCTTCACACGCCAGTTCGCGACCATGATCGATTCCGGCTTGCCGCTCGTGCAGTGTCTTGATATTCTCTCAGGCCAGCAGGAAAACAATACTTTCAAGGATATCATTCATAAGGTAAAGGAAAGCGTGGAATCGGGTTCTACATTCGCCGACGCGCTGAAAAAACATCCCAAGACCTTTGACGAGCTCTATGTCAACTTGGTGGCCGCCGGCGAAGTGGGCGGTATCCTCGATACCATTCTGAATCGTCTGGCTGCATACATGGAAAAGGCAATGAAGCTGAAGAAGCAGGTAAAGGGGGCCATGATTTACCCCACGACAATTATGGCAATAGCAATAATTGTCATCGCCGTAATCCTGATTTTTGTCATCCCGACTTTTGCCAAAATGTTTAAGGATTTCGGCGGCGACCTGCCCGCACCAACCAAAGTTGTTATCGCGCTCAGTAACTTCTTTGTGAATTACATTTTTGTTATAGTTGGTGCCATAATAATTTTGGTTGTCGGATTCAAAAAATATTACGCCACGGAAAACGGGAAAAAAGTAATTGATACTTATGCTCTTAAGGCCCCAATATTCGGCATGCTTATCAGAAAGGTGGCAGTGGCAAGGTTTACGCGGACACTTGGAACGATGATCAGCAGCGGCGTTCCCATTATGGACGGGCTTGAAATTGTGGCCAAGACTGCCGGAAACAAGGTTGTTGAAGAGGCTGTTTATAAGGTTCGGCAGTCCATTTCGGAAGGCAAGACCATGGCCGAGCCGCTGGCAGATTGCGGTGTCTTCCCGCCCATGGTGGTACAGATGATATCGGTCGGCGAAGCGACAGGCGCCATGGATACCATGCTCAACAAGATTGCGGATTTTTATGATGATGAGGTCGACTCGGCGGTGAGTGCTCTTACATCCATGATGGAACCGCTTCTGATGGTATTCCTCGGGACTACAGTAGGCGGTCTTGTTATTGCCATGTATCTGCCGATTTTCAAAATTGCCGGCACTGTCGGCGGATAAATGATGGAACATGCCAGAAAGCTGACATGGTTTATAACCGCCAGGATTGTCGTTGTAACTTTTTTTCTGGCAGCGATACTCTTTCTTGATATAAAGGAGCCTGCAAGTCTGGGAACGCAGGCTCTTTCCCGTTTTACAAATCTGTTTATAGTCACTTACGCATTTTCGATAATTTCTCTCCTTGCTCTCAAGCCTTCCATCAGACACATCAGGGGGCTCACATATCTGCAGATAATATGGGACCTGATTTTTGTCACAGTACTGCTGTTTATGACCGGAGGAATCGACAGTCCGTTTTCTTTTCTGTACCTTCTTTCCATAATCAATGCCAGTGTTCTTCTTGCGCGCAAGGAGGCTATCTACACGGCTTCGCTGTGCTCCATCCTCTACGGGGCAATGGTCAATCTTCTGTATTATGGTGTTCTGAAGCCACCCAGTCAAAATTACCTGCCGCCGCTGCAATATGACAACAGGTATATTTTTTACATTGCCAGCATAAATATTTTTGCATTTTACGCCGTAGCGTTCCTGACCGGGATCCTGGCCGAGCAGGCCAGAAAGAGCGAAAGCGCCCTTAAGGACAAGATAATCGACCTTGAGGAACTGGAACGCATTTACAGCTCGGTGGTATCCAATCTCTCAAGCGGTTTGCTGACGGTCAACAGAGATGGGAAAATACGGGTTTTCAATCATTATGCAGAAAAACTATCAGGAATTACACAGGAGGATGCATATGACAGGGCCCTTGAAGATGTTTTTCCCGAATTTGTCGCCTTTGCGGGAGGGGATGAGCATATCAGCAGGGGCGAGATCAAATGCAGCACAATCCCTGGTGAAATGCGGATTCTCGGTTTCAATTCGGTGCCCATGATCGACAAAAACGGTGAACGGGACGGTCATATCATCAATTTCCAGGATTTGACGAGAATCAAGAAAATGGAGGAAGATCTGAAAAGGACTGACCGACTGGTTGCTGTGGGAGAACTGTCGGCAAGCATTGCCCATGAGATTCGCAATCCGCTGGCATCCATCAGCGGGTCGGTGCAGATGATCGCAAATGGAGACGGTATTGCGGAGCGGGACAGGAAACTTCTCGATATCGTTTTGCGTGAGACCGAAAGGCTGAATGATCTCATCAGGGATTTCCTGGTCTATGCTCGTCCGGTTAAACCGGTAAAAATGAAGATCGAGATAAAAAGATTCCTTTCCGATCTCTTTGCTCAATTACCCACGGATCCCAGATTCAAAGGGATAAGGTTCAATTATGAAGCTCCGGCTAATTTGTTCATCTTTGTGGATGCGGACCAGTTTAAACAAGTATTCTGGAATCTGCTTATAAATTCAGCCGATGCTATGAATGGAGAAGGATGCATAGCCATTGATGTATCTGAGGGAAGGATTGAAAGTCTTGACATGGGCCGCCATGATCTAGTAAAAATTGTCATTGCCGATACCGGTTGCGGTATGAATGAAGAGCAGACAAAAAGGCTCTTCGAACCGTTCTATACGACCAAGGCCGGTGGAACCGGGTTGGGGCTTGCTACCGTATATCGTATTGTCGAAGCCCATGGCGGGAGAATAGAGGTGTCCAGCATAAAAGGAACCGGTACGGAGTTTAAAATATTGTTGACGGGCGAGGAAATTAATTGAGCCACGGACCCACACAGACAATGGCAGACGGGAAGGACAATGAAATCGAAGTAAATGATTTGACATACCAAATCAAAGGGGCTGTCTTTGAGGTGAATCAGGTATTGGGTGCCGGATTCCTGGAAAGAGTATATGAAAATGCGTTATTTCATGAGTTGAACACGAATTTTACCTATCCGAAAGCGGAGATCAAAAGATTTGTTCTTTAGGCCTGAAGTTCGACAAAGGGTGTAGTCAAGTCAGATGTAGTATGGATTTTGTCTGTGAGTGTCTGTGGCAAAAAAAGCAAAGATTCTGATTTTGTGAAGGATAATAGCGGATGGAAATAAGAATACTTGTTGTGGATGATGAATTAAGCATGCGGGAATTCCTCTCGATCCTTCTGGAAAGGGAAGGGTACCTGGTTGACCAGGCCGAGAGTGCTGAAACGGCGATGTCTTTTCTAGAGACCAATAGTTACGACCTGGTTGTCTCCGATGTTAAAATGCCCGGACTCGACGGGATATCACTACTGGCAGGCATCAAACAGACCTCTCCCGACACCGCGGTTCTCATGATGACGGCATTCTCCACTGCGGAACAGGCAGTCGAGGCAATGAAGCTGGGCGCATATGACTATATTGCCAAACCGTTCAATGTGGAAGAGATCAAGATCCTTGTAAGAAACGCGCTGGAGAAGAGGTCGCTGAAAAAAGAAAATCTGCGGCTGAAACAGGAAGTGCAGGAAAGGTATTGCTTCAGCGGCATGATCGGCAAAAACAAAAAAATGAGGGAAGTTTACTCAATCATTGAGAAGGTTGCCCCTAGCACGGCTAATGTATTGATTTTGGGTGAGAGCGGGACAGGCAAGGAGCTGGCAGCGCGGGCTATTCATTACAACAGCACCCGCCGGTCCAAGCCCTTTATAGCCGTGAATTGCGGCGCGATCCCGGAAACGCTGATGGAGAGCGAGCTTTTCGGGCACAAGAAAGGTTCCTTCACCGGGGCAATTGCTGACAGGGCAGGTCTTTTCGAACAGGCAGAAGGAGGAACACTCTTCCTTGATGAAATCGGCGAAATGCCATTGCAACTCCAGGCAAAACTTTTACGCGTGCTTCAAGAAAGGGAATTCAGAAGAATAGGCGGACTTGAAGATAAAAAGACGGATGTGAGGATAGTTGCCGCTTCAAACAGGGATATGGAGGAACAGGTGCGGGAAGGATCGTTCCGCGAAGACCTGTTTTACAGGCTGAACGTGGTCCAGGTTCGCATGCCATCATTGAGGGAGGTCCCGGAAGACATAATACTCCTGGTGGAACACTTTTTCAGGAAATACTCGAATGTCCCCATAGATGGCGATGTGATAACATCCGGAGCACTGAAGACTCTGATGGCTTATCCCTTCCCGGGTAATGTGCGGGAGCTTGAAAACCTTGTGGAACGCTGCATTGTCCTCGGAAATAATGTGATTAACGAAGATTGCCTGCCGGAAAAAATTTTCGGATTCCGGATGTCTCTGCCCGGAGGCGACAGTTTCGAAATTCCGGAAGACGGGATGAACCTCGAGGCTTATATGGACGGGATCGAGAAAAAGTTTCTATTGAAAGCTCTTGAAAGGAGCGGTGGGGTCAAGAAAAAGGCCGCCGAAATCCTCGGACTGACCTTTCGCTCCATGCGGTACAGGCTTGCGAAGTTTGGTATGGATGAGGAGTGAAGATTCCGGTTGACGAGGGTATGGGAAATATTTGGCCTCTTTTTTGCTTAATAAAATATATTAAATAAAAAAACAGGGTGGCCATTATGTCATACTTAAGAACAAACGGATTTACGCTTGTTGAACTCCTGATAGTAGTTGCGATCATAGGTATTCTTGCTGCTATAGCCATCCCGATGTTTTCCAATTATCGTGGGAAAGCCTATAATAGCGCCGCTATAAGTGATATAAAAAATTCAAAGTCGTCACTCGAGGCATTTTTCAGCGATAATCAATCGTACCCCTATTGACGATTGTTCTGACAAGAATTGTCATTTGCGGTGACGGTATGCAGAATTTTAGTTTGCATGTGAAATTACCGGCCCAAAAAGCCATACGGCAACCACCTTTATTACAGCTGTTTACCAGCTACACAGGAAATGGCACAGGTTCTGCATGTTTGAATTCAAAATAGATTGACTTACCAATTTTTAACACAACAAAGAAAGGAGAAACACATGTTACAAAGACTAAAATGTAAAAAAGGTTTTACCCTCATTGAACTGCTGATTGTCGTTGCGATTATCGGCATCCTGGCGGCCATCGCCATCCCTCAATTTGCAGCTTACCGGGCAAAGGCATATAATGCTGCGGCAACGAGCGACCTCAAAAACAACAAAACAGCCCTGGAATCATTTTATGCTGATAACCAGACTTATCCGTACTAATTACTCTTAATTCAAGTGAAAGGAGATATGAAAATGAAAAAGGTTTTATTGATTGCAGCCATTTTGATGATGGGCTATTCAGCGAATTCTTTTGCAGCGGCTACTACTTCAACTCCACAATGGGGAACCGCAACATCGAACGGAACGTGGACGCTTGGGACTACAGTACAGCTCACCGGCATTAAACCTTCCGCCAATGTCAGTCTTGCTTATGGAGCTACATCTGAAACTATAAATAGTGCAACAACTGGAATTGCCTATAGTTTTGGAACGTATCACTCTTCCGGGACCTTTTCGTATGGATCCAGCTCAGGGGATACTAACATTTTTAGATATCCAAAAAATGATGCGGATAATACGTTTACACCTCCTCCAGCCTCACCAGCAACTGCAACTGCTGGTTGCGACTGGACAGGCTGGACTGCTGCCAAGTAGTTAACTTTCTGAATATATGGAATTACGGGATGCGCCTCTTTCGGCACGTCCCGTTTTTTTACAGTATGGAGTATTGGTAAGTGAAAAATTTTCGAGTCATTATTAAAGCTACTCTTAAGAGTATTATTCGGGACAGATTGCTTCGGCTTCTTTTTGCATGTGCATTTCTGCTTTTTCTGGCGGTTCCTGCCCTTAGCCTTTTTTCCATGCGTCAGGTGCAAGAGCTTTCGGTAACGTTATCTCTTTCAGCCATCTCAATTATTCTCCTGATTTTGACCGTCATTCTTGGTTCATCATCTGTCTGGCGCGATCTTGAACGACGCTATCTGGCATCGATTCTAGGGCTCCCCGTTTCCCGCGCAAGTTATATATTGGGTAAGTTCACCGGAATTTTAATATTCATTATGATTGGATGCATTTTCCTTGGCCTGGTGGCTTCTGCAGCCATAGCACTGGCATCGGCACAATACCCGTCGGATTTTCCCATCAGGTGGATTCATATTTGGGTAGCGATTCTAATGGACGGGTTGAAGTATGTACTTGTTGCTGCGATCGCCATGTTGTTTTCATCTTTGAGTACCTCGTTCTATTTTCCTTTTGTGGCGACATTGGTCATCTATTTTTGTGGAAGTGCCTCGCAACAGGTGTATGAGTATATAAACAGCGATTATGGCAAAACTTTGTCCGCTGTGACTAAAACCGTAATCAGCTCGATATATTATTGCATCCCGAATTTTGCCGCCTTTGACTTCAAGGTCCAGGCAGTGTATCCGCTTCCGGTTTCGGTACAGAATCTTTCTTTCACTGCGTCCTATTTTCTGCTTTATACCTGTATCGTCTTGATGATTACTGTGTGGTCCTTTAACAGGAGGGAACTGGCGTGATCTTTCGCCTCTTGTTTGTTGTGCTTCTGGTTAGCTACGCATTTTGTATAGTCCCTTTTGCGTCATACATGAAAAACAGGCCGGTTACCGTTAAATTGGGGTATATTCCAAGTGCGGAGGTTCTCCGGGTTGCGGTTGGTGAGTATAAGTTATTTGTCGCAAGCGCGGCAGTAGTAAAAGTTCTTGTATATTATGGAACCCTGATTGATGAGCTCAATAACAATAAGATAGTGCTCCCAGCTGAATATCATAATATGTATACTACCCTCCAGACGGCCGTTAAACTTGATCCTTATAATATGGATTCATACTATTTTTCCGAAAGTGCATTTACCTGGGAAGTAGGCCGGGCAAAGGAAGTAAACATGATGCTTGATTACGGTATGAAATATCGAACATGGGATTATTTACTTCCGTTCTTTGCCGGTTTTAATGCCTCATACTTTCTGAAGCAGTATGAACCTGCTGCACATTACATGAAGAGAGCCGCCGAGCTTTCCGGCAATCCTTTGTTTACAAATCTGGCCGCTCGATATTTTTATGAGTCGGATAAGAGTCAACTTGGGCTCAGATTTCTAGAAATGATGGAGAGAGATGCCAAGGATGAAAAAGTGAAGAGTCTGTATAGTCTACGCAGGACAGCCTTGCAGGATGTAATACTTATTCAAGCAGCTGTGACTCAGTTCAAGGGACAGTATGGCCATCTTCCCGCACGAATTGAAGAACTTATTGAGCGTGGAATCTTGCGACGATTACCCGAAGACCCCTACGGAGGCACTTTTTATCTTGATAACAAAGGCAAGGTTCGAACAACCAGCAAATTTGCAGTGAGGGGGCAGAAATAGTGGATGCGCTTTCAATAAAAGGTCTGAATAAGGTATACCGTGGGAAAAAGTTACAGAAAGTGTCAGCACTTGTAGGACTTGATCTGGAGATTGAAACTGGTGAGATTTTTGGATTTCTCGGGCCGAATGGAGCTGGAAAGAGCACTACGATCAAGTCGATCATGGGCTTAATTCGGCCGACGTCAGGGAAGATACAGGTATTCGGAATTTGTTCTAATGATACCAAGTCCCGCCGCAGAGTCGGCTATCTTCCGGAAAATCCATCGTTTTTCGATTTTATGACGGCTCGGGAGTATCTGGCATTTGTTGGCTCTACATATGGTATGGATCGTTCAAGCCTGCAGAAAGAATCGGAGCGTGTACTAGAGTTGCTGGATCTGACAGGAGCGGCTGATCGACAGATTCGTGGTTACAGTAAAGGAATGGTTCAAAGGCTTGGACTTGCGCAGGCTCTGGTGCATGATCCGGATATGTACATTCTGGACGAGCCGATGAGTGGCCTTGATCCGATTGGCCGGGCTTTAGTAAAGGAGATAATTTGCGATCTCAAGAAGCGTAGCAAAACGGTATTTTTTAGTACACATATTACGGCAGACGTGGAGACTGTATGCGATCGAGTCGGTGTCATCGCCAAAGGAGTTCTCGAAGCAGTTGACCATGTTGACAATATTCTCGAAAAGGGGATTGTAGGGTATGTGATTCGATATTGTCGTCCTGATGGTCTGGACGAGCAGAAACATGTTTCTCGTGACGAGTTGGATGCCACCATGAGGCAGCTTCTGGATTCCTGTGCTGTCATTAAAGCCGTTGAGCCGCAACGGAAGGACATGGAATCTTTCTTTCTGTCCGTTGTATCGAAGGCATGAAAATTACAGTCAGGAAAGAATTGAAACTGGCTTTGACTCTAATTTTTGTATTAGCAGTCTATTTCCAGTCCATAAACCATCCGTTCAGCCGTTTTGATGATCCAGGTATTATTGATCACTTTGGACTCAATAGCAGCCTTTCATTCCTTGACGTAATCAAATCGACTGCAGGAATCTATTCCAGACCGATTGTCAGCATCTCATACTGGCTTGACTCAAGACTGTGGGGAATGGATCCCAGTTTCATGCATCTGGAAAACATTATTGCCCACCTGGCAAATGTGTTTCTGGTGTTTCTGATCGCCTCGCGCCTTCCTGCTTCTTCTCGATTCAAGGGCTTTCCATTCTTTTGCGCACTTCTTTTCGGACTTCATCCTATTAACTGCGAATCGGTAAACTGGATTCCAGGTAGGACCGATCTGTTCGCGGGTATATTCATACTGTTTGCTTTTTTTAGTCTGATCCGTGCTATTCAGGAAGAATCGATAAGGTTTGCTATTCTTGCATTTGTCGCTGCTTTTGTAGGAATTCTGGCCAAAGAAACAGCCATCATGTTCATACCGGTAGCTTTTTTGGTTTATAAGTACTGGCCTGTTGAAACGGACGATACATCTAGACATGAAACCTGGCGTAAACGTTTTCTTCTCTTTCCTATAATTCTGTCAGTATGTTTAGCCTCCTCATTAATTATACTGCTATATGTAAAGGGACATGGTAATAATGCGATTTCGCTCATATTTGACGGTAGCATTAATAATATTTTCATACGTTCGTTTGAGGCGTTTGGTTTCTATGTGAAGAAAATATTCCTGCCGCTTCCGCTAAATGTCGCAATCGTGGATGTTATTCCATTTTATGTAATAATCGGAATTTGCACACTGTGTGTTTTAGTATTAAAACTTCGAAGAACTGAAATCCCCGGAATTATGATCATATCTGCGGTTTTGTTTATCCTCCCGGCCTTGGTGGTAGCGATTACATCATTTACCTGGACACCGTTCGCTGAGCGCTATCTATATATTCCATCAGCCTTTGCAGTCATGGGTTGCCTTGACTTTTCCCATCGGTATCTTGTACGATTAAAAGTCGATAAATGGTTTGTACCGGTTGTCAGTCTGAGTATTATAATTGCTTCCGTCTTGACATTTCAGCGTTGCGAACTTTGGGGAGATAATCTTTCACTGCTGGAAGATACAGTTGCAAAATCTCCAAATTTCGGTGTTGCGCGGAACGAGTATGGTGTTCTATTAAGAAAGGCCGGGCGATTTGAAGAAGCTGAAAAACAGTTCAAAATCGCTTTGCAGCAGAAAAATAAGAAAGACGTAAACAGAATTATTCGGCTTAATCTGATCTGGACAAAATTATGTGGAAAGAAACCAAATGAGGCGCGTCAAATTTTGCTGTCTGAAATCGGCAACAAGGCTGTTGCAGATGCCGAACTGCTGAAGCGGCTAAGCGGTTACGATGAATATTTGCTTGGTAAAGCGGTGACCATAGAGGATACGAAAAAGTTGCTGACAGAGATTCTTGAAACAAATGATTTATTGTATTTAAAAACGGGTGAACCTCATTATTTGTACAGATCTGGTCAGATCGAGCTTATAACTGGGAAAAAGAAAATTGCAGCGGCATTTTTCAGAAAAGCGTATGAGCACAGTCGCCCGGGGACTTGTTACCGAGAACCTGCACGGAAACTTTATGAAGAATTGAGCGCTGAATGAGTATCCTGCAATATTTAGTTGTTTTAAGGCCACAACAGTGGATTAAAAATCTGATGTTGTTCTTTCCACCATTTCTCAGCGGTGCTCTGTTTTCCTCGTATGGTAATTTGGAGTCTGGATTTTTGTCATTTATGTCATTCTGTTGTGTTTCCAGCGCACTCTATATTTTTAATGACCTGCTTGATATTGAAAATGATGTTTTACATCCTGTAAAACGCTTGCGTCCATTAGCTTCCGGGGCAGTTTCAAAAAAACTGGCTGCCTTTACTGCTGTTTTGCTGAGTTTTCTGGGGCTGATTATAGCTGTCCTGATGGTTCATATTTTGATTCCGTATTTGTTGTTGTATATGGCAGTAAATATCACGTATACCTTATGGTTAAAAAATATTCCGGTTGTTGATCTGTTTTGCATTTCATGTGGCTTTCTTATAAGACTTCAGGCTGGTGGCTCCGTTTTTACTGTCGAGATATCTGAATGGCTTTTTTTAAGCGTGTTCTTTCTTTCTCTCTACTTGACGCCGGTAAGCGTTTGTCTGAGCAAAATCTGCTCGGAACCAATGCAGCATGTCACAGGACCAGTCTATGTGGTTACTCCGATGGAACTTTGAGTGCAATTCTTCAAGTATCAGCCGCTTCCGTACTTGTTACCTACACTATGTATTCGCTTGCCCACTCAAAGCTCATGTATACCGTTCCACTTTGCACCTTTGGTCTGTTTAGATATATTCATAGGATTAAAAGCGGCAAAAGTGGTGATCCGACGGAATCTCTTTTAAAGGATGTTCCATTACTGTTCGTTAGTCTACTATGGGCAATGTACGTTGGATGGAGCATTTATCTGTGAGCAGAGTATACATAATTATTGTAAATTGGAATGGCTGGAAGGATACTATCGAATGTCTCGAATCCTTGTTGTGTCTTGAATATAACGATTTTCGGATTGTAGTATGTGATAATGGTTCTCACGATGATTCAATTGTAAAGCTGCGTGAATGGGGTGAAAGAAAATTCCGTTCCGCCTGGCAAGAGTTGAGTCGTATAGACGCTGAAAATGGCGTTGGTTTGCCGAATGCCAAACTCACTTTGGTTGAAATAATGCAAATCTTGGTTTTGCTGGAGGAACGAACGTCGGATTGCGATATGCTTTGGCACGCGGAGACGCAGACTATTGTTGGTTGCTGAACAACGATACGGTGATTGAGCATGATAGTTTGACGCATTTGGTTGTCCGAATGCAGCAATCGCCCAGGTTGGAATATGTGGCTCCACTATTTTGTTGTATCATAATCGCAAACAAATTCAGGCAATGGGTGGCGGATACTATTGCCGTTGGATCGGACTCCCTTGGCACTATGGCCGCTTTATACCGTGGGGAAAAAGGAAAAACCAACAACGCGCCGAGTCCAGAATGAACTACATCGAAGGTGCTTCAATGCTCGTATCTCGGCGGTTCCTGGAAATTGTCGGTCTGTTGTGCGAAGATTATTTCCTTTATTTTGAAGAGGCTGATTGGGC